>DASXAO010000138.1:0-85301 GCA_036406675.1 Burkholderiales bacterium
AGGCGCTTGATCTGCGCCTCGTACTTCGGCAGCTCGCGGCCGTCGAGCTGGATGTTGGCGTGCCAGCCGAACGGATGCACCCGCGCCATCAGCTCGTCCATGACATCGAACCCGAGCGTGCCCCCGTGCAGGGTCATGATGCGGATGGCGCAGATGCCGGCCTTGGTCAGGCGCTCGAGCTCCTGATCGGCCACACCGGGCTTCACTACGGCAACGCCTTTGGCATTTTGGCCGAGATTTTTTATTGAGGCCAAAGTTACCGTGTTGTCGTCGCCGTAGGCATTCGGCTGCACCACGATGACGCGCTCGAGGCCGAGCTGCTTCTGCAGCTCGCGGTACATCGGCACGGTGTAGTGCCCCGGGTTCGGCGTCCCGGGCTTCGCGCTCAGTGCGCCGTCGTAGAAGTGCATGTGAGTGTCGCACGCGCCCTTCGGCATCGAAATTCTCATTTCCTCGCTCCGCGTTTGGCTGCGGCGGCCGGGTTCGGCACTTCCTCGGCGACCGTGAAGATGCCGCCCTGGTAGAGCTCGGCGACCGGATCGCCTTCCTTCTCCTTCGCCAGGATTTCCTCGGCGTGCTTTTCCGAGTTGTCGAGCGGCCGGTAGCCCAGGCGGGTCGCGTTCGAGTTGTCGTACCAGCTCCGCTTGTTGCCCGAGACGCCGTAGACGATCTCGAACTTGACGTCGGGATGGTCGATGCCGATCTGGACGAGCTGCGCCAGGTCGCGCGGGCTGAGCCAGATCGCGAGGCGCCGCTTGTCGAGCGGCTGCGGATTGACGTTGCCGATGCGCATCAGGAACACCTCCATGCCGTACTTGTCGGCGTACAGGCTGCCGAGGGCTTCGCCGAACACCTTGGAGACGCCGTAGCGCCCGTCGGGCTTGATGTAGACGCGGTGGTCGATGGTCTGCGCGCGGCGGTAGAAGCCCACCGCGTGGTTGCTGGTGGCGAAGAGGATGCGCTTGACCTTGTTCTTGCGCGCCGCCTCGAAGACGTTGTAGCAGCCGACGATGTTCGCTTCGTGGATCACCTTCCAGGGCCCCTCCACCGAGTAGCCGCCGAGGTGGACGACGGCGTCGACGCCTTTCGTGATCTTCAGCGCGTCGGGCATTCTCGAGATGTCGGCGCGGACGAATTTTTCGTCCTTGGCCGGCTTCAGGCTTCTCTTGTCGGAAAGGCGCAGGGCGTACTTCCCCGCAAGCTCCCTGCGCAGGTGCGATCCGACATCGCCGGCGGCGCCGGTAATGAGCACGGTCTTCATGGCCTCCTCTTCCAGTGTTCGGCGTTCACCGCGCCCCTCGGGACGCGCCCGCTCGCGATCTCGCCGGCCTGCGCCACGGTCTCGAGCGACTGGTGCTCGATCGCCGGAACCGTGAGCCCCGCGGTATGCGGCGTCGCGATCACGTCGGGCCGCGCGGCGAGGCGCGGCGTCGGCATCTGGTCGGGCGCGCGGCCCACGTCCATGGCGCAGCCGGCGAGCTGCCCGGAGTCGAGCGCGGCTTCGAGCGCCGCCTCGTCCACCAGGTTGCCGCGAGACACGTTGATGAAGTGTGCGCCTTGCTTCATCTTCGCAAAGGAGGACGCATCCATCAGGTTTTCGGTTTCCGCGGTCGCAACGGCGAGGGGTGCGACGTAGTCGGATTGAGCGAGCAGGTCATCCAAGGGCGTCTGCTCCACCTCTTTCACGTACGGGTCGTTGACCAGCACGCGCATGCCGAGCGCCCGGGCGACGCGGACGACCTCGCGCCCGATCGCGCCGTAGCCGATGACGCCCAACGTGCTTCCCCTGAGCTCCTTCCCGCTGGTTGCCTTTGGCACGCGGCCGCTTCGGTACTCGAGGGTAGAGCGGGTGATGCCGCGGGAGAGATCGACCAGCAGGCCGACCACGAGCTCGGACACCGAGGTGACGAATCCGGCGCTCGCCTGGGTGACGAGCACGCCGGCGCTGCTCGCCGCGGCGACGTCGACGTTGCGGATGTCGATCGCGCAGCGCAGGAACGCCTTGAGCCTCGGCAGGCGCTCGAACAGCGCCGCCGGCCCCGGCGACTGGCGGTAGGAAACGATGAGATCGCAGTCCTCCGCCTCGGCAATCAGCTTCTCCCCCTCCAGCGGCGTCGAGCCGTGGTGCAATTTCACTTCGCCCAGCTGCTCCAGGCCGGCGAGCGCGCGCGGGCCGTAATAGAGCCCGCGTGCCTCCGGCGAATGCGTGAGCAGAATCTTCACGCAGCCTGCTGGCGCTCGGCGGCGAGCTTGCGGTAGCGCTCGAGCGAGCGCGTGAGATGCCGGCGCATGGCCTCGCGCGCCGCGCCGGGGTTGCGGTCGCGGATCGCCGCGAAGATGCGCCGGTGCTCCTCCTGGATCAGCGCGAGGTAGGCCGTCTGCCCTCCCATGCGCTCGGGCAGCCCGCTCACCGTGCGCCGGGGGATGAGGTGCCGGCCGATGAACTGGAGAAACCGCGCAAACTCCGGGTTGCCGGTGGCGTCGGCGATGGCGCGGTGGAACGCGAGGTCCTCGTCGACCGCCGATCGGCCGGCGGCGCTCGCCTCTTCGATCGCATTCAGGGCTGCGGCGATGGCGCGGAGCTGCAGCCTGGAGGCGCGCTCGGCGGCGAGGCCGGCGGATTCGATCTCGACGCCCAGGCGCAACTCCATGACGTTGAGGATATCGGCGAGCGTCTGCATGCGCTCGGGCTCGATGCGGAACGGCGCGTGCTGCGGCTCGGCCGAGACAAAGGCGCCCACGCCCTGGCGCGTGATCACCAGCCCTTCGGCGCGCAGCGCCGCCACCGCCTCGCGCACCACGGTGCGGCTCACGCGCGCGGCGCGCGTCAGCGCCTGCTCGGTCGGCAGCCGCGCGCCCGGCGCGAGCCGCCCGCTCTTGATCTGCTCGGCGAGCTGGTCGAACAGCCCCCGCGAGAGCTTGCGCTCGGCGGCGAGCGGCCTGATCTTGACGTGATTCGGCACGGTTGTATGATGACTGACGAATCTTATCAGAGGAGGATTCCTTGGTTCACTTCTTGAATCAGCGCCATCTAGTCGGCGCGGCCGTGATCGCCGCATGCTGCGCCGCGCTGCCCGCTCAATCCCAGCAGAAGCAGGTCTGGAAGGCCGCCGACGTCCACCCGCTCGGCTACCCGACCATCGAGGCCATCATCAGCATGGGCCGCAAGCTCGAGAAGGAGACCAACGGCCGCATCTCCATCCAGATGTACCACTCGATGCAGCTCGGCGGCGAGAAGGAGATGATCGAGCAGGCGCAGGTCGGCGCGCTGCAGATCGCCCGCGTCTCGGTCGGCGCGCTCGGGCCGGTGGTCGACGACCTGAACGTCTTCAACCTGCCGTTCATGTTCCGCAACGAAGAGCACATGCGCAAGGTGATCGACGGGCCGATCGGCGCGGAGCTGCTCGACAAGGTTTCCGCCTCCAGCGCGCGCCTGATCGGGCTAGGGTGGATGGACGGCGGCACGCGCAACGTCTACGCCGCGAAGCCGGTCACCAAGCCCGCGGATCTCAAGGGCCTGAAAGTGCGCATGATGGGCAACCCGATCTTCGTCGAGACCATGAACGCCATGGGCGGCAACGGCGTGGCCATGGGCTACAACGAGCTCTACTCCGCGCTGCAGACCCACGTGGTCGACGGCGCCGAGAACAACCCGCCCTCGATGCTGACCGCCAACCACTACCAGATCGTCAAGGTCTACAGCCTGACCGGCCACCTGATCATCCCGGAGATGTTCGTGTTCTCCAAGGCGACCTGGGACAAGCTGTCGAAGGAGGACCAGGCGCTGCTGAAGAAGCACTCGCGCGAGGCCCAGATGGAGCAGCGCGAGCGCTGGAACAAGTACACCGCCGAGGCGGAGACGAAGCTGAAGGCCGCCGGCGTGCAGTTCGTCGCCGCGGACAAGGAAGCCTTCTTCAAGGCCACCCAGCCGATCCGCGACAAGTACGGCGCCAAGTACGCCGCGCTGCAGAAGCGCATCCTGGACACGAAGTAGGCCACCGCCCAAAATGGTGACAGTCACCATTTAAATCAAATGGTGACCGTCACCATTTTTTACCGGCAGGCGATGGAGTGGCTCTACATCGCCTGCATCGTGCTGGCCGCGGCGGCCATGGCGGTGATCACCGTCATCATTCCCTACGGCGTGTTCATGCGCTACGCCATGAACTCGGCCGCGAGCTGGCCCGAGCCCGCCGGCATCCTGATGATGATCGTGTTCTCGTTCATCGGCGGCGCCGCGGCCTACCGGGCCAACGCGCACATCGCGGTCGCCACGGTCCTCAACATGGTGAACGACGCCAACCGCCGGCGCCTGGAGTTCGCCGGCGACGTCGGCATGGGAGTCATCGGCCTGTTCATGATCAAGTGGGGCGTGCTGCTGGTGCAGACGGTGTGGCAGAACTCGATCGCCGAGTTCCCGGAGATCTCCGCGGGCGCGACCTACATTCCGATTCCCGCCGCGGGCGCGATCACGCTCGCCTTCTGCATCGAGCGCCTGTGGCTCGGGCAGCCGCCCGCAGACTCGTTCACGTTCCGCGATCAGCCCCAAGCCGACTCGTAACCAGAGGCGCCGACGGCATGGACGCGTTGATCCTCCTGTTCTCCTTCCTCCTGCTGATGTTCCTCGGCATTCCGGTCGCGTACGCCATGGGCCTCGCCACGCTGGTCACCGCGCTGTGGATCGACATGCCGCTCGAAGCGGTGATGCTGAAGATCTCCGACGGCATGGACGACTTCGCGCTGCTCACCATTCCGTTCTTCGTGCTGGCGGGCGCCATCATGTCGGAGGGCGGCGTGGCGCGGCGGCTGGTCGACCTTGCCAAGGTGTTCGTCGGCTTCATCCGCGGCGGGCTCGCGCTCGTCAACGTGGTCGCCTCGACGCTGTTCGGCTGCCTGTCGGGTTCGTCGGTCGCCGATACCGCCTCGGTCGGCTCGGTGATGATTCCCGAGATGGTGCGGAACGGCTATTCGAAGGTGTTCGCCACCAACGTCACCATCTGCGGCTCGGTGCAGGCGATCCTGGTGCCGCCTTCGCACAACTCGGTGATCTATTCGATTGCCACGGGCGGAACCGTGTCAATTGCAGCATTGTTCATGGCGGGCGTCTTTCCGGGGCTGCTGTTCGGCGCCTGCCTCATCGCGCTCATCCTGTGGACTGCACGCAGGCGCAACTTTCCCGCGAGCCGCGTCATCCCGCTGCGCGAGGCGCTGAAGATCGCGCTCGACGCGGTGTGGGGCCTGATCACCATCGTCATCATCCTCGGCGGCATCCTGTCGGGCGTGTTCACCGCGATCGAGTCCGGCGCGGTGGCTTGCGTCTACGCGCTCTTCTGCACCATGGTGATCTACAAGGAATACCGGTGGCGCGACCTGCCCAGGCTCCTGCACCGGGTGACGAAGACCGTGGCGATGGTGATGATGGTGATCGGCTTCGCCGCCGGCTTCGGCTACCTGATGGCGATCATGCAGCTGCCGGCGAAGGCGACCCAGTTCTTCCTCTCCGTCACCAACGACAAGTACATGATGTTGCTGCTCATCAACATCATGCTGCTCGCGCTGGGCACGTTCATGGACATGGCGCCCATGATCCTCATCTGCACCCCGATCATGCTGCCGGTGATCAAGGCGCTCGGCGTCGACCCGGTGCACTTCGGCATGATCATGCTGCTCAACCTGGGCATCGGCCTCATCACCCCGCCGGTCGGGCCGACGCTGTTCGTCGGCTGCGCCATAGGGAAAGTGACCATGGAGGAGGTCTCGCGGGAGCTGTGGCCCTTCTACGGCGCGATGTGCGCGGCGCTTCTCATCGTCACCTACTTCCCCGGGCTGTCCCTGTGGTTGCCGCGGGTCCTGGGCTACTAGTCGACGCGGCGCATGTAGTAGTACATTTCTGGTTCACCTCTGGAGGAGGAGTCGACATGGCTCAGTTCAAGCGGCGCGATTTCCTGAAGGCGGGAATCGCGGGAATACTCGCTGCCCGCCAGGCGCCGGTATTCGCCCAGCAGTCGCAGGTGCATTGGATCAAGTGGAACGACTTCGTGCCGGCATCCGACGAGCTGCTGCGCAAGTCGATGCTGCCCGAGGCGATGAAGGCCCTTGGCGTCAAGATCAACCTGGAGACGGTGAACGGCAACGATCTGCAGCCGCGCGTCACCTCGGCGATCCAGTCGGGCTCGGGGCCGGACGTCTTCATGCTGTTCAACAACCACCCGCACATCTACGGCTCGAGCGCGGTCGACGTCAGCGACGTCGCCTCGGCGATCGCCAAGGCGCAGGGCGGCTACTACAACGTCGCCAAGGCGAACACCACCGACGGCAAGAAGACGCTCTCGGTGCCGTGGGCGGTGATCGGCGCCGAGATCGCGTACCGCAAGTCGTGGTTCGAGGAGGTCGGCCACAGCAAATTCCCCGAGACCTGGGAGCAGTACCACGACGCCGGCAAGAAGCTGAAGGCCAAGGGCCGCCCGCTCGGCCAGACGCTCGGCCACACCTTCGGCGACGCGCCGACCTTCAGCTATCCGTACCTCTGGTCGTGGGGCGGCAAAGAGGTCGACGAGAAAGGCAAGGTGGTCCTGAACTCGAAGGAGACCATCGAGTCGGTGAAGTTCATGAAGGCCTTCTGGAAGGACGCGTTCGACGAGGGCGGCCTGGCCTGGGACGACACCAACAACAACCGCGCCTTCCTCTCCGGCACCATCTCGGCGACGCTGAACGGCGCCTCGATCTACATCGAGACGCTGCGCAAGCCCGACCAGTACAAGACCGAGGGCGGCAAGCCGATGAAGGAAGACATCCGCCATTCGCCGCTGCCCAGGGGGCCGAAGGGCCAGTTCGGCTTCCACCTGTTCCAGTCGCACATGGTGATGAGCTACTCGAAGAATCAGAAGGCGGCGAAGGAGTTCCTGAAGTGGATCCACACGCCGGCCAACTACGAGAAGTGGTTCCTCTCGCAGAAGGGCTACTCCACCCCGCCCACGGCGCAATGGGAGAAGCACAAGATGTGGGACGAGGATCCGGTGATGGCGCCGTTCAAGATCGCCGCCAAGCTCGGCCTTTCGCCGGGCTACGCCGGCCCGCCGAACCGCAAGTCGGCCGAGGTGCTGACCAAGTACATCATCACCGACATGTACGCCAAGGCGGTGCAGGGCATGTCGGCCGAAGAGGCGGTGAAGTGGGCGGCCGAGGAGGTCGGCAAGGTGTACGCGGGCAGCTAGGCCCGTGTTCGCTGCAACCCGCAGCCGGATACTCGAGCGCGAGGGCGCGCTCGCGTTCTGGCTGCTGTTCCCCACGCTCGCGCTGCTGACGCTGTTCATCGCCTACCCGTTCGTGCGCGGCGTCTGGCTCTCGCTCACCGACTCCACGGTGGGCGAGCCGGGCCATTTCATCGGCCTGCGCAACTTCGCCAAGATCCTCGACGACTCGATCTTCCGCACCGCGGCGATCAACACTTTCGTCTATACCGGCGTCACCACGGTCTTCAAGCTGGCGCTCGGCCTGTGGCTCGCGCTGCTCCTCAACCGGAATTTCCGCGGCAAGTCCTGGGTGCGCGCCTTCGTCCTGCTGCCGTTCATCATCCCCACGGTGCTCTCGACGCTGGCGTGGAAGTGGATGTTCGACCCCACCTTCAGCGTCTTCAACTGGCTGTTCTGGAAGCTCTCGATCATCAATTCGCGCATCAACTGGCTGGGCGACCCGGATCTCGCCATGGCGTCGATCTCGCTGGTGAACATCTGGCGCGGCGTGCCGTTCTACGCCATCAGCCTGCTCGCCGGTCTGCAGACCATCAGCCCCGACCTGCACGAGGCGGCGGCGATCGACGGCGCCAATCGCTGGAAGCGCTTCTGGTTCGTCACCTGGCCGCTGCTCCTACCGGTGACGATGGTGGTGGTGCTGTTCTCCATCATCCAGACCTTCGCCGACTTCCAGCTGGTCTACGTGCTGACCGGGGGCGGCCCGGCGAATGCGACGCAGCTCTTCGCCACCTACGCCTACCAGATCGGCGTCGGCACCGGCCTGCTGTCGGAAGGCGCGGCGATCTCGCTGGCGATGTTCCCCGCGCTCCTGCTGGTGGTCGTGTTCCAGCTCTGGTACATCCGCAGAGTCGAGAACCGGTAATGACCAGCTCGGCGAGCCGCTAGATGATCGAAGGCGCGAAGTGGAAGAAGTGGCTCTGGTTCTACCTGCCGCTGGGCGCGTTCATCTTCGGCCTGCTGTTCCCGTTCTACTGGATGGCGGTGACCACCATGCGGCCCGACGGCGAGCTCTACCGGCCGTGGAACCACCCGCTCTACTCGCCGTTCTGGACCGCCCACCCGACCTTCGACCACATCAAGAACCTGGTGCAGGAGACGCTGTTCAACCAGTGGATGTGGAACACCATGCTGATCTCGCTCGCGGCGACGCTCATCTCGCTGGTGTGCGGCGTGTTCGCGGGCTACGCGCTGGCGCGGCTCAAGTTCCGCTACGCCGGGCTGCTCGGCACCGCGATCTTCGTCACCTACCTGGTGCCGCAGACGCTGCTGTTCATCCCGCTCGCCGACATCATCCGCGAGTACCGCCTCGGCGACACGCCCTGGGCGCTGATCCTCACCTATCCGACCTTCCTCATCCCGTTCTGCACCTGGCTGATGATGGGCTACTTCAAGACCATCCCGAAGGAGCTCGAGGAATGCGCGCGCATCGACGGCGCGGCGCGCTGGCAGGCGATGATCTACATCATCTTCCCGATCGCGGTGCCGGGCATCCTCTCCGCCGGCATCTTCGCCTTCACGCTGTCGTGGAACGAGTTCATCTACGCCCTGGTGTTCCTTTCCTCCCCGGAGCAGAAGACCGTCCCCGTCGGCGTGGTGTCGGAGCTGATCCGGGGCGACGTGTTCTTCTGGGGGCCGCTGATGGCGGGCGCGCTGATCGGCTCGATCCCGGTGGCGATCGTCTATTCCTTCTTCGTCGAGTACTACGTCACCGGCATGACCGGCAGCGTCAAAGGCTGAATGCGGGGTTGAATGGCCAAGGTTCTGATCCGGGATCTGAACAAGAAGTACGACGAGGTGCACGCGGTGAAGAACGTGAACCTCGAGATCCGCGACCGCGAGTTCGTGGTGCTGGTGGGCCCATCGGGTTGCGGCAAGACCACCACGCTGCGCATGGTCGCCGGGCTGGAGGACATCACCTCTGGCGAGATCAGCATCGACGGCCGCGTGGTCAACGACCTCGCGCCGATGGACCGCGACATCGCCATGGTGTTCCAGAACTACGCGCTCTACCCGCACATGAGCGTGCGCGAGAACATGGCGTTCGGCCTGAAAATGCGCAAGTTCGAGCGGCCCGACATCGAGCGCCGCGTGCGCGAGGCCGCCGAGATCCTCGGCATCCAGGCGCTGCTCGCGCGCAAGCCGCGCCAGCTTTCGGGCGGCCAGCGCCAGCGCGTCGCGCTTGGGCGCGCCATCGTGCGCAATCCGCGGGTGTTCCTGTTCGACGAGCCGCTGTCCAACCTCGATGCGGCGCTGCGCGTGCAGATGCGCGTCGAGCTCAAGCGCCTGCACGAGCGTCTCGAGACCACCGCGATCTACGTCACGCACGACCAGATCGAGGCGATGACGCTCGGCGACCGCGTGGTGGTGATGAAGGACGGCGTGGTGCAGCAGGAGGGCGCGCCGCTCACGCTCTACCAGCGGCCGGCCAACCGCTTCGTCGCCAGCTTCATCGGCTCGCCGGCGATGAACTTCGTCGACGTCGACATCAGCGGCGACGGGCTTTGGGCGGAAGCGCAGGGCCTGCGGCTGCAGGTGCCGCAGCGCATGCGCTCGCTCGGCGGCAAGCGGGTCACGCTCGGCATGCGGCCGGAAGCGCTGCGCCTGGCAAACGGCGCCGACGAGCACGGTTTCGCCACCACCGTGGACGTGCTCGAGCCGCTCGGCAACGAGATCCTGCTCAACTTCCGCGCCGGCGGCGTGCCGATGGTGGCGCGCGTCGACCCCGGCGCGCGCGTCAAGGCGCACGAGAGCATCCGCCTCGCGCTGGATCCGCAACGCCTGCATTTTTTCGACCCGAAGACCGAAGCCGCGATCTGAGCTTCCGCTATCCGATCGCCGATGCCCACATGCACGTGTGGGATCCGCACGCGCATTACTACCCGTGGCTGTGCGACGAGCGGCCGATCCCGTTCCGCTACGGCGACTACGGCAAGCTCCGACGCCGCTACCTGGTCGACGACTACCGCGCCGACACCGCCGGCTGGCGGGTGTCGCACGCGGTCTACATCGAGGCCGAGTGGGATCCGCGCGATCCGCGCGGCGAGATGGATTTCCTGGAAAGAATCAGGAAGGCGAGCTCGTTTCCGACCGTCGCCGTCGCACAAGCGTGGCTCGACCGGGAAGACTGCGCCGAGGTGCTCGAAGCGCACACGCGGCACGGCTTCGTGCGCGGCGTGCGCCACAAGCCTCGGCCCGGGATGATGGACGATGCCCGCTGGCGCGCAGGCTTCGCGCGCCTCGCCCGGCTCGGCCTGCACTTCGAGCTGCAGGCGCCGTTCCCGCAGCTCGGGGAGGCTGCGCGCCTGGCGCGCGATTTCCCCGATACCACGATCGTGCTGAACCACGCCGGGCTGCCTTCCGCCAGCGGCGCGCGCGAATGGCGCTCGGCGATGGCCGGGCTCGCCGCCTGCTCCAACGTCGCGGTGAAGATTTCGGGCATGGGGGTCCCGGTGCGGGAATTCGTGCTCGGGGTGCTCGAGCTGTTCGGCGTCGAGAGGACGATGTTCGCGAGCAACTACCCGGTGGACAGCCTGCGCGCCAGCTTCACGACGATCTACGCCGGCTTCGAGGAGATCACCCGCGGCATGGCCGAGGCAGAGCGCCGCGCGCTCTTCTACGACAACGCGCTGCGCATCTACAGGATGAGGTGAGCCATGGAAGCAAAACCTTTCAAGCTCGGTTACGTCGGGGTCGGCCTGATGGGCCTGCCGATGGTGCAGCGCCTCGCCGGGCTCGGCTGGCGCGTGCGAGCCTACGACATCGTGCCGGAGCGCGTGGCTCAATCCGGAGCGCAGGCGTGTGCGTCGGCCGCCGGCGTCGCGTCCGAGGCGGACGTCGTCTTGCTCAACCTTCCGACCAACGATGCGGTCATCGATGCCATGTTCAGCCCGCGCGGCGCCGTGAAGACGCTGCGTCCGCCGCAGCTCGTGGTCGACTTCTCCACCATTCCGGTCGAGGCCTGCCGCGCCCATGCCGCGCGCCTCGAAACGGAAACCGGCTGCCGCTGGGTCGACGCCCCGGTGTCGGGCGGCCCGCCCGCGTCGGGCGCCGGGACGCTGACCGTCATGGCGGGCGGCACGGAGGCAGACATTGCGCGGCTCGCGCCGCTCATGCGCGACATCGCCGGCCGCTGCACCCGCGTCGGCCCCGTCGGCGCCGGGCTCGCCGCCAAGATGATCAACCAGCTCGTCGTCGGCGTCGGCCACGCCATGCTCGCCGAGGCGGTGGCGCTGTGCGAGAAGGCCGGCATCGACGCGGCGCGCATCCCCGATTGCCTCGCCGGCGGCTACGCCGACAGCAACCTGATGCAAGCCTACTGGCCGCGGATGGCGCAGCGCGACTTCGCGCCGCGCGGCTACGTGCGCCAGCTTCTGAAAGACCTCGAGATGGTGGCGAAATGGGGCGGCGCGCTCGAGGCCACCACGCCCATGCTCACCCAGGCGCTGTTCCTCTATCGCGAGCTCGCGAAGCGCGGCCACGCCGAGCTCGACAGCTCGGCCATCCGCAAGCTCTACGACTAATCCCGAGATCAGGGACAGACCACGTTTCTTTTGTCCTGGCGGCCTCGTCGGCGACGAATGGGACCAAGGTCCCATAGATAGAGTCGCGGTGCCGCAGATACGCTAGCCGACTCATAGAAGGAGCCGACTGCATGAACCGCAATCTCGCCGTTGCAGCGCTGCTAGTCTGGGCGGTCCTTCTGGCCGCCTGCTCGTCGATGGAATCGATGATGGGAATGGGGTCGAGCGCGAGCCTTCCATCCACCCTGACCAAGCAACTCGGTGTGAACGAAAGCCAGGCCGCCGGCGGAACCGGGGCGATCCTCGCGTTTGCGCAGCAAAGGCTCGCCGCCGGCGATTTCGACCTGATCGCCAAGGCGATTCCGGGCTCCGAGCAGTACCTGGGCCTGGCCAAGCAGCTGCTCGGCGGAATGAACATCAACGACAAGGCCGGACTGCAGAGCGCGTTTTCCAAGATGGGCATGAGCCCCGACATGCTGAGCAAGTTCACGCCGATCGTCACCGACTACGTCAACAAGGCGGGAGGCGCCCAGGCGGGCAGCCTGGTCGCCGGGTTGTTGAAATAGCGGCTATTCGCCGAGCGCGCGGTTGACGCGCGGGAGCACCTCTTCGGCCATCAGCTCCATCGACCGGCGCATCGCCTCGCGATCGGTCCAGTCGTGGCCGACGTACAGGAGCGTGCCGAACGGACCTATCACATCTCGCCAGGCGAGCAGCTTGTCGACTACCTCGTCGACCGTGCCCGCGATCAGCAGGTTCGACACCAGGTACTCGTCCGTGAGCGCCTCGTCCGGCACGGCGGGGTCATGCTTCAAGAGCGCGTTGCCGCGGGTTCTCTGCGCCTTCCTCTGTAGATTGCGGAAGTAGTAGGCGAAGGGATTGCCCGCGTCGTGCGTCATGCGACGCACGGTTGCCTTGTCGTCACCGACGAAGATGCTCTTCGCGACGCGCCAGTCCTGCGGCCGCGCAACGCGGTTCGCGCGCGCGCAGCCCTCGGCGTATTTCGGCCAGTGCGTCTTGATCACCCAGGGTTGCACGAAGTTCGCGGAGATCGGCGTCCAGCCGCGCGCGGCTGCAGCAGCGATACCGTTCGAGGCCGGCAGGATCGAAGTGACGACGATCGGCGGATGCGGCTTCTGGAAGGGCTTGAGCATCCCACCCATGCCCAGATCCGGCGCCCAGGTGCGCTCGGTGCTCAGGCGCCAGCGCTTGCCCTGCAGCCGGTAGGGCGGCTCCTGCGTCCACAGCGCGATCATGTGGTCCATCGCCTCGACGAAGATCGCGTTCCGATCCTCGTCCATCGTCTGCATCATCTCGGCGTCGGAGGGCAGCCCACCCGGCCCGACCCCGAGGATGAAGCGGCCCTCGAGCAGGGTGTCCACCATCGCGATCTCCGCCGCCGTGATCGCGGGATGGCGATTGGCCAGGTTCACCGTGCCGCTGCCGAGCTTGATGCGCCTGGTGTCGCGCGCGAGCGTGGCGATGAAGATCAGGCACGAGGTGATGGTCTCGGCGAGGTCGGTGACGTGCTCGCCGATGAACGCCTCCTCGTAGCCCAGACGCTCGGCAAGCAGCACCGCCTCGCGGTCCTCGGCGAGGGTCTGGCGCCACTCGCGTCCGACCGCGTGCAGGGGCATCGTGAAATAGCCGAGCTTCATGACACTCGATTTGCTATTTCAGCAGCTCGGGCGCGATCAGCCTCGGCAGGATGAGCGGGATCTCCGGCCAGATGATGATCGCCGCCAGCATGAGCAGCATCGGCACCAGCATGATCACGGTGTCCTTGAGCGCGAACTTGAGCGGTACCTTCGCCACCGCGCACGAGATCATCAGGCACAGGCCGTAGGGCGGCGTCACCAGGCCGAAGGCGAGCGAGACGATGCCGATGATCGCGAAGTGGATCGGGTGCATGTTCACCGACTGCGCGAGCGGCTGCAGGATGGTGCCGACGATGATGATCGCCGGGATCGCGTCGAGGAAGCAGCCCACCACGAGAAAGACGAAGGCGATGAAGAAGCCGACGCCGGTGATGCCCATGCCCCAGGCCGTCACGTTCGAGAGCAGCGCTTTCGGAATCTGGTAGTAGGCGAGCAGCCAGCCGAATGCGGACGCGGTGCCCACGCAGAAGAGGGCCACGGCCGACAGCCGGCCGGTCTCGAGCAGCGAGTGATAAAGCTGCTTCCAGCCCATCTCGCGGTAGAAAAAGGAGGAAAGCACCACGGCATAGAGCACCGCGATGGCGGCCGACTCCGTGGCGGTGAACCAGCCGAGCAGGATGCCGCCGACGATGATGAACGGGGTGAAGAGCGCCGGCAGCGACTCCCACCCCGAGCGGAAGAACTCCTTGAGCGTGGCGCGCGGATAGACCGGGTAGTTGTAGATCTTCGAGTAGACATGCACGGTCGCCATCTGCGCCGCGGCGATGAGCAGCCCCGGCAGGATGCCCGCGAGGTACATGGCGCCGATCGAGGTCGAGATCACGCCTCCCCAGACGATCATCAGGATCGAAGGCGGGATGATCACCGCGAGCACCGCCGACACTGCCGTGATGGCGATCGAGAACGAAAGGCCGTAGCCCTCCTTTACCTGCGCGTCGATGAAGATCTTCGACTGGCTGGCCGCGTCCGCGGTCGAGGAGCCCGAGATGCCGGCGAAGAACACCGACAGCAGCACGTTGATCTGCGCCAGCGCGCCGGGAAAGTGTCCCACCATGGTGCGCGACAGCCTCACCAGGCGGTCGGTGATGCCGCCGATGTTCATCAGGTTGGCGGTGAGCAGGAAGAACGGCACCGCCAGCAGGATGAAGGAGTTGTAGGCGTTGAAAGTCTCCTGCACCAGGTTCTGCATCGAGAGCCGCTCCTCGAGGAGCATCAGTGGCAGGCAGGCGAGGCCGAGCGCGAAGGCCACCGGCACGCGCAGCACGAGGAGCACGAAAAAGACGCCGAACAGGATCAGCGCCGCGCTCGAGGGTGCGAGCAGCCCGGCGCTCATTCCGCGGCCTTCAGGTGCGTCGCCTCGGGCTTGGGCGGCGCCCGGCCGGCGAGGACCCTCGCCGCGTCCCGCATGCGCTCGCTCTGGAACACGAGCCAGGTCAGGCCCGTGATCGGCCAGGCGACGTGGATCATCCACAGCGGCAGGTCGGCGAGCTCGGAGACGCGATTCCAGGCGAAACGCGTGAACTCCCAGCCCGCCCAGAGGAAAACGAAAGCGAAGAGCAGGATGAAGACGCCTGCCGCGAGCTGCAGCGCGGCGGTGCCCTTCGCGCCGAGCTCCGGCCAGACGTCGACTTCGAAATGCGAGCCCTCGCGCACACCGATCATCGCGCCGATCATCACCATCCAGATGAAGAGGAAGCGCGCCATTTCCTCGGTCCAGATATAGGCCGGGATCAGCTGCGTGTAGCGCGAAAAGATCTGCAGGCTGACCGGGACGATCAGCACCGCGACCGAGGACGCGAGCAGCCAGGACAGCAGCCGCGCGTACCAGCGCGTAATGTTCTTAAGCAACGATTACTTGATGGCGTTGATCTTGGCGTAGATCTGGTCGGCGCCGATCTCCTTCGCGTACGCCGCCATCACCGGATCGGCGAGCTTCTTCATCTGGTCGCGGTCGGTGAACTTGACGCGCTTCAGCTTGCCCGCCTTCTCCAGCGCGACCAGCTTCGCCTCGTCCTCGCTCGACTCGAGCTTGCGGCCATAGGCGCCGGCTTCCTTGCCGGCCTTCAGGATCGCCTGCTGCATGGCCTTGTCCAATTTATTGAACGTCTTGGTCGAGAAGCAGATCGGCCGGATGGTGATCGCGTGCTGCGTGATCGAGAGCTGCGGTGCGACCTCGTAGAATTTCATCTGCTCGACACCGGCGGCCTCGTTCTCGCCGGCGGCGATGACGTTGTTCTGGATCGCGTTGTAGATCTCGTTGTAGGCGATCACGGTCGGCGCCATGCCGATGGCGGTGAAGGTCTTCGACCAGATCGGCGCGCCCTGCACGCGTACCTTGAGGCCCTTCATCTCCTTGAGGTTGCGCACCGGCTTGTTGACGAAGATGTTGCGCGTGCCGCCGCCGGCGTAGCCGATCAGCATTACCTCGGCTTTCTGGTTGATCTCGTCGGCTACCGGCTTGAGGAGATCGGCGTCGAGCACCTTGTTCCAGTGGTCGAGGTCGCGGAACAGGAACGGCGCGTCGATGAACGGCGCCGCCTTGGAGAAGGTCGACATGTGCGCCGGCGAGACGATGCCGTAGTCGACCGCCTTGCCCTGCGCCATGTATTCGAAGTACTGCTTTTCCAGGCCGAGCTCGCTGTTCTTGTGCAGCACCCAGTTGGTCTTCTTCCCGGAATACTTGTCGGTCAGCTCCTGGAAGCGCACCAGCGCCCGCGTGAACACGTGCTCGTCGGGAAACTGCACCGCGCCGTGCAGCGTGAGCTGCGCATTCGCGTTCAGCGAGACGACGAAGCCGGCCGCGGCAAGAAGCATCCCCTTCCTCATGATCTCCCCTCCTCCTTGATGGTGATGCGCCACAGTGTACGCGGATCGTTCGGGTCGGTGAGCGTCGCCGAGTGCAGGAGCGAGGCGTTGTCCCAGATCACCATGTCGCCCTTGCCGTACCTGAGGCGGAGCTGATACTTCTCCTGCGTGGCATGGCGCTTGAGCTCGTCGAGCAGGTCGAGCGCCTCGTCCTGCGGCATGCCCTCGATGCCGAACGAGCTTCCCGACACCGAATACAGGGCGGTGCGCCCGGTGATTGGATGCCTGCGCGCAAGTTTGTGCCTGACCCATTTCATCTTCCCCTCCTGCTCTTCGGTCAGCACCGAGGCCACCGTGCGAGAGGACGCGTCGAGATCGTCTCGGTTGCCGTAGTGATGCAACGCAACAAGATCCCGGATCCTGGCTTTGAGGGAAGAGGGAAGATCGTCATAGGCGGCGTACTGGTCCGCGAACAGCGTGTCGCCGCCCTTTTTCGGTACCTCGATCGAATAGAGCAGCGTCGCGCGCGCCGGCACGTCGAGGTACGAATAGTCGGTGTGGAAGTAGGTGCCGGCGTCGGCCAGGCCGATCGGCTCTCCGTTCTTCTTGCGGTTGGAGAGGATGAGGATGTCCGCGTGCTCGGGATGATGGAACTGGTCGATGACGTGCGGCTCGGGCCTGCCGAATTGCTTTGCAAACCCGAGAAAACCACCGGGTGTGAACTTCTGATTGCGGAGGACCAGCACCTGAGAAGCGAAGAACGCGTCCCGGACCTCGCCAAAATCCGGCGGGATCTCGTCGGACTCGGCGCCGAAGCCGGCGCCCAGTTTTCTCAGACGCATCATGGCTTGATCTTCGGCACGTCGAGCCACTTCCGCAGCCTCCAGCTCTTCAGCCCGAGCTCGGCGAGCTGCACGCCCTTCGCGCCCTCGAGCAGGTTCCAGCGGAAGGCACCTTCGTCGGCGACGTGCTTCAGGAAAAGCTCCCACTGCGCCTTGAAGGCGTTGTCGTAGCCTTCGTCCGCCATTTCCTCCCAGCCGTTGAAGAAGTCGATCGGCTGGGGAATGTCCGGGTTCCAGACCGGCTTGGGGGTCGCTTCATAGCTTTGAAAAAAGCACTTGCGCAAGCCGGCCACGGCGCTCCCCTTCGTGCCATCGACCTGGAGAGTGAGCAGATCGTCCCGCCGCACACGCACGTCCCACGAGGAGTTGAAGTGCGCCACCACGCCGCCCGCGAGCTGGAAAGTGGCGTACGCGGCATCGTCGGCAGTCGCCTTGTACTTCTTGCCGTTCTCGTCCCAGCGGTGCGGGATGTGCGTGGCGCCAAGACAGCTCACGGCCTGCACCTCGCCGAAGAGGTTGTCGAGAACGTAGCGCCAGTGGCACAGCATGTCGAGGATGATGCCGCCGCCGTCCTGCTTGCGGTAGTTCCACGAGGGCCGCTGGGCGGCGGGTTGTCCTTGCTCGCGATCTCCCTCGAACACCCAGTAGCCGAACTCGCCGCGAACCGACAGCATGCGCCCGAAGAATCCCCGCTCCTTGAGCTTGCGCAGCTTCAACAGCCCGGGCAGCCACAGCTTGTCCTGCACGACGCCGTGTCTCACCTTCGCCTTCTTTGCGGCGGCGTAGAGTCCCTTCGCCTCGGCGAGCGTAGTGGAGACGGGCTTCTCGCAATAGATGTGCTTGCCGGCTGCGATCGCCTTTTTCAGCAACTTGGGGCGCAGCTGTGTCGATGCCGCGTCGAAGAAGACTTGGTCGTCCGTGTTCTTCAAGGCTGAATCGAGATCGTTCGTCCAGCGCTCGACGCCATGCTCCCTTGCCAATGCCTCGACCTTCGCCGCGTTGCGTCCGACAAGCAAGGGATCGGGCATGAGACGCGTGCCGTCCTTCAACGCCACGCCGCCCTGCCTGCGGATCTCGAGGATCGACCGGATGAGGTGCTGGTTCATGCCCATGCGGCCGGTGACGCCGTGCATGATCACGCCGATGCGCTTCTCGCTCACTCCGACGCCCCTCCTCAGGCGTCCAGCGCTTCCAGGATCCCGCGAATGTAGCCGATGGCGCGCGCCGCGGCACCGGGACCATCGGGCACGTAGTCGAACGGCTCGACGGCCACGTCTCCCGCATAGCCGTGCCGCTTCAACGCGGCGAACACCGGCGCGAAGCGCTGCTCGCCCTGGCCGGGGCCGCGGCGGTTGCGGTCGTTCACCTGGACGTGGGCAATGACGCCTTTCGGCAGCCAGCGCTCGAGCAGCGCGCCGAGGGGCTCCTTCTCCATGCGTCCCGCGGAGCTGCAGTCGAGCATCGTCTTCAGCGCGGGGTTGGAGATCTCGGCCACGATCTGCGCCGCCTCCTCCAGCGTGTTGACGAGCGGCGTCTGCTCCGACGACAGCGGCTCGACGCAGTACACCACGCCCGCTTTCTGCGCGCGCTCGGCAGCCACGGCGAAGCACTCCTTCGCGCGGGAGAGCGCCGCGGCGCGCGTTTCGCCGGCCTCGATGCGCCGCTGCTGGGGCGAGCCGTGCACCAGGTACCTTCCGCCCAACGCCGCGCACAGGTCGATGAGCGAGCGCATCACGTCCACGGTCCTCTTTCGGACCGCGTCATCCTTGCTGCAGATCGAGAGGCCGGCCGGCTTGACGAGGAGCCAGTGCAGGCCGGTCACCGCGATGCCGCTGTCTTCGGCGGCGCTGCGCGCCGCGGCAATCTGGGCGGAGCCCATGCGGTGCGGGTCCTCGGAGAGGGTATAGGGGGCGATCTCGAGCCCGTCGTAGCCGAGCTTCGCCGCGTATTCGCACTGCCGCGGAAACGGCATCGGCGCGATCACCTCGTTGCACAGCGCGATGCGCACGCGCTAGCTCCCCGCCGCCGGTCCGCTCAGTCGGCGTACACGCCGCTCTTCCGGATGATCGGCGCCCACTTCTCGACCTCCGCCTTGAGCAGCGTGCCCAGGGAGCCCGGCGTCGCCTTGGAGGGCGGGACCGGCTCGGCGCCGAGATCCGCGAGGCGCGCCCGGAAGGCCGGCGCCTGCACCGCGGTCTGCAGCGCCGCGACGAGCTTGTCGAGCGCCGGCTTCGGGATGCCCTTGGGTGCGAAGAGGCCGTTCCACACCACCAGGTCGAAGCCTTTCAGCCCTTGCTCGTCGAGCGTGGGTAGATTGGGAAACGACGCGATGCGCGTAGCCGTGGTGACGCCGTAGGCCTTCACGTTCCCCGACTTGATCTGCGGCACGGTGTTGGTGGTCTGGTCGCACATGAAATCGACTTGCCCGCCGACCAGGTCGTTCATCGCCGGGCCGGTGCCCTTGTACGGCACCTGGGTGAAGTCCGCCTGGACCGCGCTCATGAAGAGCAGCCCGCAAAGGTACGACGCCGAGCCGACGCCGGCGTTGGCGTAGCTGACCTTGTCCTTGTTCGCTTTTGCGTAGGCGAGGAATTCGGGAAAGTTGGCCGCCGGCGTGGCCTTCTTCGCGATCAGCATCATCGGCACGTCGGCCACCTGGCCGACGTAGTCGAAGTCCTTGAGCGTGTCGTATTGGAGCTTGCGGTACAGCGTCGGCGCCGTCGCCATGCCGATGTGGTAGAGGAGCAGCGTGTAGCCGTCGGCGCGCGCCTTCGCCGCCCTGGTGACGCCGATCGTGCCGCCGGCGCCGCCGGCGTTCTCGACGATCATCTGCTGCTTGAGCGCCTCGCCCATCGACCCCGCGAGGACCCGCGTGAGGGTGTCGGTCGGCCCCCCCGCCGCCGCCGGCACGATGATCACCACCGGCTTGGCGGGATAGTCCTGCGCGGCCGCTGCGCCGCTCGCGAGAAATAAAAAAAACGCGGCTCCGATCCGCTTCATTCGTCGTTCCTCCTAGTCGTTTGCCTTGATTCCTGCCTGCTTGATCACTCTTGCCCAGCGCGGCGTCTCGCGCTCGATCGCGGCCGCGAACTGCGCCGGCGTGCCGCCGATCACGTCGAGGCCGAGGTCGTTCATTTTCCTGCGCACGTCCGGCTGGGCGAGCAGCTTGACCGTATCGCGATGCAGCCGCTCGACGATCGCGCGCGGCGTTCCGGCCGGCGCCATCAGGCCGAACCACGGCACGGCTTCGAACCCGGGATAACCGGATTCGGCCATCGTGGGAAGCTCGGGTGCGACGCCCGAGCGGCTGGCGGACGTGACCGCGAAAGCGCGCAGCTTCCCTTCGCGCACGAGCGGCACCACGTTCACCACGTTGGCGAACGAGAGGCTGACGCGGCCGGCCAGCAGATCGGGCAGGAGCGCCGTGGTGCCGCGATACGCGACCGGGCGGATATCGATGCCGGCCATGGACCTGAAGAGCTCCGCGGCGAGGTGCTGCGAAGTTCCGACGCCGGCGTGCGCGTAGCTGAGCGTGCCCGGCTGCGCGCGCGCCAGCGCGACGAGCTCCGGCAGCGTCGCCGCCGGAGAGCCGCTCGGCACGACCAGCACGTTTGCGGCGACGAAGATCTGCGAGATCGGCGCCAGGTCCTTGACCGGATCGAAGCTCAGCTTGTCGTACAGGCTCGGGCTGAAAACCAGCGAGCTGTTGCCGATCATGCCGAGCGTGTACCCGTTCGGCGGCGACTTGGCGAGGCGGTCGGTGGCGATGTTGCCGCCGGCCCCGGTGACGTTCTCGACCACCACCGCCTTGCCCCACGCGGTGCCGAGCCTCTCCGCGAGCAGTCGAGCGGTCACGTCGGGCGCGACGCCGGCCGTGAAGCCCACGAGAATGCGCACCGGCTGCTCGGGATAGCCGCCCTGAGCGGCCGCGTGTGCGGCAGCCGCCGCGATCCACAGCCCGGCTACTAGACGGCCGATCCCCATGCTTGCTGCCAGTCGTTGCCCAGGAAGTCGGTGACCCGGCCGTCGCGCTGGAAGAACTTGTTCGGGATCTGGAACATGGCGAGGAACACGCCGCCCTGCGGGCCCGCCCAGGCCTCGTGGCGGCTGCCCGCCGGACGCCAGACGAATTGGCCTGCTTTGCAAATACCTTCCCCGCAGTGCAATTCGCCGTCCAAGACATATGTCTGCTCGATCTTCACGTGCTCGTGGTCCGGCAGGCGCGCACCGGGCGCCATGCGCATCAGGGCGGTAATGAGGCCGGTCTGCTTGTCGACGAGCAGCGTCTTCTGCTCGATGCCCGAGTAGGCCGTTTTTTCCCACGGCAGGTTTTCCACGTCGACAAATCTGGAAGCGAGATCAACGCGCCGGTTCATGATTTCAGGTGCTCCCCGACCTTTACGATCTTCATGGTGTTGGTCCCGCCCGACTTGCCGATGGGTTCGCCGATGGTGAGGACGATGATGTCGCCCTCCTTCACCACCCCGCTCGCCACCAGCGTCTTTTCGGCCTCGTGCAGCAGCTCTTCGCGGTCGTGCCCGACGTACTTGACCATCAGCGGATAGACGTCGCGTAAGAGCGCGCAGCGGTAGCGCGTCGTCGTCTGCGAGGTGAGCGCGTAGATCGGCACGCCGCAGTTGAGACGGCTCATCCACAGCGCGGTCGAGCCCGATTCGGTCAGCGAGGCGATGCACTTCACCTTGAGGTGGTAGGCAGTGAAGAGCGCCGCCATCGCGATCGACTGGTCGACCCGCGTGAACACCCGGTTGAGGAAGTCCTGCTCGAGGTTGAGCGGCTGGGTCTGCTCCACCTCCACGCACACGCGGTGCATCGCCTCGATCACTTCCACCGGATAGCGTCCGCTCGCGGTCTCGGCCGAGAGCATCACGGCGTCGGTGCCGTCGAGCACCGCGTTCGCCACGTCCGACACCTCGGCGCGCGTGGGCACCGGGCTCGCGATCATCGACTCCATCATCTGCGTGGCGGTGATCGTGAGCTTGTTCTGCTCGCGCGCGAGCCGGATCATCTTCTTCTGCAGCGCGGGCACCGAGGCGTCGCCGACCTCCACCGCGAGGTCGCCGCGCGCCACCATGATGCAGTCCGAGCCGCGCATGATGTCGAGCAGCGCCGCCTCGGCCACCGCCTCGGCGCGCTCGATCTTGGCGATCAGGAAGGCCTTGCCGCCCGCCGCGCGCAGCAGCTCGCGCGCCATGTACATGTCGGCGCCGCTCTTCGGGAAGGACACCGCGAGGTAGTCGGCCTGCATCTTCGCGGCCGTCTTGATGTCTTCCATGTCCTTCGAGGTGAGCGCGGGCGCGGTGAGTCCACCGCCCTGGCGGTTGATGCCCTTGTTGTTGGAGAGCACGCCGCCGTGGCGCACCACGGTCTGCACCTCGTCGCCGCGCACCTCGGTGACGTCGAGCACGATCTTGCCGTCGTCGAGGAGGAGCACCGCGCCGGGGCCCACGTCGCGCGGCAGCTCCTTGTAGTCGAGCCCGACGCGCTCCGCGTCGCCCGGTGCGCTCGACGCCGCATCGAGCACGAAGCGCCGGCCCTTCTCGAGGGTCACCCGGCCCTCCTTGAACTTGCCGACGCGGATCTTGGGCCCCTGCAGGTCGCACATGATCGCCACGGTGCGCCCCACCTTGGAGGCGATCTCCTTCACCAGCGCGGCGCGCGAAAGATGATCCTCGGTGGTGCCGTGGGAAAAATTGAGGCGCACCACGTCCAGGCCGGCGCGCACCATCCTTTCCAGGACTGCCGGTTCCGACGACGCCGGGCCGAGCGTCGCGACGATCTTGGTGGCACGGTACATAGCGCTACTCAGTGTAGCAAATAGGATGCCTCAGACTTTTCGCGCCGCGTCGCGGCGCTGAAACAGCACCCAGCTCGTGGCGATGTACTTGTCGCCGCCCTTCGGCATGTTGCCGCGGTGCGTGTGGGTGAAGGCGGTCGGAGCGATGAGGAGCGAGCCGGTCCGGGGCACGACCTTGCGCTGCTGGTACAGGAACTCGGTTTCGCCTTCGCGGAAGTCGTCGTTGAGATAGATCGTCCACAGCACGACCCGGTGCAGCGACTCCGCCCGATCCTCCTGGTCCGGGTGCAGCTCGCAATGCCAGTACGGGTAGGCGCCGCTGTCGGCGAAATACTTCTGCAGGTTGATGGTCCCCGGACGGAAGAGGTTCATCACCACCGCATTGAGCAGGTCGTCCGCGAGCCCGGCGAAGGCCGCCGCATCGAGCGTGACCGGCGGGCCTCCCCCTGGCGGCGTGAGCTGGAAGCGCGAAGTCGCGAGCGCCACGTGCGCGTAGCGCCTGAGATAACGCTTGAAGCCGCCAAGCACGGCGTCGACCAATAGCTGCTGCGCGTCCGCCCAGCCCGGGTGCTCGTTCAGGTGAATATCCCAGCTATCCTTGACCGAGACGTCGACACCGCCGCCGGTCAGCCCGCGCCGCGCAAGGCCGCTCGCCTCGAAACGCTCGATCAGCGCACGGCAGGCGTCTGCCTCGAGTGCGTTGTCGTAGACCTCGATGAAGTCCACAGGATCGTCGCCCATCTTGGGGACTAGTATGCTGGCTAGTCGCCGATGTGCAACACCAGCTCGCGCACCGATCCGCGGCGGCGGTGCTCCCAGAGATAAATTCCCTGCCACGTGCCGAGCGCAAGCTTCTCATTCTCGATGGGAATCGAGAGCGACGTCGCCGTGAGCGCCGCTCGGATGTGAGCGGGCATGTCGTCGGGCCCCTCGGTGTCGTGCGTGTAGAACGGATCGCCCTCCGGCACGAGCCGCGCGATCCAGCGCTCGAGGTCGCGCTTCGCCGACGGGTCGGCGTTCTCCTGGATGACGAGGCTCGCCGAGGTATGCCGCACAAAAATCGTGCACAGCCCTTCCTCGATCCCGGAGTTTCTTACTTGCGATTGGACGCTGGCGGTAATTTCGTAAAGACCCTGTCCGCGCGTTTCGACGCTGAACTGCCTAACCATTCGCTCGCGCTTCGAGGGCCGCCACTGCGGGCAGCGTCTTTCCCTCCAGGAACTCGAGAAACGCCCCGCCGGCGGTCGACACGTAGTCGATGTTGCCCGCGATGCCGTACTTGTTGATCGCCGCCACGGTGTCGCCACCGCCCGCGATCGAGAATCCCTTCGCTTCCGCGACGGCGCGCGCAAGCGTCTGCGTGCCACGAGCGTACGGCTCCTTCTCGAACACACCGACCGGACCGTTCCACACGATCGTCCCCGCTTTCGCGAGCTCCGCGGCATAGGCTTGCGCGGTTCTGGGTCCGATGTCGAGAATCATCTCGTCCGCCTGTACCTCGCCCACCGCTTTCACACTTGGATGAGTGTCGTCCAGGCTCTTGCCGACGACCACGTCGGTCGGAAGCGGCACCTTCCCGCTAGACAGGATCTTCTTAGCGTCCGCTAGGAGATCAGCCTCGGCGAGCGACTTCCCGATCGGCTTGCCCGCGGCCAGCAGGAAGGTGTTGGCGATTCCGCCGCCCACGATCAGGCGGTCCACCTTCTTGGCGAGCTCCTCGAGCACGGAAAGCTTGGTCGACACCTTCGAGCCGCCGACGATGGCGACGAGCGGGCGCGCCGGGCTGGCGAGCGCCTTGCCGAGCGCGTCGAGCTCCGCCGCCATGAGCGGACCGGCCGCCGCGACCTGCGCAAAGCGCGCTGCGCCGTGCGTCGTGGCCTCCGCGCGATGCGCGGTGCCGAAGGCGTCGTTGACGTAGACATCGGCAAGCGCCGCAATCTTGCGCGCAAGCGCCTCGTCGTCCTTTTTTTCGCCCTTGTTCGCGCGCGCGTTCTCGAGCACCACGACGTCGCCGGGCTCGACCTGGACGCCGTTCACCCAATCCTTCACCACCGGGATTTTCTTGTTCAGCAGTTCGGACAACCGTTGCGCGACGGGGGCAAGGGAATCTTCGGGCTTGAGCGACCCCTCCGTAGGTCTTCCCAAGTGAGACGTGACCATCACCGCCGCGCCCTGCTTCAGTGCCAGCTCGATCGCCGGCACCGAGGCGCGGATGCGAGTGTCGTCCGTGATGCGGCCGTCCTCGATCGGGACGTTGAGGTCCGCGCGGATGAAGACCCGCTTGCCGCGCAGGTCCACGTCGGACATGCGCCGGAACTTCATCTCAGCGCACGTTCGCGAACGCGACCGCCACGTCGAGCATGCGGTTGGAGAAGCCCCACTCGTTGTCGTACCACGAGGACACCTTCACCAGCGTGCCGTCGGACACGCGCGTCAGGCTCGAGTCGAAGATGGAGCTCGCCGGGTTGTGGTTGAAGTCGGAGGACACCAGCGGCTCCGAGTTGTACTCGAGGATGCCCTTGAGGTCGGAGTTGCACGCCTGCTTGACCGCGTTGTTCACCTCGTCAACGGTGGTCGGCTTCTTCGCCACGAAGGTGAGATCGACGATCGACACGTTGATGGTCGGTACCCGGATCGAGTAGCCGTCGAGCTTGCCGTTGAGATGGGGCAGCACCAGGCCCACCGCGGCGGCGGCGCCGGTCTTGGTGGGAATCATGTTCTCCACGGCCGAGCGGGCGCGGCGCAGATCCTTGTGAAATACGTCGGTCAGGACCTGGTCGTTGGTGAACGAGTGGATGGTGTTCATGAGGCCGCAGGCGACGCCGATGCGGTCGTCGATCGCCTTCACCAGCGGCGCGAGGCAGTTCGTAGTGCAGGACGCGTTTGAAATGACGGTATCGCTTCCTTTGAGCGAAGCGTGGTTGACGCCGTAGACCACCGTGCGGTCGACGTCCTTCTCGCCGGGGGCGGAAATGATGACTTTTTTCGCCCCGGCATGGACGTGAGCGCCGGCCTTCGCCTTGCTGGTGAAAAGGCCGGTGCACTCCATGACGAGGTCGACCCCGAGCGCCTTCCACGGCAGCTTGGCCGGGTCGCGCTCCGCCACCACCTTGATGCGATCGTCGTTGACCACGATGCTGTCGCCGTCGACGCGCACGGCGGACGGGAAGCGCCCGTGCGCGGTGTCGTACTGCAGCAGGTGGGCGTTGGTCT
Organism: Burkholderiales bacterium; assembly: GCA_036406675.1. Taxonomy (GTDB): domain Bacteria; phylum Pseudomonadota; class Gammaproteobacteria; order Burkholderiales; family SG8-39; genus SCGC-AG-212-J23. The sequence continues at coordinate 26,107 of DASXAO010000138.1, forward strand.
TCGCGTCGCCCAGGTCGTTGATCGCGACGAACTGCAGGCCGTGCTTCTTGCCGCTCTCATAGTGGGCCCGCAGCACCATGCGTCCGATGCGTCCAAAACCGTTGATGGCTACCTTGATCATCCGAATAGACTCCTTACGGCCTCGGCCACGCGCTCGGGCGTGAAGCCGAAGTGCTTGAAAAGCTCGCCCGCCGGGGCGGACTCGCCGAAACGGTCGATCCCGACCACCCTGCCCTCGAGGCCGACGTATTTCCTCCAATAGTCGGTCACGCCCGCTTCGACCGCTACCTTTGGGAGCTCCCGGGGCAGGACCGAGTTCCTGTAATCGGCGTCCTGGCGGTCGAAAAGGCTGGTCGAGGGCATCGACACCACGCGCACCGGCAGCCCCGCGTCGGCGAGCAACTTTTGCGCCCCCAGAGCGAGCGGCACTTCCGAGCCGGTGGCGATGATGACCGCTCGCGCCTCCGGCGCGTCGGACAGGACGTAGCCGCCCCGCTCGATCCCCGACAGGGTCGTCCTCTTGGAGAAAGCGACGTTCTGCCGGCTCAGGAGGAGCGCGGTGGGACCGTCCTTGCGCCGCAGGGCCGCCGCCCAGGCGATCGCGGTCTCGACCGTGTCCGCGGGCCGCCAGACGTCCATGTTGGGGATCAGCCGCAGGGTCGAGGCATGCTCGATCGGCTGGTGGGTGGGCCCGTCCTCGCCCAAGCCGATCGAATCGTGGGTGAACACGTAGACGACGCGGATCTTCATCAGCGCCGCCATCCGCAGCGCGTTGCGCGCATAGTCCGAGAACACCAGGAAGGTGCCCCCGTAGGGAATGAAGCCGCCGTGCAGCGCGATGCCGTTCATCACCGCGCACATGCCGAATTCCCGCACCCCGTAAAAGACGTGGTTTCCGGCCTCGGCGTTGCCCGGCGCCACCGCCTTCGAAGCCTTGACCATGGTCAGGTTCGAGCCCGTCAGGTCGGCCGAGCCGCCGAGGAGCTCCGGCAGCAGCGGAACCAGGACTTCGAGCACGTTTTGCGACGCCTTGCGCGTCGCGAGGGTCTCGCCCTTGGAATTGAGCTCCTCGATAAGCGACGCCAGGCGGCTGTCGAACTCCGGCGGCAAGGCCGTGGCGACGCGGCGCTGGAATTCCGCCGCCTCCTCCGGGAACTGCTTTTGGTAGGACGAGGCCACCTTGGCCCATTTCTTCTCGGCCTTCTTCCCGGCTTCGCGCGCGTCCCAGCCGGCGCGAACGGCTTCGGGAATCTCGAAGGGCGGGTACGGCCAGCCGATCGCGGCGCGGGTGGCGGCGACCTCGTCGGCACCCAGGGCGGAGCCGTGCGCCGCGCCCGTGTTGGCCTTCTTGGGGGCTCCTTTTGCGATGACCGTCTTGCAGCAGATGAGCGTCGGGCGGCCCTTCGAGCGCTTACTTTCCCTTTTGGCCTTGCGGATGGCCCGGTCGACCGCTTCCACGTCGTGCCCGTCGACGTTCGGGATGACCTGCCAGCCGTACGCGGCGAAGCGCTTGGGCACGTCGTCGGTGTACCACTGCGCGATTTGGCCCTTGTCCGAGTCGATCGAGATGCCGTTGTCGTCGTAAAAGGCGACGAGCTTGCCAAGGCCAAGGGTTCCGGCGAGGGAAGCAGCCTCGTGAGAGATGCCTTCCATCATGCAGCCGTCGCCCATGAACACGTAGGTGTGATGCTCGACCAGGTCGAAGCCGGGACGGTTGAACCGCGCGGCGAGGAGCCGCTCGGACAGCGCCATGCCGACCGCGTTGGCGAAGCCCTGCCCCAAGGGCCCGGTGGTCGTCTCTACGCCGGGCGCGTACCCGTACTCCGGATGCCCGGGGGTTTTGGAGCCAAGCTGGCGAAAACGCTTCAGCTCCTCGATCGGAAGGGCGTAGCCGGTGAGGTGGAGCAGGCTGTAAAGGAGCATCGAGCCGTGGCCGTTGGAGACCACGAAGCGGTCGCGGTTCGGCCAGGCGGGGTTGGCGGGGTTGTGGCGCAGATGGCGGTGCCACAGGGCCACGGCGATCTCGGCCATGCCCATCGGCATGCCGGGATGGCCGGACTTGGCCGCCTCCACCGCATCCATGGCAAGCGCCCGGATGGAGTTGGCAAGGTCGACGTCGGAAGCGGCCGTGGTTGCCGTATTTGTCGTAACCGGGGATTCCATCGGAGGGCGCAAATTATACTCAGCGCATCGCGCCCTTCCTCCTATGAGCGAACTTCCCTTTGCCCGGCCGCCGAATTTCGAGCACTGCGTCGCCTGCGCAACGCCCGGCGAAGCGCATTGGTTTGTCTTCCGCGGCGACCAGATCCTCGTGGAGATGGGCCCGCTGGAGGTGCCCTCCGACGACTTGCGCGTGCGCGCTCGCCCGGCGTGGGCGCGCCTTCCGTTGCAGAAAAGCCACGACTGGCTGGCCGGCAGGGCGCTTCGCACGCTGTATCTCGGCGTGCTGAATGGCACGCAATGCTGGGCCGCCGAGCTGCCCAGAGAAGCCGAGCCGCCCGCCGGGATGTCGTGGGAGGGCCTGAGGACGCTCTTCAGCGTGCTCGACGACGCGCATTTCGCCCTCGCCGGCCGGGCGCTGCAGCTCGTGGACTGGGACCGCACGCACCAGTTCTGCGGTCGCTGCGGCGCGCGCACCGAGCCGCATCCCGAGGAGCGCGTGCGGGTCTGCCCTGCCTGCAAGCTCTCGGCCTACCCGAGAGTGGCACCGGCAGTTATGGCGCTGGTCTGGCGCGGCTCGGAGATCCTGCTCGCCCGCAGCCCGCACTTCCCGCCCGGCATGTACAGCGCGCTCGCCGGCTTCGTCGAGCCCGGCGAGTCGCTCGAGCAGTGCATCGCTCGCGAGGTGGCCGAGGAGGTCGCAGTGCAGGTGGCGCGACCGCGGTACGTGGCGAGCCAATCGTGGCCGTTTCCACATTCGATGATGATCGCGTTCGCGTGCGAGTGGGTGAGCGGCGAGATTCGTCGGCAGGAGTCGGAAATCGAGGAAGCAAAGTGGTTCGAAGTCTTGCAATTACCGAGACTTCCAAGCAAAATCTCGATCGCTCGAAGATTGATCGACAGTGAGGTTGCACGAATGATCGAGCAGAGCAAAGGCACAACCGGCGTTTAGGAGGTTTTGAACGAGTTGAGCGCGATCGAGAGCGCTGTGTGCGCCGCAAGGCGCGGATCGAAGGCGAGGCTCCCTACGCGGGCTTCGCCTTCGCATTTTGGAGGGCATGGGAAATGAACGGTCTGCATCTCATCGGTGACCTCACCGGCTGCCGCTGCGATCCGCAGCTCCTTCTGGACGGAGAGCGCTTTCGCGCCAAATGCCTCGAGATGGTGGCCGCGTCCGGCCTCACGACCATGGACGCGACGTTCCACCAGTTCGAGGGCTCCGGCTTCACCGGCACGGTAGTGCTGGCCGAATCCCACCTCGCGATCCATACCTGGCCCGAGCGCCAGGGGCTCACGCTCGACGTCTACGTCTGCAACTACAGCGCCGACAACTCGCTCAAGGCGCGGCGGCTGTTCCAGCAGCTGGTGGACTATTTCCAGCCGACCGAGCTGGCGAAGCACGAGGTCGAGCGCGGCGTGCACCTGCTGATGGAGCCGCTGAACGCCTCCACCGGCTTCTACATCCGGGCGGACCGCCAGCTCGGCGAGTGGCAGACGCGCTTCCAGAAGATGCAGATCTACGACACGCCGCACTACGGAAAGCTCTTCCGCCTCGACGGGTTCAACATGACCTCCGAGAAGGAGGAGTTCGTCTACCACGAGAACCTCGTCCACCCGGCGCTCACGGCGCACGCGGCGCCGAAGAAGGTCCTGATCATCGGCGGCGGCGACGGCGGCTCTTCCGAGGAGGCGCTCAAGCACCCCTCGGTGGAGAGCTTGACGATGGTCGAGATCGACGCCGACGTGATCGCGGTGGCGAAAGAGCACTTCCACGCCGTGCACAACGGGGTGTTCGACAACCCGAAGCTGCGGGTCCTGGTGGACGACGGCATGAAGTTCGTGCGCGAGACGCAGGAGCGCTTCGATTGCATCGCGCTCGACCTTAACGACCCGGTCGGTCCTGCGGCGGCGCTCTACTCGCTCGAGTTCTTCCAGCAGCTTCGCACCGCGCTCGCGCCGGGCGGCGCGCTCACGCTGCATCTCGGCTCGCCCGTGGCGCAGCCGCAGCGCGTGGCCGACCTCGCCCAGCGCCTGAACAGCGTGTTCCGCATCGTGCGCGTCTACACCATGTACATCCCGCTGTACGGATCGCTCTGGTCCATGGCGGTGTGCTCCGACAAGCTCGACCCGAAGGCTTTCACCGCGGACGAGATCGACCGGCGCATCGAGCAGAGGAAGCTGCAGGAGCTGCGCTTCTACAACGGCGAGACTCACGAGGGCGTGTTCGCGCTGCCGAACTACGTCCGGGAGCTGGTGATCCCGGCGCGCCTGAAACAGCCGGCCCGCGGCCGCCGGCTGGGGGTCGTCAGAGCCGCGGCGAAGTAGTCCGAAGAAAAGAGAGACCGCGAGGGGGGCTACGGCCCCCTTCTTGTTTTTGGGCTGCGGCCCGCTTTCCGCCGCCATTGATCACCGGCAGGCCTTCTTTCCGGCGCCGGCTCGCCAGCATTGGCGTGCCCAATGGGCGGCATGATGGGGACCATCCGCACCGGCATTTTCCATCGCGCACTCGGCGGTGCGGGGCTGGCGGCGGGCGTCGCCTACGGCGTCCAGATTCTCTGGCAGTGGGGCGAGATACGACCCTTCACCGGGCTCGGCTGGCATCGCGAGCATCTCGTCACCGCTGGCGCCCTGGCTGGCGCCGGTGCGGTGATGCTGCTCACGGCACGTGGTCGAAGCCCTCTGGCCCGCATGGCGTCGGCGCTCTTCCTCACGCTCGTGGCGTTCGGTGCCTACCACCGGCATTTCTCGTACACCGGAGCGCTGTTCGCCGCTCTGGGCGCGCTGGACGGCTTCCTTCTGGCGTGGGCGGCGCGCCCGGCTCGGCGGGCGCTGGCGGTGGCCTTCGCGCTGCTTGGCGCCGGCCATCTCGCGCTCCTCGGCCTCGGCGTCGCGTCGCGGCCCCCGGCGCTCGCGCAGCCCAAGCCGCCGCCGGGAGCACGTGCCGTCCCCGATTCGGACGGCTTCGAGCGCTTCCGCCGCGAAAGCTACGTCGCCTCGGGCGTCGCGCCGAAGCGGTACTTCGGCTTTTTCGACGAGACCGGCGACACCGCCGCTCACGAGACGGTGCTGCGGCGCGCCGTGATCGACGGCGTGCGTGTCGCGAATGAGTTCGCTGCGGCCAACGGCCTCAAGGTCCGCATCACCGAGCAGGAGGTCGCGATCACGTTCCTGGCCGAGGGCGGGGCACTAATGCTCACTTCGATGACCGATGGCCTCGACCGGGTCCACCCGGTCTACGGAATCGGCCTGGACAACTACCGGGAGGGCCTCGACGACTATCCCTCGCTCGCGGCCTCGCTCGACCAGGCGCTCGGGTCGCGATTGGAGCGGCTGACGCTCGATCTCGGTGGCCGGCGGATTCTTCTGCGGCCGATGACTTTCCGCGAAGCCATCGCCGGGACGATTCTCATGTACCTGCACCAGAAGGCGCGGACCGATCGGCTGCTCGCCGCGGCCGGTCGGCCGGCGCTCTCGACGATGTCGCTTCCCGCCCAGTTCGTGACGGCATCGCTCGTCTACAACTCGGGCATCCTCTTCGCCACCGAGCGGATTGACGACATTCTGACGTTCCGGACCGGCCCCTACCTCGACGAGGTGAATCGGCTCAACGCGGGCAAACGCCCGCGCCTCCCCGTCTATCCCCCTGCCGAGGCGACGGCGCGGCTCGACGGGGGCGAGCCGTACCCGCGCCAGCTGACGTCGTGGAATGCGGTCTACCACGTCCTTCAGCGCTACGGCGCGTGGGTCGGCGCTTCGCGGTTCGCGATGGTGTTCGACGCCGACGGCGCGTTCCGCGAGCGGCGGTAAGCGGGCCTATCTTGCGGCGTACATCGGCCGGCCTTCGTTGAGCTCGATCCAGCCGCGGACGATGCGGTAGACGAACCACGCCCCCGAGCCGATGAGGATGAATATGCCCACCAGTACGACCGCGGTGGCGATGCCGAGCACGCACCAGGCCAGCGACCACCAAAACGTTCGGATCTGCCAGGTGAAGTGCGATTCGAGCCAGGTCCCGGCGGCCTGCTCGCGCCTGAGATAGTTAACGATCACTCCTGCGAACAGCGTCACGCCGACCAGCATCGACGCCGCCTGGAGGCCGTAAACCAGCCCCGCCAGCCTGCGCAGCGAGGCTTGTGCGTGCTCGCTCGACGCGGCAGCGCCCGGCGCAGCCACGGTGCGCAGGAATCCGTAAAGACCGATCGCCATGGCGGAGCAGAACCCAAGGACCAGGATGAGAAGCAGCTCGCCGACGAGCTTCATGATCGGCCAGGTGCGGTTGGGCCCGACTGCCATGACCCGAGGCTCCTTGAGCCCTTCGACTGCGACGCGGTACACGCCGCTCGACGAGGCGGCGAAGTGCGCTACCGAGACGCTGCGCTCCTCGCCCGATTCGGAGCTCATTCCGGACTGCGTCTGGACCGCGACCGGGCTGCCGTCGGGCGCCCGAACGCGGTAGCGCGTTCCGTCGGGCATCGTCGCCTCGACGTTGAACCCGCGGCCCTGATAGACGGTTCGATGCTCGTGCCAGAGGACCTGATCGCCCGGCACGGCGACGGAGACCTGCGCCTCGCCGGGCGCGAGAAACCGCATTGCGGGCTCGAATCCGGCGACGAAACGCCAGACCAGGATGCCGCCAAGCACGAGGCCTGCGAGAAACACCGAGCCGGCGAGCGCGTACCAGCCGAGTCCCGGGATGCGGGGCACTGCGCTACCTCAACGGGTATAGCGCTTGAGGAGCGCGACCATTTCGCCGTTGCCGCGCTGTTCTGCGACCCGGACGGCGGGACTTGGACTGGCGCCGCCGCGGAGCAAAGCCTCGGCGGTCGGCACGTCGTCCTGAGCGGTCGCGACCACGAGCGGCGTGCGGCCGCGGCTGTCGGGCTTGTCGACCCACTTGCCGAGCTTCAGCAGCTCGGTCACTGCGCGGGCATCCCGGGCGACCACTGCGGTCATGAGGTCGTTGTACTTCAGTCCTGCCCCTGCCATGAAGTCCGAAGTGGTGGCCGCTGGGGGCTTCGCCGCCATCCGCACGACAGCCGGCGCGGGCGCCTGCTTCTGCTTCGCCGCCATCGCCACTTTCGGCTTCACCGGTTCCCTTACCGGCTCAGGCACCGTTTTCACGGGCTCGCTCACCGTCTTCGCGGGCTCGGCTACCGGCTTCTGGGGCTCGGTCACGACTTTCGCAGGCTCTGGCGACGCGGCCGGCGCGGGCTGCGCGAGCGCGACCGCCGCAGGCTTGGCCGCAGCGGTTTGGGTCTGTGCTTTTGCTGGTGTGGGCGCGGTTGCCACCGGGGTGGGCGCAGGCGCCCTGGCGGCTGGTGCTACGGTGGAAGTTTTCGGCGCGACCTTCATCGCCGGCGCCGCAGGGCGCGGCACCTGGTGCATCGGGTCGTACTGAGAGACGGTGTCCGTGGCCATCTTCTCCATTCCCGCCATGACCGAGGGGTCGAGCAGCATCGGAGCCACGAAAACCGGCGTTGCAAAGCCGGCCAACACGACGAGAGCCGCGGGAAACACGCGCGACACGCCCTCGCGCGCCACATAGGTCGCCGCCATCAGGTCGTGAAGCGCTTGCTTGCGCGGCGTAACGGCGGCAATGACATAGCCCAGCATGAAGACCGCGCTCGAGAAGATCTTCGCGATCTCGCGCCAGAGCGCCCGCGGGAAGGCGACGCGGCGACCGTCGAAGCGCGAGACGCGCAGGCCGAGAATCGCCTTGCCGAAGGTCGCGCCCAGCCGCGACGCGTGCAACACCGGCCAGTAGAGAAACCCGAGGACCCAGATTGCGATCGCGGCCAGCGCCAGGTCGCCCGGCGCGAGCGCCATGGCGGCGCCCACCAGGAGCGCGCTGGAAATGAAGAAAACGATGGCGGAGTCGGCGAGGAAAGCGAGAAACCGGACCCAGAACCCGCCGTACTGCGTACCCGTTGGCTCGGACATTGTTGTTTTGACCTCCGAGCACAGCGTATGCTGGGTGTGCCAATAGAATCAAGGCACTATTTACGCCCTGCGGTTACCTTAGGCCACCGTCGGGTTACCTTTTCAAGCCGCGGCGGGGATAACCTCGCGCAGCGTTTGGAACAACCGATCGATCTGCGGCTTCTCGACGATGAGGGGCGGGGAGAGCGCGATGATGTCGCCGGTCACCCGGATTAGAACCCCCGACTCGAAAGCTTTCACGAACGCCTCGTGGGCGCGCCGGCCGGGCGCCTCGGCCCGGGGCTCGAGCTCGACCGCCGCAACCAGGCCGCAGTTGCGGACGTCGATCACGTGCCGCGTGCCCTTGAGCGAATGCGCCGCGTCCTCCCAGTACTTCTCGAGCGACTGGGCGCGAGTGAGGAGGCTCTCTTCCGCGTACGTTTCGAGCGTGCCGATGCCCGCAGCGCAGGCGAGCGGATGGCCCGAATAGGTGTAGCCGTGGAAGAGCTCGATGCTCGACAAGGAAGATTCGGGCCCCTGCATGAAGGCCTCGTACAGCGACTCCTTGAGGAACACGGCGCCCATCGGCACCGTGCCGTTGGTCAGGCCCTTCGCCGTGGTGAAGAGGTCCGGCATGACGCCGAAGCGCTGCGAAGCGAAGGGATGGCCCAGGCGTCCGAACCCGGTGATCACCTCATCGAAAATGAGCAGGATGCCGTGCCGCGTGCAGATCTCCCGCAGGCGCTCGAGATAGCCTTTCGGCGGCACCAGCACGCCGGCCGATCCGGCCACGGGCTCGACGATCACCGCCGCGATCGTCGAAGGATCATGCAGCACGCAGAGCCGTTCCAGCTCGTCTGCGAACTCCGCACCCCTTTCCGGTTGCCCCTTGGAGAACGCATTTCGCTCGAGGTCGTGCGTGTGGCGGATATGGTCTACGCCCGCGACGCCGGGGCCGAACGTCTTCTTGTTTGCCGGCAGCCCGCCGACCGCCATGCCGCCGAAATTCACGCCGTGATAGCCGCGCTCGCGGCCGATCAGACGGAAGCGCTGGCCTTCGCCGCGCGCGCGGTGGTACGCGAGCGCGATCTTGAGCGCGGTGTCGACCGATTCCGAGCCGGAGTTGGTGAAAAACACGCGCGAGAAGCCCTCGGGCGCGATGCGCGCGAGCCTCTCGGCGAATTCGAACACCATCGGGTGGCCCATCTGGAACGTGGGCGCGAAGTCCATCGTCGCGACCTGGCGCTTGACCGCTTCGACGATCTTCGGCCGGCAATGTCCGGCGTTGACGCACCAGAGCCCCGCCGTGCCGTCGAGCACCTGGCGCCCTTCGGGCGTCCAGTAATACATGCCCTCGGCGCGCGCAAGCAGCCGCGGCGCCTTCTTGAATTGGCGATTCGCAGTGAACGGCATCCAGAACGCCGACTGCTCGAGGTCCGAACCGAATTCCGCGCGCTTGTTCATGAGGACACATTACACCGCAGTGCGGTGCACTAAAAAGGGGTCAGAGGAATTTTCCTGTAACACACACGCGGCGCGCATACGTGCGCGTGCAAGTGTTACAGGAAAATTCCTCTGACCCCTTTTATCCCTGGTAGGCGACGACGCGCTGCTTCTGCACGCCCAGGTGCTGGATGCTGAGCGTCATGACGTCGCCCGCCTTGAGAAACACCGGCGTCGGCTTGATGCCCAGGCCCACGCCCGGCGGCGTGCCGGTGGCGATGATGTCGCCGGGCAGCAGCGTCATGTACTGGCTCACGTGCGCGATGATTTTCGCCACGCCGAAGATCATGGTGCGCGTGTTGCCGGTCTGCATGCGCTGGCCGTTCACCTCGAGCGACATGTCGAGGCTCTGCGGGTCGGGAACCTCGTCGGTGGTGACGAGCCAGGGGCCGATCGGGCCGGCGGTGTCGAAGCCCTTGCCCTTGTCCCACTGGCTGGTGGCCATCTGGAACGAGCGCTCCGAGACGTCGTTGACGATGCAGTAGCCGGCGACGTGGCTGAGCGCCTCGGCCTCGCTCACATACTTCGCGGTGGTGCCGATGACCACGCCGAGCTCCACTTCCCAGTCGAGCTTGGTCGAGCCCCGGGGCTGGATCACGTCGTCGCTCGGCCCGCTGATGCAGGTGGTCGCCTTCATGAACACGATCGGCTCAGAAGGGATCGGCATGCCGGCTTCTTTGGCATGGTCGGAATAGTTGAGGCCGATCGCGACAAACTTGCCGATGCCGACGTAGGGCACGCCGAAGCGCGGGGTGGCGTTCACGAGCGGCAGCGTTTCCGGCTTGAGGCGCGACAGGGTCTTCAGCTGGCGCGGCGAGATCTCGTTCGGGCCGATGTTGTCGATCACCTTGGAGAGGTCGCGCAGGCGGCCTTCGCCGTCGATCACGCCCGGCTTCTCGTAGCCAGGCTTGCCATACCGGCACAGCTTCATATCGTCATTCCCCCGTCAATCGAATAAGCGTTTCCGGTGGCGAACAGCGATTCGTCCGAGGCGAGGAACACGAGGATTCCCATGATGTCGTCCACCGTGCCCAGCCGTCCCATGGGCTGGCGCGCGACGAAATCCTTGCGCGCCTGCACCGGGTCGGCGAAGGCGTTGATCCTTCCCTGCAGCGACGGCGTGTCGACCGTGCCGGGGCAGATGGCGTTGCAGCGGACGCCCTTCGCCACGTAGTCGGCGGCGATCGACTTCGTCAGCCCGATCACCGCCGCCTTGCTCGCGCCGTAGACGAAGCGGTTCGGCAGGCCGCGGATGGACGAGGCCACGGAGGCCATGTTGATGATCGAGCCGCGGCCCTTCTTCAGCATGCCGGGGATGAACGCGCGCGACACCAGGAACATCGACTTGACGTTGACCGCGAACCCCTGGTCCCAGTCCTTCGGGGTGGCGTCGAGGACGCTGCCGTGGTGCACGATGCCGGCGCAGTTGAAGAGCACGTCCACGTCCCCGGCCTCGCGCGCCACCCGCGCGATCGCCGCCTCGTCGGTCACATCCAGCGCGCGGGTTTGAATCCCCTGTTTTCCCTCCAGGTCGGAGAGAACCGAGGCATTCAGGTCGGTCGCCCACACGCGCGCGCCCTCGCGCGCGAAAGCGAGCGCGGCCGCGCGTCCCATCCCCTGCGCCGCCGCAGTGACGAACGCTACCTTGCCTTCCAGACGTCCTGCCATGAGGGCAGCGATTATACTTCGCGTAACCGTGAATCAGCTTGATTTCGCAGGGCGGACCGCAGTGGTCACCGGCGGCGCGCAGGGCATTGGCGCCGCCATCGTGGAGCGGCTGCGCAGCTCGGGCGCGCGCGTTCAGATCTGGGACCTCGACGGCACGCCGAGAGTCGACGTGTCCGACCCTGCCTCGGTCGACGAAGCGCTGAGGCACGCGCTGAAGGAGCTCGGGAAAATCGACGTGCTGGTCAACAACGCGGGCGTCGCCGGGCAGAACGTGCCGACCGTCGAGTACCCGATCCAGGAGTGGGAGCGGGTGCTGCGCGTCAATCTCACCAGCCAGTTCCTGTGCTGCCGCGCGGTGGCGCCTCACATGGTGAACGCGCGCTACGGCAGGATCGTGAACATCGCCTCGGTCGCGGGGAAGGAAGGCAATCCGAACGCGGTCGCGTACTCGGCCTCCAAGGCGGGAGTGATCTCGCTCACCAAGTCGCTCGGCAAGGAGCTCGCGCAGACCGGCGTGCTGGTGAACTGCGTTACGCCGGCGGCCGCCAAGACCGCGATCTTCGAGCAGATGACCGAGAGCCACATCCAGTACATGCTGTCCAAGATCCCGATGAACCGCTTCGTCAACGTCGACGAGGTCGCGTCGCTGGTGTGCTGGCTCGCAAGCGAGGACTGCTCGTTCTCGACCGGCGGGGTGTTCGACATCTCCGGCGGCCGTGCCACCTACTGACCGCAAAAAGCGCCGCAGCGCGCAGTGGTTCAGCCGCCAGGACATCTACGGCTTCATCTACCGGAGCTGGGTGAAGAACCGCGGCGTGCCGAACGACCAGTTCGACGGCCGCCCGGTCATCGGCATCTGCAACACCTGGTCCGAGCTCACGCCGTGCAACACGCACTTCCGCATCCTCGCCGACCACGTGCGCCACGGCGTCCTGGAGGCGGGCGGCTTCCCGCTCGAGTTTCCGGTGATGTCGCTCGGCGAGACGCTGCTCCGCCCCACGGCGATGCTGTACCGCAACCTCGCGGCCATGGACGCCGAGGAATCGATCCGCGGCAATCCGCTGGACGGCGTGGTGCTGCTCGGCGGCTGCGACAAGACCACGCCCTCGATCCTGATGGGCGCGGCGAGCGTCGACCTGCCGACCATCTTCGTCTCGGGGGGCCCGATGCTCTCGGGCAAATACCGCGGACAGGACATCGGCTCGGGCACCAACGTCTGGTCGATGTCCGAGGACCTGCGCGCGGGCAAGATCACGCTGGAGGAGTTCCACGAGGCGGAGTCGTGCATGCACCGCTCGCATGGCCACTGCATGACGATGGGCACGGCGTCCACCATGGCCTCGATGGTCGAGTCGCTCGGCGTCGCGCTGCCGGGCAACGCGGCCTATCCGGCGGTGGATGCGCGGCGCAACGTCCTCGCGCGCATGGCCGGGCGGCGCATCGTCGAGCTGGTGAAGGAGGACGTGCGCCTCTCGAGCATCCTCACCAAGCAGGCGTTCGAGAACGCGATTCGCGCCAACGCCGCCATCGGCGGCTCGACCAACGCCGTCATCCACCTGATCGCGGTCGCGCGCCGCATCGGCGTCGAGCTCACGCTGGACGACTGGGACCGCGCCGGCGAGGGCGTGCACACCCTCGTCAATCTCATGCCGAACGGCAAGTTCCTGATGGAGGACTTCTGCTACGCCGGCGGATTGCCGGCGGTGCTGCGGGAGCTCGGAGAAAATGATCTTTTGAACAAGAAGGCCCTGACGGTGAGCGGCCTGCCGATCTGGGACAACGTGCGCGACGCCGCGTGCTGGAACCGCGACGTGATTCACACGTTCGACTCGCCGTTCAAGAAGAACACCGGCATCAAGGTCCTGCGCGGCAACCTGTGCCCCGACGGCGCGATCATCAAGCCCTCTGCCGCAACGCCCAGGCTGATGAAGCACAAGGGCCGCGCGGTGGTGTTCGAGAACATCGAGGACTTCCACGCGCGCATCGACGACCCGAAGCTGGACATCGACGAAAGCTGCGTGATGGTGCTGAAGAACTGCGGACCCAAGGGCTACCCCGGCATGGCCGAGGTCGGCAACATGCCGCTGCCGCCCAAGCTGCTGAAGAAGGGCGTCACGGACATGGTGCGTATTTCCGACGCCCGCATGAGCGGCACCGCCTATGGCACGGTCGTGCTGCACATGTCGCCCGAGGCGGCCGCGGGCGGCATGCTGGGGCTGGTCCGGAACGGCGACGAAATCGAGCTGGACGTATCGAAGAGAAGACTGCAGCTTCACGTGCCGGATTCCGAGCTGCAGCAACGCAGGGCCCGGTGGAAGGCGCCGCAGCCGGCGCTCGAGCGCGGCTACTGGCGCCTCTACCACGACCACGTGCTCCAGGCCCACCAGGGCGCGGATCTCGACTTCCTCGTCGGGAAGAGCGGCGCGTTCGTGCCGCGCGACAATCACTGAGGAGCAAGCGATGCTGCAAGCCGCCGACCTCACCATCCGTCTGCACCCGGAGGACGACGTCGTCATCGCGCGCGTCGAGCTCCCGGCCGGAACCCTGCTGCCGAAGGAGAACGTACGCGCCGCGGTGCGCGTGCCCGCGGGTCACAAGGTCGCGGTGCGCGCGGTGCAGCAAGGCAAGCCCGTGCATCGCTACAACCAGATCATCGGCTTCGCCACTCAGGACATCGCGCCCGGCGACCACGTGCACGTGCATAACGTCGCCATGGGCGACTTCCAGAGGGACTACGCCTTTTCCTCTCTGGTGAAAAAGACGGAATTCGTCGAGAAGCCGGCGACGTTTCTCGGCATCGTGCGCGCGGACGGGCGAGTGGCGACCCGCAACTACATCGGCATCCTGACCAGCGTGAACTGCTCGGCGACCGTCGCGCGCATGATCGCGCGCCACTTCGAGAACAATCTGCAGGACTACCCGAACGTCGACGGCGTGGTCGCGCTTACGCACAAGACCGGCTGCGGCATGGCGAGCGAGGGGGAGGCAACCGACCTCCTGCGGCGCACGATCGCCGGCTACGCCCGCCACCCGAACTTCTTCTCCTCGCAGCTCGTAGGCCTGGGCTGCGAGGCGAACCAGATCAACATGCTTCTTTCCGCGGAGAAGCTGAAGAAGAGCGACAAGCTCGGCGCCTTCACCATCCAGGAGAAGGGCGGCACGAAGAAGGCGGTCGAGAACGGCGTCGCGCGCGTGAAGGAAATGCTGCCCGAGGCGAACAAGGTAGAGCGCGTGCCGGTACCGGCGAGCCACCTCACGCTGGGGCTGCAATGCGGCGGCTCCGACGGCTATTCGGGCATCAGCGCCAATCCCGCCCTCGGGGCCGCAGTCGATCTGTTGGTCAGGAATGGGGGGACAGCCATCCTCTCGGAGACGCCCGAGATCTACGGCGCCGAGCACCTGCTCACAAGAAGGGCAGTCTCAAGAGAGGTCGGGGAAAAGCTCATCGAGCGCATCCACTGGTGGGAGGAGTACACCCGGCGCAACGGCAACGAGATGAACAACAACCCGTCGCCCGGCAACAAGGCGGGCGGTCTCACCACCATTCTCGAGAAGTCTCTCGGCGCGGTGGCGAAGGGGGGGACGACGAACCTGGTCGCGGTCTACGAATATGCGCAGCCGGTCATTGTCAAGGGCTTCGTCTACATGGACACGCCGGGCTACGACCCGGTCTCGGCCACCGGCCAGGTGGCGGGCGGCGCCAACATGATCTGCTTCACCACCGGCCGCGGCTCGGCCTACGGCTGCAAGCCCGCGCCCTCGCTCAAGCTCGCGACCAACACGCCGCTCTTCGTCCACCAGGAAGACGACATGGACATCAACTGCGGCACCGTGATCGACGGCACCGAGACCATCCAGGAGGCCGGCGCCCGGTTTTTCCAACTGATCCTCGAAACGGCGTCCGGAAGCAAAACCAAGAGCGAAGAATTCGGCTACGGCGAGGATGAATTCGCGCCGTGGACCCTCGGCGCCACGATGTAGTGGAGCTCCTCCAGAGGCATCTGCCGGACATCGCGATCGCCGCCGCGCTCGCGTGGGGCAGCGGCCTTCGCGCCTACGCGGTGATCTTCGCGCTCGGCCTCGCCGGCGCCGCCGGCTGGCTCGACCTTCCCGAGCACCTGCGCCTGCTCCAGCACCCCATCGTCCTCGGCGCGAGCGGCCTCATGACCGCGGTGGAGTTCTTTGCCGACAAGCTGCCCTGGCTCGACAGCCTGTGGGACGCGGTGCACAGCTTCGTCCGTATCCCGGCGGGCGCCGCGCTCGCAGCCGCGGTGTTCGGCGACTCCGACTCCGCCGTCATGCTTGCCGCCGCGATCCTCGGCGGCACGCTGAGCGCCGGCGTGCATTTCGCCAAGGCGGGCACCCGCGCCGCGATCAATACCTCGCCCGAGCCGCTCAGCAACTGGACCGCCTCGCTCGCGGAGGACGCCATGGTGCCGGTCGGCTTGTGGCTCGCCTTCGCTCACCCAATTGTCTTTTTTGTAATTTTGGCGCTGTTTATCGTGGGGGCAATCCTATTGCTCCGCGTGATCTGGCGCGGGCTGCAGCGCCTGTTCGCATGAAGCCAAGGGTCTACCTCGACGCCCCGCTCGAGCAGCCGGGCGAGGTCTCGCTCCACGATGCGCCCGCGCACCATCTCGCGCGCGTGCTGAGGCTGCGCGAAGGCGATGCGCTCACCGTCTTCAACGGCCGCGGCGGCGAATGGGACGCGCAGTTCATCGGCAAGCGGCGCGTGCGCATCTTGAGCTTCAACGCCATCGAGCGCGAGTCGCCTCTGCAGATCACGCTGGTCCAGGGCGTCTCTTCCGGCGACCGGATGGATTACACCGTGCAGAAGGCGGTCGAGCTCGGGGTCGCGGCTATTCAACCGTTGATGACGAAAAAGGGCGTGGTGAAGCTGGAGGGTGCCCGTGCGTCAGCCAGGATCGAGCACTGGAGAAAGATCGCCATAGCGGCATGCGAGCAATGCGGCCGCAATCGCGTTCCCGAAGTGCGGCCGCTCATCCACTTCGATCAATATCGCCCCGATGGCGGGAAAACGCGGCTGCTGCTGTCCGCCGAAGGCGAGCCCATCCGGAAGCTGAAGACGGAAAGCGAAGCGACGATTGCCGCCGGGCCGGAAGCGGGTTTCGCGCCCGAAGAGCAGGCCGCGCTCGAGCGCGTCGGGTTCGTGAAAGCAAGCCTGGGGCCGCGCGTGCTGCGCACCGAGACCGCGGCGCTCGCCGCGCTCGCCGCCCTCAACGCGCTGCAGGGAGATTTCTAGCGAGAAGCTGCGCCATCGGCTCGTTGCCCTTGGCGCGCGCGATCTCCAACGCGGTCCTGCCGTTCGCGTCCTTCGCGCCGAGATTGACGCCGCGTCCCTCGACGAACAGGCCGACGGCGAGCGCGTCGTCGCGCTCGACCGCCGCGAGGAACTCGTTCGGGTCGTGATACTTGAGCCCCATCGCGGTCAGGTCCTTGCGCGCCTGCAGCGCGCGCTCGGGCGAGGCGGTCACCGGCTTTCCGATCTGCTTGCGGGCCATCGAGGCGATACCCTGGCCGATCGAGGCCACTTGCGAGCGGTATTCGGTCGGCATGTCGGCAGTCGCCTCGTGCAGCAGGCCGGCGGCGGCAAGGTTCGCTTCGGTGTTGCGCCCGGCGAGCATGTCGTCGATCGCCTTGTCGGGGTCATCGGACTGCGCGGTGCGCATCAGGATCTGCGCCAGCGTCAGCGCGTGCCCGAACGCCTTCCAGCTATCTTCGTCCTGAGCGGTGGCGGGTTTCGGCGCGGGCGCGGTCGCGCTCGGCGCGCTCGTGGCCGTGTCGCCAGTCGCGGCGCACGCGGCGAGCATGGGCAGCAACAGCGCGGCGGCGAGAACGGTGGTATTCAGTTTCATGGCGCGTCTCCAGGATGGAGAGCATAACGCGGGCCACTCGCCAGGGTTTACGCCTTACAATTTGTAGAAACTACAAAATGTCCAAGATGGGCACGCTGCAGCATCCCGAGAGCTTCGTGCGCTGGTTCCGCCAGGTCGCGCCGTATCTGCACGCCTTTCGCGGCCGCACGTTCGTGGTGGCGTTCGGCGGCGAAATGTTCGCCGAGCGCGCGCGCTTCGCGAGCTTCATCCACGACGTCAGCATCCTGGCCGCGCTCGGCATCCGCCTGGTGCTGGCGCATGGCGCCCGCCCGCAGATCGAGGCCGAGCTCAAGGCGCGCGGCATCCGCTCGCACTACGCGCACGGACTTCGCATCACCGACGAGCGCGCGCTGCAGGCGGTGAAGGAGGCGGCCGGCGTGCTGCGGGTCGAGATCGAGGCCTTGCTGTCGCAGGGACTGCCGAACTCGCCGATGGCGGGCGCGCAGATCCGCGTCGCGTCGGGCAACTACATCACGGCGCGTCCCATCGGCGTGGTGAAGGGCACCGATTTCCAGTTCACCGGAGCGGTCCGGAAGGTCGACGCCGCCGGCATCGCGCGCCGGCTGGACGCGGGCGAGGTCGTGCTCGTCCCGCCCCTCGGTTATTCACCCACCGGCGAGGTATTCAACCTGGCGTGGGAAGACGTCGCCGAGGGCGTCGCCGTGGCGCTCAGGGCCGACAAGCTCCTCATGTACACCGACCGCCTGCCGGCGGACGCCAAGGGCGAAGTGATCGCCGAGCTGACCGCCCAGGAAGCGGACTCGCTTCTGTCGAAGAAAACCGATCTGAGCCAAACCACGAAACAGGCGATGGAGCACGCCATTCGGGCCGTCAAGGCGGGGGTGGCGCGCGGCCACATCGTGACGCGCCGCGCCTCGGGCTCGCTGCTGCTCGAGCTCTTCACGCATACCGGCGTCGGCACCATGATTACCGCGGCTACGGTCGAGAAGCTGCGCCCCGCGCGCATCGAAGACGTGCAGGGCATGCTCGCCCTGATCGAGCCGCTCGAGGCCGAGGGCACGCTGGTCAAGCGCAGCCGCGAGCTGCTCGAGTCCGAGATCAACAACTTTCTCGTGGTCGAGCACGACGGCGTGATCGTCGGCTGTGCGGCGCTCTACCCGTTCAAGGAAGAGAAGAGCGCCGAGTTCGCCTGCCTGGCGGTCGCCGAGGGTTACCGCGATGCGGGGTACGGCGAGGACCTGCTCAGGGCCTGCGAAGAGCGCGCCCGGGGCCTGCGCATCCGGCGGCTTTTCGCCCTCACCACGCACGCGGCGCACTGGTTCCTCGAGCAGGGATTCCGCGCCGGCGACGTGGACAAGCTGCCGTCGCGCCGCCAGGCGCTCTACAACTGGAAGCGCGGCTCGAAAGTCTTCCTCAAGCGAATATAGAACGCGGGGGTGAGAGTCACCTTACCCCCGCACCCCCTATAATTTGGCAATGGCGAGGACAGTGAAGTGCGTGAAGCTGGGCCGGGAAGCCGAGGGTCTGGAGCACCCCCCCTACCCCGGCGCGCTGGGCAAGCGCATCTGGGAGAACGTCTCCAGGGAAGCCTGGCAGCAGTGGCTCAAGCACCAGACCATGCTGGTGAACGAGAACCGGCTCAACCTCGCCGATCCCAAGGCGCGCAAGTACCTGATGGAGCAGACCGAGCGGCATTTCTTCGGCGAGGGCGCCGAGGTCGCTTCGGGTTACGTGCCGCCGGAAAAATAGGGACAGTCCCTATTTTCCGTTAGCTATGCGTCGCTGGAAAATAGGGACTGTCCCTGTTTTTCCTGTTTTTCTACTCTAGAAGCTCGCGCTCGACGTCTTCGATTCTGGTGTGCCGCACATCGCGGCCCTTCACCATGTAGACCACGTACTCGGCCATGTTCTTGGCATGGTCGCCGATGCGCTCGACCGCCTTGGCGATGAACAGGATCTCGAGCGAGCGGGTGATGGTGCGCGGGTCTTCCATCATGAAGGTGATGAGCTGGCGCATGATGGCGCGGAACTCGTCGTCCACCGCCTCGTCCTGCTTCACCACGCGCATCGCCTCGGAGACGTCGAGGCGCGCGAACGCGTCGAGCGACTGGCGCAGCATCGCGGTGGCGCGGTCGGCGACGTGCGACAGGTCCAGGCGCGGCATGTGCTGGCGGTCCGCGGTGTGGATGAGCTTCGCCATGCGCGCGATCTTCTGCGCCTCGTCGCCGATGCGCTCGAGATCGGTGATGGTCTTGATCACCGCGACCAGCAGGCGCAGGTCGCCCGCCGCCGGCTGGCGCCGCGCGATGATGTGGCTGCAGGCCTCGTCGAGCTCGACCTCGATGGCGTTGACCCGGTGGTCCTCGCCGATCACCTTGTCGATGAGCTCCATGTTGCCGGAGATCAGGCTCTCCATCGCGCGGGTGATCTGCTCCTCCACCATGCCGCCCATCTGCAGCACGCGTGAGCGGACTCGCTCGAGCTCGGCGTCGAACTGCTTTGACGTGTGTTCAGCCATGACCGGCCAGCCTATCAGCCCAGGATGACCGAAATGTTACGCCTTATCGGCGGCCATCGCCTTGAGCCGCGGCACCAGCCAATCGACGAAGCCGCGCACGTTCGACGAGAGTAGCCGCGCGTGCGGGTAGATCGCTTGGATCGGCAGGGGCGCCGGCTCGAACTCGCGCAGCACGCGCTTGAGCCTGCCTTCGGCCAGCAGCGCCTGCGCCTGATAGCCGAGGAACTGCCCGATGCCGACTCCACGAGTGCAGGCTTCGAGCGCCGCCTCGACCTGGTTGGTGGCGAAGACGCCGTTCACCTTGCATGTTCCCCCGGCGAAAAGCCATTCCCGTCCTGAGGCGAGACCGTTGAAGTTGACGCAGCGCTGCCTGGCGAGGTCGGCCGGCGACTTGGGAATGCCGGCGCGCTTCAGGTACGCCGGGCTCGCGCATACCACGCGGCGCGTTTCGCCGACCGGGATCGCAACCAGCGAGGAATCGGGCAGCTTGCCGATCCGCACGCCCAGGTCGATGCCCTCCTCCACGAGATCAACCATGCGGTCGAGGAGCAACAAGTCCACCTGAACCGCGGGATGCCTGGCGATGAATTCCGTCGCGGCCGGAGCAACGTGCAGCCGCCCGAACAGCACGGGAGCCGTTATGCGCAGCCTCCCCTTCGGCGCCATCCGGCGCGCTGAAAGCGCCGCCTCGGCTTCGTCCACGTCGGCCAGCACACGCTTGCAGCGCTCGTAGTATTCGCGCCCCTCGTCCGTGAGCGCGATGCGCCGGGTCGTGCGGTTCAGCAGGCGGACGTCCAACTCGGTCTCGAGCGCGGCAAGCGAGCGAACCACCGAGGGCAGCGACGCATTCAGGGCATCCGCCGCGACGGTGAGACTGCCGCCCTCGACGATGCGGACGAAAGTCGCCATGGCGCGGAGCTTGTCCATCCGGCGATATTAGTTCATTGGACGCAATAATCTACTGCATCGGCCTGCATTTATTTCAGCGCGCTCGGCGCCCACACTGCCGGCATGGGTCGCCGTTTCGCCGAAATTGCCTTCACCGCCGGAGTGCAGCGGCAACAGGAGCGTCACGGTTCACGCGCGCAATACGCCCGGGCGCAGGAGCGCGGCGGCGACGACGCAGCGCTCGGCGCGCAGGAGGCGGCGTTTCTTTCGCGCACGGACGGTTTCTACATCGCGACCGTCAGCGAGAACGGGTGGCCGTACGTGCAGCACCGCGGCGGGCCGCGCGGCTTCCTGCGCGTGCTGTCTCCTTCGCGAATCGGCTTCGCCGATTTTCGAGGCAACCGGCAGTACCTCAGCGTCGGCAACGCGGCAAACAGCGATCGCGCCGCCATCATCGTCATGGACTACGCCCATCCGCGCAGGCTCAAGCTGCTGGGCCACCTGCGTTTCGTCGATATCGCGGAGGCGGAGCCCGCGCTGGTGCGCGCGTTGCACCTGCCGGGCTATCCGGCGAAGGTCGAACGCATTGCGCTCGTCGACGTCGTCGGCTTCGATTGGAATTGTCCGCAGCACATCACGCGGCGCTTCACGCCGGACGAGCTCCCGCTGGTCTAGACACAGGAGACCACAAATGTTCTCGATGGCCTCGGGGTACGAGCAATACATGGGGCGGTGGAGCCGCTTGCTCGCACCCGACTTCGTCACGTTCAGCGGCGTTCGGGATGGTGAGCGCATTCTGGATGTCGGCACGGGCACTGGCGCGCTCGCCACGGCGCTGGAAGAAGCGACGCGCACCAGCGAAATCGCCGGCGTCGATCCGTCCGCGGGCTTCATCGAGCACGCGAAGAAGAACGCGGTCTCCGGGCGCGTGCGCTTTGAAGTCGGAGATGCGCAGGCTTTGCCTTATGGCGATGCGTCGTTCGACCATGCCATGGCCCTGCTCGTGATCAATTTCGTCCCGGACCACGCGAAGGCGCTTCGCGAGATGCGGCGCGTGACCCGACCAAGCGGCGTCGTCAGCGCCTGTGTGTGGGATTACGGCGCAGGAATGGAAAGCCTTCGCATCTTCTGGGACGAGGCGGTCGCCCTCGATCCGGCCGCCGCACCGAGGCACGAGCGGAACATGAAGCTGGCACGCGAGGGAGAACTCGGCGCGCTCTGGAAGGGGTCCGGCCTGGCCAACGTGCGGGAGACGGCTTTGGTGATCGAGCAGGCCTTTTCTTCGTTCGACGACTACTGGGCGCCCTTCCTGAACGGAACCGGTCCCGGGGGCGCGTACGTGGCGTCGCTACCCGAGGAGAGGCGCCGCCGACTCGAGGCACGGCTGCGCGGCCGTTTGCTCGGCAGCCGCCCGGACGGCAGGTTCGCACTGCAGGCGCGCGCTTGGTGCGTGCGCGGCGAACTCACGCCTTAGCGCGGATCGTCCTTACTCCCGTGGTTTCTCCGAGCAACAGGAGGTCGGCCGGCCGCAGTGCGAAAAGCCCGTTGGTCACCAGGCCGGCAAGGTTGTTGAGATCGCGCTCCAGCTCGGGCGGGTTGAGGATCGTCATGCCGTGGCAATCGAGCACGATGTTGCCGTTGTCGGTCGTGAAGCCCTGGCGCAGCTCGGGATGACCGCCGAGCCTGACGATCGCCCGGCCGACGTGGCCGCGCGCCATCGGGATCACCTCGAGCGGCAACGGAAACTTGCCGAGCACCGGCACCAGCTTCGAAGCGTCGCAGATACAGACGAAGCTGTCCGCGACCGCGGCGACGATCTTTTCTCTCGTCAGCGCGCCGCCGCCGCCCTTGATCATGTGCAGGTGCTCGGTGACCTCGTCGGCGCCGTCGACGTACACCGGCAGCTCGTTCACGCTGTTCAGGTCGAATACCCGGATGCCGTGTGATTTCAGCCGCTGCGCGCTCGCCTCCGAGGCGGCGACCGCGCCCTCGATGCGGCCTTTGATGGTGGCGAGCGCATCGATGAAGAAGTTGACCGTCGAGCCGGACCCTACTCCGACGACCTTGTCTTCCACGACGTATTTCAGCGCCGCATGCGCGACGGCTTTCTTCAGGTCGTTTTGGTTCACTTCTTTCTTTGCGGCGGGAGGTCGGTGCAGACGCCCTCGAACGCTTCGGCCGCCATGCCGACCGATTCACCGAGCGTCGGATGGGGATGGATCGTCTTGCCGATGTCGGTGGCGTCGGCGCCCATTTCGACGGCGAGCGCGAGCTCGCTGATGAGATCGCCCGCGCCGGTGCCGACGATGCCGCCGCCGAGGATGCGGTGGCTGTCGGCGTCGAAAATGAGCTTGGTGAAGCCTTCGTCGCGCGCGTTCGCGATGGCGCGGCCGGACGCGGCCCAGGGGAACTTGGCCACGCCGACCTTGGTGCCGTTCTTTTTCGCCTCGTCCTCCGTCAGGCCGACCCAGGCGATCTCCGGGTCGGTGAAGGCGACCGACGGGATGACGCGCGCGTCGAAGTGCGATTTCTGGCCCGCCGCAGCCTCGGCGGCCACGTGCCCCTCGTGCACCGCCTTGTGCGCGAGCATCGGGTTCCTGGTGATGTCGCCGATGGCGTAGATGTGCGCCACATTGGTTCGCATTTGACTGTCAGAAGGAACAAAACCCTTATCTGTAACTTCGACGCCGGCCTTCTCCGCGCCGATGCGCTTCCCGTTCGGAACGCGGCCGACCGAGACCAGGACCATGTCGTAGGTCTTCGCCTCCGCGCCCTCGAAAGAAACCTTGAGGCCGTCCTTCGCCGCCTCGACCTTGGTGGTCTTCGCCTTCAGCATGATCCGGTCGAAGCGCGGCGCGTTCACCTTCTGCCAGACGGCGACGAGGTCGCGGTCGGCGCCGAGCATGAGCGCGTCCATCATCTCCACCACGTCGAGGCGCGCGCCGAGGGTCGAGTACACCGTGCCCATCTCGAGCCCTATGATGCCGCCGCCGATCACCAGCAGCTTCTTCGGCACGCCCTTCAGCTCGAGCGCGCCGGTGGAGTCGACGATGCGCGGATCATCGGGCAGGAAGGGTAGCTTCGCCGCCTGCGAGCCCGCGGCGACGATCGCCGACGCGAAGCGCACCGTCTTCCTGCCTTCCTTCGTCTCCACGACCATGTGGTGGGGGTCGGAGAAGCTCCCCACGCCGGTGAGCACCGTGACCTTGCGCAGCTTCGCCATCGAGGCAAGGCCGCCGGTCAGCCTGCCGACCACCTTGTTCTTGAACTCGCGCAGCTTCGCGAGATCGAGCTTGGGCTCGCCGAACGCGACGCCGTGCGAAGCGAGCGCCTTGGCTGCATCGATGACGGCGGCGGTGTGCAGCAGCGCCTTGGATGGAATGCAGCCGACGTTGAGGCACACGCCGCCGAGCGTCGGGTAGCGCTCGACCAGCACGGTCTTGAGCCCGAGGTCGGCGGCGCGGAACGCCGCGGAGTAGCCGCCAGGCCCGGCGCCGAGCACCACCACGTCGCATTCGACGTCGGCGCCGGTCGAAGGCGCGGGCGCCGCGGGCCTCGGCGCTTCCGGCAGCTTTGGCGGGGTTGGAGCTTCGGCTTTCGCTTCCTGGCCTTCCAGCAGCAGGATCGGCGAACCCTGCGAGACCTTGTCGCCCACCTTGATGCGGAGCTCCTTCACCACGCCTGCGCCTGGCGACGGAATCTCCATCGTCGCCTTGTCCGACTCGAGGGTAATGAGCGACTGCTCCTTGGAGACGGCGTCGCCGGGCTTCACCAGCACTTCGATGACTTCGACGTTCTTGAAATCCCCGATGTCGGGGACCCTGACCTCGGTGCCGGCGGCCATCTAGAGGATGAGCTTGCGGATGTCGGACAGCACCGAAACGAGGAAGCCCGAGAAGCGCGCGGCAGTGGCGCCGTCGATCACGCGGTGATCGTAGGAAAGCGAAAGCGGAAGCATCAGCCGGGCCTTGAAGAGATCTTCGCCCTTCTCGCCCTTCCCCGAGAACACCGGCTTCAAGACGGAACGGGAAACCCCGAGGATTGCGACCTCCGGCGCGTTGATGATCGGCGTGAACGCGGTGCCGCTGATGCCGCCAAGGCTCGAGATCGAGAACGTGCCGCCCTGCATGTCGCCCGGCTTGAGCTTGCCGTCGCGCGCGAGCTTGCTGATCTCGGAGAGCTCCTGCGCGAGGTCGAACACGCCCTTGCGGTCGGCGTCGCGCACCACCGGCACCACCAGCCCCCCGGGCGTGTCGACCGCCACGCCCACGTGGTAGTACTTCTTGATGACGACGTTCTCGCCCGACTTGTCGAGCGAGGAGTTGAACACCGGGAACTGCCGCAGCGCGGTGACGCAGGCCTTGATCATGAAGGCGAGCATCGTCAGCTTGAAGCCCTTCTTCTCGGTCTCGGCGGTCTGCGCCTTGCGGAAGGCCTCGAGATCGGTGATGTCGGCTTCGTCGAACTGCGTGACGTGCGGAATCGAGATCCAGTTGCGGTGCAGGTACGGGCCCGACAGCTTCTGGATGCGCGAGAGCGGCTTCGTCTCCACCGGCCCGAACTTGGCGAAGTCCACGTCCGGCCATGCCGGCAGGTTGAAAGGCAGCGCGCCGCCCGCTTTTGCACTGACCTGAGTCGGTGCTTTCGAGAGGGCGCCCTTCACGAACGCCTGCACATCGGTGTGCACGATGCGGCCCTTGGGTCCGCTGCCCTGCACCTGATGCAGGTCGACCCCGAGCTCGCGAGCGAACTTGCGCACCGAAGGGCTGGCGTGCGGCTTCGCGCCGACTTCCTCCTGCGGCTCTCGCGGCACCGGCCGCGGCGCGGGCGCAGCCGCCGGCGCACTCGCCACGGGCCTGGAAGGCGCCTGGGCAGGCGCGGCCGCCGCAGAAGGCGACTTCGCGGGCGCGGCCGGCGCCGCGCCTGCAGAAGCGGAGAGAACGAGGATGGCTGCGCCCTTCGACACCTTGTCGCCCACCTTGATCTTCAGCTCGCGCACCACGCCGGCGGTGGGCGACGGAATCTCCATCGTCGCCTTGTCGGATTCGAGGGTGATGAGCGACTGCTCCTTCGCCACCGCATCGCCCGGCTTCACCAGCACCTCGATGACCTCGACCTCCTTGAAGTCGCCGATATCGGGCACCGGCACCGTGGTGGAGCTGCCGTCGCCCGTGGGCCTCGCTTCCTGCCTGGGCTCCTTCTTCGGCTCGGGCTTTTGCTCGGCCTTCGGCTGCGGCCTGGAAGACTCGTCCTTCGCCTCGAGCTCGAGGATGGGGGAGCCCTTCGACACCTTGTCGCCCATCTTGATCTTGATCTCGCGCACCACGCCGGCGGAGGGCGAGGGGATCTCCATCGTCGCCTTGTCGGACTCGAGCGTGATGAGCGACTGCTCCTTGGTCACGGCGTCCCCGGGCTTGACCAGCACCTCGATGACGGCGACGTCCTTGAAATCTCCGATGTCCGGGACCACGACCTGGGTCATGAGGCGCTTCTATACCGTCGTCGGGTCGGGTTTTTCGGGGTCGATGCCGTATTTCTTGATCGCCTCGGCCACTTGCCTGGGCTTCACGTCGCCCTGCTCGGCGAGCGCCTTCAGCGCCGCCACCGCCACGAAATGGCGGTTCACTTCGAAAAAGTACCGCAGCCGCGCGCGCGAATCGGAACGCCCGAAGCCGTCGGTGCCGAGTACCTTGTAGGGGCGCCCTTGCGGCACGAACGGACGGATCTGCTCGGCGAAGGTCTTGATGTAGTCGCTGGCGGCGATCACGGGACCGGGCTTGTCCTGCAGCACCTTGGTCAGGTACGGTACGCGCCCCTTCGCTTCGGGGTGCAGGAGGTTCCAGCGCTCGCAGGCGAGGCCTTCGCGGCGCAGCTCGGTGAAGCTCGTCGCGCTCCAGACGTCCGCGGCCACGTCCCAGTCGGCCTCGAGGAGCTGAGCCGCTGCCTCCACCTCGCGCAGGATGGTGCCCGAACCGAGCAGCTGAACGCGCAGCTTGCTCTTCGCCTTCGACGGCTTGAGCAGGTACAGCCCCTTGAGGATGCCCTCCTCGGCGCCTTCCGGCATCGGCGGGTGCTCGTAGTTCTCGTTCATCAGGGTGATGTAGTAGAAGACATCCTCCTGGTTCGCGACCATCCGGCGCAGGCCGTCGTGGATGATCACCGCCACCTCGTGGCCGTAGGTCGGGTCGTACGAGACGCAGTTCGGAATCACCGAGGACAGGATGTGCGAGTGGCCGTCTTCGTGCTGCAGGCCTTCGCCGTTCAGGGTGGTGCGGCCGGCGGTCGCGCCGAGCAGGAAGCCGCGCGCGCGCTGGTCGGCCGCGGCCCAGGCGAGGTCGCCGACGCGCTGCATGCCGAACATCGAGTAGAAAGTGTAGAACGGCACCGTCACCTGGTTGGAATGGCTGTACGCGGTCGCCGCCGCGATCCACGAGGAGAACGCCCCGGCCTCGTTGATGCCTTCCTCGAGGATCTGGCCCTGCTTGTCCTCGCGGTAGTACATCACCTGGTCGCGATCGACCGGCTCGTACTTCTGGCCCTCGGGCGCGAAGATGCCGAGCTGCCGGAACATGCCTTCCATGCCGAAGGTGCGCGCCTCGTCGGGAACGATCGGGACGATGCGCTTGCCGATCTCCTTGTCCCGGACCAGCGCGGTCAGGGTCCTGACGAACGCCATGGTGGTCGAGATCTCGCGGCCTTCGCCGGAGCCCTTCAGCACCTGCTCGAAGGCGGAGAGCGGCGGCACCGCCGGCGCGGCTTCCGCCTTGCGCCGGCGCTGCGGCAGATAGCCGCCGAGCTCCTTGCGGCGCTCGTGCAGGTACTTCATCTCCGGCGAGTCCTTCGGCGGAATGTAGAACGGCAGCTCGTCGAGCTTCTCGTCGGGGATCGGGATCGCGAACTGGTCGCGCATCTCGCGGATCGTCGCGGTGTCGACTTTCTTCAGCTGGTGCGTGGGATTCTTCGCCTGCCCTTGCTTGCCCAGGCCGAAGCCCTTGATGGTCTTGGCGAGGATCACGGTCGGCTGGCCCTTGTGCTTCACCGCCGCCGCGTACGCCGCGTAAACCTTGTGCGGATCGTGCCCGCCGCGGTTCAGGCGCCAGATGTCCTCGTCGCTCATGCGCGCGACCATCTCGGCGACCTTCGGGTCCTTGCCGAAGAAATGCTTGCGCACGAACGCCCCGTCGTTCGCCTTGTAGTTCTGGTATTCGCCGTCGACCGATTCCTCCATGACGCGCAAGAGGCGCCCTTCCTTGTCGCGCGCGAGCAGCGGGTCCCAGTACGAGCCCCAGATGACCTTGATCACGTTCCAGCCCGCGCCGCGGAAGTCGCCTTCGAGCTCCTGGATGATCTTGCCGTTGCCGCGCACCGGGCCGTCGAGGCGCTGCAGGTTGCAGTTGATGATGAAGATCAGGTTGTCGAGCTTGTCGCGCGCGGCGAGGCCGATCGCACCGAGCGATTCGGGCTCGTCCATCTCGCCGTCGCCGCAGAATACCCACACCTTGCGGTTCGCGGTCTGGGCGAGCCCGCGCGCCTCGAGGTATTTCAGGTAGCGCGCCATGTAGATCGCCTGGATCGGCCCAAGGCCCATCGACACGGTGGGGAACTGCCAGTAGTCCGGCATCAGCCATGGATGCGGATACGACGAAACCCCCTTGCCGTCCACCTCGCGCCGGAAGTTCAACAGCCTTTCTTCCGAAAGCCGGCCTTCCATCAGGGAGCGCGCGTAGACGCCCGGCGAGGAATGCCCCTGGAAATAGATCAGGTCGCCGCCGTGGCCGTCGTGCGGCGCATTCCAGAAGTGCTGCTGCCCGGTCCCGAACAGGGTGCCGACCGAGGCGAAGCTCGCGATGTGGCCGCCGAGCTCGTCGTCGTTCTTGTTGGCGCGCGCCACCATGACCATCGCGTTCCAGCGGCAGATCGAGCGGATGCGCTCCTCGAGCGCGACGTCGCCGGGCGAGCGTTCCTCCATGTGCGGAGGAATGGTGTTGATGTAGGCGGTGTTCGGCGAGAACGGAATGTGCGCGCCCGAGCGGCGCGCCTTGTCGATCAGGCGTTCCAGCAGGTAGTGAGCGCGCTCGGGCCCTTCGCGCTCCAGCACCGCCTCGAGCGCGTCCAGCCACTCCTGGGTCTCGAGGGCGTCTTGGTCGTTCGCAGCGGGGAATTGGGGGACGGCGGCCATGGTTCGGTTTCCGTGTGTTACGGGTTCTGCATGAAATCCGGTGCAAATCTGCTGCTGATCTGCTGCAGGGGGGCGCGATTAGCTTAACCAGAAAATGGGCCCAATGCTAGACTGCGCCGCCCCCATGACGGCCAGGATCCTCGACGGAAAATCCCTCGCCGCGGCCACGCGCACCGCGCTGAAGCAGAAAGTCGAAGCGCTTGTGCAGCGCGGGGTGCGGCCCGGCCTCGGCGTGGTCATCGCCGGCGACAACCCGGCCTCCAAGGTCTACGTGAGGAACAAGACGCTCGCCGCCGAAGAAATCGGCGTGCGCTCGCAGCTCATCGAGTTGCCCGGCAGCATTGGCGGGAAAGACCTTCTAGAGCGCGTGGCGGCGCTGAACGCCGACCGCACGGTGCACGGGATCCTGGTGCAGCTCCCGCTCCCGAAGCACATCGACGCCTCGAGCGTTCTCGAATCGATCGCGCCGGCCAAGGACGTCGACGGGTTTCATGAAGCCAACCTCGGCGCGCTGATCGCCGGCCGGCCCCGCGTGGTGCCGTGCACGCCGCTTGGCTGCATGCGCCTGATCGAGCACGCCGGCGTGCAAGTCGCAGGCCGGCACGCCGTGGTCGTCGGCCGCTCGAACATCGTCGGCAAGCCGCTCGCCCACCTGCTCTTGCAAAAGGACGCGACCGTCACCATCTGCCACTCGAAGAGCGCGGACCTCGGCGGCATTTGCAGGAGCGCCGATCTCCTGGTCGCCGCGGTCGGGCGGCCAAAACTCATCGGCGCGGACATGGTCAAACCGGGTGCCTGCGTCATCGACGTCGGCGTCAACCGGCTGCCCGACGGCAAGCTCGCCGGCGACGTCGACTTCGATGCCGTCAAAAGCGTCGCCGGCTGGATTACCCCGGTTCCCGGCGGGGTCGGCCCGATGACCATCGCCATGCTGCTGGAGAACTGCATCCGTGCCGCTTCCAAGGAATGAATCCACTACTTGACTTCGCGGGCCTGCCCCGCTTCGATGAGATCAAGCCCGAGCACGTCGCCCCCGCCATGGACGAGTTGCTCGGCGCCGGCCGCGCCGCGGTCGAAGCGGCGCTGCAGGCGCGCCCCACGTGGGAGGAGTTCGTCGCGCCGCTCGAGGACGCGAACGAGCGCCTGGGCCGCGCCTGGGGCCAGGTCGCGCACCTGCACGCGGTGATGGACAGCCCGCCGCTGCGCGAGGCCTACAACGCCGCCCTGCCGAAGGTCTCGCAATACTGGACCGAGCTCGGACAGAACCTGCAGCTTTTCCAGAAGTACAAGGAGCTCGCGCGCTCGGCGCAGTTCGCCGTCCTTGCGCCTGCCCGCAGGAAGATCGTCGAGAACGCGCTGCGCGACTTCCGCCTCGGCGGCGCCGAGCTGCCGCTCGAGAAAAAGCAGCGCTACGCCGAGATCCAGGAAGAGCTGGCCAGGCTGTCGGCCAAGTTTTCCGAAAACGTGCTCGATGCCACCAACGCGTTCTCGCTCGTGGTGGAGGACGAAAAGCGTTTGAGCGGAATTCCCGCCGACATTCTCCAGGCAGCGCGCGAGGCGGCGGACAAGGATGAAAAGCAGTCGGGCGGCAAGCCCAAGTGGAAGTTCACGCTGCACATGCCGTCGTACCTGCCGGTGATGCAGTACGCGGAGGACCGGGCGCTGCGCGAGGAGCTCTACCGAGCGAGCGCCACGCGCGCCTCCGAGTTCGGCCGGCCCGAGTGGGACAACACTGCGCTCATCGCACGCATCGTCGAGCTGCGCCGCGAGCTCGCCGGCCTGCTCGGCTACGCCAGCTACGCCGAAGTCTCGCTCGAGCCGAAAATGGCGCACTCGCCGGCGGAGGTGCTGGGATTCCTCGACGACCTCGCCCGCCATGCGCGGCCTTTCGCCGAAAACGACGCGGCGGAGCTTCGATCCTTTGCCAAATCCGAGCTGGGCGTCGAGGATCTCGCCGCGTGGGACGTGCCGTACGCTTCGGAGAAACTGCGCCTCAAGCGCTACGCCTTTTCGGACCAGGAAGTAAAGCAGTACTTTCCGGAAGAGGTGGTACTGCAGGGACTGTTCCGCGTCGCCCAGGCGCTCTACCAGATCAGCATCACGCCCTCGAAGGCGCCGGTCTGGCACGAGGACGTGCGCTTCTTCGAGATCCGCGACGCCGCGGGGGCGGCCCCCAATGCGGTCATCGGCCACTTCTACATGGACCTCCATGCCCGCGACACCAAGCGCGGCGGCGCCTGGATGGACGACGCGATCACGCGGCGGCGCAAGGGCGGCGAGATCCAGACGCCGGTGGCGCACCTCAACTGCAATTTCTCGCGGGCGGTCGGCGGAAAGCCGCCGCTGTTCACCCACGACGAGGTGCTCACGCTGTTCCACGAGTTCGGGCACGGGCTGCACCACCTGCTCACGCGCGTCGAGGACCTCGGCGTTTCCGGCATCAACGGCGTGGAATGGGACGCAGTCGAGCTTCCCAGCCAGTTCATGGAGAACTTTGCCTGGGAGTGGGACGTGCTGCGCCACATGACGCGGCACGCCGATACGGGCGCGCCGCTGCCGCGCGAGCTGTTCGACAAGATGATCGCGGCGAAGAACTTCCAGAGCGGTCTCGCGATGCTGCGCCAGATCGAGTTCTCCGTGTTCGACATGCGCCTGCATTCCGAGTTTGACCCGACCTCCGGTCGAAGCGATCCCGCGTCGGCGCGAACCGCGCAGGAGCTGCTCGAGCAGGTGCGCGATCGCATCGCCGTGCTCAAGCCGCCCGCGTACAACCGCTTCGCGAACAGCTTCTCCCACATCTTCGCGGGCGGC
The DNA here is from genome assembly GCA_036406675.1 of Burkholderiales bacterium. GTDB lineage: Bacteria > Pseudomonadota > Gammaproteobacteria > Burkholderiales > SG8-39 > SCGC-AG-212-J23. The sequence goes on from DASXAO010000138.1 coordinate 57,611, forward strand.
TACGCCGCCGGCTACTACAGCTACAAGTGGGCCGAGGTGCTCTCGGCGGACGCCTACTCCCTGTTTGAAGAAATGCGCGACTCAAACGGCACCGTGAACTCGCGCGCCGGGCAGCGCTTCCGCGACGAGATCCTGGCCGTCGGCGGCAGCCGGCCGGCGGCCGAATCGTTCCGCGCCTTCCGCGGGCGCGAGCCGCGCGTCGATGCGCTGCTCAGGCACAATGGTATGATCGCCGCGTAGGATTCATGAAGTTTCGCGCGCCCCTCGCGGTTCTGCTTTGCGCGGCCGCTTCCGCGGCGCTTGCGCAGCCGCTCTATCGCTGGACCGACGAAAAAGGGCGGGTGCACATCACCGATACGCCGCCGCCCGCCTCCGCGCGCAACGTGCAGAGAAAGAGCGGCGCCGGCAACGTCGCCGAAGCGCAGCAGGGCTTCGAGCTCAGCCAGGCGGTGCGAAATTTTCCGGTGACGCTCTATTCCGCGCCGTCGTGCAAGGAGTCTTGCACCGCGGCGCGCGCATTGCTCAACAAGCGCGGCGTGCCGTTCACGGAGGTGCAGGTCGCGGACGACGCCTCGCGCCAGGAGCTGAAGGCCGCTTCCGGCGGCGACCTCGTCCCCACGCTCGTGGTGGGCCGCAGCGTGCACAGCGGGTACTCGCCGGACGCGTACTCGGCGCTTCTCGACTCTGCGCGCTATCCCAAGCCGGGCGCGTCGCCGCCGCGGGCGCAGGCGGCGCCGCCGGATCCGGACGAGCCCAAGCCCGAACCCGCGCCGACCGGACCCTACGCGCCGAAGCCACGCGGCTATTAGGCTCGGGCTTTTGCGCGTCGCGACCTGGAACGTCAATTCGCTGAAGGTGCGCCTGCCGCACCTCGTCGACTGGCTCGCACGGGAAAAGCCGGACGTCGCCTGCCTGCAGGAGACGAAGATCGAGGACGCGAACTTCCCCGTCGCCGAGGTGCGCGCCGCCGGCTACGAAGCGGTGTACTGCGGCCAGAAGGCCTACAACGGCGTGGCGATCCTCGCGCGAACCCCGCCGGCCGCCGTGCAGCACGGCATCCCCGATTTCGCCGACGACCCAAAGCGCGTGATCGCCGCGACCGTCGGCGAAGTGCGGATCGTGTGCCTGTACGCGCCCAACGGGCAGGCGCCGGGATCGGACAAGTACGAGTACAAGCTGCGCTGGTACGACGCTCTCGCCACCTGGCTGCAAGGGGAAGCGGAACGGCATCCAAGCCTGGCCGTTCTAGGCGATCTGAACGTCGCACCGGAAGACCGCGACGTGCACGACCCGAAGCGCTGGGCAGGACAGATCCACGTTTCGGACCCCGAGCGCGCGGCGATGCGCCGCGTGGTCGACGAAGTCGGGCTGGCGGACGCTTTCCGGCTTTTCCCGCAGCCGCCGGGCGAATTCTCGTGGTGGGACTACCGCCTCGCCGCGTTCCAGCGCAACTGGGGCCTGCGCATCGATCACATCCTGCTTTCGCCGGAGCTCGCGAAGCGCTGCCGTGCCTGCTTCGTCGACAAGTCACCCCGAAAGCTCGAGCGGCCGTCGGATCACGCTCCGGTCATCGCGGAGCTGCAGTAAAAAGGGGTCAGAGGAATTTTTCTGTAACACTTTCCGCGCCGCATGCGCGCGCGCCGGGTGTTACAGAAAAATTCCTCTGACCCCTTTTTAGTCGATCAACTGATACGCCGGCAAGGTGAGGAACTCAACGTAGTGGTCGTCGACGGTGATGCGCTCGAAGAGCTGGGCGGCTTCGTCGTACCTGCCTTCGCTCATTGCGGCCTTCACCTTGGCGAGCTCCTCCTTTAGAAGGGCGCGGAAAAGCTCGACCGTGACCTTCCTGCCGTCGTCGAGCACGCCCTTGGGCGAGCGGATCCACTGCCAGATCTGAGAGCGCGAGATCTCGGCGGTGGCGGCGTCCTCCATCAGGTTGAACACCGGCACGCAGCCGTTGCCCACGAGCCAGGCGCCGAGATACTGGATCCCGACCGAGATGTTGTTGCGCAGCCCCGCCTCGGTGATCGGCTTGTCGGGCTGGAACGCGAGCAGATCCCGCGCCGAGACGCTCACGTCCGGCCGCTGCCGCGTGTACTGGTTGGGCTGCGGCATGTGCTTGTCGAACACTTCCTTGGCGATCGGCACGAGCGCGGGATGCGCGACCCAGGTGCCGTCGCAGCCGTCGGTCACCTCGCGCAGCTTGTCCTGGCGCACCTTGTCGAGCGCGGCCTCGTTCGCCTTCGGGTCGTTCTTGATCGGGATCTGCGCGGCCATGCCGCCCATCGCCGGCGCGCCGCGCCGGTGGCAGGTCTTCACGAGGAGCAGGGCGTAGGCGCGCATGAAGGGCGCCGTCATGGTCACCTGGGCGCGGTCAGCGAGGCAGAAATCGCGGTCGGCGCGGAATTTCTTGATGCACGAGAAGATGTAGTCCCAGCGGCCGATGTTGAGGCCCGAGGAATGCTCGCGCAGCTCATAGAGGAACTCGTCCATCTCGAACGCGGCGACCACGGTCTCGATCAGCGCGGTGGCGCGGATCGTCCCGACGGGGATCCCGAGCTCCTGCTGCGCAAGCACGAAAATCTCGTTCCACAGGCGCGCCTCGAGGTGCGACTCCATCTTCGGCAGATAGAAGTAAGGGCCCGAGCCGCGCGCGAGCAGCTCTTTCGCGTTGTGGAAAAAGTAGAGCGCGAAGTCGAAGATGCCGCCGGACACGGGCTGGCCGTCGACCGTGACGTGCTTTTCATCGAGGTGCCAGCCGCGCGGCCGCGGGATGAGAACCGCGGTCTTCTCTTTCAGGTGATAAACCCTCTGGGTACTGTCAGCTGCGGTGCTTTCGAAGCTGATCGTGCGCCGCACGGCGTCGCGCAGGTTGATCTGCCCGTCCACCATGTTGTGCCAGGTCGGGCAGTTGGCGTCCTCGAAGTCCGCCATGAACGTCGAGGCGCCGCTGTTCAGGGCATTGATCACCATCTTTCGGTCGGTCGGCCCGGTGATCTCGACGCGCCGGTCCAGAAGATCCTTCGGCTGCGCAGCAACCTGCCATTCGGAATCGCGGATGTGTTTCGTTTCCACGAAAAAGTCCGGCTTGACGCCTGTGTCGAACATCGCTTGCCGCTCGGCGCGACGCGCGAGCAACTCCTGGCGGCGGGATTCGAAGCGCCGGTGGAGCTTGGCTACGAAGGCGAGCGCTTCGGGCGTGAGGATCTGCGCGAACTCGGGAGTGATGCGTCCGGAGATCGAAACGTCTTTGGGCAGCGGACTCGACATGTGCATAGCAGCATCTACTCGCTATCAGGACACTAAATTATTGAGTGGGCGGCGAATCTCCCCCGCGACCGCCCAGCCCGAAGGACCCTCCGGCGAAGCGGTTGCCGCACTGCAACATTACCATAGGCCGAGTGAATGAGACATACCTCACGGCGTGCCGAGTGGAGTTTTTAGGAACTTTGACCGCAATTTCATATGATGAAATGCGGCACTGCCGCGTGAAATCCTGCGCCGATCGGAGTAGGCTGCAAGCCCTCGCCGTCCTCTCCCAACCCCTTGTTTCATATCGTGAGATAGCCCGATGCCGACTCCCTACAACGTCCTGATTCTTGGTGCTTCCTATGGGTCCCTCCTCGCCATCAAGCTGGTGGCCGCGGGGCATACGGCGAAGCTCGTGTGCCTGCCGGCCGAAGCGGAGGCCTTCAACAGCGACGGTGCGCGCGTGCGCATGCCCATCAAGGGACGCGAAGGCCTCGTGGAGGTGCACTCGAAGAAGCTGCCGGGAAAGCTGTCCGCCGATGGGCCGGGGGCCGTCAATCCGCGCGATTACGACCTCGCAGTGCTCGCCATGCAGGAGCCGCAGTATCGCTCGCCGGGCGTGCGCGAGCTCCTCGAGGCGGTGGCGAAGCAGAAGGTGCCGTGCATGTCGATCATGAACATGCCGCCGCTGCCGTATCTCGCCCGGATCCCGGGACTATCGGTGAAGGAGCTGCGCAGCGCGTTTACGGATCCGAGCGTGTGGGACAGCTTCGATCCGTCGTTCATGACGCTCTGCAGCCCGGACCCCCAGGCGTTCCGTCCCCCCGAAGAGAAGATCAACGTGCTCCAGGTTCGCCTGCCGACCAATTTCAAGTCGGCGCGCTTCCCGTCGGAAACGCACACGAAGATCCTGCGGGACCTGGAAAAAGGCATCGAGGCCGTGCGCTACGAGGGCATGGAGCTGCCGGTGAAGCTGAAGGTGCACGACTCGGTGTTCGTGCCGCTCGCCAAGTGGGCCATGCTGATGGCGGGCAACTACCGCTGCGTCACCAAGGACGGGATGATTCCGATCAAGGAGGCGGTGCACCGCGATCTCGAGGCCTCGCGCGCCGTGTACGACTGGGTCGTCAAGCTGTGCGTTTCGCTCGGCGCCGATCCGAAGGACCTCGTGCCGTTCGAGAAGTACGCCGCCGCTGCGCAAGGCCTGGCGAGCCCATCCTCCGCGGCGCGCGCCCTCTTCGGCGGCGCGCCCAACATCGAGCGTGTCGATCGCCTGGTGCAGGCGGTGGGCGCGCGCAAGGGCATGCGCAACGCGGTGATCGACGAGGTAGTGACGCTTGTGGACGCGCGCCTGGAGCTCAATCGGCGGTCAACTCAAGCAACCGTTTCCTCGCAGAGCGGAGCGAGAAAAACCGCGTGACCTAATCGGGGTCGCCCCCGACTGAATTATTCGGGGGCCGATTTGTCGTCTTCGATGCCGAGCTCCTGGATCTTGCGGGTGATGGTGTTGCGCCCCATGCCCAGGAGATTGGCGGCCTCGATGCGCCGGCCCGCGGTGCGCTCGAGCGCCTTGGCGATGAGCGCGCGCTCGAACTGACGCGAAAGCCCGTCGAGGATCCCGGTTTCGCCGCGCGCCAGGCGGCGCTCGGCCTCGCGCTCGAGCGCGGCGAGCCAGTCGGAGATCGTGGCGGCGGCCTGGTCGCGAAACTCCGACGGCAGGTCTGCGGTGTCGACCACCTGTCCCGGCGCCATGACGGTGACCCAGTGGCAGAGGTTTTCCAGCTGCCGCACGTTCCCCGGAAACTCGAGCCGCGCGAGGTGCGCCAGCGCATCGTCGGACAACCGCTTGGGCTCCACGCCCAGTTGCTTAGCGCTGACGGACAGAAAATGCCGGGTCAACAACGGCACATCGTCGGCGCGCTCGCGCAGGCTCGGCAGCCGCAATCGGATTACGTTCAGGCGGTGAAAGAGGTCCTCGCGGAATGTCCCTTCGCGCACGCGCTGCTCGAGGTTCTGGTGCGTGGCGGCGATCACGCGCACGTTCGCCTTGATCTGCTGGTGGCCGCCGACCCGATAGTAGTTACCGTCGGAAAGCACGCGCAAAAGCCGTGTCTGCAGCTCGGGCGGCATGTCGCCGATCTCGTCCAGAAAGAGCGTGCCGCCCTCCGCCTGCTCGAAGCGTCCGCGCCGCTGCTGCTGCGCGCCGGTGAAGGAGCCGCGCTCGTGGCCGAAGAGCTCGGATTCGAGCAGGTCCTTGGGCATCGCCGCCGTGTTGATCGCGACGAACGGCTTCTGGCCGCGCGCACTGTGACGGTGCAGCGCGCGCGCCACAAGCTCCTTTCCGGTTCCCGATTCGCCCGTGATCAGCACCGTGGCGCTCGACTGCGAGAGCCGCCCGATAGCGCGGAACACCTCCTGCATCGCGGGCGCCTGGCCGAGAATCTCCTTCGGCTCGAACACCGTCTCGACCGCCTGCGTCTCGCGCCGGCTCTCGTCCAACGCGCGCCGGATCAGGTCGACCGCCTGGTCGACGTCGAACGGTTTCGGCAGGTATTCGTAGGCGCCGCCCTGGAACGCGGCGACGGCGGAATCGAGGTCCGAATACGCCGTCATGACGATCACCGGCACCGCGGGGTGGCGCTGCTTCACCGCGTTCAGCAGCTCGAGGCCGGATAGACCCGGCATGCGGATATCCGACACCAGCACCTCGGGCGAATCGCCCGAGAGCGCATCGAGCGCGTCCTGCGCGGAGGAAAAGGAGCTGAACGGGATGCCTTCGCGGCTGAGCGCCTTCTCGATCACCCAGCGGATCGACCGATCGTCGTCCACGATCCAGACCGGTTTCATGTGAGCGGCAGTAGGATCCTGAATGTTGTGCGGCCGGGACGGGATTCGAACTCGATGACGCCCTGGTGATACTGGACGAACGTCTGAGCGAGCGAGAGTCCCAAGCCGGTGCCGCCTTCCCTGCCCGAAACGAGCGGATTGAAGATCCGGTCCTGGATCTCTTCCGGAACGCCCGGGCCGTCGTCGATCACTTGCAATTCTAATGCCAGCCTGTAGCGCTGCCTCAGGATGGTTGTTTGTCTCGTTGCCCTTGTTCTGAAAAGAATGGAAGCGGAACCCGCCTGCGCGGCGTTGCGCGCGATGTTGAGCACCGCCTGGATCAGCTGCTCGCGGTCGCCCAAGAGATCAGGCAGGCTCGGGTCGTAGTCGCGCTCGATGACGATGCCGAATTCGGCTTTCACCAGGCTGCGCACGCGTTCTAGCACCTCGTGCACGCTCATCGGCTCGATGCGCGGCGCGCGGTGCGGCGTGAGCATGCGGTCCATCAAGGCCTGCAGCCGGTCCGCCTCCTTGATGATCACCTGGGTGTACTCCTTCAATTCGGGCTGATCGAGCTCGCGCTCGAGAAGCTGCGCCGAGCCGCGCAGCCCGCCGAGCGGGTTCTTGATCTCGTGAGCGAGATTGCGGATCAGCTCGCGGTTCGCCTGCTCGCCGGCGACGATGCGCTCTTCGCGCGCGAGGCGCAGCTGCTCGCTGATCGGCCGCAACTCCGCGAGCAGCGCGAGGCCCCCGATTGACTCATTCGGGGGCAGGCCCGTGCCGTCGATCCGCGTGACGACGCACGAGAGCGGCAGCGGCTCGCGTCCCATGCGTAGGTAGGTCACGTTCTGCGCTGCATAGTCCCAGTGCGTCGTGCGAGCTTCGCTCAGCGATTTTGCAAGCTCGTGACGTTCGGCGAAAAACTGCAGGAAGTGCTGGCCGTTCAGGCTCTTCGCGCCGGTGGCGAGAAGGCTTTCCGCCGCCGGGTTGGCATAGCGCACGACGAAGCCCTCGTCGAGCGCGACCACCGCGGTGGCGAGGAGCTCCAGCCCTGAGAACGAAACCACGCTAGCGGTTCTGGTTCGCCAGCTCGCGCTTGAGCGCTTCTACGTTCTTCTCGTGGGTTTCGACGCGGTCCTTGAAAGGCTGCAGGCGCTCGAGCACTCTCGCGTAGTTGCGCTCGTCGCCGTTGCGCACGGCTTCCTGCTCGGCAAGCTCCTCCTTCGCTTTCGCCAGGTTGGCCTCCTCGCTGGCGAGCTCCTGCTGGAGAATCTCGGCCTGTTTGCCCTTGGCGTTGGCGCGATCCGCCGCCGATTCGCGCGGGAAGCCGGGCGCGCGCCCCTGCTTCTGCGCCGGCGGCGCCACGTTGATCTGCGTGGTGACGAGCTGGCACTTGCGGCCCGCGGTTTCGCGCGCGTCGTTGGTGTAGCTCGCCTTCCCGGAGGCATCCACGCACTTGTAGATCTCGCTGCGCGGCTGCGACGCCGCCGGCCCCGCGATGGCGGCGAATATCCCGAAAATCAACCACCTAAGTCCCATGAGGGCGCAATATACCGAAAAAGAAGGGGCGGGCACATGCCCGCCCCCTCTTCAACGTCCGAAGCGCGAAACCGCTTACGCGGCGTAATACATATCGAACTCGACCGGATGGGTCGTCATGCGGAAGCGCGTGAGCTCCTCGGTCTTCAGCGCGACGTAGGACTCGAGGAAGTCCTCGGAGAACACGCCGCCGCGCGTGAGGAAGGCGTGGTCGTCCTGCAGGCAGTTGAGCGCCTCCTCGAGCGACGCGCACACGTGCGGCACCTTTGCGGCTTCCTCCGGCGGCAGGTGGTACATGTCCTTGTCGACCGGGTCGCCGGGGTGGATCTTGTTCTGCACGCCGTCGAGCCCCGCGAGGAGCATGGCCGCGAACGCGAGATACGCGTTCGTGGTCGGGTCGGGGAAGCGCACTTCCACGCGCCGGCCATTCGGGCTCGAGACGTACGGGATGCGGCACGCGGCCGAGCGGTTGCGCGCCGAGTACGCGAGGTTGATCGGCGCCTCGAAGCCCGGGACCAGGCGCTTGTAGGAGTTGGTTCCCGGGTTGGTGATCGCGTTGAGCGCCTTCGCGTGCTTGATGATGCCGCCGATGTAGTGCAGCGCGAAGTCGGAGAGCCCGGCGTAGCCGTTGCCGGCGAACAGGTTCTTCCCGCCCTTCCACACCGACTGGTGGCAGTGCATGCCGGAGCCGTTGTCGCCGACGACCGGCTTGGGCATGAAGGTCGCGGTCTTGCCGTAGGAATGCGCCACGTTCCAGACCGTGTACTTCAGGATCTGCATCCAGTCGGCGCGCTGCACGAGCGGCGCGAAGCGCGTGCCGATCTCGTTCTGGCCCGCGGCGGCAACCTCGTGATGGTGGACTTCGACCTCGACGCCCTGCTGCTCGAGGGCGAGGCACATCGCGTTGCGGATGTCGAGCTGCGTGTCGGTCGGCGGGACCGGGAAGTAGCCGCCCTTCACCGGGGCGCGATGGCCCATGTTGCCCGACTCGTAGTCGATCCCGCTCGACCACGGCGCTTCCTCGGACTTGATCTTCACCGAGCAGCCCGACATGTCGACGTTCCAGGTGACGCCGTCGAAGATGAAGAACTCGGGCTCGGGGCCGAAGTACGCGACATCGCCCATGCCGCTCGACTTGAGGTAGGCCTCTGCGCGCTTGGCGATCGAGCGCGGGTCGCGATCGTAGGGCTTGCCGTCCATCGGCTCGTAGACGTCGCAGCTGATGTTGAGCACCGGCTCATCGGTGAACGGGTCCATGCGCGCGCTGACCGGGTCCGGCATGAGGAGCATGTCGGAGGCCTGGATGCCCTTCCAGCCGGCGATGGAGGAGCCGTCGAAGGCGTGGCCGAGCTCGAACTTCTCCTTGTTGAAGTACTTGACGGGCACGCTCACGTGCTGCTCCTTGCCCCGCGTGTCCGTGAAGCGGAGATCGACGAACTTCACCTCCTTGTCCTTGATGAGCTTCAATACATCGTCGGCGGTCATCGCCATCTGCGGGTCTCCTGAGCGTATGTGGTTTGGTGTAGGTGGACCGGCGACACCAGCATGTTCCGTGCCAAAAAGTCGCCTTGAGGTGCCGTCGGAAAATAGGGGCGGTGAAGGGAACCGGGGGCATTCTACCCAAGGCCGTTGCACCGGATAAGGGCAATCGCGGTTTCATCGCACAATTCGGGTGCGCGGGCCGCACCCCTATAATGCTTCCGGGAGGCCCGACGTGGAGGCGGGCGCCCGCCGCTTGCCGGGCTGACCGGCGGCAGGCGAAGCCTATCGATCCGGGCGCAGGCTGACCTGCCCTGGGATTCCAACCTGAGAGGAGGAAGCGTGAATCGCAGGAAATTTCTCGGCCGCAGCGCCGCAGCCGCCGCCGGCGGACTCGCGGTATCGCAGGCAATCGCACAGACCCCTTCGTTGCCGTCCATTCGCTGGCGCTGCGCTTCGAGCTTCCCGAAGAGCCTCGACACCATCTACGGCGGCGGCGAGGTCATCGCGAAGCGCGTCGAGGCGATCACCGGCGGCAAGTTCCAGATCCGCGTGTTTGCGGCCGGGGAGATCGTCCCCGCGTTCGGCGTCGTCGACGCCTTGCAGCAGGGGACCATCGAGTGCTCGCATACCGCGAGCTACTACTTCGTGGGGAAGAACAAGGCGTTCGCCTTCGACACCACGCTTCCATTCGGCATGAACCAGCGCGAGCAGAACGCCTGGATCTACTACGGCGGCGGCCAGGACCTGGTGCGCGCCTTCTTCAAGGACTTCGGGTTCATCTCGTTCCCCGCGGGCAACACCGGTGCCCAGATGGGCGGCTGGTGGCGCAAGGAAGTGCGCTCGGTGAGCGACCTGAAAGGCGTGAAGATGCGCATCGCGGGCCTGGGCGGCGAGGTCATGGCGCGCCTCGGCGCAGTGCCGCAGCAGATCGCCGGCGGCGACATCTACCCGGCGCTCGAACGCGGGGCGCTCGATTCGGCCGAGTGGGTCGGCCCTTACGACGACGAGAAGCTCGGCTTCTACAAGATCGCGCCCCACTACTACTTCCCAGGCTGGTGGGAGTCGAACTCGATGTACTCGTTCTACGTAAACCTCAAGGAATGGGACAAGCTGCCGAAGGAATACCAGGCCGCGATCGAGGCCGCGTGCTACGAGGCCAACATCGACATGATGGCGAAGTACGACGCGAAGAACGTGCCGGCGCTCGAGCGGCTGGTAAAGAGCGGCGTGAAGCTCCACCAGTTTTCGACCGACATCCTGAAGGCGGCGCAGCAAGCCGCCTACGAGCTCTACGAGGAAGAGGCGGCCAAGAACCCGGCGTGGAAGAAGATCTACGAGCCCTGGAAGAAATTCCGCTCCGACCAGTTCCTCTGGCACCGCGTGCAGGAATTCGCCTACGAGAGCTTCGTGTACAGCAATGCCATGGGCGGCGGCGGCAAGAAGAAGTAGCTACTTTCCTCCCCGCAGCGCCTTTTCGATCTCGGACGCGGTGTCGTCCGACTTCTGCTCCCCCTGTGCCGGCGCCTGCCCGCCCTCGGCGGCGCCCGGCACGGGAAGCTCGAGTTGGCGCCGCAGCTCCTCTTCGCCCGTCCCCTTCACCTCCGCGGCCGCGGTGACGTTGCCCGTCACGAGGCCGGGGAAGGCGATCACCGTGGCGACCATGAGGACCTGGATCGCGACGAACGGGATGGCGCCCCAGTAGATGTCGGAGGTCTTCACGATCTTCGGCGCGACGCTGCGCAGGTAGAACAGCGCAAAGCCGAACGGGGGATGCAGGAACGACGTCTGCATGTTCACCGCGAGCAGCACGCCGAACCAGATGAGGTCGATGCCGAGCTTCTGCGCCACCGGCGTGAGCAGCGGCACCATGATGAAGGCGATCTCGAAATAGTCGAGGAAGAACGCGAGCAGGAAGATCATCACGTTCACCACGATCAGGAAGCCGAGCGCCCCGCCCGGAACGTGCAGCAGCAGGTGCTCGACCCACAGGTCGCCGTCCACGCCGCGGAACACGAGGCTGAAGACCGTCGAGCCGATGAGGATGAACATGACGAAGCTCGTCATGGTCGCGGTGGACTCGACCGCCTCGCGCAAGAGCTTCCACGAAAGCTTGCGCTTGACGAGCGCCAGGATGAGCGCGCCGGTGGCGCCCATGCCGCCGCCCTCGGTCGGCGTCGCCACGCCGAGGAAGATCGTGCCCAGCACGAGAAAGATCAGCACGAGCGGCGGGACCATCGAGGTGACCACGCGCAGCGCGAGCTTGCCGCCGCGCAGCGTGCGCATCTCGGGCGGGCACCCCGGCGCCGCCTGCGGCTTCACCAGCGACACGATGAACACCCAGCCGGCGTAGGCGGCGGCGAGCCCGAGCCCGGGGAAGAGCGCGCCCTCGTACATGTCGCCGACCGAGGTGCCCATCTGGTCGGCGAGCACGATGAGCACCAGGCTCGGCGGGATGATCTGGGCGAGCGTTCCCGACGCGGCGATCACGCCGGTCGAGAGGCGGTGCGAGTAACCGTAGCGCATCATGACGGGCAGGGAGATGAGCCCCATCGCCAGCACCGAGGCGGCGACCACGCCGGTCGTCGCGGCGAGCAGCGCGCCGACGAACACGACCGCGTAGGCGATGCCGCCGCGGATCGAGCCGAACACCTGGCCGATCGTGTCCAGGAGATCCTCGGCCATGCCGCTCCTCTCCAGGATGAGGCCCATCAGGGTGAAGAACGGAATCGCAAGCAGCACCGAGTTCCCCATGATGCCGAGGACGCGCTCGGGCAGCGCCTGCAGCAGCGCCGGCTGCAGCATGCCGAGATAGATCCCCAGGACGCCGAAAGCGAGCCCGGTGAAGGCGAGCGAGAAAGCGACCGGATAGCCGATCAGCAGGAACACCACCAGCCCGCCGAACATGATCGGCGCGAGGTATTCGGCGAGCATCAGGAAGCGTGCCCCCGCTTTTCGAACTCCGAGGCCGGCACCCGGCCCTTGAGGAAGCCGACGCGCTTGATGACCTCGGAGACGCCCTGCAGCGCGAGCAGCCAGAACGCGAGCGGAATGAGCAGGCGGACCGGCCAGCGGATCAGGCCCCCCGGGTCCGACGAGTACTCCTGGATGTCGTAGGAATTGACGAGCGACGGCCAGCTGTACCAGGCGATGATGACCGTCGCCGGCAGCAGCATGAAGATGCCGCCGAGAATGTGGATCCAGGTCTGCACGCGCGGCGAGAGCCTGCCGGCGAGGACGTCGATGTTCACGTGCTCGTGGCGCTTGAGCGTGTAGCCGGCGACCAGCAGCCACACCGCCGCAACGAGATACCACTGGATCTCCAGCCAGGCGTTCGAGCCGATGTTGAGCGCATAGCGCGCCGTGGCCGCGGCGGCGCAGATCACGACCGCGGCGAGCCCGAGCCACGAGACCCAACGGCCGATGAATTCGTTCAGGCGATCGATCGCCCTCGCCAGGCGTAGCAGCGCATCCATCGGACGGTGGTCTCCTCTCTGGGTGGCGATTCTAACCGCGCTCCCCGAGCCTATAATTTTGGTTCGATGGACGAGCTGAAGAAGGCGGCGACCGAGCGGGGCGTTAAGCTTGGCTTAAGTTATGCAGGCGCCCTGCTGCCGGCGGAAGCGCACGCGCTCATGCAGCGCGGCGGCAAGCTCGTGGACGTGCGGACCAAGCCGGAGCTGCTCTACGTCGGCAAGATCCCGGGCGCCATCGGCATCGAGTGGCAAAGCTACCCCGGCAGCCGGCCCAACCCGGAGTTCCTGGGCGAGCTCGCGGCCACGGTGCGCAAGGACGAGCCGGTAATGTTCATCTGCCGCTCGGGAGCGCGCTCCCACGCCGCCGCGGAGACCGCCGCCCACGCCGGCTGGACCGAGTGCTACAACGTGCTCGAGGGCTTCGAGGGCGACAAGGACACCCAGCAGCACCGCAACACGGTCGGCGGCTGGCGCAAGGCCGGCCTGCCGTGGATCCAAAGCTGAGAAAAATAGGGACTGTCCCTATTTTTCTCATTCCTTCCAGTCCACCCAGCCCAGGTAGGCGGTAAGCAGCACCACCAACCCGAACGCGATGCGATACCACGCGAACGGCTTGAAATCGTGCGTCGCGACGTAGCGGATCAGCCAGCGGATCACGACGAAGGCGCAGACGAAAGACACCACCATGCCGACGCCAAAGGTCGGCGCGTCGGCGGCGGAGAGCACGTCGCGGTGCTTCCACAGGTCGTACAGCCCGGCCGCCACGAGCGTCGGCACGGCGAGGAAAAACGAGAACTCGGTCGCGGCCTTCCTCGAAAGGCCGAAAAGCATGCCGCCGATGATCGTGGCCCCGGAGCGCGAGGTTCCGGGAATCAACGCGAAGCACTGCGCGATGCCGACCTTCAGCGCATCGAGCCAGGTCATCGACCGAGTGCTCTCGACCCTGGGTTTTAGAGACATGTTTTCGACGAGCAAGATGACGACGCCGCCGACGATGAAGGCCAGCGCGACCGGCACCGCGTGGAACAGGACGCCCTTGATGTACTTCGAGAACGCGAGCCCGAGCACCGCCGCGGGAATGAAAGCGACGACGAGGTTCCTGTAGAGGTGAAGGTCGGCCTTGAAGAACCGGGCCCGGTATTCCCATACCACCGCGAGCATCGCGCCGGTCTGGATGACGATGTTGAAGACGTTCCAGCGCTCGTCGTTCGCCCCGAGCAGCGCACCGGCGAGGATGAGGTGCCCGGTCGAGGATATGGGCAAGAACTCGGTGAGACCCTCGACGATCCCGAGGACCAATGCGTCAATGAGGTTGGACAAGGAACTCCCTTATCGCCTGCCAGAATGCAGGCACGTCGTCGGTGCTATTGTGCCCGGCGCCGGCGAGCTCGACCCACCGTTTCGGTCCCTTCCAGGCCTCGAAAAGCCGCTTCGAATGGACTACGGGGATGACCTGGTCGCGCTCGGCGACGAGGCAGAGCAGCGCTGCGCCGATCGAAGGGGCGCGGCTGAGCGAATCGAACGGGTGCTTCAGCATCCAGCTCACCGGCAGGTAGGGGTAGTGGTGGCTCGCGACGTTCGTCATGCTGTCGTAAGGCGTCGCCAGGATGACGCCTTCGACCGTGCGCGCGGCCGCGAGCTGGACGGCGACGCCGCTGCCGAGGCTGCGGCCGAAGAGGACGACCTGCCGCGCATCGAGCTTCTGCTTCGCGTAGTCGAACCACTCGATGGCGTCGGAGCTCAGCGCGACTTCCGAAGGCGATCCCGCGCTGAAGCCGTAGCCGCGGTAGTCGACCAGCAGCCAGCCGCTGCCCGGCGCTTGCTGCGCCGCGCGCCTCAGCATCCAGGAGACGTCCTCCGCGTTGCCGCCGAAGTAGAGGACCAGGGGCGATCCCTTGAGATGCCACGCATGCAGCCGGGTGCCGTCGCGCGCGTGGATGAAGACGCTTTCCGCACCGGGAAAGGCGTTCGCCGCCGGGGGTTGCGGATGGAAGATCAGCCGGTCCTGCCCGACGTACATGGCCACGGGCAGCGCGAGCACCAGCACGACGGCGGCGACGACCCATCCCATCGCGCGGATCAGGAGGCGACGCGCCCCGTCGCGTGGTCGACCACCTCGAGGATCCGGGCGCGCGAGTCCGCCTTCGACAGCCAGTCGGCGATGCCGTGGCGCTGCGGCTCGACGACGCCGGCCTCGTCGCTCGTCAGCCCGGCCAGCATGATCACGGGCGTGCTTCGCAGGCGCGGTCGCAGCTCGTCGAGCAGCGCCAGCGTGTCGACGCCTTCGACCCGGCGCGCGAGCAGCCAGGCCCCGTAGTTCCACCGCTCGAGGAGCTCGCCCACCGCCGCCGGCTCGGGCGCCGGATCCACGCGGTAGCCTGCGCGCTCCAATACCATCGTCAGGTACTCGGCAGTGACGCTATCGGGCTCGGTGAGGAGGATGCGCACCGCGCTGTCGGCCTCGCCTTGCGCGGAACTCAGCACCGGCAGCTCAAAGAAGAAGGTGGTGCCGCCTCGGGCGCGATCCTCGAAGCCGATGCGACCCTGCATCAGCTCGATCAGCCGCTTGCTGATGGCGAGGCCCAGGCCGGTGCCGCCCTTGATGCGCGAGTCGGCCGAGTCGGCCTGCGCGAAGCGGCCGAAGATCTTCGAGCGGAACGCCTCCGGAATGCCGGGGCCGCGATCGCTCACCTCGACCCGGACGTTGTCGTCGTGCCTGGAGACGCTCACGTCGACCGCGCTGTTGGGAGGCGAGAACTTGGCGGCGTTCGAGAGCAGGTTGGTCATCACCTGCATCAGGCGCTTGCGGTCGGCGCGCACGATGACACCCGGGACGGCGCCGTGCAGCGCCAGGTTGACGCGGAAGCGGTCGGCATAGCCCTGGTTCAGGCGCACCGACTCGTTGAGGAGCGAATCGACCGGCATGGGCTCGGGCAGCAGGGTCAAGCGCCCCGACTCGATCTTCTCGATGTCGAGCACCTCGTTGATCAGGTCGAGCAGGCGCTGGCCGTTCCTCTCGGCGACCTCGACCAGCTCGCCCTGGTCCTTGTCCATGTCGCCGAGCGCGCCGCTGCGCAGGAGCTGCAGCGAGCCGAGGATCGAGGTGAGCGGCGTGCGCAGCTCGTGGGAGAGCGTCGAGGTGAACTCGCTGCGCATGCGCTCCGCCGCGCGCTGCTGGGTGATGTCGCGCCCCTGCAGGACGATCGAGTTCACGCGGCCCTCGTCGTCCGAGAGCGGGGTCAGGGTCCACTCGCACGCCAGCTCGAGGCCGTCGCGTCGCAGGCACTGCTCGGCGATCAGCGTGAGGGGCTTGCCCGCGGCGACGAACCCGGGCCACCAGGTCTGCGCGCGGCTGCGCTCGTCCGGGCCGAGCACCATCGCGATCCAGCTGCGGCCCACGAGCTCCGGGGCGGCGTAGCCGAACAGGTTCTCGGCGGCCGGGTTCATGTCGAGGATCGTGGCGCCGGGGTCGAGCTCGAACACCGCGATCGGGGCGCGCTCGGAGAAGAGCCGGAGCTTGCGGCCCGCGGCCTGCACCTCGCGGTGCGCATCGAGCAGGCTGTCGAGCTGCTCGGCGAGCTGCGCCTGAATCTCGGCGTTGTCGGCGGACAGGCGCTGGTACGCGGTGCGCAGGCCGTAGGCCGCCAGGAACGCGCGCCCCAGCTCGTAGGCCGTGATCACGTTGGCGACGTAGAGGAGCGGCACCGCGGCGCCGAGCAGGCGCAGGAACTCGGTGCCGTGCGAGAACAGGACCACGTTGAACGGCAGCATCACCGCGCCGGCGTAGATGGCGTAGACCCACCACAGCGTCGAGAAGATCGGCAGCGCCCCGGCGGTGACCAGGGCGACGATGAACGACAGGAACACCTGGTGGTCGACGCCGCCCGGAAAGAACACCGCCGCGCCGTAGCCCCACCCCGCCCCGAGCGCCGCTGCGCCGATCGCGAGCCGGCGCACCCAGGTCGCGGCCTCGGCCGCGCGGTCGGCGGCGCGGTGATAGGCCCAGGCGAGCCCCGCGATGAACGTGGCGAGCACCACCATCAGCGCCTGCCACGACAGCACCACCTCGGAGGGCTGCGAGCGCCAGAGGAAGGCGCTGAGGATCACGCTGACGGCGAGGGTCCCGCCGGCAGCGGGGACCAGCCGGCGATAGGCGAAGTCGCAGCGCTCGCGCAGAAGCTGCAGCGAGGCCGCCTCGCCCGGCCGGTCCGAAACGTCCATGGGGTCGTCGCCCCCCTTTTCTTCTACGCCTTGTTGTAGAGCTCGCTGCCCTTCTTAACGAATTCGACCGCCTTCTCCTTCATGCCGCGCTCGACGTAGTCGCGCACGTCCTGCGTGATCTTCATCGAGCAGAAGTGCGGCCCGCACATGGAGCAGAAATGCGCCACCTTGGCGCCTTCCTGCGGCAGGGTCTCGTCGTGGAACTCGCGCGCGGTGTCGGGGTCGAGCCCGAGGTTGAACTGGTCGGCCCAGCGGAACTCGAAGCGCGCCTTCGACAACGCGTTGTCGCGCTGCTGCGCGCCGGGATGGCCCTTCGCAAGGTCGGCGGCGTGCGCCGCGATCTTGTAGGCGACGATGCCGTCCTTCACGTCCTTCTTGTTCGGCAGGCCGAGGTGCTCCTTGGGCGTGACGTAGCACAGCATCGCGGTGCCGTACCAGCCGATCATCGCGGCGCCGATCGCGCTCGTGATGTGGTCGTAGCCGGGCGCGATGTCGGTGGTGAGCGGCCCGAGCGTGTAGAAGGGGGCTTCGTCGCAATGCTTGAGCTGCAGCTCCATGTTCTCCTTGATGAGCTGCATCGGCACGTGCCCGGGGCCTTCGATCATCACCTGGCAATCGTTTTTCCACGCAATCTTGGTCAGCTCTCCCAGGGTGCGGAGCTCCGCCAGCTGCGCCTCGTCGTTGGCGTCGTAGATCGAGCCGGGCCGCAGGCCGTCGCCGAGCGAGAACGACACGTCGTACGCGGCCATGATCTCGCAGATTTCCTCGAAGCGCGTGTAGAGGAAGCTCTCCTCGTGGTGCGCGAGGCACCACTTCGCCATGATCGAGCCGCCGCGCGAGACGATGCCCGTCATGCGGCCGGCGGTGAGCGGGATGAACGGCAACCGCACGCCGGCGTGGATGGTGAAGTAGTCGACGCCCTGCTCCGCCTGCTCGATCAGCGTGTCGCGGAAGATCTCCCAGGTCAGCTCTTCCGCCTTTCCGTTCACCTTCTCCAGCGCCTGGTAGATCGGCACCGTGCCGATCGGCACCGGGCTGTTGCGGATGATCCACTCGCGGGTCTCGTGGATGTGCTTTCCGGTGGAGAGATCCATGACCGTGTCGGCGCCCCAGCGGATCGCCCACGTCATCTTGTCGACTTCCTCGCCGATCGACGAGCTCACCGCCGAATTGCCGATGTTGCAGTTGATCTTCACCAGGAAATTGCGGCCGATGATCATCGGCTCGGACTCCGGGTGGTTGACGTTGGCCGGGATGATCGCGCGCCCTCGCGCCACTTCGCTCCTGACAAATTCAGCATCTATGAAACGAGGGAGCGTGGCGCCAAATGCCTGGCCCGGATGCTGCCGGTCCAGGCCCGAAACGATTCTTTGATTTTCGCGCGCGGCGATGAATTCCATTTCCGGCGTGACGATGCCCTGGCGGGCATAGTGCATCTGCGTCACCCGACGCCCCGGCGCGGCGCGGCGCGGCCTGCGCCGAAGGTCGAAGCGCAGCTCGGCGAGCTTCGGGTCCTCCAGCCTTCTTTTGCCGTAGAGGGAGCTCGGGCCCTCCAGCACGTCGGTGTCGTCGCGGCGCTCGATCCATGGCTCGCGCAGGGCGGGCAGCCCCGCGCGGATGTCGATTTTCGCCGCCGGGTCGGTATAGGGCCCCGAGGTGTCGTAGACCAGGATCGGCGGATTGTCCCCGGTCTGCACAATCTCGCGCATCGGCACGCGCAGCGGGCCGACGTGCACCTTGCGCGACCCGGGAAACGGCTGCACCGCCGCCTCGTCGACGTGCGCCTGCGTGGCCAGGAACTTGGGATTGGCGTTCATTGCGCTTCCTTCGGCGGAATTACCCGCATCAGGTTCAAAGGGACTCTCTCACCCGGCGAGGGAAGCAACGCCACCCTGCGCAGGGACCCCCGCGGACCTGAAAAGGTACCACAGGCGTGTGGGGCGTGACGCGGCGATAAGCTAGAATCGCCCTCCTGCCCGCACGCCAAAAAGCGGGCCAAGAACGATGAATCTCGAGCAAGCGCGCACCAACATGGTCGAACAGCAGATCCGCACCTGGGAGGTGCTGGATCAGGAAGTGCTCGACCTGCTCTACGTCATCCCGCGCGAGGAGTTCGTGCCGCAGCAGCATCGCGCGCTCGCGTTTTCCGACCTCGAGCTTCCCCTCGAGGAAGGGAAAAAGGCGGGCGAAGGCGAGCGCATGTGGCAGCCCAAGCTCGAGGCGCGGGTATTGCAGGAGCTCGCCCTGAAAAGGACCGACCGCGTGCTCGAAGTGGGCACCGGGAGCGGCTACCTCACCGCGCTGATGGCGCATCGCGCCGCCGAGGTCTGCTCGGTCGATATCCACCCCGGGCTCGCGGCATTCGGCCGGGCGAATCTCGAGCGCCACGGCACCGACAACGCGATCCTCGAGATCGGCGACGCGGCGCGCGGCTGGGCACGGCACGCGCCATACGACGCCATCGTGCTGACCGGCTCGACGCCGTCCCTGCCGCAGGCCTTTCTCGATCAGCTCGCGCCCGGCGGGCGGCTCTTCGCGGTGGTGGGCGAGGCGCCGGCAATGCAGGCACGCCTCGTGACCCGCAGCGCCCCCGGCGACTCGAGCAGCGTGGATCTCTTCGAGACGGTCCTGCGGCCGCTGGCGAACGCCGAGCAGCCGCGGCGGTTCCGCTTCTGAGATGGGAAACATCACCCCGAACGCGCTCGCCGCGTGGCTCGCCGACGAACGCCGCGAGAAGCCCGTGCTGCTCGACGTGCGCGAGCCGTGGGAATACGAGAAGGCGCGCATCGAGGGGGCGACGCTCATCCCGATGCGCGAGGTAGCGTCGCGGATCGGCCAGATCGACGAGGACCGGGAGGTGGTCGCGATCTGCCATCACGGCGGTCGCAGCATGCAGGTTGCGGTGTTCCTCGAAAGGCAGGGCTTCAAGCGCGTGCACAACCTCGTGGGGGGCATCGATGCCTGGTCTCGCACCGTCGACCCGGCTGTTCCCCTCTACTAGAAATCGGGGTCTGACCCCGATTCTTCTTTTTTGGGGTCTGACCCCGATTTTCGGCGCTCACGGCGAGGACCTCATGCAGGTCTACCGCGACGCGCAGCGCTACGACGCGGTCTACGCGGCGGCACGCCAGACGCTCGCGGCCGGGCGCGAGCGTCTGCCGCAGGGACGTGCTTTGCTGCTGCCGAACCTCAACCTCTCGGCGAACGCGCAAACCGGGCGCATCGACTCCGAATCGCGCAACACCGCCCTGACGCCGAGCTTTACGCGCGACCCGCGCACGCTGGGCTACACGCTCACCCTGGCGCAGCCGATCTACCGGCCGCAAAACTACCTCCAGTACCGGCAATCCGAGCTGCAGGTGGCGCAGGCCGAGGCGACGTTCGCGCAGGCGGGCCAGGACCTCATCGTGCGCACCGCGCAGGCGTATTTCGACGTCCTCGCCGCCTTCGACACGCTGGAAGTCGTGCGGGCGCAAAAGACCGCCACCGGCGAGCAGCTCGCGGCGGCGAAGCGCAACTTCGAGGTCGGCACCGCCACGATCACCGACACGCACGAGGCGCAATCGCGCTTCGACTTGATCAGCGCCCAGGAGATCGCCGCGCTGAACGATCTCCAGACCAAATACCAGGCGCTGCAGCTCATCACCGGCAAGGCCTACAACGAGCTGAAGGCGCTGCGCCCCGAGGTGAAGCTCGCGCCGCCGAACCCCGAGAACATGGAGAGCTGGGTCGAGATCGCCGAGAAGCAGGGCTACCCGGTGCAGGTCGCCGACGCGGCCGCCGAGATCGCCACGCTGGAGGCCAGGCGCCAGCGCGCCGGCCACCTGCCGACGCTCGACGCCGTCGCCACTTATGGCCAGACCGGCTCGAGCGCGTCGAGCACCTCGGCCACCAGCCCCGCGGGCGCCGACGTCACGACCAGCACGATCGGGCTCCAGTTCGCCATGCCGCTCTACCAGGGCGGCGCGATCGATTCGCGCGAGCGCGAAGCCGCAGCGCTGTCGCTGAAGTCGAAGGACGACCTGCAGAACGCCCGGCGCACGGCCGCGGTGTCCACGCGCCAGAACTACCTCCTCGTCATCAACGGCATCTCGGCGATCGCGGCGCTCGAGCAGGCGATGGTCTCGTCGCAGAGCTCGCTCGACTCCAACAAGCTCGGCTACGAGGTCGGGGTGCGGATCAACATCGACGTCCTGAACGCCCAGCAGCAGCTCTATTCCACCCGCCGCGACCTCGCCGTGGCGCGCTACAACACCATCGTCAACCAGCTGAAATTGAAGTCCCTCGCCGCAAGCCTGCGCGAGGAGGATCTGGAAGAAGTGAATCGCGTCCTGGGGCCCGTGATTACCCGCTAGCCCGGACTTCGAATCAGGGACGGACCCCGTTTTTTTTCAAGACTTCCAGGCAAACGGCAAGCTGCCGCTCGGCAGCGCCGCGATGGACCTCGCAGAATTTCCTGCCCGCCCCGCTCATCGTGCGCCGCCGGGTGTCGTCGTGCAGCAGCGCCGCGGCCGCGATTAGCGCCGCCTGCGCGCCTTCGACCTGAAGCGCGGCACCCGCCGCCACCGCGAGCTCGGTGGCTTCGGCGAAGTTGAACATGTGCGGGCCGGCGATCACCGGCGTCCCGCAGGCGAGCGACTCGATCAGGTTCTGCCCGCCCAATGGAAGGAACGAGCCGCCGATCACCGCGACGTCGGCCGCCGCGTAGTAGAAGGCCATTTCGCCCATCGTGTCGCCCAGGTACACGCGGTCGGTGGCGGCAGGCACCGGGTCGCGGGTGCGCCGCGACTGGGCGAGCTCGGCCACCTCGTCGAAGCGCTGCGGATGGCGGGGAACGACCAAGACCAGAACCTCGCTGGAAAGCCGATCGAGGTGTTGAAAAAGCAATTTCTCTTCACCCTCGCGGGTGCTGGCAAGGAGGAGCACCGGGCGCCCCAGCGCTTCCCGCCAGGCCTGTCCCGCGGCGAGTTGCGCGGGATTCGGCGGCGCGTCGAACTTGAGGTTGCCGCTCACCTCGACGCGTGCCGCACCGAGCGCACGGAGCCGCTCTGCGTCCGCGCTGCTTTGCGCGCACACGGCAGTGAGCGCCGCGAACGCCGGTCGCGTGAGTGCGCTGAGGCGCGCGTAGCCGCGGGCGGACTTCTCCGACATGCGCGCATTCGCGAGCACGAGCGGGATGCCGGCCGCCGAGCAAGCGTCGATCAGGTTGGGCCAGACCTCGGTCTCCATGAGGACACCCAGGCACGGCCTGAAATGGCCGAGGAAGCGCCGCACCGCCGAGGGCAAGTCGTACGGAACGAAGCTCACCTGCACGGAGTCTCCGTAGACCTGGCGCAGCGTGTCGCGTCCGGCAGCGGTGGTGCAGGTCATCAGGATGCAGTGCCCGGGAAGCGCTCCCTGCAAGGCGCGCACCAGCGGCGCGGCGGCACGCGCCTCGCCGACCGACACCGCGTGCACCCAGACCAGCCTCTCGGACTCGGGCAGGTCGTAGCGGCCCAGGCGCTCGGCGACATTGCGCCGGTATCCAGGCTCGCGCCGGCCCCGCCACCACAGGCGCAGCAGGATGAGAGGCATCGAGAGCGCGAGCAGCGCGCTGTACAGGTGCCTCATCGGAGCGCTTCGAGCACCGCTTGGACCACCTCCACGACCTGCGGTGGGCGCCCCGCCGCGCCGACATTGCGCGCGCGCGGGGCTCCGTAGAGGCCGGTGAGGGCGGGATCCGAGCCGCAGAAGATCGCGACCGCCGGAGCGCCGAAGGCCGCCGCGAGATGCGACAGGCCGCTGTCCAGCCCGACCACATGCTTCGCACCGGCGAGCACCTGCGCGAGCTCCTCCAGCGCCATTCTTTCCGGAACCACGGCCTCGCCGAGGCCGCGCGCGATGCGTTCGGCACGGCCGCGCTCCTCCGCGTTTCCCCACGGCAGCACCGCGGGAAGTCCCAGTGCGCGGCCGAGCTCGATCCAGCACGCCTCGGGCCACAGCTTGTCCGCGCGGCTGGTCATCGTGAGCAGCACGGAATAGGAAGCGGGCAGCGCAGCCTTTTGCGACGTGCCGGCACGCAATCCGTAGTCGACACCCGATTGCAGGGTAATGCCTAGCGAAGCGGCCGTGAGCCGCCTATTCCTCTCCACCGCATGGAGCCCGCGCGGCACCGCATGCGTGCGATCGTAGAAAAGCGCCGCGAGGGGCTCGCGCACACTCGCGCGGTCCATTCCGTGCCGCGGTCCGGCTGCGCAGCAGGCAATGAGCGCGCTCTTCAGCAGGCCTTGCGTGTCGATGACCGCGTCGTAGGGCTGCGCCGCAAGCGCGGCGCGGAACGACGCGACTTCCTTCCAGACGGAGCGCTTCCACAGCGCCCCGCGCCAGCGGCGCAACGCCACTGGGATGACCCGCTCGACGCTGCCGTGCATGCGCGCGACGCCGGCGAAGCCTTCCTCGACCACCCAGTCGATCCTCGCCCCGGGAACGCTGCGAGCCGCGTCCGTCACCGCGGGGCATTGGTGCACCACGTCTCCCAGGGAGGACGTCTTGACGAAAAGGAGTCGCTTACTTGTTGACAAAAGACTCGTAGGTCGACCGCAAGCCCTCCGCCAGCCCGATACGCGGCTTCCAGCCGAGCGAGCGAACCAGGGAGATGTCGAGCAGCTTCCGCGGCGTGCCGTCGGGCTTGCTGCGGTCGTACAGGATATCGGCCTGGGCACCGACTGCCTCGCGCACCGCCCCGGCCAGCTCGGCGATCGTCAGGTCCTCGCCGCAGCCGACGTTGACGAGGGGAGGCCGCTGCATGCCCAGGCGCGAGCGCACCTCCGCGGAACGCTCGAGGAGATGGATGCACGCCTCCGCCATGTCGTCCGCGTGCAGGAATTCCCGCCGCGGCGCGCCGGTTCCCCACACCGTGACCGAGCGATCGTTCCGCAGCTTCGCTTCGTGGAACTTGCGGATCAGCGCCGGAAGGACGTGGCTCGCCTGCAGATCGTAGTTGTCGCCCGGCCCGTAGAGGTTGGTCGGCATGGCGCAGAGGTAGCGCGCGCCGTACTGGCGGTTGTAGGACCAGCACATCTCGATGCCGGCGATCTTCGCTATGGCGTAGGGACGGTTGGTGGGCTCGAGCGGGCCGGTGAGAAGGTACTCCTCCTTGATCGGCTGCGGACAGTCGCGCGGATAAATGCACGAGGAGCCCAGAAACAGGAGCTCGCCCACCCCGGCACGAAAGGCCTCGTGGATCACGTTGGTCTGGATGGCCAGGTTCTCGTGGATGAACTGCGCCGGGTAGGTGTCGTTGGCGAGGATCCCGCCGACCTTGGCGGCGGCGAGCAGGACGACCTCGGGCTTCTCGCGACCGAAGAATTCGCGCACCGCGGCGCCGTCCGCGAGATCGAGCTCGGGGTGGGTGCGGGTAACGAGGTTGCTGTAGCCCTTCGCGCGCAGGCGCCGCACCAGCGCGGAGCCGGCGAGTCCGCGATGGCCTGCGACGTAAATGCGCGTGTCCGGGCTCACCGCGCGCTATTCGCGCCGCTCGTGGACAGTGTGGCCGTGCCGCCGCGCGAGGTCCTCGCGCTCGGCAAGGCGCAGATCCTGCGCCATCATCTCGGCGACGAGCTCGCCAAAGCCGATGCGCGGCTTCCAGCCGAGCTGCTGGCGCGCCTTCGTCGCATCGCCGAGCAGGGTATCCACCTCCGACGGCCTGAGATAGCGCGGATCCATGCGCACGACGGTTTGCCCCGCCTTTACCGCGGGCCAGCGCGGCGAGGCGCGGGCGACGATGCCGACTTCGTCCGCGCCCTTTCCCGTCCAGTCGATGTGGAGGTCGATCTGCGCGGCGGCCGCCTCGATAAACTCGCGCACGCTGCGGCTCTCGCCCGTGGCGATGACGTAGTCCTCCGGGCGCGGCTGCTGCAGCATCAGCCACTGCGCCTCCACGTAGTCCTTGGCGTGTCCCCAGTCGCGCCGGGCGTTCAGGTTGCCTACGTAGAGGCAGTCCTGCGCGCCGAGGGCGATGCGCGCCAGCGCTCGCGTGACCTTGCGGGTGACGAAGGTCTCTCCCCGGATCGGCGACTCGTGGTTGAAGAGGATGCCATTGCACGCGAACATCCCGTAGGCCTCGCGGTAGTTCACCGTGATCCAGTACGCGTACAGCTTGGCGACGCCATACGGCGAGCGCGGATAGAACGGCGTGGTCTCCTTCTGCGGCGTCTCGGCCACCTTGCCGTAGAGCTCGGAGGTGGAGGCCTGGTAGAAGCGCGCCTTGTTCTCCATGCCGAGGATGCGCAGGGCCTCCAGCAGTCGGAGCGCGCCCAGGCCGTCGGAATTTGCCGTGTATTCGGGCTCCTCGAACGAGACCGCGACGTGGCTCTGCGCGCCCAGGTTGTACACCTCGTCGGGCTGCGCATCCTGCAGCACCCGCACCAGGCTCGAACCGTCGGTCAGGTCGCCGTAGTGCAGGATGAACCTGCGGCCGTGCACGTGCGGATCCTGGTACAGGTGGTCGATGCGGTCGGTGTTGAAAAGCGAGCTGCGCCGCTTGATCCCGTGGACGACATAGCCCTTCCCGAGGAGCAACTCGGCGAGGTAGGCGCCGTCCTGCCCGGTGATGCCGGTGATCAGGGCGACCTTGGGCTTTTGCATGGCGGCCGGATTAGAATAGCGAGCGCCGATTCTACGGCGCATTTCCATTCAATACACTTGAACGCTCCGCAGTCCGCGCTCTCCGCAGTTCTCATCACTCGCAACGCCGCCAGCCTGATCGAGCCCTGTCTCGAGAGCCTGTCCTTCGCCGACGAGATCGTGGTCGTGGACTCGGGCAGCACCGACGGCACGGACCAGATCGCCGCGCGCAGCGGCGCGCGCGTGGTCCGCAAGGAATGGCTCGGCTTCGGCCGCCAGAAACAGTTCGCGGTGGAGCAGGCGCGCAACGACTGGGTGCTCTGCCTGGACGCCGACGAGCGCGTTTCCCCGCAGCTCGCCGCGAGCATCAAGCAGGCGCTCGCGGCGCCCGTCTCCCCGGTGTACCGCATGGCACGGCGCAACCGCTTTCTCGGCCGCTGGCTCGCTCACGGCGAGGGCTATCCGGACTGGAGCCCGCGCCTTTTCAACCGCCTGAACGCGCGCTGGAGCGACGACCTGGTGCACGAGAAGGTGCTGTTCGCGGTCACGCCCGGAACGCTGCAGGGCGACCTGATGCACGACTCCACCGACGACCTCACCGGGTACCTCGAGCGCCAGAACCGCTACACCACGCTCGCCGCGCGCCAGGCGTTCGAGCGCGGGGCAAGCGCAGGGGCGGCGCACCTCATGCTCTCGCCGGTGGTGCGCTTCATCAAGTTCTACGTCCTGCGCCTGGGATTCCTCGACGGCGTGCCGGGGCTGCTGCACATTTCGATCGGCTGCATGAACAGCTACATGAAGTACGCCAAATTGATCGAGCTCTACCGGGCCGAGCAGCAATGAAAATGGGGACTGACCCTTTTTTTTCGCAATCCTCCGATGAGAAAAATAGGGTCTGTCCCTATTTTCGTTCTTCGGTATGAAAGTTCTCGTCACGGGCGTGGCCGGCTTCATCGGCATGCACTGCGCGCAGCGTCTCGCGGCGCGCGGCGACGAGGTCGTGGGCATCGACAACCTCTCGCCCTACTACTCGGTGCAGCTCAAGCGCGACCGCCTGAAGCAACTGCGCATCGCATTTCATGAGATGGACATTGCAGACGAAACGGCCCTCTCTGCTCTCTTTGAGAGAGAAAAACCCGAGGCGGTCCTGCATCTCGCCGCGCAGCCGGGCGTGCGCTATTCGCTCGAGAACCCCGCGGTGTATGTCCAGACGAACCTCGTCGGCTTCGCCAACCTCCTCGAATGCTGCCGGCGCCGCCCGCCCGGGCATCTGGTGTTCGCCTCGAGCTCGAGCGTCTACGGCACGAACCCTGTGCCATGGTCGGAAAGCCAGAACGTCGACCACCCGGTGAGCCTCTACGCCGCGACCAAGAAATCGAACGAGCTCATGGCGCACGTCTACAGCCACCTTTTCGGGTTGCATGCCACGGGCTTGCGCTACTTCACGGTCTACGGCCCGTGGGGTCGGCCGGACATGTCGGCGATGCTCTTCGCCAGCGCCATCCTCGACGGCAAGCCCATCGCGGTCTTCAACCACGGCGACATGCAGCGCGACTTCACCTATGTCGACGACATCGTGGAAGGGACGCTCCGGGTGCTCGACCGTCCGCAGCGCTACGCCATCTACAACATCGGCAACCATCAGCCGGTCGGGCTGCTCGACTACATCGCCGCGCTCGAGCGCGCTCTCGGCAAGAAAGCGCGCCTGGAGATGAAGCCGATGCAGCCCGGCGACGTCAAGTCCACCTACGCCGACACCACGGCGCTCGCTCGCGCGGTCGGCTTCGCCCCGTCCACGCCGCTCGAGCAGGGCTTGCAGCGCTTCGCCGCCTGGTTCAGGCAGTATTACGGCCGCGCGTGAAACGGCTCTGCCTCCTCGGGCTCCTCGCCGGCTGCAGCGTCGCCGACAACCCTTATCCGATGGCCTGGGATCCGATCCCTGCGCCGGCGGCTTCCGACTGCCGGCAGTTCGAGGGCACCTACGCCGACCGCGGCGAGGCGTACGGCCAGACCGCGCGGCCATCGCTCACCCGGGAGCTGTTCGGCGCCGACAGCCCCTGGGAAAAGGCCACCAGCGTGCGCCTGCAGCTCGCGGCTGAAGATTCCATCGAGGTGACGGTTTCGGCAGAGGGCATGAAGCCCGAGACCCGCAGCTTCACCGCCAAGGCGGGCGATGCCCGCTGCGACCGCGGCAGGCTCGAGCTGCGCAGCCGCCGCTGGGTCGCTTCGGACCTGATGTCCGGGCGGGAAAGCGTGAAGATCGAGTTCAGCCAGGCCGATCCCTACCTCGTCACGCA
>DASXAO010000139.1:0-22532 GCA_036406675.1 Burkholderiales bacterium
CGGCGTCTGAACCGCCCTTGTCTAACGCGAACGCGATTCGCCGGGGCCGAGGTGCTGCGCGATGCGCACGTAGTCGGCGGGGGAGAGGTTTTCGGGGCGAGCGCGCGGGTCGATGCCGAGCGCGGCGAAGTCGGCGGCTGCAAGGGGCAAGGCGTTGCGGAGCTGCTTGCGGCGCGAGGAGAACGCGCCGCGCAGCAGGTCGTCGAAGCGCGTGTTCTCCAGCGCCGGGGGCTCGGCGAGCGGCTGCATGCGCACGACCGCGGATTCGACCTTGGGCGGCGGGCGGAAGGCACCCTTCGAGACGGTGAAGAGCTTCTCCATGCGAAAGCGCGTTTGCAGCGCGACCGAGAGGCGGCCGTACTCCGGCGTCGAGTGCGCGGCCACCATGCGCTCGACCACCTCGAGCTGAAGCATGAAGTGCATGTCGCGCACGCTGGCGGCGTAGCGCGCGAAGTGAAAGAGGAGCGGCGTCGAGATGTTGTAGGGCAGGTTGCCAACCAGGCGCATGCCGCGAGGAAACCGGCCGAAGTCGAAGTCGAGGGCGTCGGCCTGGTGGACGACGATGCGCTCGTCGTTCAGGGCGGAGGCGAGATCGCGGTCGAGCTCGATGACGTGAAGCGTGGCAACCCTCTCTAGCAGGGGGCGCGTGAGGGCGCCTTCGCCGGGGCCGATCTCGACTATGAAGTCGCCGGGCGCCGGATCGATCGCGTCGACGAGGCGCGCGAGGACACGCGGGTCGTGCAGGAAGTGCTGCCCGAAGCGCTTACGAGGACGATGCAAGCTCGATGGCGAGCCTGACGGCTTCGATCAAGCTGCCCGGGTCGGCTTTGCCGGTGCCGGCGAGGTCGAGCGCGGTGCCGTGGTCGACCGAGGTGCGCACGAAGGGAAGGCCGAGCGTGACGTTGACGCCGCGGCCGAACGAGGCGTACTTGAGGACCGGCAGGCCCTGGTCGTGGTACATGGCGAGCACGGCGTCGGCGTGCTTCAGCCGCTCCGGCACGAACAACGTGTCTGCGGGAATCGGGCCGGTGGCGTCGATTGCCGCTTTCCGGGACTGCGCGAGGGCCGGCGCAATGATTTCCAGGTCCTCCCGGCCGAGGTGACCCGATTCGCCGCTGTGCGGGTTGAGGCCGGCGACGAGGATGCGAGGCTTCGCGATGAGGAACCGGCGGCGCAGGTCGTGGTCCAGCACGCGAAGAGTCTTGAGTATCAAATCGCGCGTGATGGCACCGGGGACTGCGGATAGGGGCAGATGGGTGGTGGCGAGCGCCACGCGCAGGCCGCCGCCCACGAGCATCATCACGACGTGGTCCGCGCGCGCCTTCTCGGCGAGGAATTCGGTGTGTCCGGTAAAGGCGATCCCGGCGTCGTTGATCACGCTCTTCTGCACCGGGGCGGTCACCATGGCGTGGTACTCGCCCGAAAGGCAGCCGGCGAGCGCACGCTCGAGCACCGCGAGCACATAGCGGCTGTTCGCGGGGTCGAGCTTCCCCGGCAGGCGCGGATGCGCCAGCGGGACATGCTCGATCTCGGGAAACCCGGCGAGCAGGGACCGGTCGCCGATCGCCACCAGCCGCGCGGGGAAGCGCTCGGCGGCGAGCCGCACGCAAAGCTCGGGCCCGATTCCCGCCGGCTCGCCCGAAGTGAGCGCTATGACCGGCCGGGCGGCTATCGCTCCTCCAGGCGCAGCTCCACGTAGGACTGGTCGCGGAGCTGCCTCAGCCATTCCTGGTAGGCGTCCTCGCTCTTTCTTTCGCGCAGCACCTTGCGCGCCTCGAGGCGGCGGCGCTCCTGGCTGACGTCCGAGGAGCGCCGCTCGAGAACCTGGATCAGGTGATAGCCGAACGGCGTCTTCACCGGCTGGGAGATCTCGCCCGGCTTGAGCTCCTGCAGCGCGCGCTCGAAATCGGGCACGGTGTCGCCGGGATAGATCCAGTCGAGCTCGCCGCCGCGCGCGGCGCTGCCGGTGTCGTCGGAGTTCGCCTTGGCGAGCTCGGCGAAGTCGGCCGTGCCGTTGACGATGCGCTCGCGCATGTCGTTGAGGCGCCTGCGCGCCTCGTTCTCCGACACCACTTCGCTCGTGCGCACGAGGATGTGGCGCGCCCGCGTCTGCGTGACCGGCGCGGAGTTTCCGCCCGCGTCGCGGCGGTCGTTCAGCTTGATCAGATGGAAGCCGGCGGGGCTGCGCAGCGGCTCGGTCACCTCGCCCGGCTTCATCTTCGCCAGCGCTCCGGAGAAGAGCTCGGGCAGCCGCTCGTGGGCGCGCCAGCCGAGCTTGCCGCCGTCGAGCGCGTCCGGGGCGTCGGAATACGCCGCCGCCACCCGCGCAAAATCGCCGCTCTCGCGCGCCTCGGCGAGGGCCTTCTGCGCCCGGGCGCGCGCCTCCTCGATGCGCTCGGGGCTGGCCCCTTCCGGCACGCGCACCAGGATGTGCGACACGTTGTACTCCGAGCGCTCGGGGTTGGCCTTAAGCTCCTCGAGGAACAGGTCGATCTCGGTATCGTTCACCTGGATCTTGTCCTCGACCTCGCGCTCGCGCAGCCGCGACACCAGGATCTGGTCCCTCAGGTCCGACCGCCAGGCGTCGAACGGGACCTGGTCGCGCTCGAGCGTGCTGCGGAAATCGGCGAGGGTCATCTTGTTGTTCTCGGCGATGCGCTGGACCGCGCGGTCGAGCTGGACGTCGTCGACCCGGATTCCCGTATCGCGCGCCTTCTGCAGCTGCGCCCGGTCCAGCACCAGCCGCTCGAGAATCTGCCGTTCGAGCACCGCGCGCGGAGGGATCGCCGTCCCCTGCCGCCGCAGCTGGCGCTCGGCGGAGGCGATCGCGGCGTTGAGCTCGGAGTTGGTGATCACCTCCTTGTTCACCACCGCCACGATGCGGTCGACGAGCTCCGCCTTCTGCGCGAGCGCGAGGCACGGCAGCAGGAAAAGCAGCAACATCGACCATCCACGCATCGCTCGATTTCCTAGTACACCTGCTGGAACGGCAGCGGCCTCTGCAAGCTCGGCGGCCCTGCCGCCGGATTCCTCGGGTTAGTCACGGTGTATCCGGGGATGTTCCGCGACAGCAGGCCCACCACGTCCTCGGTCCCGACCTGCCCTATGCCGTTGAATTCGAGCTGGAAGAAGAGTCCGGTGGACACCACCTGCGTTGCAGCCTGCACCTTGGTCACGACCCCGCGAAACACCCAGCAGCCGGCGTTGTACTCGACGCCCGCCAGGCCCTCGAGCAGCCGCCCGTCCAGGAAGGAGTAATTGTAGCGCCCGATGCCGTACCAGCCCGCGGCGATCGGCCACTGGCTCGCGATGTCGATCTGGCGCACGGAACCGCGGGTGAAGCGGTAGCTCGCGTTCAGGACCTTGGCGACCTCGGGGTTGTACTTGAACGAAACGCCGAAGCGCTCCGTCTGCTGCTCCAGCCGGTTGTACTCGGCCGTGGTGTCGAAGGTCCAGTAGCGGAACAGCCGCCCGCCCACCGACCCCAGGATGTCGGACGCCCTCGCGGTGCGCAGGGTGGCGTCCGGGGTGAGCCCGACGCGCTCGTCGTCGAAATAGTAGCGCTGGCCGACGGTGGCCCGCAGGGCCTCCTGGCCGCTCTGCGTGAGGAAGCGCGAGCTCATGGCGAGCGTCAGCTGGTTGGCATCGCCGAAGCGGTCGCCTCCGGTGAAGCGGTTCTCGCTGAAGATCTGCGTGAAGTTGAAGTCGGCGAGCGCCGTGTCGAAGATCGGGAACGCGTCCTGGTTGCGGTAGGGCACCTTCACGTAGAACAGGCGCGGCTCGAGCGTCTGGGTGAGCGTGTCGCCGAAGAAGCGCGCGCTGCGCTCGAACACCAGCCCGCTGTCGAGGCTGAACCAGGGGATCGTGGCGTGCGGCGTCATCTCGGCGCCGGGATCGGTGTGGTCGAGGTTGTAGCTGGCGGCGCGCAATCCCGCCTTGGGCGTGACGAACCAGCTCGGCGCGAGGAACGGCATGGAGACGAAGGGGTTGACGCTCACGCGCGTGCCCTCGACCTTGACGTCGTGCGTGAAGCGCACCAGCTCGGCCGGCAGCGTGGTGTCGAAATGGCCCGCCAGGTTGTTGCCGTAGGAATTGAAGGTGAGCTGCGGCACGCGGTGGTACGGCGGGTCGATCGGCGCCAGCGGATCCTGCAGGGTCTGGAAGCTCTGGACGCGCGCCTGGGCGCTGTAGGGAAAGCGGCCCAAGCCCCCGCTGTACGTGACGTAGCCGTCCTGCTGCAGGTTGCCGATCGAAACGATGCGCACCTGGCTCGCGAGGTCGGTGAAATAGCGGTCGTCCGAAACCTTGTTGTAGTCCAGGTTGCCGGTGAAGTTCGGCGCAAAGGTCTGCGCGTGCTGCCACGACACGCCGGAGCGGGTCGCCCCGAACACCTTGTCGTCGGGCAGGTACTCGAGCTTCAGCTCGCCCTGGTAGTTCGGCTGGAGGTAGCGGCCCCAGTTCTTGAGCTGGATGCCGCGCTTGCTCATGTACACCGGGGTGACGGTCAGGTCCGCCTCGGGGGCGATGTTCCAGTAGTAGGGCACCCCGAGCTCGAGACCGCGCTGCGAAGTCTGCGCGTAGTAGGGCGAGAGCACGCCGCTGCGGCGGCTGTTCTCGAGCGGGAAGCTGGCGTACGGGAAAGCGAAGATCGGCACGTCGTAGAAGCGCAGCCGCGGATGCTTCGCGGTGCCCTCCTGCTTGTCGTAGTCGAGATCGATCTCCGAAGCCTGCAGCACCCAGTCGTCGCGCCCGGCCTCGCAGGTGGTGAAGCTCCCCTTCTTCATCCGGTAGTGGTCCCGATCGATGATCTCGACTTCCTCGGCGCCGCCGCGCGCGGTGGCCTCGCGCTGGATCAGATAGCGCGGACTCTCCACCGTGCCGCTGTCCTCGAGCGTGTTGAATTGAAGGCTCGGGCCGTAGAAGCGGTCGCCGTCGCGCTGCAGGCGCACGCCGCCCTCGCCCTGCACGCGGCCGAATTCGGCGTTGTAGCGCAGCAGGTCGCCGAAGATCGTGACGTCGTCGCGGCGGATCTCCGCGTTGCCGCGCGCGGTGACCTCGAGGTCGCCCACGCCCTCGATCGTCTCGGCGTCGACGGTGGTCGCGCCCTGCGCCTGCGCCGGCGGGACGCTCTGCGCAAGGGCTGGCACCGAGAAATACAATGCCAACAGCGCGACGCGGTACCGCATTGAGCGCGGGACCTTTTTTCGTTGATGTTAGAATTTTCAATGATACACGCCGACCCTCGCCGGGACTCTCGCCGAGAGGCGCTCGAGAGCTGGCTCGCGGGCGAGCTCGGCGGCAAGCGCTTCACCCTCACCCCGGCATCCGAAGACGCGAGCTTCCGCCGCTACTTCCGCGTCGCGAGCGACGATGGCTCGACCCTGATCGCGATGGACGCGCCGCCGGACAAGGAGGATTGCCGGCCGTTCGTGCACGTGGCGCGCCTGCTGCACGAAGCGGGCGTGCACGCGCCGCAGGTCCGCGCTCAGGACCTGACGCAAGGCTTTCTCCTGCTCACCGATCTGGGGACGCGCACCTACCTCCAGGAGATCTCGCCGGCCAACGCGCCGCGCCTCTTCGCCGACGCCACCGATGCGCTGATCCGCTGGCAGCTCGCCACGCGGCCGGCCGAGCTGCCGCCTTACGACGAAGCCCTGCTGCGCAGGGAAATGCAGCTCTTTCCGGACTGGTACGTCGCGCGCCACCTCGGCGTCGAGCTGCCGCGCGAGCAAAAGGAGCGCATGGAGCAGGTGTTCGCGCTTCTGGTGAAGAGCGCGCTCGCGCAGCCGAAGGTCTACGTGCACCGCGACTACATGCCGCGCAACCTCATGCTGTCGAATCCCAATCCCGGCGTGCTGGACTTCCAGGACGCGGTGATCGGGCCCATCGCCTACGACATGGTCTCGCTCGTGCGCGACGCGTTCGTCAGCTGGGACGAAGAGTCGGTGCTCGACTGGACGGTGCGCTACTGGGAAAAGGCGCGCGCGGCAGGCCTGCCGGTCGACGCGGACTTCGGCGAGTTCTGGCGCGCCTTCGAGTGGATGGGGCTGCAGCGCCACCTGAAGGTGCTCGGCATCTTCGCGCGCATCAACTATCGCGACGGCAAGCCCAAGTACCTCGCCGACACGCCGCGCTTCATCCGCTATGCGAGCGACGTCGCCAAGCGCTATTCGGGGCTCGCTCCGCTCACCCAGCTGCTGGACGAGCTGCAATGCGGGTGATGATCCTTGCCGCGGGGAGAGGCGAGCGATTGCGCCCGCTCACCGACAGCGTGCCGAAGGCGATGGTCGAAGTCGGCGGCAAGCCGCTCATCGCCTGGCACCTGGAGCGCCTCGCCGCGGCGGGCTACGGCGAGGCGGTGGTCAACGTCTCGCATCTCGCCGAGCGCATCGTCGAGGGCCTGGGCGACGGCAGGCGCTACGGCGTGCGCCTCACCTACTCGCGCGAGCGCGAGCCGCTCGAGACCGCCGGCGGAATCGCCAAGGCGCGGGCGCTTCTCGGCGCAGCGCCGTTCGTTCTGGTGAACGCGGACATCTACTGCGAGTACGACTTTTCGGCCCTGCGCCGCGTTTCGCTCGGCGAGCGGCTGGCCCACCTCGTCCTGGTGCCCAACCCGCCGCATCGCAGCGGCGGCGACTTCACGCTGGAGGACGGAACGGTCGGCGACGGCGCCGGGCCGCGCTACACTTACGCCGGCATAGCCGTCATGTCGCCCGCCATGGTCGCCGGCGTCGCGCCGGAGAAAAAAGCGCCGCTCGCTCCCCTGCTGTACGGCGCCGCGGCCCGGCGGCTCGTGGGCGGCGAGCTCTACCGCGGCATGTGGCAGGACGTCGGCACGCGCGAGCGGCTCGCCGAGCTCGAAGCACACCTCGCCTCTCGAAGAAGCAAGCCATGAAACCCAACGACGCCATTGCGCACCACGTCGAGCGCCGGCGGCGCCTGGCGCAGGCCATCGGCGAGGGCGTGGCGCTCGTGCCGACGGCCCCCGAGCGCCCGCGCAACCGCGACACGCATTTCCCCTACCGCTTCGACAGCCACTTCTATTACCTCAGCGGCTTCGCCGAGCCGGAGGCTGCGCTCGTGCTCACCGCGCAGGGCCGCAGCATCCTGTTCTGCCGCGAGCGCAACGAGCAGCGCGAGATCTGGGACGGGTTTCGCTACGGCCCGCAGGCCGCGCGCGAGCGCTTCGCCTTCGACGAGGCCTACCCGATCGCGTCGCTCGACGAGAAGATGCTCGAGCTGCTCGAGAACCAGCCGGCGCTGCACTACCCCGTGGGCGCCGACCCGGAGTGGGACGCGCGCGCCATGCGCTGGCTGAACGCGGTGCGCGCCAAGAGCCGCGCCGGGGTCATGGCGCCCGAGCGGGTGCAGGACGTGCGCGCGGCCATCGACAACATGCGCCTGGTCAAGGACGCGCAGGAGCTCGCGCTCATGCGCCGGGCCGCGCGCATTGCCGGTGCGGCGCACCGACGCGCGATGCAGGCGACGCGGCCGGGCCGCCGCGAGTACGAGATCGAAGCCGAGCTGCTGCACGAGTTCCGCCGCAACGGCGCGCAGTTCCCGGCGTACTCGCCGATCGTCGCGGGCGGGCCGAACGCCTGCGTGCTGCACTACGTATCCAACGACGCCGCGTTGCGCGATGGCGAGCTGCTCCTGATCGACGCGGGCTGCGAGCTCGACGGCTATGCTTCCGACGTCACGCGCACGTTTCCCGTCGGCGGCCGCTTCAGCCCGGCGCAGCGCGAGGTGTACGACATCGTGCTCGCCGCCCAGAAGGCAGCCATGGGCAAGGTGCGCGCCGGCAACGCCTGGAACGAGCCGCACGACGCCGCGGTGCGCGTGCTGGCGCAGGGCATGATCGATCTCAAGCTTGTTTCGGGCACCCTGGACGAGGTGCTGGAGAAGGAAACTTACAAGCGCTTCTACATGCACCGCACCGGACACTGGCTCGGCCTCGACGTGCACGACGCGGGCGAATACAAGCCCGCCGGGCAATGGCGCGCGCTCGAGCCCGGCATGGCGCTCACGGTCGAGCCGGGGCTCTACATCCGCGCGGCCGACGACGTGCCGGAGCGGCTGCGCAACATCGGCATCCGCATCGAAGACGACGTGGTCGTCACGCGCGACGCCTGCGAAGTGATCACCGCCGAAGCGCCCAAGGGGGTCGCGGAAATCGAAGCGCTGATGCGCGATGCCCGTCCCAGGGACTGACGTCCTCATCCGCGGCGCCGGACCCGTCGGCTGCGCGCTCGCGCTGGCCCTGCGGGGCTCGCATCTGAATGTCGGGATTGTCGGCAGAAGCGACACCAAGGCCGCGTTCAGGCCGCTCGCGCTTTCGCACGCGAGCCGGCTGATCCTCGAGCGCCTCGGCGTATGGCGCTCGCTCGAGGCGACGCCGATCGGAACCATCCACGTCTCGCAGCAGGAGGCGTTCGGCCGCACCGTCATGGACGCTGCCGACGCCGGCGTCCCGGCGCTCGGCTACGTGACCGAGTACTCGGCGCTGGTGTCGCTCCTCCACGCCAAGTGCGAAGGATTGTTCGTGGAAAGCGAGGTGCAGGCGCGGTGCGTCGTGCATGCCGAAGGATCGGCCCCGGAGGCGCGCCGCAAGCGCTACGCGCAGGACGCGCTGGTCGCGCTGGTGCGCACCGAGCCCGCCTCGGCGGACACCGCGTTCGAGCGCTTCACGCCGGAGGGGCCGCTCGCGCTGCTGCCGCTCGCCGGTCGCTACGCGCTCGTGTGGAGCTGCCGGCCGGAGCGCGCGGCCGAGCTGGCGCAATGCGCCGAAGGGCTCTTCCTGGAGCGGCTCGCCGTCGCCGCGGGGCGCCGGCCCGGCCGTCCGGTGCAGGTCGAGAGCCGCGCGCTGCAGCCGCTCTCGCTGCGCGTGCATCCGGCACGCGTGATGCCGCGCGCAGTGTTCATCGGCAACGCGGCGCAGACGCTGCACCCGGTCGCCGGGCAGGGATTCAACCTCGGTCTGCGCGACGCGTGGGATTTGTCAAGAGCCTTTGTCGAATCGCGCGATCCGGGCGACGCGGCGGTGCTGGCGCGGTACGCGGCAAGCCGCAGGCTCGACGCGCGAGCGACCATCGGCGTCACCGACGCGCTCGCCAGCGCGTTCCTCGGCGCGAATCCGCTGGCGCGCGCCGTGCGCGGCGTCGTGCTGACGGCGCTCGACTTGGCGCCCGGGCCGCGCCGATTCTTCGCGCGACGCATGATCTATGGGCCGTCCGCGCTGCCGTGAAAAAACAACAGTGATCCCGCCCCGATTCTTTTTGGCGGGCAAAGCGGATAAAATTCGCTTCCCTGTTTTTCCGGAAGACGCCACGGCCAATGAGAATCGGCGCGCATGTTCTGCGCAGCGGATTGTTCGTCGCTCCGATGGCGGGCATCACCGACCGTCCCTTTCGCCGCCTCGCCCGGCGCTACGGCGCAGCCGTCGCCGTGTCCGAGATGGTGTCCTCGCGGCCCGAGCTGCGCGAGTCGCGCAAGACGCGGCTGCGCGTCGACCACCGCGGCGAGCCGGGCCCCATCGCGGTGCAGATCGCCGGCGCGGAGCCGCAAATGCTCGCCGATGCCGCCCGACACAACGTGGCCCTCGGTGCGCAGATCATCGACATCAACATGGGTTGCCCGGCGAAGAAGGTCTGCAACGTGTTCGCCGGCTCGGCGCTGCTCCAGGACGAGGCGCTCGTCGCGCGCATCCTCGAGGCGGTGGTGAAGGCGGTCGAAGTGCCCGTGACGCTCAAGATCCGCACCGGCCCGAGCCCCGAGCAGCGCAACGCGGTTTCCATCGCGCGCATCGCCGAGGCGGCCGGGGTGCAGATGCTCGCCATCCACGGCCGCACCCGGGCCTGCGCGTTCCGCGGCCAAGCGGAGTACGCGACCATCGCCGAGGTCAAGTCGCGAGTGCGCATCCCGGTGATCGCCAACGGCGACGTCGAAACGCCCGAGGAGGCGAAGCGGGTGCTCGAATCGACCGGGGCCGACGGCATCATGGTCGGCCGCGGAGCCCAGGGACGGCCGTGGCTGTTCCGCGAGATCGCGCATTTCCTCGCCACGGGGACGCGCGCGGCGCCGGCGCCGCTCGCCGAGATCCGCGCCGTGCTCCTCGAGCACCTCGAGGGCCTCTACGAGCTCTATGGCGAGGAGCAGGGAACGCGCGTGGCGCGCAAGCACATCGGATGGACGGTGCGCGAGCTGCCCGGCGGCGAGGCGTTCCGCTGCGCGACGGTCCGCATCGACAGCGCGGTGGCGCAGCACGCCGCAGTGAACGACTACTTTTCCAGGCTCGCCGCATGACTCGACAAAACGAGCTCGCCGACTCGGTCAAGCGTTCGCTCGAGCGCTACTTCAAGGACATGGACGGCGAGAAGCCGACCTCCATCTACGACATGGTGCTGAAGAACGTGGAGAAGCCCATGATCGAGATGGTCCTGGCGCAGGCGAAGGGAAACCAGACGCTCGCCGCCCAGATGCTGGGCATCAACCGCAATACGCTGCGCACCAAGATGCAGCAGCTGCGGATCAAAGGGTAGTGTCGAAAGTCCGCCGGGCTCTTCTCAGCGTCTCCGACAAGTCGGGCATCGTCGAGCTTGCGCGCGCCCTGGCGGCCCTCGGGGTCGAGCTCGTGTCCACCGGCGGCACGGCGAAGCTTCTGCGCAAGGAGGGCATCGCCGCCACCGAGGTCTCCTCGTACACCGGCTTTCCGGAGATGCTCGACGGGCGCGTCAAGACGCTGCATCCCAAGATCCACGCGGGCCTCCTCGCGCGGCGCGACGATCCGGGCCACGTCGCCGCGCTCGAGGGCGCCGGAATCGGCACCATCGACCTGCTGGTGGTGAACCTCTACCCGTTCCAGGCCACGGTCGCCGATCCGGAGTGCCGCTTCGAAGACGCGATCGAAAACATCGACATCGGCGGGCCGGCCATGCTGCGCTCCGCGGCCAAGAACCACGCCGCGGTCGCCGTGGTGGTCGACCCGGCGGATTATTCGCGGGTGCTGGACGAGATGCGCCGGGCGGGCGAAGTCTCGCCGGCGACGCGCTTCGAGCTCGCGGCAAAGGTGTTCGCGCACACGGCGGCGTACGATGGCGCGATCGCGAACTACCTGTCGTCGCTCGACGGCTCGCGCGGCCGAAAGGAATATCCGCAGGTGCTCAACCTGCAGTTCAAGAAGCTCGAGGACCTGCGCTACGGCGAGAACCCGCACCAGACCGCGGCCTTTTATCGGGAACAGCGCCCGGCGCCGGGCGGCATCGCCGCCTACCGCCAGGTGCAGGGCAAGGAGCTCTCCTACAACAACATCGCCGACGCCGATGCCGCGTGGGAGTGCGTCAAGAGCTTCAGCGACCCGGCCTGCGTGATCGTCAAGCACGCCAATCCCTGCGGCGCCGCGATCGCCGACACGCTCGCGGAAGCCTACGCGAAGGCGTTCAAGACCGATCCGGTGTCGGCGTTCGGCGGCATCCTCGCGTTCAACCGCGCGCTCGACGCGCGCACCGCCGAAGCGCTCGGCGCCCAGTTCGCCGAGGTCGTGATCGCGCCGCGCGTCGAGGCGGAAGCGCAAAGGCTTTTCTCCAGGAAAGCCAGCCTGCGGGTGCTGGAGGTGCCGCTGGCCCACGGCACGCAGGCGCACGACTACAAGCGCGTCGGCGGCGGCCTGCTGGTGCAGACGAGCGACTCGCGCGCGCTCGACCCCAAGGACTTCAAGCTGGTCACGCGGGCGGCGCCGGGCGAAGCGCAGCGCGCGGACCTCGTCTTCGCCTGGTGCGTGGCCAAGTACGTGAAATCGAACGCCATCGTGTTCTGCCGCGACCGGGCGACGCTCGGCGTCGGCGCCGGGCAGATGAGCCGGGTCGACAGCGTGCGCATCGCGGCGGCGAAGGCGGCGGATGCGGGACTTTCGCTCAAGGGCTCGGTCGTGGCCTCGGACGCATTCTTCCCGTTCCGCGACGGCCTGGACGCGCTCGCCGAGGCCGGCGCCACCGCGGTCATCCAGCCGGGGGGCAGCGTGCGCGACGCGGAGATCATCGCGGCCGCGGACGAGCGCGGCGTCGCCATGATCTTCACCGGCGTGCGCCACTTCCGCCACTGACATGAAGCTCCTCGTGATCGGGTCGGGCGGACGCGAGCACGCCATCGCCTGGAAGCTCGCGCAGAGTGCAAAGGTGCAGAAAGTGTTCGTCGCCCCGGGCAACGGCGGCACGGGGCGCGAAAGCGGCCTCGAAAACGTCGCGCTCGCCGAAGTGCCCGACCTGGTCGGGTTCGCGAAGAAAGAAGGCATCTACCTCACGGTGGTCGGCCCCGAGGCCGCGCTCGCCGCGGGCGTGGTGGACGCCTTCCGCGAAGCCGGCCTGAAGATATTCGGCCCGACCCGGGCGGCGGCGCAGCTCGAGTCCTCCAAGGACTTCGCCAAGGCGTTCATGGTGCGGCACAACATCCCCACCGCGCTGCATCGCACGTTTCAGAGCGCGGATCTCGCCAAGGCCTTCGTGGCGAAGCGCGGCGCGCCGATCGTCGTCAAGGCCGACGGCCTGGCGGCGGG
Organism: Burkholderiales bacterium; assembly: GCA_036406675.1. Lineage (GTDB taxonomy): Bacteria > Pseudomonadota > Gammaproteobacteria > Burkholderiales > SG8-39 > SCGC-AG-212-J23. The sequence continues at coordinate 12,548 of DASXAO010000139.1, forward strand.
AAAGGGCGTGGTGGTGGCGGCGAGCGTCGAGGAGGCGCAGGCCGCAATCGACCGCATGATGACGCAGAAGAGCCTCGGCGAAGCCGGCGCGCGGGTCGTGGTCGAGGAGTTCCTCCAGGGCGAAGAGGCGAGCTTCATCGTGATGTGCGACGGCACGAGCGCGCTGCCGCTCGCCACCAGCCAGGACCACAAGCGCCTGCGCGACGGGGACGAGGGGCCCAATACCGGCGGCATGGGGGCGTACTCCCCGGCGCCGATCGTTACGCCGAAGATCCACGCCCGGGTGATGCGCGAGATCATCCAGCCTGCCATCCAGGGGATGGCGCAGGACGGCACGCCCTACAGCGGCTTCCTGTACGCCGGCCTGATGATCGACAAGGCGGGCAATCCGAAGGCGCTCGAGTTCAACTGCCGCCTCGGCGATCCGGAGACCCAGCCCATCATGCTGCGGCTCAAATCCGATCTGCTCGACCTGGTCGAGCGCGCGCTCGCCGGCAGCCTTTCGCGGGTGGAGGCCGACTGGGACCGCCGCGCCGCGCTCGGCGTGGTCCTCGCGGCGCACGGCTATCCGGACGATCCGCGCAAGGGCGATCCGATTACCGGGATTCCCTCGCCGGCGGACGACTGCCGCGTGTTCCATGCCGGAACCCGCGCCGAGGGCAAGGCGCTCGCGACGAGCGGCGGCCGGGTTCTGTGCGTCACCGCGCTCGGCGACTCGGTGAAGATGGCCCGCACGCGCGCGTACGAGGCGGTGGAGCGCATCCGCTTCGACGGCATGCAGTACCGCAAGGACATCGGCCACCGCGCCATCAAGCGCAACTGAGAAATGGCGCATCTCGACCACCTTGGCGCCGTCAACGATTATTTCGTCGGCCTGCAACAGGACATCGTCGCGCGCCTTGAAGGGGTTGACGGCAACGCCTTCAAGAGCGACGAATGGACGCGCGCGGAAGGCGGCGGCGGGGTGACGCGCGTGATCGAAGATGGAGCGCTGTTCGAGCGCGGCGGAGTGAACTTCTCCCGCGTGAAGGGCAGCCAGCTTCCGGCGTCGGCAACCGCCGCGCGACCGCAGCTCGCCGGGCAGGCCTGGGAAGCCATGGGCGTTTCGCTCGTGCTGCACCCGTCGAACCCCTACTGCCCCACGGTCCACCTCAACGTGCGCTTCTTCGCCGCACGCGACACGTGGTGGTTCGGCGGCGGCATGGACCTCACGCCCTACTACGGCTTCGAGGAGGACGCGCGCCATTTCCACTCGCGCTGCAGGCAGGCGCTCGAGCCGTTCGGCCCCGACTACTATCCGCGCTTCAAGTCCTGGTGCGACCGCTACTTCCACCTGAAGCACCGCGACGAGCCGCGCGGCATCGGCGGCATCTTCTTCGACGATTTCGCCGAGCGCGACTTTGACTTCTGCTTCGGCCTCGCGCGCTCCGTGGGCGACGCTTTCCTGCCTGCTTATATCCCAATACTGGAAAAACGCCGAGCCATTCCCTATGGTGAACGCGAAAGGAATTTCCAGCTCTACCGCCGCGGGCGCTACGTCGAGTTCAACCTGGTGTACGACCGCGGCACCTTGTTCGGCCTGCAATCGGGCGGCCGCACCGAGTCGATCCTGATGTCGATGCCGCCGCACGCCGCCTGGCGCTACGACTGGAAACCGGCCCCCGGCTCCCCCGAGGAAAAGCTCTACACGGACTTCCTCAGGCCGCGCGACTGGGCCTGAGCGGGACAAACGTCACCGACCCGCGCCGCGCCCTCCGGTAGGCTGGCGGACAAACAACAAGGGAGGGCGGCATGCGCAGCTTCCTCGCACCAATCCTGGCAGCGGTCTTCTTGGCAAGCGGGTGCTCCCATACAGTGCTCGTCACCGTGCCGCCGCGCGTCGACCTGAAGGGGTACGGCACGCTCGGCGTGGTCGATTTCACGTCCACCTCGGGCGGTGCCGGCGGCGCGCGCGCGACCCAGCAGCTCCAGGAGCAGATCCAGGCGGCGCAGCCCGGGACCCGCTTCATCGGGCTCGGCAGCCGCGAGGCGGTGCTCGCCGCCGTCGGACGCAATCAGCTCGACGCGGACGCCGCGAAGCGCATCGGCAAGCGCTACGGCGTCGACGCGCTGTTCCTGGGCGAGATCGCCTACTCCGACGCGAAGACCGACATCCGGGTAAACGACCTCACCAAGCTCGACGCGGGCCTGCGCACCGAAGTGCTTGGCGACATTTCCGCCCGGCTGGTGGAAACCACGAGCGGGGCGAGCGTGTGGAGCAATTCGGGCTGGGTCCGCAGGCAGGTCGGCCGCGTCAACGTGTCCGAGCAGGGCATCAGCGCCTCGATGACGAAGTCCGATCCGCGCGAGGAGATGGTGCCGGCGCTCGTGTACCAGATCACGCACGACTTCCGCCCGACCACGGAGCGGCGGCCGGCGAAGTAGCCGGCCCATGAACCGGAGGCTCCGGCTGGCGCTGGCGGCGGCGCTCGTCGTCGCGGCGCCTTTCGGCTTCGCTTACCTCTTCGCCAGCCCCTCGGCCGAGCGCGACTGGTCTCCAGATCAGCGCCTGCTTCCGCGCGCCACGATCGCCGGTGAGCGGGTCACGATCGAGAACCTGCGCAACTTCTCGTACCAGTCGACGAGCCAGTACGTCGCGCACTACGAGACACGGGGCTACGACCTCGCGAGACTCGACAGCGGCTGGTTCGCGGTCGAGCGCTTCGGCGACGCGCCGGCGACCGCACATACCTTTCTCAGCTTCGGCTTCGGCGACGAGTACGTCGCGATCTCGGTCGAGATCCGCAAGGAGCGCGGCGAAACCTACTCGATGCTGAAGGGCCTGCTGCGGCAGTACGAGCTCATGTACGTGATCGCCGACGAACGCGACGTCATCGGTCTGCGCACCCACTTCCGCCGCGACCCGGTCTACCTTTATCCGATCCAGGCGAGTCCCGAGCGGCTGCGGCGCCTGTTCGTCGACATGCTGGAGCGGGCGAACGGGCTTGCCGCGGCGCCCGAGTTCTACAACACCATCACGAACAACTGCACCAGCAACATCGTGCGCCACGCGAACGCGATCTCGGAGCGCATCCCGTTCAGCTACAAGATCCTGTTGCCGGCGTACTCCGACTCGCTCGCGTACGACCTGGGCCTGATTCCCACGGATCGGCCGTTCGGAGAGGTGCGGGCCGCGCACCGCATCGATGCGCAAGCCCGGCAACAGGACATCGGCGCGGACTTCTCGCAGCGGATTCGTCAGGCCAGCTCGGCGGCGCGGCGGTAGAGCTGCTGCGCGTCGCCGGCCTGCCCGAGGCGCTCGGCTAGCCGGGCCAGCTCGAGGTACACGGCGCGGCTTTCCTCGAACGAGACGCTCGCTTCGAGAAAGCTCCGCGCCTTGCCCCACAGCCCGGCGCGGGAGCACAGGCGGCCGAGCGTGGCGAGGAGCTGGGCATCGCGCGCGTGCTCGAGCAGCCAGCTTTCGGCGCGCTCGATCCGCTCGCGCGCCTCGGCGGCCTTAGCTTCCTCTCCCATTTCGGCCGGCAGCTCGGCGTAGAGCGCGACGAGCTGCGGCGACCATTCCGCCGCCAGGGCGCGCTCGAGAATCTCGCGCGCCATGGGACCCTTGCCGAGCTCGTTGGCGTGCCGTGCGGCGGCGACGGCGATGCGAGGATGGACCCGGTCTTTTGCCTCGATGCCGCGCCAGCGGCGCTCGAACGCGCCTTCGTCGGCCGCCGAGCGCCCGAGCAGCTCGACCGTGGCCTGGACCTTGTATTCCTCGGCGAGGGCGGGCGCGATCGCGTCGCGCTTGCCGAGCTGGGTCGCCAGGCGCAGGACCTCGTCCCAGGCGCCGGCGCCGCGCTCGGCGCGCAGCAGCATGCGCGTGGTGGCGATCTGCTTCGGCCGCACGCTGTGCAGGTTGCGCAGCGCGTCGCGCGCAGTGGCGAAGTCGCGATCCTCGAGCGCCAGCTCCGCGCGCGTGGCCAGGGACGCGCTGTGCATGCGCTCGCCCTGCGCGTCGGCGCGGTCCAGCCACCGGTCGCGACGCTGGAAGTCCCGCAGCTGGTGGGCCGAGCGGGCCGCGAGGAGCGCCGCGAGGGCGGGAGCCGATCCGCCCTCGAAGGCGGCCGCCGCCTCCTTCTCGGCGCGCGAATAGCGGCCCTCGTAGTAAGCCTGCAGGGCGCTCGAGAGCGCGGCGTGCGCGCGTTCCCGGCGGCGCCGCACCCGGTAGCTGCGCACGTACGCGGGCAGCGACAGCGCGTGGCCGAGCAGGCGAATGAGCGCATACAGCAGGCCAAAGCCCGCGACCGCAGCGATGGCGAAGAACAGCATCGAGACTTCGACCCGGTAGGGCGGATAGATCAGCAGGACGTAGCCCGAATCGATCCTGCCTACGATCACCAGGGCCACGGCCGCCGCGAACACCACGAGCAGCCAGAACAGCGATCTCATTCCAGGCTGCTCATCCGGCGCATCTCATCCCGCGCATCTCATCCGGGCTGGCGCTCGCGACGCGACTTGTATCCGCGCACCGCCTCGAGGCTCTCGTTGATGCTCGGCAGCTCGAAGCTGACCGTGCTCGAGGAGAGCTGCTTCAGCTGGTTGAGGGCGTCGGCGGTCTGCTTCGAGCGCGGGTCGAAGTAGCGCTGGATCCAGCGCTGCGCCAGGCGCAGGTCTTCGCGGTAGCCGGCCTCGTCGCGCGCGAGGAGCGACAGCCTCGCGTTCAGCAGGCGCAGCCGCAGGTTCTCCCGCACGAAGTACGCCTGCGACGGCGGCAGCAGCGGCGGCTCGGCGTTGCCCACTTGCCGGACCACGACCAGCTGGCGCAGCTCGCTCCAGACCTCGCTGGAAAGCCGCGACCAGAACCCGCGCCCGTCGGCAGCGGTTGCGTCCTTCGCCGGCGGGCCGGGCTCGGCGCGCTCGTCGAAGGCGAGCGGCAGCTTGTCGACCTGCGCCGCGAGGTTGTCGATGCGCATCGTCATGCCCGCGAGATCGAGCGTCGGCAGGGTCTTCAGCCGGTCGATGTCGCGGGCCAGCGCGCGCCGGATCGGGACGAACTGCGGCCGGTCGGCGCGCGCCAGGCGCTGCTCCGCGAGCTGCAGCGCGAGCAGCGCCGCGCGCACGTTGCCGGCGAGCTGGAGCTGCTGAGAGGCGATGGCGAGCACTTGCTCGATCTCGGCGAGCTGCCATTCGTCCCGGTTGCGCGAAAGCTCCTGGTAGAGCGCTTCTAGCGCGAGCTGCTGGCTCTGCGACTCGGCGAGGCGCGCCTCGAGCTGCGCGAGCTTGGTCCGGGTTTCGCGCTGCGCCTCTTCCGACTGGCGCGCCACGCTGCGCGCCTCCCGGGCGTCGGCCTCGATGTCGCGCAGCCGGCGCGCCACCTCCTGCTGGGTGGCGTCGATGCGCTGGCGCGCGTCGAGCCAGAACACCGTGGCGAGCGCGGCCGCGAGGATGATGGCGCAGAGGAGCAGCCACGACGTGCGCGAGCGGCGCTGCCGCGGCTGCTCGGGCGCCAGCTCTGCCGGCGCGCCGTGTTCCCGTGCGTGCTCCGATTTGTCTTCGGGCCTGTCTTCCATACCGCGGGAGCCGAAGTATGCCACCAGCGCTTCGACCGTTTCCTCGTCGCCGGAGCCCGCCACGATGAGCTCGGAAATACCGGCCTCGCGCCCGCGTCCGGCGACGCGCGCATGGTTGACGAACACCGGCTTGGCCGCGAGGCGCGGCACGCCGAGGAGCGTGATGAGGTTGTCGAGGCTGGCCGACGACGACACGGTTACCGCGTCGACCTCGCCGCGGTCCCACGCGGCGAGGAGCGGTGCCACGTCGCCGTGCGGCAGCACTCTTCGGTAGCACTCCAGATACTCGGTGCGCGCCCCGCGCGCCGCCAGCGTCTCGGCGAGCAGCTCGCGGCCGCCCTCGCCGCGCACGATCAGAACGCGCTTGCCGGCCACGTCGTGGAGCTCCGGAAGCGCGAGCAGCGCCTCGCTGTCGGCGCCGTCTTCGGGCGCGAGCACGCGCCGCGCGCCCGCCGCCTGCAGCGCGCGCCGGGTGCCGCTGCCGACGGCCGCCAGCGCAATGCCGGCGTGGCGGATTCGCTCGAAAGCGCAATCGACCGCCGTCGGGCTCACGAACACCGCGAGGTCGAGCTCTTCGAGGCTCGGCAGCGGCCGCTCGGGCAGCCGCTCGATCTCGATCGCCGGGAACACGAGCGGACGTCCGCCGGCCCCCGACACGAGCGCGGCGAGCCGCTCCGCCTGCCCGGCGGGGCGGGTGACCACGATGCCTCGGCCCTGGAGCGGTTTACGTGCCAAGCGTCGACAGGATTTCCGCTGCGCCCTGGCGGCGCAGCTCGGCCACGGCGTCGGCCGCGACCGCGGCGGGATCGGCCGCGCGGCAGTCGGCGCGCGCGATGCGCCGGCCGTCGACCGAAGCGACGAGGGCACGCAGCCTCAGCTGCGAGCCGGCCGCCTCGGCGTACGCGCCCAGCGGGACGGCGCAGCTTCCGCCCAGCGCCCGGCTGACTCCCCTCTCGGCCTGCACGCAGCGCGCCGTCGCCCCATCGTTCAGGGGCTCGAGGAGCGAGGCCACCTCGCGGCTCGCGGCGAGGCATTCGATGCCGAGCGCGCCCTGGCCCGGGGCCGGGAGGCTGTCGTCCACGTCCAGGCACGAGCGGATGCGCGCGGCGAGCCCCAGGCGCACCAGGCCCGCCACCGCAAGGATGATCGCGTCGTACTCGCCGCGATCGAGCTTGGCGAGCCGCGTCTCGACGTTGCCGCGCAGCAGCTTCATCTCGAGCTGCGGGTAGCGCCCGGCGATCTGCGCAGCCCGGCGAAGGCTCGACGTTCCTACGATTCCCCCGCTGGGGACCGCTGACAGGGCATGAAACTGGTTTGAAACCAAGGCGTCTCGCGGGTCTTCGCGCGCCATGATCGCCGCGAGAGCGAACCCGGGCGGCAGGTCGGCCGGGACGTCCTTCATCGAGTGCACCGCGAGGTCGGCGCGCCCGTCGGCGAGCGCGCTCTCGAGCTCCTTCACGAAGAGGCCCTTGCCGCCCGCCTGGTCCAGGCGCCGGTCGAGGATCTCGTCGCCGCGGGTGGAGAGCGGAAGCAGCTCCACCGCGAGCCCGGCGTGCAGCGCCTCGAGGCGGCTCTTCACGTGCTCGGCCTGCCAAAGCGCCAGCCGGCTGCGCCGGGTGGCGATGACGACGCGCCTCATTTCTCCGCCACCAGCTCGCGCAGCGCCGGCCACTGGCGCCGGCTCACGGGCAGCTTTTCCTCCAGCCCGTCGAGCACCACGAGCCAGTGCGGCTCGTCGTCGCCGTCGGTGCCGCGCTCGAAGCCGCGGATCGCGGCGCGCGCCACGAGGCAGTTGCGATGGATGCGCACGAAGCTCGCCGCGAACTCCCGCTCCAGGGAGACCAGCGGCTCCTCGATCAGGTGCTCGCGGTTGCGGGTGCGCAGGGTGACGTACTTCTGCTCGGCGCGCAGGAAAATGATCTCGCGCACCGGCACCAGCACGATGCGGTTGCGTTCCGAGACGGAGATGTACTCGCGCGCCGTCTGCGCCGCCTTGGCCAGCTGCTCGCGGCTGGGCACGCTCGCTTTCTTCAGCGCCGCGGCGAGGCGCTCGGCGCGCACCGGCTTCAGCAGGTAGTCGAGCGCGTTCAGCTCGAACGCATCCACCGCGTGCCGGTCGTGGGCGGTCACGAACACGACGGTCGGCGCTTCGGTCAGGGAAGCGAGATGGCGCGCCACCTCCAGCCCGCCCATGCCGGGCATCTGGATGTCGAGCAGCAGCAGCTCGGCGCCGCTCTCCGGCAGCCGCTCGAGCGTCTCGAGTCCGTTGCGCGCCTCGCCCACCACCGTGGTGGGGACCTCCTCGGCGATGTCGCCCAGCAGCTCCTTCAGACGCTCGCGCGCCGGCTCCTCGTCGTCCGCGATGAAGACCTTGATCATGCCCCTTCCGATCGGTACGGCATTTCGATCTCGACCCGGTAGCGGCGCCCGTCGGCGCTCGTCTCGATGCGCGCCTCGGCGTCGAAGAAGAGCGCCAGGCGCTCGCGGATGTTCTCGAGCGCCATGCGGTTGCCGACGCGGCGCTGCTGGTCGGCGACGTACGGATTCTCGATGCGGGCGAGGACCCGGTCGCCGCGCCGCTCGATGCGCACCAGGACTTCCCCCGCCGCGGTGCCGGGCTCGACGCCGTGGAACACCGCGTTCTCGAGCAGCGGCTGCAGTATGAGCGGCGGCAGCAGCGCATCGGTCGGCGCGCTGTCGAGCTCCCACGTGATGCGCAGGCGCTCGCCGAGGCGCAGCTGCTCGATGCCGGCGTAGCGCTCGAGCAGCGAGATCTCGTCCGCCAGGCGCACGAACTGCCGCGGCTCCGACATCAGCGTCCGAAACACGTCGGCGAGGTCCTCGAGGGCGCGCTCGGCGCGCTTCGGGTCGCGCCGGATGAGCGACAGCACCGCGTTCAGGCTGTTGAACAGGAAATGCGGCCTGATGCGCGCCTGCAGCGCCTGCAGGCGCGCCTCCACGAGCGCGGGCGAATATGCCTTGGCGAGAAGCCTCAGGTAGCCGAGCAGCCCCACGGCGACGAGCGTGGCGAGGGCGAGCGAGGCGGCGAGCGAGGGCTGCGGCTCGGCGGGAAGCCGCACCACCAGCGCCTGGTAGAGGGCCACCAGCACGAGCACGATGCCGACCACGGCGCCGCAGCCGGACCAGTACGGCAGTCGCGCAAGCAGCGGAGACAGCGCGGCGAGCGCGAGCAGCTCGATCAGCAGCAGCGGCTCGAGGTACGCGGCGGTGCTCATGAACTGATCGAGCGCACCCCCGGGATTCGGCGTGCCAAAGAGCACACCGGCCGCCGCCAGGGCGTTGACCGCGACCAGCACGCGCGCCATCACGCCCAGGTTGCGGAAATCCGGCAGCAGGTCCGGATAGGCGGATTGCCCTATACTCGCCATAGTCGCGTTGGAGTCTTCAACCGCATTCTGTGACCGTATTCTGTGCCAAAAAAAGAAAAAGCCCAGTGGTCGGGTCGATTCAAGGAGCCGGTCGACGAGCAGGTCAAGCGCTTCACTGCATCGGTCGCCTTCGACCGGCGCCTCGCGAAGTATGACATCGAAGGCTCGCTCGCCCACGCTCGGATGCTCGCCGCCGCCGGTATCCTGCCGCGGCGCGACCTCGCCGCGATCGTGCGCGGCCTCGGCCGCGTGCGGCGCGAGATCGACGCCGGCCGGTTCGAGTGGTCGCTCGACGCCGAGGACGTGCACCTCAACATCGAGCGCCGCCTGACCGCGCTTGCCGGCGACGCCGGCAAGCGGCTGCACACCGCGCGCTCGCGCAACGACCAGGTCGCGACCGACCTGCGGCTGTGGCTGCGCGACGAGATCGATCAGATCGCGAAGCGCATAGTGGCGCTCGAGCGCGCGCTGCTGGAGCAGGCGCGGCGCCACGCCGGCCTCGTCATGCCGGGCTTCACCCACCTGCAGGTGGCGCAGCCGGTGACCTTCGGCCATCACCTGCTCGCCTACGTGGAGATGCTCGAGCGCGACCGCGAACGGCTCGGCCAGGTCCGCTCGCGGGTGAATCGGATGCCGCTCGGCGCGGCGGCGCTCGCCGGCACGAGCTTCGCCATCGACCGCAAGCGGGTCGCGCGCGAGCTCGGCTTCGAAGGCCTGGCGGAGAACTCGCTCGACGCGGTCTCGGACCGCGACTTCGCGATCGAATTCTGCGCCGCCGCGGCGCTCGTCATGGTGCACCTCTCCCGCCTGTCCGAGGAGCTGGTGCTGTGGGCGAACCCGCGCTTCGGCTTCGTGCGCCTGCCCGACCGCTACTGCACCGGCTCCTCGATCATGCCGCAGAAGAAGAATCCGGACGTGCCCGAGCTGGTCCGCGGCAAGAGCGCGCGCGTGATCGGCGCCACCGTGGCGCTGATGACGCTCATGAAGGGGCAACCGCTCGCCTACAACAAGGACAACCAGGAGGACAAGGAGCCGCTCTTCGAC
>DASXAO010000140.1:0-37926 GCA_036406675.1 Burkholderiales bacterium
GCCGCCTGGCGGCAGATGCGCTCGCGGATCGGAGCGGCACGCTCGCCGATTCCGGCGGTGAAGACGACCGCGTCCAGGCCGCCGAGCGCCGCGGCGAGCGAGCCGAGCTCGCGCCCGATGCGGTAGACGAATAGGTCCACCGCGAGCCTGGCACGCGGCGCTTCGGACTCGAGCAGCTCGCGCATGTCGCTCGAGACGCCGGAGACGCCGAGCAGCCCCGATTGCTGGTAGATCAGCTTCTCGACGGCGCGGGCATCCATGCCGCGCTCGTCCATGAGATACAGGATCACGCCCGGGTCGAGCGCGCCGCTGCGGGTTCCCATCGGCAGGCCGTCGACCGCGGTGAAGCCCATGGTGCTTGCGACGCTGCGGCCGGCCTGGAGCGCGCACATGCTGGCGCCGTTGCCCAGATGCAGCACCACCGTCTTTCCCTGGGCGGCACGGGCGTCGAAACCTGGAAGCACCGACGCGATGTACTCGTAGGACAGGCCGTGGAAGCCGTAGCGGCGCACCCCGGACTCGGTGAGCTCAGCGGGCAACGCGAACATCTGCGCCACCGCGGGATTGGAGCGGTGCATTGCCGTGTCGAAGCACGCGACCTGCGGCAGCTCGGGCGAGCGCTCGAGCAGCGCCCGGATCGGCGCCAGGTTGTGCGGCTGGTGAAGCGGCGCGAGCGGAACCAGGCGCTCGAGCTGCGCCACCATCGCGGCATCGACGCGCACCGGCGCGGCGTGCTCGGCGCCGCCGTGCACCACGCGGTGTCCGACCGCGGCGAGGCGGTGCTGCTTGCCGTGCGCCGTCTTCAGCCAGTCGACGATGTGCGCGAGCGCGGCCTCGTGGCCGAGCTTCGTCTGAGCCGGCCAGCGCTTCTCGGCGACCTTGTTGCCGTTCGCGTCGCGGGCGACGAACTGCGGCGACGTGTGGATGGCCGCCATCTGCCCGCCGGCGACGAGCTCGAGCGCATCCCCGGCGTCCGTGAACAGCGAGAACTTGATGCTGGAGGACCCGGCGTTGAGGACGAGGATCGCGTCGCCCATCGCGCCTCGCTAGGCCGCGATCACTTTCGCCGCACTATCGCGGCGCGCCTGCGCCACGAGCGCCGCGACGGCGCACGAGGCGAGCCGAGCCATCACCGAATCGGCGCGGCTGGTGAGGATCACCGGCACCTTGGCGCCGAGCACCACGCCGGCCGAATCGGCCCGGGCGAGGAATGACAGGCTCTTCGCGAGCATGTTGCCCGCCTCGAGGTCGGGAACGATCAGCACGTTGGCGCGGCCGGCGACCGGCGAGACGATCTTCTTGATCCCCGCGGCCTCCAGGTTGATGGCGTTATCGAGCGCCAGCGGGCCGTCGAGGATGCCGCCGGTGATCTGGCCGCGGTCGGCCATCTTGCAGAGGGCCGCCGCCTCCACGGTCGAGGGCACGTCGGGGTTCACGGTTTCCATCGCCGAGAGGATCGCCACGCGCACCTCCGGGAAGCGCAGCGCCTGCGCGAGGTCGATCGCGTTCTGCACGATATCGATCTTGTCCTTGAGAGTCGGCGCGATGTTGACCGCGGCGTCGGAGATGATGATCGCGGTGTCGTAGGAGGGCACGTCCATCACGAAGCAGTGGCTGATGCGGCGCGCGGTACGCAGCCCCGTGTCGCGCTTCACTACCTCGGCCATCAGCTCGTCGGTATGCAGGGCGCCCTTCATCAGCGCCTCGGCCTTGCCGGCGCGCACCAGCTCCACCGCCTTCGCTGCGGCGGCATGGCTGTGAGGAACGTCCACCAGCTCGAAGCCCGCGATGTCCAGCTTCAGGCTCTTCGCCAGCGCGTCGATCCTCGACTTGGGCCCCACCAGGATTGGCCGGATCAGGCCGAGCTTGGCGGCGTCGACCGCGCCGGAGAGCGAGCTCTCGTCGCAAGGATGCGCGACCGCAGTCGGCACCGGCTGCAGCGCCTTGGCGGCGTCGATCAGGCGGCGGTACTTTTCGTGGCTCATGCGGATTTCAGCTCCGGCGCCGGCTGGTCGAGGTCGAGGATCCCGGCGACCCGCCGCAGGCGCTCCACCTGGTACGGCGTCAGCTCGCCGCGCGCGCGGATCACGGCGCGCGCCGCCTCGAAGCCGCGGCGCCGGAGTTGCGGGTCTGGCGCGAGCTTCGGCAGCGCCGCGATCGCGCGTTCCTCGTGCAAGCCGAGCACGAAGGCCTGGCGCTTGAGCGCCGCCTTGAGGACCGCGAGCGAGGGCACGTTCTCGGGCTTGGTTTCCTCGATCATGCGACGCAGCAGGTTGAACGGCCGCTCGTCGCCGACCTTGTCCTCGCGCCCGACATAGAGCAGCAGCCGCGCCCAGGCGTCGACCAGCGATCCGCTCTCGATCTGCGATTCGATCTCCTTCAGCTTGAGGCGCTTGAGCTCTTCGTGTTCCCACGTCGCCTCCGCGGGACCGCGCGCCTTGCCGTTGCCGCCGGGCGTGCCGACCGCGGCCGCGAGCCACGGCGACTCGTAGATCCCCTTGAACATGCGCTCGAGGAGGTCATCGCGCACGTCGCGGTAGCGGTCAAGCGCCTCCTCGATCTGACCGGACACCGTTTTCTCCGCCTGCGCGAAGGGGTTGTCGGCGGACACGGGCTGCCGATTCTCGCGCACCCACTGGGCCGCGGACTTGACCCACCACATCCACGGGTTGAGGTCCGAGAAGGCCCAGCGCTCCATGCGCGCCGGGTTCAGGTCGCGCGCCACGCGCGCCGCGGCCTCGTTCGACATGGCCTTCACGAACGGCGAGAGGAAGGTGTCGTACAGGCCCTGGTTGATCTGCGACACCCGGTTCACCACCTCGAAAGCGCGCTCGTCGCCGCGGCCGTCGTCGAGCTTGAGGATGTCGTCGAGGGTGCGCGCCTGGAACTGGATGAGATAGCGCCCCGAGAGGTATTCCTGCCCGGGCATGTCGGGCGTGGTGTCGGTGATGAGCGCCTCGTAGAGCCCGGGCGGCAGCGTGTCGATGAGCTCGAGCGCGCTCGTAAGCTCCGAGGTCTCGCGCTTGGCGATGCTCGCCGAGACGAAGATGCCGAGGTGGCCGATCTTCTCGTGCAGGCAGTAGACGATGGTCTGCCCGTTCAGCCGGATGTCCTCGACGCTGCGGTAGAGGTCGGGGATCCAGTTGAGCGCCTGCTGCGGCGGCGTGATGTTGTCGCCCCACGAGGCGAACACCACGATGGGCGAGCGGATATTGCGGATGTCCACGCGGTGCTTGCCGTCGAAGGACTGCACCTCGCCGGCGGAGAGCTTGTTGCCGACGAAGAGATTCTGCGCGATCCATTCCATCTCCTCCTTGTTGAGGAGGTAGTGCCCGCCCCACCAGCGCTCGAACTCGAGGAAGCGGGACCGCTCGGTGTCGACCTTCGAGTAGAGGTTGTAGAGCTTGGTCCAGTAGGTGTTCGACGGGTTCAGGTTCTCGAAATTGTTCACGAGATACGCGCCGTCGAACTTGCCGTGGCCCAGGTCGCCTGCGAGCGAGGCGAGCCACGTGCCGCCGAGCATCCCTCCCGAGTAGCGCATCGGGTTCTTCCCCTCGACGCCGGCCCAGTAGGAGATCGGCGAGCCGGCGAGCAGGATCGGTCCGACCAGATCCGGCGCCAGCGACGCGAGCATCATCAACGCCCACCCGCCCTGGCAGTTGCCGATGATGAAGGGCTTGTTTTCCTCGCCCGGATGGAGCTCGCGCAGCCTGCGCATGAACGCGATCTCGGCCGAGCACACCGACTCGATCGTCTGTCCCGGCAGCGGGTGCGGGAAGAAGGTGACGAAGTAGCAGGGATGGCCGAACTTGAGCGCGATGCCGATCTCGCTGTCCATTTTGAAGCCGCCGATCCCGGGACCGTGGCCGGCACGGGGGTCGATCACCACGAACGGGCGCATCTTCGGGTCGGTCGGCGGGTAGCCCTCGGGCGGCCGGATGCGCATCAGCGCATAGTTCGCCGGCTTCTCCAGGGTGCGCCCGTCAAGGACGGTCTCGGAGTCGAACACCAGCACCGGCGGGCTGCCCGACTTCTCGTGCTCGAGGTATTGGTTGCCGCGCTCGCGCAGGACGTCGAGGGTGAGGATGGCGCGCTGCCAGGCGTCGACAAAATAGGCCGTCGCGTTGTTGCCGGGGGCTTGGGTCGTCATAGGCAATCCTTCCCTGGAATGGTTCCAGTTTGCGGCAGCGCCGCAAAAGCAAGTTTGACACAGATCAAAGCGGTGGGGGTAACCGCCGGGGTGGACTAGAGCGCCAGCGCGACGTGCACCACGCTGCCCTCGCGGCGTCGCTCCATGGCGAGGCCGCTGCGCGCGAACACCGAAAGCATCGGCTGGTTTTCCGCCAGGACTTCGGCTTCGAAGCGCGTGATGCCGTGCTCCTGCGCGATCGCGGCGAGATGCTGGAGCAGCCGGCTTGCGATTCCCTGGCCGCGATAGCGGCCGTCGACCGTGAAGGCGACTTCAGCGACATCCGCCGCGGTGTTTCCCTTTGGGCCCGTGAGAACGTAACGGCCGCCGCCGATCACGACCTCTTGCGGCCCTGAGCCGATCGTGGCTACGAGCGCGACCTCGCGCTCGAAGTCGACTTCGATGAGGCGCGTCAGCTCGGCCTCGGTGAGTTCCTTCTTAGGCGCGAAGAGGCGCAGGTAGATCGCCTCAGGCGAAAGCCTGGCGTAAGCCTCGCGCATATGTGCGCGGTCCTCCGGCTGCACGGCGCGGATGGTGATCGGCGTGCCGTCGCGAAGCCGGTCCTCGGCGCGGAAGCTGCGCGGATCCAGAGCGTCGATCCTACGGCTCCAGGTTCTTCGCCGGCGGGAAGTCGCGCGAGTACACCGGGTTCGCCAGGAACTGCTTCGGATCGTAGGTCCAGAACTGGCTCACGGCGGGATAGGTCTTCACCACCGTGTTCACCAGCTTGCCGCCGCGGCGCTCGACCTTGCGGATGTAGGCGGGCATCACCGGATTGCCGTACTCGTCGAGCTTCCATTCGCCGCGCGGGTCGCGCACGGCGCCGGGGTTGCGCAGCGCCTTCATGAAAGCATCCCGGTCTTCGACCTTGCCCTTCACGGCGCGCGCCGCCGCTTCGACCAGCGCGCCCGCCGAATACGCCCCGAGGGTGTAGTACCCCGGGTCGGCGCCGTACTCCTTGTTCACCGCCGCGACGAAGCGCTTGTTCTCCGGCGAATCGATCCCGGCGGAATACCAGCCGCCCGACACCACGCCGATCGCTTCGTCGCCCATCTGCCGCAGGATGCCCTCGTCGGCGGTGGTCATGCTGCCGAGCACCGGCAGCTTGAGTCCGTATTCGCGGTACTGGCGCAGGAAGCGGAAGCCGTTCGCGCCGGCGAACCCGGCGTAGACCGCGTCCACGTCGCGCTTGATCTGTGCGATGTAGGAGCCGTAGTCGGGAACGTTGAGCGGCGGCAGCAGCTTCTGCACCACCTTGCCGCCGTTGTCCTCGAAGGTGCGCTGGAATCCGGCCGCGGTCTCGTGCCCGTACGCGAAGTCGTCGGCGATGATCGCGACGCGCTTGTAGCCGAGCGTCTTCGCCGCGTACTCGCCGAGCGCATGGTTCGGCTGCGCCGACGTGCCCACGGTACGCACGAACCACGGATTGGGCTTGCGCTGCGTGAGGTCCTCCGCCGCGGCGGAGCACGACACCGTGGGCGTGCGCGTCTGGCGGATGTAGTCGTCGATCGCGATCGCTTCGAACGCGGCGAGCGGCCCGATGACCACGTGGACCTTGTTGCGCTCGACCAGCTCCTGCACCTTGGTCTTCGCCTGCGCCGGGTTGCCGCCGGTGTCGGCGATGACGAGCTCCACCTTGCGCCCGGCGATGGTGTGGTTGCGCTCCTTGAGGAAGAGCTGGATGCCTTCCTCCATCTGCTTTCCGCCCGCGGCGAGCGCGCCGGAGCGCACGGTGAGGAACCCGATGCGGATCGGCTCCGGCTGAGCCTGGGACGACGGCGCGAGCCCGGCTGCGATGCCGGCGAGAAGGCTCGACGCGATGAACGTGCGGCGCAACATGGCTCCTCCAGGAAAGCGGGCGGCTAGTATGTGCTAGATTCATCAGCGGATGAAGGTCTCGCAGGGCTTCGCGCGCGTGCGCGACGGCACTCCCATCGGCTACAGCGTGCACGGCGATGCGGCGGCTCCCCGTGCCGTGGCGCTGGTGCACTCGCTCGCGATGGACCGGCATTTCTGGGATCCGCTCGCCGCCCGGCTCGCCCCGGAAGCCGCCGTGCTCGCCTACGACTGCCGCGGCCACGGCGCCTCGGGCGCCGGCGGCAAATCCTATTCGGTGGCGCAGTTCGCCGACGACCTCGCCGATCTCATGACCGAGCTGCGGTGGGAAAAGGCGCTGGTCGCCGGCGCGTCGATGGGGGGCTGCGTGGCGCTCGCCTTTGCCGAGCGTCATCCGCAGCGCACCGCGGCGCTCGGGCTGATCGATACCACCGCCTGGTACGGCGCCGGCGCCGCGGTCCAGTGGGAAGAGCGCGCACGCAAGGCGCTCGAGGGCGGCCTCGCGTCGCTCGTGGACTTCCAGGTGACGCGCTGGTTCGGCGAAACATTCCGCGCCTCGCAGCCGCAACGGGTCGCGGCGGCCGTGGCGGTGTTCCTGAGAAACGACCCGCAGTCGTACGCCGCGAGCTGTCGTATGCTCGGCGCTGCCGACCTGAGACGCGCGCTCGGCGCGGTTCGCGTTCCGACCGCGGTCGTGGTGGGCGAGGAGGATTACGCGACTCCGGTCGGGATGGCGCAGGCGCTCCACGAAGGCATCCGCGGCTCGACCCTGGCCGTGCTGAAGAGCGCGCGCCATCTGACGCCGCTCGAGAAACCGGACGAAATCGCTGCCGAGCTGAGAAAGCTGCTGCAATGAAGCCCCGCACATGACCCCTTTCGAGCTTGCCGAACCGGGCACGCTGGCCCAGGCCGTTTCGCTCCTGGATGCGGAGAACGCGCGGCCGCTCTCGGGCGGCACGGCGCTCATGCTCATGATGAAAGCCGGTGTGCTTCGGCCGGCGCGCCTGGTGAGCTTGCGCAAGCTCGGCTTGGATGGGATCCGCGTCGACGGCGAGCTGCGCATCGGAGCGATGACGAGCCTGCGCGAGCTCGAGCGCTCGGCTCAGGTAAAGGCGGGATGGCCCGTGATCACGCGTGCCCTGCGCACGCTCTCCAACGTCCGCGTGCGCAACGTGGCCACGGTGGGCGGGGCGCTCGCGCACGCGGACCCGCACATGGACCTGCCGCCGCTGCTCGCCGCCCTCGGCGCGCAAGTCACGATCGCCGGCCCGCGCGGAGAGCGCAGGCTGGCGGTCGAGGCGCTCTATGCGGGCTATCTGGAAAACACGCTCGCCCGCGACGAGCTGATCACCCAGGTCACGATCCCCTCGATGGGGAAAACCCGCGCCGCGTATCTCAAATGCACGACGCGCTCGGCGGACGACTGGCCCGCGGTCGGCATCGCCGTGGCGATCGACGGCGACGAAGTGCGCGTCGTGCTCGGCGCCGCCACCGACAAGCCGGTTCGGCTCGCGGCCGCGGAAAGGCTCCTCAAGGGGAGAGCCGCCGATCCGAAGGCCCTCGACGAAGCCGCGGAGGCGGCCGCAGAAGAAGCGAGCATCGAAGGCGATTCTCACGGCTCGGCCGCCTACAAGAAGCAGCTCGTCCGCGTGTATCTCAAGCGCACCGTCCATGAAGCGCGCCGGGCAATCCACTGAGACGCCGCAGGTCGGGCGCTCGGTTCCGCGCCTGGAGAGCTGGCTCAAGGTGACCGGCCGGGCCGAGTACGTGCACAACCTGCGCCTGCCGGGAATGCTCTACGGCAAGATCTGCCGAAGCACGGTTGCGCACGGCCGCATCAAGCGCATCGACGTCGCGGCGGCGCAGGCGGTGGGCGGCGTCTACCGCGTGGTCACCGGCGAAGACATCCGCAAGCTGATTCCCGAGCCGTATTACGGGCCCGCGTTCCACGACCAGCCGGTGCTCGCGCTCGAGAAGGTGCGCTACGTCGGCGAGCCGGTGGCGGTGGTGCTCGCCGCCGACCCGCACGTGGCCGAAGAGGCGGCGCACCTCGTGGTCGCGGAGTACGAGGAGCTGCCCGCGGTGTACGACGAGGTCGAGGCGGTGAGCTCCAAGGCGATCGTGCACGACGCGCTGAAGCCTGCGGGCACGTTCCCCGACCTGAAACACCTGAAAGGCAAGACGAACACCAATGTTGCGCTCGACTTCCGCTTGCGCCGGGGTGACCCCGATACGGCGATGGGGAAGGCAGAGCGCGTGTTCGAGCACCGCTTCCGCACGCAGCAGGTGATGCACACGCCGCTCGAGCCTCTGGTGTCGGTGGCCGAGTCGACCGACAGCTCGATCACCATCCACACTGCGTCGCAGAGCCCTTCGTTCGTGCGCATCGAGATCGCGCGGCTGCTCGGCTGGCCGGAGAACCGCGTGCGCGTGCGCGTGCCGTTCCTCGGCGGCGGCTTCGGCGCGAAGCTGTACATAAAGCTCGAGGCGCTCGTAAGCGTTTTGTCTTTGCTTACCAGAAAACCCGTCAAGATCTCGCTCACCATGGAAGAGCAGTTCTTCACCATCACCAAGCACGCGAGCACCTTCCGCATCAAGAGCGCAGTCACGCAAGACGGCAGGATCGTTGCCCGGGAGTGCGAAGTATGGTGGAACGGCGGCGCCTATGCCGACATCGGTCCGCGCGTGACGCAGAAATCCGGATTCACGGCGCCAGGGCCGTACGACATCGACAACGTGCGCATCGATTCCTACGCGCTCTACACGAACCTGCCGCCCGCGGGCGCGCTGCGCGGCTTCGGCATTCCGCAGCTCGTGTGGGCCTACGAAAGCCACACCGACATGATCGCGCGCGAGCTCGGCATCGACCCGATCGAGTTTCGCCGCCGCAACCTGCTGCGCGAAGGGCGGCCGCAGGCGACCGGGACGCGGATGAAAGACGCGGCGCTGGAGAAGGTGCTGGAGAGGGTTGCTGCGCTCATGAACTGGAATGACGCCTTCGACCGGGGCGGCGGCACGCTGCGTCGCGGCCGCGGTATCGCGCTCGGCTTCAAGGCCTGCATCGCCAACACCACCTCGCTCGCCGCGGTCAACGTCAACGCCGACGGCAGCTGCACCGTCTATACGAGCTGCGTCGACATGGGACAGGCCTCGGATACGGCGATGGCGCAGATCGCCGCCGAGGTGCTGCGGATTCCGACCGAGGCCGTGACCGTGGTGCACTCCGACACCGACGTCACCCCGTTCGACATGGCGACGCTCGGCTCGCGCTCGCTCTTCCACAGCGGCAATGCGGTCAAGCTCGCGGCGGAAGATGCGATCGGGAAAATCGACCAGCTCAGGCAGGAGCTGCATCTACCCGCGGATGCGCCGATCGCGGACGTGTTCAAGAAGAAATACGGCATGCGCGCCGGCTCGGTGATGGGCGCCGGAAACTTCATTCCGCCCTATACGCCGCCGGACGAGAACGGCCAGACCGACAACGCCACGCCGTTCTGGATGGTGGGGGCCACCGGCGTCGAAGTGGAAGTCGATACCGAGACCGGGCGTGTGCGGCTGACGCGCCTGGTCAATGTCGCAGACGTCGGCGCGCCGATCAACCCAAGGATCGTCGAGACGCAGCTTTCCGGCGCCGCGATCATGCAGCTCGGCTTCAGCCTGTTCGAGAAGATGCAATTCGACGCCGACGGCCAGCTGCGCAACGCGTCTTTCGCGGAATACAAGATCCCCGGTTTCCACGATCTTCCGGGCGAGATCGTGAACGAGGCGGTGGTGGCGCAGCAGAGCACCGGTCCCTTCGGCGGCAAGGGCGTAGGCGAGACCGGCACCTTCGGCGTGTCGCCCGCCATCGCCAACGCCATCCACGACGCCGTCGGCGTACGCCTCACGTCGCTTCCCATGAATCCCGAAGCAGTCTTCAACGCAATCTCGATCAAGTCGGGGCGGGAATGAGGCGCGAGATTCGATTCCGGCTCAATGGCGAAGCCGTCTCTGCGCAGGTGGCGCCGCACGAGACTCTGGTCGAGGTGCTGCGCGCCGAATTCGGCCTGCACGGCGCGCGCGAGAGCTGCGGGCAGGGGATGTGCGGCTGCTGCACCGTGGTGGTGGACGCGCGCGCGGTCTCCGGGTGCCTCTATCTCGCGAGCCTCTGTGAAAACGCCGACGTGCGCACCATCGAGGCGGCCCACGCAGAAGACGGGGGCCTCGACCCCGTGCAGCAGGCATTCGTCGACTCCGGGGCGCTGCAGTGCGGGTTCTGCACGCCCGGCTTCGTGCTGATGACGCGCCAGCTCCTCGACGAGATTCCCGACCCGGACGAGGACGACATCCGGCACTATCTCTCGGGGAATCTGTGCCGCTGCGCGGCGTATCCGGAAATCATCGAGGCGGTGAAGCTCGCCGCGCGCCGAAGGAACGCCTCCAGGGAGGAAAAACGATGAAGCTCGTGCTTCTTGCCGCACTCGTGTCCGCGGCCGCCGCGGTGCACGCGCAGGAATACCCGAACAAGCCGATCCGCATGCTGGTTCCCTTCGCGCCCGGCGGCGCGGTGGACACCACCGCGCGCGTGCTCACGCAGGCGATGCAGCAGCGCTTGAGCTGGCAGTTCGTGGTCGACAACCGCCCGGGCGGCAACGGCTTCATCGCGACCACGGCGGTGCAGAAGGCAACCCCCGACGGCTATACGCTGCTCATGGCGCACACCGGAGAGTTCGCGGTGAACCCGGCGCTGTTCCCGGACGTTCCCTACGATCTCGAGCGCGATTTCCTGCCGATCACCATGGTGAGCGATGCGCCGATGCTCTATCTCGCCAAGGCCCAGGCGCCGTTCAAGAGTTTCCAGGAGCTGATCGCCGCGGCCAAGGCGAAGCCCGACACGATCACTTTCGGCTCGGCGGGCAACGGCAGCATCAACCATCTCGCCGGCGAGTGGCTGGCGCAGGCGGCCGGCATCAAGCTGGTCCATGTGCCGTACAAGGGCGGCGCACCGGCGGCGCAGGCGGTCGCCGCGGGCGACGTCGATTTCGGCGTGATGGCGGTGCCGGGCGCTCTTCCGCACATGAAGTCGGGCCGCGGCAAGGTGATCGGCATCAGCACGGCGAAGAAGTCGCCGCTCGATCCGTCGTGGGCGACGCCGCGCGATGCCGGCATCCCCGACCTCGACGCTTCGATTTGGGTGGGCCTGTTCGCCCCCAGGGGCACCCCGCAGCCGGTCATCGAGCGCCTCAACAGGGAAGTGCGCGCGACGCTCAACGTACCGGAGGTGCAGAGGAAGTTCGTCGAGAGCGCGGGCGCCGAGGCCGTCGGCATGACGCCCGCCGAATTCCTCGCGCGCATCAAGAGCGACGCGGTTCGCTACAAGCGCGTGGTCGACAAGGCGGGCATCAGGCCCGGCTAGCGGCTACTGCTTCCTGAAGGCGGCGGCGCCGACCGCGGTCTTGCCGGTGCCGGAGTCATTGATGCTGTAGCCGAGGCCGACGCGCTCGGCGCTCGCGCCGGCGAAGAATCCCGCGGTCTGGATGTCGCAGGTCCCGGCGCAGCCGCTCGAAGTCTGGGTGGGGAGCAAGAAGCTGCTTGACGAAGTGCTGCCGGCCGCCGTCCAGTTGAAGGTGCGATCCGGCATCGCGGCCTGGAATGTCCCGTTGATGTTCGCCTGCGGCCCGAAGGTCACGCTGAGCGAGCCGTTGAACGTCCCCGGCGCGATCAATCCGTCGACGTAGGTCGGGCGGCTCGCGCCGGAGAGCACAAAGTTGGCGACCACCCCGTTCGTCGGCAGGACCGCCGTCGGCAGGCCGACCACGTAGTGGAAGCCCTGGTTCGCCGAGTAGTTCTCGGTGCTGCCGCTCGGGAGCGTGACCGGTCCGATCCAGCGGCCCCAGGTCAGGATGCCGTCGCTCCCGAAGTCCGCATGCGTCCCGCCGGGCTCTAGCGTGTACAGCGAGCCACCAATGTCCGCGCGTACCAGCTGGCCCGAGGCGTTGAAGCTGCCCGTCGTGCCGCCTGTATCGAAGTCGAAATTCGGCGTTGCCGATCCGGCTCCGTAGATGAAGGCCGCGGCAAGGTTCGGAACCAGCATCGGTGCAGGCGGCTGCACAGGCGGTTCAGGCTGCACAGGCGGCGCAGTCGCAGGAATGCTGGCAAGATCGCCATTCGGCTTGCGCTGGTCGCCCTGCACGTAGGGCGCTGGCAGGATGAGCGGGGGAGGCCCGGCCTGCGGTGCCTGCGAAGTGCGCTGCGGCGGTGCGTCCGGCGTGGCGGGGGCGAGCGCTGAAACGCCGGCTGGCACGTCTATGGAGCCGGCAGGGTTGCTGAGAGACCAGATGCCGCTCGTGCCCACGATCAACGTTGAGCCATCGTCGCGCACCTGGATCACGCCGCCGGTTCCGCGGATGCCGATGGTCGCGGTGGGCGTGGTGACCTGGAAGTTGTCGCGGTTGACTCGGCCGACGAGCCCGGACACGGCGCGCATGGCGCCCTTGAGGAGGCCGAAGAAGCCGCGCTCGCTGCCGTCGGTCTTGCCGTCGAAGCGGTAGTCGCGGATCGAAAATTCGCTTTGCGGCTGGAGCGACACGTAAGCGCCGTCGCTGAAGCGAAGCTGCGCGCGGCCCTCCGCGGTGCGCACGGTGTCGCCGCTGCTCAGCTCGGCGCCGCGAAGGAGCGGCTGCTCGCGCCCGTCCAGACCGGCAACGGTGACGACGCCGTACACGAAATCCACGCGCGCGGCGGCGGCGGCCACGTCCCCGGCAGCCATGGCCAATAGCATGGCGACAGCGTACTTTTGCACGCTCCTCCCTTGGTTTCGTGAATTATTCTCGGCGTCCACCCGGCGGGAATAGGAAATTGTTCACGTTCAGAAGGTAAAGCGCACGGAAACCCCGGCCACCGTGCGGTCGAACTTGCTGATCGGGATGTTGGAACGGTTATCCGTGTACGCGACCTGGCCAGTGAGGGTGGTGTGGGCCCGCAGCAGGTAGCTCACCCCCGCGCCGACGTCGGTCTGGCGGTCCTTGCGGGTGTCGAGAAAGATCGGCTCCGGCCCGCCATAGTCGCGCTCCTCGTAAGCCGCACTCGCGAATGCGCTCCACCCCCGGCCAAAGCTCATCTGGGCGCCGACCCGCACGCCCCACAGATCGTAGCCGATGTTCGGAACCTCCGAAGCGAGCTGGCGCTCGCGGCCGCCGTACACGCTGCCGAAGAGCACGGGCGCATAGCGCACGGTGAAGGCGCGGCCGTAGGCTACGCCGAGCACGTCGCGGTCGGCGTCCCGGATGCTCTGCGTCGGATAGCGCAGCCGCGCGTGCTGGCCGAACACGGAGACCTGGCGGTTGTCGTCGAAGGAATGCTGCCATTGCGCCACCGCGCCGGCGACCTCCCGGTAGCGCGCGTAGTCGAGCTCGAAGGATTGCAGCTGGCCGCCCAGGGTGATGGCGTCGGCTCCGCGCGACCAGCGGGCGCCGAGGCTTGCGTCGAGCGTTGCCTGGTCGAACTGGTCCTCGTGCGGATGCAGCCGGGCCGACCCGGATGCATTGCCCACCAGCGCCCAGAGGTCCGAGAGCTTGTGGGTGACGTTGATCCCGCCCGCCAGCTGGCCGAAGCTGTCTCCCCGGCGCGTCGTAAGCGGGTCGAGCGTGGCGATGATGCCGCCGAGCGCCGGAAGGGCGACCTGCGCCGCGCTGGTTGCGGCGTTGACGTTGGTGTCGTAGCCGCCGCCGAGCTCGATGAAGCCTTCGATCCGCGTCGTGTCGGCGGCGCGGATCGCCGCCAGGAAGCGCTCGATGCTCGCCTTCGCCGCCTCGGGGATGGGCTGGCCGCGCACCGTCTCGAACTCGCGCCGCGCGGCTTCGCGTTCGCCGAGCGCGAGGTAGGCGCGCGCGATCTCGGCGCGGGCGAGGTGGTTCCGGGGCTCGAGCGCGAGCACCCGCTCGAGCGCGAACACGGCGCGCTCGGGCTGGCCGGCGTCGTTGGCGGCGATGCCGAGCAGATAGTCGTACTCGAGGTCGCCGGCGCGCTCGCTCTCGTGCGGCAGGAGCAGCTCGTAGGCCTCGCCGGCGCGCCGCTGCTCGAGAAGCTGCTTCGCGCGGTCGGTGAGCTCGTCGCAAAAGGCGGCGCCGCTCGCTACGACGAGCAGCGACACGAGGATCCCTTGAGCGAGCGTTCTTCTTATCGTCCCACTCCCTCCCGCGCCGGCTGGCGGGCGGGGGGAGTCTAGCACCCGGGGACTACTGCTGCCGGATCATCCGGCCTTCCGGCGAAACCTGCACCCGATCGCCGACGAGAAACGCGCGGTTGTCGACGTTGAGAGTCTGGACCGTGCCGTCTTCCATGCGCAGCGTCATGCGGTATGGACCCATGCCCGCAACGGCCGATGGCGCCGTTCCTCCGGCGGAGGCAGAGTCGGAGGAGCCGGAAGGCGCGCCGAGACTGATGGTTTGAATGACGCCGGCACCGGATTTCCAGGCCGAGGACGCCGTCGGCGCGGGACCGGACGGGTTCTTCACGGCCACGGGCGGGGGCGGTTCGTAGTAGGTCGTGCAGCCCGCGATGCCGATGGCAGCGAGCGCGCAAAGGGACAGGGTAAGGCGACTCATGGCGAGCTCCTGAAGAAGGACCCAGGAAGCTCAGCAAACAGCGTGCCCGATCTTCTTTAGCCCTCGAAGAACTCCTTGACCTTCTCGAGCCAGCCCTTGGCGCGCGGGTTGTGGCGCGCGCTGTCTTCGTTGCTTATCGATTCGAACTCGCGCAGCAGCTGGCGCTGGCGCTCGGTGAGCTGGACCGGCGTCTCCACCACCACGTGGCAGAAGAGATCGCCCGGCACCTGGCTGCGCACGCCCTTGATCCCCTTGCCCTTGAGGCGGAACTGCTTGCCGCTCTGCGTTTCGGCGGGAACCCGGATGCGCGCCGAGCCGTCGAGGGTGGGAATTTCGATCTCGCCGCCGAGCGCCGCGGTGCTGATCGAGATCGGCATCTCGCAGTGCAGATCGTCGTGGTCGCGCTGGAACACCGCGTGCGGCTTGATGTGGACCTGCACGTAGAGGTCCCCCGGCGGCCCGCCGTTCACGCCCGGCTCGCCCTCGCCGGAGAGCCGCACGCGGTCGCCTTCGTCCACGCCGGCGGGAATCTTCACCGAGAGCGTCTTCTGCAGCTTGATGCGGCCCGTGCCGTGGCACGCGGTGCACGGATTGGCGACGACGCTGCCGCTGCCGTGGCAGCGCGGACAGGTCTGGGCGATCGAGAACGGCCCCTGCGAGACGCGCACCTGGCCCGCGCCGCGGCATGCCGGGCAGGTGACGGGCTGCGTGCCGGCACGTGCGCCGCTGCCCTTGCAGGTGTCGCACACGCTGGTGCTCGGGATGCGGATCTTCGTGTCCATGCCGTGCGCCGCGTTCTCGAGCGTGATCTCGAGGTTGTAGCGCAGGTCCGCGCCGCGGTACACGGTTGAGCGGCCGCCGCGGCCGCCGCCGAAGATCTCGCCGAAGATGTCGCTGAAGATGTCGCCGAACCCGCCCATGCCGCCGGCGGCGCCCGCCTGCGCGTCGACGCCGGCATGGCCGAACTGGTCGTAGGCCGCGCGCTTGTTCGCGTCCGACAGGATCTCGTACGCCTCCTTCGCTTCCTTGAAGTGCTCTTCGGCCTTGGGATTGTCGGGGTTGCGGTCGGGGTGCCATTTCATGGCGAGCCGCCGGTAGGACTTCTTCAGCTCCTCCTCGGAGCAGTCCCGGTTCACGCCCAGCACTTCGTAGTAGTCGCGCTTCGCCATCTTTCTTCCGGACAAACGAACGGGCCGCCCCGGTGCGGAACGGCCCGCCTTTCCCTCACATGAAGCTTAACCCGCTTTCTTGTCCTTGACTTCGGTGAACTCGGCGTCGACGACGTTGCCGTCGTCCTGCTTCTTGGCGCCGGCTTCCTGGCCGCCCGGCGGCTCGCTCTGAGCCTGCTGCTTCGCCTGCTCGGCGGCGTACATCTTCTCGCCCAGCTTCTGCGCCGCCTGCGCGAGCGCCTGCTGCTTGGCGTCGATCTCGGACTTGTCCTCGGACTTGAGCGCGCCCTCGGCGTCCTTCACCGCCGCCTCGATTTTCTCCTTCTCGCCGGCGTCGAGCTTGTCGCCGTAGTCCTTGAGCGACTTCTTGACCGAGTGCACCACCGCCTCGAGCTGGTTGCGCGCGTTGACCAGCTCGAGCTGCTTCTTGTCCTCCTCGGCGTGCGCCTCGGCGTCCTTCACCATGCGCTGGATCTCGGCCTCGTTGAGGCCGGAGCTCGCCTGGATCTTGATCTTGTTCTCCTTGCCGGTCGCCTTGTCCTTGGCGGTGACGTGCAGGATGCCGTTCGCGTCGATGTCGAACGTGACCTCGATCTGCGGCATGCCGCGCGGCGCCGGCGGGATGTCGGTCAGGTTGAACTGGCCGAGCGACTTGTTGCCCGCGGCCATGTCGCGCTCGCCCTGCAGCACGTGGATGGTCACGGCGTTCTGATTGTCGTCCGCGGTCGAGAACACCTGCTGCGCCTTCGTGGGGATGGTGGTGTTCTTCTGGATCAGCTTGGTCATGACCCCGCCCAAGGTCTCGATGCCCAGCGAAAGGGGCGTGACATCCAGCAACAGGACGTCTTTCACGTCGCCCTTCAGCACGCCGGCCTGGATGGCCGCGCCGATCGCGACCGCCTCGTCGGGGTTCACGTCCTTGCGCGGCTCCTTGCCGAACAGCTCCTTCACCTTGTCCTGCACCTTCGGCATGCGCGTCTGGCCGCCGACCAGGATCACGTCGCTGATCTTGTCGACCGTGACGTCGGCGTCCTTGATGGCGGTGCGGCAGGGCGGCATGGTCTTGTCGATGAGCTCCATCACCAGCGCCTCGAACTTGGCGCGCGTGACCTTCATCGTCAGGTGCTTGGGCCCGGTCTGGTCCGCGGTGATGTACGGCAGGTTGATCTCGGTCTGCTGCACCGAGGAGAGCTCGATCTTCGCCTTCTCGGCGGCTTCCTTCAGCCGCTGCAGCGCGAGCACGTCCTTCGATAGATCCACGCCCTGGTCCTTCTTGAACTCGCCGACGATGTAGTCGATCAGGCGCTGGTCGAAGTCCTCGCCGCCGAGGAAGGTGTCGCCGTTGGTGGCCAGCACCTCGAACTGCTTCTCGCCCTCGACGTCGGCGATCTCGATCGCCGAGATGTCGAAGGTGCCGCCGCCGAGGTCGTACACCGCGATCTTCATGTCCTTCTTCGCCGTCTTGTCCTCGCCGAAAGCGAGCGCCGCCGCGGTGGGTTCGTTGATGATGCGCTTCACGTCGAGGCCGGCGATGCGGCCGGCGTCCTTGGTCGCCTGGCGCTGCGAGTCGTTGAAATACGCGGGCACCGTGATCACCGCTTCGCTGACGGTTTCGCCCAGGTACGCTTCGGCGTCCTTCTTCACCTTGCGCAGGATCTGCGCCGAGACCTCCTGCGGCGAGATCTTCTTGCCGCGGATCTCGATCCAGGCGTCGCCGTTGTCGGCGCGCACGATCTTGTACGGGGTGAGCTTGATGGCCTTCTGCACCTCGGCGTCGTCGAAGCGCCGGCCGATGAGGCGCTTCACCGCGTAGATGGTGTTCTTGGCGTTGGTGACCGCCTGGCGCCGCGCCGGGGCCCCGACCAGGATTTCGCCGTCCTCGGTGTAAGCGACCACCGAGGGGGTGGTGCGCGAGCCTTCCGAGTTCTCGATCACCTTGGGCTTGCCGCCCTCCATGATCGCGATGCAGGAGTTGGTGGTGCCGAGGTCGATGCCGATGATCTTTGCCATGAGTTTCCCTTAATCCGAATCTGAGCTGGAGATGGGGTTTCCATCTTGTTTTTCAACTGCTTTGGCCACCGTCACGAGCGCCGGGCGCAGCACGCGGTCGGCGAGGCCGTAGCCCTTCTGCATCACCGAGACCACGGTGTTCGGCTCGCCCGCCGATTCGACCGCGGCCATCGCCTGGTGCCGGTACGGGTCGAAGCGCTCGCCGGGCGCCGGATTGATCTCGCGGATGTTCGCCTTGTCGAGCGCCGCGACGAGCTGGCGCAGCACCAGCTCGACGCCGGAGAGATCGGCGCTCTTGACCGCGGCCTCCAGGCCGTCGAGCACGGGGAGCAATCCGTTGGCGAAGCGTTCGAGGGCATACTTCTGGGCGTTGGCGGCCTCGGTCTGGGCGCGCTTGCGGGTGTTGTCGGCGTCGGCGACCGCCCGCAGCATCTGCTCGCGCTGCTCGGCGAGCTTGGCCTGGGCTGCGGCGAGCTGCTCCTCGAGCGAGGACGACGGCTGGTTTTCCGCCTTCTGCGGTTGAACAGTTTCTTCTTGCATCGAGTCGAACTTGGGTCGGGCCGAGCCGATTTCAAGCGGCCCTTGCGAAATTCAAGCGGAGATTAGTCCTTTGAAAGCACTGAAGATTCTGCTTTACCTGGTCCTCGGGCTGGTGGTCCTGGTCGCGGCGGCGGCTGCGATCTTCGCCATGACCTTCGACCCCAACCGCTACAAGGGCGACATCCAGCGCATCGTGAAGGAGAAAACGGGTCGCACGCTCGAGCTGAAGGGACCGCTGGAACTGGCCTTCTGGCCCAGCCTGGGTACGAAGGTATCGGGGGTAGTCCTGTCGGAGCGCGACGCGAGCCAGCCGTTCGTGTCGCTGGAATCGGCGCATGCGTCGGTCGGGCTGCTGCCGCTGCTGCGCGGCGAGGTGGTGGTCGACCGGATCCGCTTGAGCGGCCTGAAGGCGCAGATCGTGAAGGGCAAGGACGGCCGGTTCAATTTCCAGGACCTGATCGAGCAGGCCGGGGAAAAGCCCGCTGCCAAAGCGGAGAAGAAGGCCCCGGACTCGAAGGGCAGCCCGGTGGCGTTCGACATCGCCGGCGTGACGATCGAGCGCGCAGCGATCGCCTATCGCGACCTCAATAGCGGCCAGGAGATCGCTCTTAGCGACCTCAAGCTCGACACCGGGCGCATCGCCGAGAACGCCGAAGGCAAGCTCGACTTCGCGACCTCGCTCAAGCGCAACACGCCGCCGCTCGACGCCAAGCTGGCGCTGAACGGCCGCTATGCCCTGAAGCCCGAGTCGGTGGCGCTCGACTTCACCGGCAAGCTCGACGAGTCCACGATCAAGGGAAGGGCGGCCATGGCGCGCGCCAAGGTGGCGGCATACGAGTTCGATCTCAACATCGACAAGCTCAATCTCGATCACTATCTCGCCTCGTCTGAAAAGAAGCCGGAGAAGAAGGACGAGCCGGCCAAGCCGGCTCCCAAAGACAAGGAAGCCGATGCGCCGGTCGACCTCTCCGGGCTGAAGGGCTTGAACGCCAAGGGCAAAGTCGAGATCGGCGCGCTCCAGGTCCAGGGACTGAAGCTCGCCTCCGTGAAGACCGAGATCCACGCCGCCGACGGGCGCGCCGAGGTGGGTCCGCACTCGGCGAATCTTTACGAGGGCAGCTTGTCCGGAAACCTCACGCTGGACGGCAACGCCAACCGCGTGGCGGTCAAGGAGACGCTCACCAACATCGCGGTGGGGCCGCTGCTGCGCGACTTCGCGCAGCAGGACAAGCTGGAAGGCAAGGGCAACGTCGCGCTGGACGTGAACGCGGCCGGCAAGAGCGTGAACGCCCTCAAGAGCGCGCTCGCCGGCACCGCCAAGGTCAACCTGCGCGACGGCGCCATCAAGGGCGTGGACATCGGCGCGATCATCAACAAGGCGCGCTCGGCCCTCGGCTCGCAGCAGGCGCAGGCCGCCGACGGAGCCAAGGAGCGCACCGACTTTTCGGAGCTGAACGCCACGTTCGCGATCAAGAACGGCGTCGCGCACAACGACGACCTCGACGTGAAGGCGCCGCTCTTCCGCGTGGGCGGCGCGGGCGACATCGACGTCGCCAAGTCGACCATCAACTACGTCGTCAAGGCCGCGGTGGTCGCCACGACCAAGGGTCAGGGCGGCAAGGAGCGCGACGACCTCTCCGGGCTCACGGTGCCGGTGAAGCTCTCCGGGCCGCTCGACGCGATGAAGTACGAGGTCGACTATCGCGCGGTCGCGGGCGACCTCGCGAAATCGAAGGTCGGCGGCCAGGCGAAGGAAGCGATCGAGAAGAACCGCGGCAAGATCGAGGACCAGGTGAAAGACCGCCTCAAGGGGCTGCTCGGACGATGAGCGCCAGCGCGCCGATCCAGGCGGGGGATTCGTTGAGGCAGGGCAGCAGGTAGAGCTCGCGCCCGCCGGCCTCGAGGAAGCGCCGGCGCGCCACGATGCCGATCTCCTCGAGCGTCTCAAGGCAGTCCGAGACGAAGCCGGGGCACACCACGTCGACGCGGCCAGCGCCGCCCTGGGCGAGCTCGATCAGCGTGGCTTCGGTGTAGGGCTGCAGCCATCTCGCATAACCGAAGCGCGACTGGAACGTCACCTGCCACTGCGTGTCCTTCAGCCCGAGCGCGGCGGCGAGCAGCATTCCCGTGGCGCGGCATTCGCGCTCGTAGGAGCCCGCGCCGCGCGCCGGCAGGCCGTGGAAGCTCATGACCAGCTTCTCGCCGCGGCCGCTCTTTTCCCAGTGCCGGCGCACGTTCGCCGCGAGCGCGGCGACGTAGGCGGCGTGATCGTGGAAGCCGCGGATCATCCGCGTTCCTGCGGGCAGCCTGTCGGCCACGCTTTCCGTGGTGCTTTCCGAGTACTGCGGATAGAGCGGCAGCACCGTGACGTCGCAGCCCTGCAAGCGCGCGAGCGCGCGGGCGATGTCCGGTGTCCCATAGCGCATCGCGTATTCGATCTTTACGTCGGGGAGGGCGCGTCCCAGTGCTTCGCTCTGCAGGCGGGTGTGCACGGCGAGCGGCGAGCCGTCCTTGGACCAGATCGCGGCGTATTTCTCGGCCGACTTCGCCGGGCGGGTGCGCAGCACGATGCCGTGGAGGATCGGAGCCCAGATGAGCCGCGGCAGCCGCACCACGCGCGGATCGGCGAGGAACTCGGCCAGATACGCGCGCACCGCCTCGGGCGTGGGCGCCGTCGGCGTGCCGAGGTTGACGAGAAGGACGCCGCGAGAGATTGCGCGACTCTACCGCATAACCGCGCCGCGCGTTTCGCCGCCCGGGCGAAAGCCCGGCAGCTCCACGCGCACGCAGGTGCCGCCGCTGCGGCGCTCGGAGAGCGCGACGGCGCCGCCCAGCCGCTCGATCGCGGCCTGCGCGATCAGGATTCCCGCGCCGTGGCCCGCGGCCTTCGTGGTGATGATGTCTTTTCCGAGCCGCTGGCGCAGCTCGTCGGGGATGCCGGGCCCGCGGTCGAGCACCTCGATCACGAGCTTGAGCGGATTGAGCGCGTCCTGGGCCGCGCGCAGCTCGACCGTGGACGGCGAGGCGTCGGCGGCGTTGTTCAGGAAGTTCATCAGTGCCTGGGGCAGCGTGTGATCGCTCTGCACCGCCAGATCGTCCTCGAGCTCGATGCCGAGCTTGAGCGCCAACCCGGGCCGCAGCGACCGAAGGCGTGCAGCCACCTGCGCGACGAGCTCGCTTGCGCGCACGCTGCGCAGCTGGCCGAGGCTCTCGACGCCGGCGGCGCCGGCGAGCTCCGCGAGCGAGCGCCGGCAAAGCTGGATCTGCGTCCACAGCATGTCGATGCTCTCCTTCCACTCGGAGGGCGGCGCGTCGCTCTCGCGCAGGTCGCCGATCACGACCGACATCGTCGAGAGCGGCGTGCTGAGCTCGTGCGCCGTGCCCGCCGACAGGGCGGCCAGCCCGACCAGGTAGCGCTCGCGCGCGCTCTTCTCCGTGTCTGCGCGGCGCTGCTCGTGCTGCAGCCGCTGGACCGCGCTCAGCCGGATTCCGAACCACGCGATCAGCACCGCGACGAAGGCGTACAGGAGGACGCGCGTAAAGTAGTCGAGCTGCCGGTCGGTCGCGATCGACTCCGGCAGGGGCAGCGAGACATGGAAGTGAAACAGCGCGACGTAGCCGACCACGCACACGCCTGCGAACGCCCAGACCAGCCGCGGCGGCAGCGCGGTCGAGCTGTACAGCACGAGCAGGAGATAGTAGAGCGCGAGCGGGTTGCGCGCGCCCCCGGTCAGGTAGAGCAGCGCGGTGAGGAGCACGACGTCGACCAGGAGCTGCCCGAACATCTCGAGGCCGCCGATCGGCGCAGGCTGCCGCA
Source organism: Burkholderiales bacterium (assembly GCA_036406675.1). Lineage (GTDB taxonomy): Bacteria > Pseudomonadota > Gammaproteobacteria > Burkholderiales > SG8-39 > SCGC-AG-212-J23. The sequence goes on from DASXAO010000140.1 coordinate 22,147, forward strand.
GCCGCAGCAGCGTGGCGAAGTCGACCAGCCCATAGAAGCCGAGAATCCCGCCGACGGCGAGCGGCACGCGCACGTCGAGAAAGCAGTCGAAGCAGACGTACACCGCCGCCATGACGACGATGGCCACCGCGCGCATGACGACGAGGAGACGCAGGTGCGCCGGTGCCTGGCGAAAAGCGGTCGCGAGGTTCATGTCCGTTTGCCCGAAAAAAACACGCCGCAGGCGCGGGCCTGGAGCGGGGCGCAACCCCCGGTTACAGCGAGGTCGGACGCTTGCCCAGTTTGCGCTGGAGCGTCTTGCGATGCATCTTGAGTGCCCGCGCGGTAGCCGAGATATTGCCGCCGTGCTCGGCAAGCACGCGCTGAATGTACTCCCATTCCAGGCGCTCTACGGAAAGCAGATCTTCCCTGGACGGTGTCGAGGCGTCTCCTCCGTTGTGATGAAAAGCGGACTCGACGGCGTTGGCGTCCACCGGCTTCACCAGATACTGGGTGGCGCCGAGCTTGATGGCCTCGACGGCAGTCACGATGCTCGCATAGCCTGTAAGGACGACGATGCGCACGTGGGGCGAGGCGGCCTTCAGCTTCGGGATCAGGGTGAGACCGGTCGGTCCGGGCAGGCGCAGGTCGACCACGGCGTAATCGGGGTACCACTCCTCGAGCAGGCGGGTGGCGTCCGGGGCCGAATACGCCGCTCTCACGCTGTAGCCGCGCCTCTCGAACGCGCGGCTAAGCGCCCAACAATGACTCTCGCTGTCGTCCACCAGCAGCAGCCCCCGTCCGGCGGACGCGGCTACTTTGCTGGACGCAGCGCCTGCAGCCCCGCTCCCAAGGCTATGCATGCCCGACCCTCGCTGTTCATACTGAATATCGAGTCTGCACCGCATTGTACGCCTCGCCGTGTGACGCGGCGACCACTTGCCGTGTGACGCGGCGAGCTCGAGTTCTAGTGCTGAGACAGGGCGCTCGAAAGGAGCTTGGCGGTGATGTCGACGATCGGGATCACGCGGTCGTAGGCCATGCGCGTGGGCCCGATCACGCCGACCGTGCCGACGACCTCGCCGTCGACCTTGTACGGCGAGGTTACCACGCTCACGTCGTCGGGGGCGCTCACGCCCGACTCGCCGCCGATGAAGATCTGCACGCCCTGTCCGCGCAACGACAGGTCGAGGATCTGGATGAGCGAGCTCTTGCGCTCGAACAGCTCGAACAGCTGCTTCAGGCGAGTCACGTCCTGCGCCAGCTCCTGCACCGAGAAGAGGTTGCGCTCGCCCGAGATGATGTACTGCTCGTTGCCCTCCGCGACCGCCTTGTTGCCGGCCTCGAGCGCGACCGAGAGCAGCCGGATCATGTCGTGCTTGATCTCGCGCAGCTCGCCGTGCAGGCGCTGGCGCACGTCCTCGAAGCTCTGCCCGGCGTAGTTGTGGTTCATGAAGTTCGCCGCTTCCACCAGCTCCGCCGGCGTGAACTCCCGCTCGGTGGAGAGGATGCGGTTCTGCACGTCGCCCTCGGGCGTGACCACGATGAGGAGAACCCGCTTCTCCGAAAGCCGCAGGAACTCGATGTGGCGGAACGTGAGCGCCCGGCGCCGCGGCGTCATGACCACGCCCGCGAACTGGGTGAGCTGGGACAGGATCTGCGAGGCGGCGGTCACCACGCGCTGCGGGTTGTCCGGATGCAGCTCGGTCTCGAGCTGCTGCAGCTCGCCCGTGTGGAGCTGCTTCACGATGAGCAGGGTGTCGACGAAGAAGCGATAGCCGAGCGGCGTCGGCACGCGGCCGGCCGAGGTGTGGGGGCTCGCGATGAGGCCCATCTCCTCCAGGTCGGACATCGCGTTGCGGATCGTGGCGGGCGAAAGATCGAGCCCCGAATACTTCGACAGCGTGCGCGAGCCGATCGGCTGGCCTTCGGCAATGTAGCGCTCGATCAAGGTCTTGAGCAGGATCTGGGCGCGCTTGTCGAGCATGGTTCATTGTACACTCGGCCCATGGGAGGATTCCGGCGCATCGCCCTCATCGGCAAGCTGCCCAGCGCCGGCATCGCCTCATCATTGCGCGAGATCAGCGACTACCTTCGCAGCCGCGGCTGTGATGTGTTGGTCGAGCAGCAGACCGCGCAGGCGCTCGGGGTGCGAGGCGCCGACTACGAGACGCTCGGCAAGGGCTGCGATCTCGCCGTCGTGGTCGGCGGCGACGGCGCGATGCTCGCCGCGGCGCGCAACCTGGTGCGGCACCACGTTCCCGTGGTCGGCGTGAACCAGGGGCGCCTCGGCTTCATGACCGACATCGGCCACCAGGACATGAAAAGCGGCATCGGCGCGATCCTCGACGGCAAGGGAACGCTCGAGGAGCGCGCGCTTCTCGACGCCGAGATCCTGCGCGGCGGCGCCTCGGTGCTGCGCACGATCGCGCTCAACGAGGCGGTGCTCGGCAAGGGCGCCGAAGCGCGGCTGATCGAGTTCGAGGTCTCGCTCGACGGCGAGTACCTCTATACGCTGCGCGCCGACGGCCTCATCGTCGCCACGCCCACCGGCTCGACCGCCTACGCGATGTCGGCGCAGGGCCCGATCCTGCATCCCGCGGTGCCGGCGTTCGCGCTGGTGCCCCTCAACCCGCACACGCTGTCCGCGCGTCCCGTGAGCGTGAGCGACCGCAGCGCGATCGAGATCAAGCTGCTGCGCGGCGTCGACGTGCGCGCGCATTTCGACGGCTTCGCGCTTACCGACATGACCGAGGGCGACCGGCTGCTCCTCAAGCGCTCGGCCGACGCGGTGCGCTTCGTGCATCCTCCCGGCTACCGCTACTTCGCCACGCTGCGGGAGAAGCTGCGCTGGAGCGAGGTGCTCGACAAGGGGCGCGAATAGCTTGCTGCGCGCGCTCGAGATCCGCGACTTCGTGATCGTCGAGAGCGCGAGCCTCGAGCTCGAGCCGGGATTCTCGGTGCTCAGCGGCGAAACCGGCGCCGGCAAGTCGATTCTGGTCGACGCGATCGAGCTGCTGGTGGGCGCGCGCTCGGAAGCCGGCGCGGTGAAGGAAGGCTGCGAGCGCGCCGAGCTTGCGGCAGAATTTGAATTTGAAAACAATCAACCGGTGTCGAATTGGGTTGAAGAGCACGAGCTCGTCGGCGATCCGGGGCAGGTGATCCTGAGGCGCACCATCGACCGCTCGGGGCGCACACGCTGCTTCATCAACGGCCACAGCGCGACGCTGGCGCAGCTGAAGGAGCTGGGCGAGCTTCTGGTCGACATCCACGGCCAGCACGTGCACCAGTCGCTGCTGCGCGCTCCCGCGCAGCGCGATCTCGTCGACTCGCATGCCGAAGCCGCGGCGCTGGCGGCCGAGACCGCCGCGGCATTCCGCGACTGGAAAAGGCTCGAGCGGGTGGCGGAGGAGGCCCAGCAGAGCTTCGCCGCGCGCGAGGCCGAGCGCGCCGCGACCGCCGACACGGCGGCCGAGCTGAGAAAGCTCGCGCTGCGCGAGGGCGAATGGGAGCTGGTGAGCGCCGAGCACGCGCGGCTCGCGCACGGCTCGAGCCTGCTCGCCGGAGCCCAGTCCGCGCTCGAGGCGCTCACCGAGGCGGAGGGCGCCGCGCTCGCCCAGCTCGCGGCGGTGGCCACGCGCCTGCGCTCGCTGTCCGAGCACGACGCCGGCCTGAAGGCGATCGTGGAGCTGCTGGAATCGGCCGAGGCACAGGCGGGCGAGGGGGCGCGCGCGCTGCGCCACTATGCCGAGCGCGTCGACCTCGATCCCGAGGCGCTGCGCCGCACCGAGGCGCGGATCGAGGCGCTGCACGCGGCCGCGCGCAAGCATCGCGTGCGCCCAGAGGCGCTGGGCGCGCGGCTCGCCGAGCTGGAGAAGCGCCTGGCCGAGCTCGATCTCGCGGTCAACCCCGAAGCGCTCACCCGCGAAGTGGAGTCTTCGCGTCGGAAATTCGTGGACCTCGCCCGGCAGCTTTCGGCGAAAAGGGCGGCAGCGGCGCAGGCGCTTTCCAAGTCCGTTACGGCCGCCATGCAGCAGCTCGCCATGAGCGGCGGGCGCTTCTCGGTTTCCCTGAAGAAGCTGGAGCAAGCCGCGGCGAGCGGCGCCGAGGAGGTGGAATTCGAGGTCGCTTCGCATCCCAGCCTGCCGCTGCGGCCCCTGGCGAAGGTCGCCTCGGGCGGGGAGCTCTCGCGCATCAGCCTGGCGATCCAGATGGTCGCGGCGAAGGCTTCGCCGGTGGCGACGCTGGTGTTCGACGAAGTCGATTCGGGCATCGGCGGCGCGGTCGCCGACACCATAGGCCGCTCGCTTCACAAGCTTGGCAAGGACCGGCAGGTCCTCTGCGTCACGCATCTTCCGCAGGTGGCGGCGCGGGCCGATCGGCACTACTCGGTGGACAAGGCCGCCACGCGCTCGCGGCTCGCGGTGCGGGTATCGAAGCTCGACCGGGCTCAGCGCGTCGCGGAGCTGGCGAGGATGCTGGGCGGAGCGGAAAGCACGGCGCGCAAGCACGCCGCGGAAATGCTGGACGGGCGCGAGCGCCCGGTCGACGCCTAGCGGCCGCGGAAGGGGCAGTCCTTCTTGGTGCAGTCGGCGTAGAGCGCGAGCGAGTGCCCGTGCAGCTCGAACCCGCGCTGGCGCGTGATCTCGTTCTGCCGCTTCTCGATCTCGGGGTCGTAGAACTCCTCGACCCGGCCGCACTGCAGGCACACCAGGTGGTCGTGGTGGCCGCCCTGGTTCAGCTCGTAGACCGCCTTGCCGGTCTCGAAATGCTGGCGCGAGAGCAGCCCCGCGTGCTCGAACTGGGTCAGCACGCGGTACACCGTGGCGAGGCCGACGTCGAGTCCCTCGCCAAGCAGCGCCTTGTAGACGTCCTCGGCGGAAAGATGGCGCACCTTGCTCGCCTCGAAGAGCTCGAGGATCCTGCGCCGCGGCAGCGTGGCCTTGAGGCCGCTGTCCTTCAGGCTTTGTGCGGTGTCCATTCGGCTACCATTATAGGCGGATGATGCGCCGCCCTTCGTTCCGCCGCCCTTTGTTCCAGACTCCGATGCGTCGCTTTGCTCTGGCCACGTTCGCCGCGGCGCTCGTCGCCGGCTGCGGGTTCGTGCCGCGCATCCCCGGCATCACGCCCTACCGCATCGAGATCCAGCAGGGCAATTACGTCTCGCAGGAGATGGTGTCGCAGTTGAAGCCCGGCATGACCAAGGAACAGGTGCGCTTCATTCTCGGCACGCCCATGGTGACCGACATCTTCCACTCCGACCGCTGGGACTACGTCTACTGGCGCGAGACGCCCCGCGGCGACCGGGAGCGGCGCAACCTTACGGTGCAGTTCGAGCAGGGGACGCTCGCGCGCGTCGACGGCGACGTGGTGCCCTCGGGAGGACAGACCAAATGAAGGTTGCCATTGCCGGTGCGGGCGGGCGCATGGGCCGCACGCTGATCGAAGCCGTCCTTGCCGACCGCGGGCTCGTCCTCGCCTGCGCGTTCGACGTTCCCGGCAGCCCCGCCGCGGGCCAGGCGGTCGGGAGCATCCGCATCGGCTCCGACCCGAAAGCCGCGGCGGCGGCCGACGTGCTGGTCGACTTCACGCGCCCGGAAGGCACGCTCGAGAACCTGCGGCACGCAAGAGCCATGGTGATCGGCACCACCGGGTTCTCCCAGGCGCAGAAGAACGCCATAGAAGAGGCCGCGAAGCGTCTGCCCATCGTCATGGCGGCCAACTTCGCGGTCGGTGTCAACGCCGCATACAAGCTCGCCGAGACGGCGGCCCGGATTCTCGGCGACGGCTACGACGTCGAGATCATCGAGGCGCACCACCGCCACAAGGTGGACGCGCCTTCCGGCACCGCGCTGCAACTGGGCGAGGTCGTCGCGAAGGCGCTGAACCGCAGCCTCGCGGATGTGGCGCGCCACGGTCGGCAAGGCGAGACCGGCGAGCGCCCGGGGCGCCAGATCGGCTTCCACGCCATCCGCGGCGGGGACATCGTGGGCGAGCACACCGTCATCTTCGCCGGCGCAGGCGAGCGCGTCGAAGTGACGGTCCGCTCGCAAAGCCGCATGACGTACGCGACGGGCGCGCTGCGAGCCGCCAAATTTCTGAAAGGGAAGAGCGCCGGGCTGTACGGCATGGCCGACGTTTTGGGTCTATAATCCTCGGCTCAATGAAGCGGGAAGCGCGGCACAAAAATGCTTTGTGCCCGAAGCTTCCCGCTTTTCGCATCCGCATCCGGAAATGACGTTCACATCCGACGCCGCCGTCCTGGTCCTTGCCGACGGCACGGTCTTTCGCGGCCGCTCGATCGGCGCGCGCGCCAGCGCCGTGGGCGAGGTCGTGTTCAACACCGCGATCACCGGCTATCAGGAGATCCTCACCGACCCTTCGTACTGCCGCCAGCTCGTCACGCTGACCTACCCGCACATCGGCAACACCGGCGTGAACGCGGAAGACGGTGAATCGGGTCGGGTCTACGCCGAAGGCCTGGTCGTGCGCGACCTGCCGCGGCTGCACTCGAGCTTCCGCGCGCAGGGCGACCTGAGCTCCTATCTCCAGAAAAATGGAATTCCGGGGATCGCCGAGATCGATACGCGCAAGCTGACGCGGATCCTGCGCGAAAAAGGGGCCCAAAATGGCTGTCTCACGGCGGGCGAAGGCGATGTCGAAGAATCTCTTCGCAAAGCCAGGGACTTTCCCGGCCTCGCCGGCATGGACCTCGCGAAGGTCGTGACGACGCAGAAGCCCTACGAGTGGGCCGAAGGCTGCTGGCAGCTCGGACAAGGCTGCGAGCGGAAGAGTGCCGGGCGCTTCCACGTGGTCGCCTGCGACTACGGGATCAAGCACAACATCCTGCGCATGCTGGTCGAGCGCGGCGCGCGCGTTACCGTAGTCCCTGCGGCCTTTCCAGCGAAGGAAATCTTGAGACTCAAGCCGGACGGCGTATTCCTCTCCAATGGTCCGGGCGACCCGGAGCCGTGCGACTACGCGATCGAGGCGATCGGCGAGATCCTCGACGCGACGCGCCTGCCGGTGTTCGGCATCTGCCTCGGCCACCAGCTCATGGGGCTCGCTTCGGGCGCGAAGACCATGAAGATGAAGTTCGGCCACCACGGCGCGAACCATCCGGTGAAGGACCTCGACACCGGGCGCGTGGTCATCACCAGCCAGAACCACGGCTTCGCCGTCGATCCTGCTTCGATATCCGGCAACCTGCGGCCTACGCACGTCTCGCTCTTCGACGGTTCCCTCCAAGGGCTCGCGCGCACAGATAGACCGGCGTTCTGTTTTCAAGGTCATCCAGAGGCGAGCCCGGGGCCGCACGACATTGGTTATCTCTTCGATCGCTTCGCGAAGATGATGGAAGATGCCAAAGCGAACTGACCTAAAAAGCGTCCTGATCATCGGCGCAGGGCCGATCGTGATCGGCCAGGCCTGCGAGTTCGACTACTCGGGGGCGCAGGCGTGCAAGGCGCTGCGCGCGGAGGGCTACCGCGTGGTGCTGGTGAACTCCAACCCGGCGACCATCATGACCGATCCGCAGATGGCCGACGCCACCTACATCGAGCCGGTCACCTGGCAGACGGTGGCGCGCATCATCGAGAAGGAGCGCCCCGACGCGCTGCTTCCGACAATGGGCGGACAGACGGCGCTCAACTGCGCGCTCGACCTCGCGCGCGAGGGCGTGCGCGAGAACTTCGGCGTGGAGATGATCGGCGCCTCGCGCGAGGCGATCGACAAGGCCGAGGACCGCGAGAAATTCAAGAAGGCGATGACGCGCATCGGCCTCGCCTCGGCGCGCTCGTCGCTCGCGCATTCGATGGGCGAGGCGCTGCAGGTGCAGGCGGGCTTGGGTTTCCCGGTGGTGATCCGGCCGTCCTTCACCCTCGGCGGAAGCGGCGGCGGAATCGCCTACAACCGCGAGGAGTTCGTGGCGATCTGCGAGCGCGGCCTGGAGGCCTCGCCCACCAACGAGCTCCTGATCGAGGAGTCGCTCATCGGCTGGAAGGAGTTCGAGATGGAGGTGGTGCGCGACCGCCGGGACAACTGCATCATCGTGTGCTCGATCGAGAACCTCGACCCGATGGGCGTGCACACCGGCGACTCGATCACGGTGGCGCCGGCGCAGACCCTCACCGACAAGGAATACCAGCTGATGCGCGACGCGTCGATCGCGGTGCTGCGCGAGATCGGCGTCGACACCGGCGGCTCCAACGTGCAGTTCGCGATCAACCCCGCCGACGGCCGCATGGTGGTGATCGAGATGAACCCGCGGGTGTCGCGCTCGAGCGCGCTCGCCTCCAAGGCGACCGGCTTCCCGATCGCCAAGGTCGCGGCCAAGCTCGCGGTCGGCTACACGCTGGACGAGATCGCGAACGAGGTCACCGGCGGCGCCACGCCCGCTTCCTTCGAGCCGACCATCGACTACGTCGTCACCAAGGTGCCGCGCTTCGCGTTCGAGAAATTTCCGCAGGCCAACGACAGATTGACGACCCAGATGAAGTCGGTGGGCGAGGTGATGGCGATCGGCCGCAGCTTCCAGGAGTCGTTCCAGAAGGCGCTGCGCGGCCTCGAGGTCGGCGTCGACGGCCTGAACCAGCGCACCCGCGACCGCGAGACGCTCGAGCGCGAGCTCGGCGAGCCCGGCCCCGAGCGCATCTGGTACGTGGGCGACGCGTTCGAGAACGGCTTCACCCTCGAGGAGGTGCACCGCCTCACGCGCATCGATCCCTGGTTCCTCGACCAGATCAAGGAGATCGTCGAGCTGGAGATGGAGCTCGACGACACCACGCTGGAATCGGTTTCGAAAGACAGGTTTCTCTTCCTGAAGAGAAAAGGATTCTCGGATCGGCGGCTCGCCTATCTCTTCAACACGAAGGAAGCCGAGGTCAGAAAAAAGCGGCATGCGCTCGGCATCCGCCCGGTGTTCAAGCGCGTCGACACCTGCGCCGCCGAGTTCGCGACCCGGACCGCGTACATGTATTCCACCTACGAGGAGGAGTGCGAGGCGCAGCCGACCGGCCGCAAGAAGGTCATGGTGCTCGGCGGCGGGCCGAACCGCATCGGGCAGGGGATCGAGTTCGACTACTGCTGCGTGCACGCCGCGCTCGCGCTGCGCGACGACGGGTTCGAGACCATCATGGTCAACTGCAACCCGGAGACGGTGTCGACCGACTACGACACCTCCGACCGGCTCTACTTCGAGCCGCTCACGCTCGAGGACGTGCTCGAGATCGTCGCGACCGAGCGCCCCTGGGGCGTGATCGTCCAGTACGGCGGGCAGACGCCGCTCAAGCTCGCGCGCGAGCTTGCCGCCGCCGGCGTGCCGATCATCGGCACCAGCGCCGATTCGATCGACATCGCCGAGGACCGCGAGCGCTTCCAGCAGCTCCTCAACAAGCTGAAGCTGCGCCAGCCGCCCAACCGGACCGCGCGCTCGGCCGAGGAGGCGGTGAAGCACGCCGAGGAGATCGGCTACCCGGTGGTGGTGCGGCCGAGCTACGTGCTCGGCGGCCGCGCGATGGAGATCGTGCACCAGCGCCCCGAGCTCGAGCGTTACATGGAAAATGCGGTGAAGGTATCGAACGATTCGCCCGTCTTGCTGGACCGCTATCTGACCGACGCCATCGAGGTCGACGTCGACTGCGTGAGCGACGGCGCCGAGGCGTTCATCGGCGGCATCATGGAGCACGTGGAGCAGGCGGGCGTGCACTCGGGCGACTCGGCCTGCTGCCTGCCGCCGCATTCGCTCGCGAGCCACATCGAGCGCGAGCTGCGCCGCCAGACCAAGGTGATGGCGAAGGCCCTCGAAGTGGTCGGGCTGATGAACGTCCAGTACGCGATTCAGCGCGACACGGTGTACGTGCTGGAAGTGAACCCGCGCGCCTCGCGCACCGTGCCGTACGTCTCCAAGGCGACCGGGCTGCCGCTCGCCATGATCGCCGCCCGCTGCATGGCCGGAAAGACGCTGCGGCAGCAGAACGTCGGCGAGGTGACGCCGGGCTATTTCTCGGTGAAGGAAGCGGTGTTTCCGTTCGTCAAGTTCCCGGGCGTCGACACCATCCTCGGGCCGGAGATGAAATCCACCGGCGAGGTCATGGGCGTGGGCGAGACCTTCGGCGAGGCGTTCGTGAAATCGCAGATTGCCGCCGGGGTCAAGCTGCCGCGCGGCGGCCGCGCCTTCATCAGCGTGCGCGACGGCGACAAGGTGGCGGCGGTGGGCATCGCGCGCGATCTCGGCGAGCTCGGCTTCGCGCTGCTCGCGACGCGCGGCACCGCGAAGGTGCTGGCCTCCCACGGCATCGCGGTCACGCCGGTCAACAAGGTGGCCGAGGGCCGCCCGCACATCGTGGACATGATCAAGAACGGCGACGTGAGCTTCATCGTCAACACGGTGGAGGCGTCGCGCACCGCGGTGTCGGACTCGCGCGCGATCCGCACCACGGCCCTCGCGAAGCGGGTCACCTACTACACCACCGTGGCGGGCGCCAAGGCGGCCTGCGCAGGGATGAAGCACCTGCCGCAGCTCGAGCCCTACCGCTTGCAGGACCTGCATGCCAAACTAGACGCAGCGATGACTTCCTGACATGCCCAAGACCCCCATGACCAAGCGCGGCGCCGAGCTGCTGCGCGAAGAGCTGCACCGCCTGAAGACCGTCGAGCGCCCGGCCAACTCGGCGGCGATCGGCGAGGCGCGCGCGCACGGCGACCTCTCGGAGAACGCGGAGTACCACGCGGCGCGCGAGCGCGCCGGCTTCATCGAGGGGCGCATCTCGGAGCTCGAGGCGAAGCTCGCCAACGCCCAGGTGATCGATCCCAAGCTGGTCGAGGCGGAAGGGCGCTGCGTGTTCGGCGCCACGGTGGACGTCGAGGACGAAAGCGGCGACGCCTCGACCTGGCAGATCGTCGGCGAGGACGAGGCCGACATCAAGGCCGGCCGCATCTCGATCAGCTCGCCGATCGCGCGCGCGCTCATCGGCAAGGAGTCGGGCGAGGCGGTCGAGGTGCAGACTCCGGGCGGTCTAAAACGCTACGAGATCGTGGACGTACGCTACGAGTAGCTTCCCTGCATTGGACCTTGGTCCAATTGCGGAATACCGCGGTTGCGCGTCTTGTTAGCGTCCACGGAGTCTCTATGACACGCGGGCTTGCCCTAGCCCTTTCAGCTGTCTTGGCGGCAGCTTGCGCCACGCTGAAGGAGCCTGACTCATCGAACCTGTCTGCGTACTGCACCGCGGAATCCGGCTACCGCGTCGGCTATCTGGCCAAGGCCTACTACGGCGTCTGCCCGAAAGAGACCGAGGCCGCGTTTCTGGCTGGCTTGCAGCGGGGGCGTGCCTATCGCCCCAATCCACCCCAGGTGCAGCCCTACTATGAGCGGATGGAGCAGACCGAGAAGCAACTGCTCGCCGCTACGACCGAGCCGGAACGTGCGCGCCTAAGGACGCAGCTGCGTGACATCGAGTGGTGGGCGATCCACATCGTCAACGATCCTGGAACTTACATGACGGCGAACTGACTACATGACGAGATCATGACCAAACTTGCCTGGATCCTTCCTTTCATTTTCCTTTCGGGCTGCGCGGCTTTCAAAGACCCCGATCCGACCAACCTCCAGACCTACTGCACGGCCGAAACCGGATTCCGCGCCGGCTACCTGTCCAAGGCCTATTACGGCGTCTGTCCGAAGGAAACCGAGGGCGCGTTCCTCGCCGGCCTGGAGAAGGGGCGCGGCTATCGGCCCAATCCGCCTCAGGCGCTGCCCTATTACGAGCGCATGTCGCAGCTCGAGAAGCAGCTCATGACGACCACCTCCGACGCCGACCGCGAGCGGGTGAAGGTGGCGCTGCGCGAAGCGGAGTGGTGGGCGATCCACATCGACAACTGCTCGTGCTCGTACGCCACCGGCGGCAGCGGTCGCAACTGAGCTTGGCGAGGAGCGCATGAAGATCGGGTTGCGGGCACTTCCATTTGTTCTCCTTTCCGGGTGCGCGGCCTTCAGCACCCCGGATCCGACGAACCTCCAGACCTACTGCAGCGCCGACACGGGCTTCCGCGCCGGCTACCAGTCCAGGGCCTACTACGGCGTCTGTCCGAAGGAAACCGAGGGCGCGTTCCTCGCCGGCCTGGAGAAGGGGCGCGGCTATCGGCCCAACCCGCCTCAGGCGCTGCCGTACTACGAGCGCATGTCGCAGCTCGAAAAGCAGATCGTGGCGTCCAACTCCGATGCCGACCGCGAGGGCCTGAGAGTGCAGCTGCGCGACGCCGAGTGGTGGGCGATCCACATTGCCAACTGCTCGTGCTCGTACGCGAGCGGCGGCAGCGGCGTGCCGTAGAGGACGCGGCATGAACCGCCTGGTGCCGACGTTCCCCGTCGTGCTGCTTGCGGCCTGCGCCGGGTTCGAAACCCCGGATCCTTCGAACCTCGCTGCCTATTGCACGGAAGAAACCGGCTACCGTGTCGGCTATCAGTCCAGGGCCTACTACGGAGTATGTCCGAAGGAGACCGAGCCGGCGTTCCTGCGCGGCCTGCAGCGCGGGCGAGGCTACCGTGCCAATCCGCCGCAGGCGCTGCCCTACTTCGATCGCATGGAACGCACGGAGAAGGAACTGCTCGCTGCGACCTCCAATCAAGATCGGGAAAGGCTGAGGGCACAGCTGCGCCAGGTCGAGCAGATGACGCTGCACATCGTCAACGACCCGTCGTCCTACTCCGCCGGGCGCTAGGGGTTGAGCTTCAGGTGAAATGACTTCGGGCGGGTGAAGGTCTCGAGTCCCAGCTTCGAAAGCGTGCAGCCGCGGCCGGAATCCTTGACGCCGGTCCAGGCGAGCGCCGGGTCGAGATAGTCGCAGCGGTTCATGAACCAGGTGCCGGTCTCGACCCGCGCGCCGATGGAGAGCGCCGCGTCCCGGTCGAGCGTCCAGATCGACCCCGTGAGCCCGTAGCGGCTGTCGTTCATGAGGCGGATGGCTTCCTCGTCGTCGGCCACCGGCTGGATGCCCACCGCCGGGCCGAAGGTCTCCTCGGTCATGAGCGCCATGCCGTGGTGCACGTCGACCAGCACCTCGGGCGGAAGATAGGGCGTGCCTTCCTTGTCTGCGAGGTTCAGGAGCCTGCTCGCTCCCCGCTGAACCGCATCGGCGATCTGCGCGCGCACGGCGTCGGCGGCGGCGGTGCGCACCACCGGACCGAGATTGGTCTCGGGCGCGAGCGGATTGCCGAGGCGATAGGCCTTTGCAAGCTCCACGAAGGCCTCGACGAACGGCTTGAAGATCGAGCGGTGGACGTAGATGCGCTCGACCGCGCAGCACGACTGGCCAGAATTGAAGTAGGCGCCGTCGACCAGGTTCTCGACGGTGGCGGCGAGCGGCGCATCGGCGCGCACGTACGCCGGGTCCTTGCCGCCGAGCTCGAGGCCGGTGCCGACGAAACGCCCGGCCGCGGCGCGCTGCACCGCGTGCCCGCCGGGGACCGAGCCGGTAAAGGCGACATAGCCGATGCGCGCGTCGCCGATGAGCCCCGCCGTGGCCGCGTGGTCCATGTGCAGGAACTGGAACACGCCCTGCGGCAGTCCGGCCGCGCCGAACGCCTGCAAATAGCGCTCCGCCACGAGCGGCGTCTGCGCCGCCATCTTGAGGATGACGCTGTTGCCGGCGAGGAGCGCCGGCACCACGGCGTTGACCGACGTGAGCCAGGGATAGTTCCAGGGCGCGATCGCCAGCACCACGCCGTGCGGCTCGCGCCGGATGAAGCGCTCGAAGCCCTCCTTTTTCTGCAGCTTGAGGTCCGCGAGCGCCTCTTCGGCGATGCCGCACATGTACAGCGCGCGCTCCTGGAAGCCGCGGCGGATCTCGTTCGGGCCCTGTGCTCGCGGCCGGCCCATCTGCCAGGCGAGCTCGGCGCCGAGCTCGTCGGCGCGCGCGACGCACCACTCGACCATGCGGCGGACGATCGCCGCGCGCTCGGCCACCTGGGTACGCCTCCATTCGGCTTGCGCCCGCACCGCGGCAGCGAGCGCATCTTCCATCTTCTGCGCAGAGGCGAGCTCGCGCTCGACGTAGACGGAGCCGTCGACCGGCGTCAGCGTCTGTTGCTTCATTTCGAATTGGGGCGCCGCGGCACCACGAGGTTACCCACCGACACCTGGACCGGCTCGTTTCTCTGGTTGAGCGTCGTGGTGCGCAGCTTGACCATGCCTTGCTCGGGGCGCGACTTCGACGGCCGCACCTCGAGCACCTCGGCCTCGATATGGAGCTCGTCCCCCGGGCGCACCGGCCGCGGCCAGCGGAACTCGTCGAACCCGGCGCCGACGATGCCGCCCGCGGGCCGGAGGTCGCTTTCGACGAGGAGCCGCATGGTCATAGCCGCCGTGTGCCAGCCGCTCGCCGCGAGCCCGCCGAAGAGCGTGCCCCGCGCCGCGGCTTCGTCGAGGTGGAACGGCTGCGGGTCGAACTCGGCGGCGAAACGCTTGACCTGCTCTTCCTCGACTCGCAGGGTCGCGGAGCCGAACTTCTGTCCGACGGCGAAATCTTCCAGGTAGCGCATGAGCGCGTTATGGTAATGGACGGAGGAGGTCATCGATGCGCGTGCTTGTTACAACGTGCTTGGCGGCATGCCTGTTTTCGGCTTCCAGCGCCTTGGCGCAGATCTACCCGGCGAAGCCCGTTCGGGTGATCGTGCCGAGCGCGCCCGGCGGCGGCTACGACTTCGTCGGCCGGCTGCTCGGCGACAAGCTCGGCGCGGAGCTCGGGCAGCCGTTCATCGTCGAGAACCGCGTGGGGGCAGGCACGCTCGTGGGAACGCAGACCGCGGCGATGTCCTCGCCCGACGGCTACACGCTGCTCGTCGGCGGGCTCGCCAACATGGCTTTCAACCTGGGCCTGCACAAGGACCCGCGCTACGACCCCGTCGCGGATTTCACTCCCGTGGCGCTCGTCGGAGCTTTTACCTACACCCTCGTCGCGCGCAAGGACCTCGCGCAATCCACGCTGCGCGAGGTGCTCGACTTCGCGCGCGCTCACCCGGGCAAGCTCACCATCGCGACCTCCGGAATCGGCACCGGCCAGCACATCAGCGCGGTGCTGCTGAAGCGCCTCACCAACGTGGACCTGCTGGAAATCGCCTACAAGGGCGCGCAGCCCGCTTACGTCGACCTGCTGGCGGGCCGCGTCGATCTCTTCTTCGACAACACCACGACCGCGCGGCCGCTCATCGCGGACGGTCGGGTGAAGCCGATCGTCACTTCGGGAGCGGCGCGCGATCCGTTGTTGCCGCACGTCCCCACGGGCCGAGAGGCGGGTGTCGAGGATCTGGTGCTCGACAGCTGGATGGGCCTCTTCGCGCCGGCGAGGACGCCGACGGCCGTGGTGGAGCGCTTGCGCGCCGCGACCCTGAAGGTGATGCAATTGCCCGACACTCGCCAGCGGTTCCAGGGCGGCGGGTGGCGCGAGATCTCGATGTCGCCCGACGAGGCCGCGGCGTTCGTCCGCAGCGAGGCACAGAAATGGCCCGGTTTCCTCAAGCAGGCGGGAATCCAGGCACAGTAGGTCGGACCATGCCTGGTCCGAAGGTCTAGAACGTGAACGATTTGCCATGCAATCGTCACGTGCATTCGGCACAATGGGCTGCATGACTCGCGCGCTCGGCGGCCCTGCAGGCGATCCGGTCGGTAATCCCAATTACCAGGGTCCCTTCGGCAACACGCTGCTGCACGGTGCCGTGGTGAGCGGCGACCTGCGCGAGGTCAAGCGCCTGCTCGCCGCGGGCGCCGACCCTCGCATCGCCAACCGCGACGGCAAGACCCCGGT
>DASXAO010000141.1:0-10929 GCA_036406675.1 Burkholderiales bacterium
GTTGAAGCAGGCCAGCCTGCGCGGCGCGATCGGCATCGTCCCGCAGGACACGGTGCTCTTCAACGACACCATCCTCTACAACATCCGCTACGGGCGGCCCGAGGCGAGCGACGCCGAAGTGATGGAGGCGGCGCGCGCGGCACACATCCACGACTTCATCGAAAGCCTGCCGGCGAAGTACGAGACCCCGGTCGGCGAGCGGGGCCTCAAGCTCTCGGGCGGCGAGAAGCAGCGCGTCGCGATCGCCCGCGCGCTGCTCAAGAACCCGCGCATCCTCATCTTCGACGAGGCCACCTCGGCGCTCGACTCGCGCGCCGAGAAGGCGATTCAGGCCGAGCTCGAGCGCATCGCCCGCGGTCGCACTACGTTAGTGATTGCTCACAGGCTTTCCACGGTCATGGACGCCGACCTCATCCTGGTGCTCTCGCACGGCCGCGTCGCGGAGCGGGGAACTCACATACAACTAATTGAAGAGAAAGGGGAATACGCCAAAATGTGGGAGCTCCAGCAGGAGGCTGCGGAGGCCCAGGCGGTGCTCGACGACGCCGAAATTCGAGAACAAACCCTGTAACCTCAGCCCGACAGTGTGCATTTTTCACGACGAGTTGAGGAACTATTTCCTACTACATGATTTTGCTTGATTTTTCGTTTTGGCGTCGTCTAGACTGCGACAACTCCATGCGCCAAGTAGGGCATGGGCATAACAAACGGAAACCGCTAACGCTAAGAAAAGATTCGCGTCCATGGCTGCGCAACAAAGAAAACTTCATTCCCTCGAAGGAATCGTCGCCGCTTTCGCGCTGTTTTTCGTCCTCGCCCTGACCATCGGTTTTGCCCAGGCCCAGCCGCAGAAGGTCGTCTACCTGCGCTCGGCGGCCGTGATGGTGCAGGATGCCGACACCGGCGAGGTGGTCATCAACAAGAACAGCGAGGCCGTGGTCCCCATCGCCTCGATCACCAAGCTCATGACCGCGATGATCATCCTCGACCGCGGCCTCGACCTCGA
This sequence comes from Burkholderiales bacterium, assembly GCA_036406675.1. Lineage (GTDB taxonomy): Bacteria > Pseudomonadota > Gammaproteobacteria > Burkholderiales > SG8-39 > SCGC-AG-212-J23. The sequence goes on from DASXAO010000141.1 coordinate 1,007, forward strand.
GCAGCGCATCGTGGTGAGCCGCGAGGATGTCGACACCGTCAAAGGCACGCGCTCGCGCCTCATGCCCGGCACTACCCTGACGCGCGACGAGCTGCTGCTGGTCGCGCTGATGGCGTCGGAAAACCGCGCCGCCGCGGCGCTTGGGCGCACCTACCCGGGCGGCGTGCCGGCGTTCGTGAAGGCGATGAACGAGAAGGCCGCCGAGCTCGGCATGAGCGACAGCCACTTCGTCGAGCCGACCGGGCTTTCGCCGTCGAACGTTTCCAGCCCGCGCGACCTCGTGAAGCTGGTGCGCGCCGCCCACGGCTATCCGCTGATCCGCGAATACTCGACCCGCGACCGCGCCACCGTGAAGTCCTTCAACCGGCAGCTGCGCTTCGTGAACACCAACGGCCTGGTGCGCAACTCCCACTGGGACATCGAGCTCTCGAAGACCGGCTACATCAGCGAGGCCGGCCGCTGCCTCGTGATGCACGTGCGCCTCGCGTCCAAGGACCTGATCGTGGTGCTGCTCGACTCCTGGGGCAAGCAGTCGCGGATCGCCGACGCGAACCGCATCCGCAAGTGGCTCGAGATGAGCACCAAGGCGAGCCAGCGCACCTGACTTTCAAGCCTTAGGAAAAGAAACGCGCGAAAAATCGGGGTCAGACCCCGATTTTTTTTTGGCTAGGCGCTTTTCAGTGCGTGAACGGCAAACAGGCCGCGCCGGTCGGTCCAGGTCTTTCCGACGAGGTATCCCGCGGCGGCGGCGAGGGCGCGAAAGCCTTCGATCGAATACTTGTACGAATTCTCCGTGTGGATCGACTCGCCGACGTCGAAGGCGAAGCGGTGCCGGCCGATGCGCACGCTCTGGCGCGCGAGCGAAACGAGGTGCATCTCGATGCGCCCCTCGGCCGCGTTGTAGAAGGCGTAATGCGCGAATCGCTTCGGGTCGAAGTCGGCGCCGAGCTCGCGGTTGATGCGTGCGAGGAGGTTCAGGTTGAACGCCGCGGTCACGCGGCGCGAGTCGTTGTATGCGGCGTGCAGTGCATTGGCGTCCTTGCGCAGGTCCACGCCCACCAGCATGCGCGCGGCCTGCCCGCGAGTCATCGAGAGAAAGGCGTGCGCCTCGTCGGGCGAGAGGTTGCCGATCGTCGAGCCGGGGAAGTAGACCACGCGCGGCGCGCGCGAGCGGGGAAGCTCGACCGGACGCGAAAAATCGCCGTGCACCGGGACGATCTCGAGCCAGGGGAACTCGCGCCCGAGGCGCTCCGTCGCGCCGCGCAGCGCGGCTTGCGAGATGTCGACCGGAAGGTACGCGGCCGGCCGCAGCGCGCGGATGAGGAGCCGCGTCTTCAGGCTCTCGCCGCTGCCGTATTCGACCAGCTCGCAGCCGCGCCCGGCAAAGCGCGCGATCGCCGCGATATTCGCCTTGGTCAGCGCCAGCTCGGCGCGCGTCAGGTAGTACTCGGGCAGCCTGCAGATGCGCTCGAACAGCCGGCTGCCCGCGTCATCGTAGAAATATTTCGGCGGCAGCGACTTCTGCGGCCGCGAAAGACCGGAAACCACATCTTCGAGGAAAATAGGGACTGTCCCTGTTTTTTCGCTACGCCACGCCGATGCGCGAGGCCGGCCGGTGGCCGATCTCGCGTGAGATGCGGTCCGCGGTCTCCTTCACGAGCGGACCCCACTGGACCTTCATGCGGTCGGCCGGCGAAGAGAGCGAAAGCGCGGCGACCAGCAGGCCGTTGTCGTCCCGGATGCCCGCGGCGACGCAGCGCACGCCGATCTCGGCCTCCTCGTTGTCGGTGGCCCAGCCCTGGCGCTGGATCTTCTCGAGGTCGCGCTCGAGGAGCTGAACGCTGGAGAGCGTGTTCTTGGTGTGCGGCGCGAGGCCGGTGCGCTTCGCGTAGTCGCGCAGCCGCGCGAAGCCTTCCTCGAGGAGAAAAAGCTTCCCCGCCGCGGTGACGTGCAGCGGCGCGCGCGCGCCGATGACGTGCACCACGCGCATCGCAGCGCGACCCGACGAGCTGCGCTCGACGTACACGATCTCGTCGTCGTGGCGCACCGAGAGGTTGGCGGTCTCTCCGGTGTGGGCATGGAGCTCGCGCATCAGCGGCAGCGCGAGCTCGCGCACGCTGATGCGCGACTTGACCAGATTGCCGAGCTCGAGAAGCCGCATGCCGAGGCGGTAGCTGCCCGGCTCGACGCGGTCGACCAGGCGGTCGGCCGACATCGCCGAGAGGATGCGGTGCGCGGTCGACGGGTGGAGCCCCGTGTACTGCGAGATCTGCTTCAGGCCGAGCGGCTCGGGATGCTTCTCCAGCACGTCGAGCAGGCGCATCATGCGCTCGACGACCTGGATCGGGTTTTTCTGTTCCTCTTTCATCGAGAAGCCGCATTGTAGAATGCCGGCCAATGGCCGTGGTGACCTGCATCGAGGACCTGCGCGAGCTCTCGAGGAAGCGCATCGCGCGCGCAATCTTCGACTACGTCGACCGCGGCTCCTACACTGAATCCACGCTGCGCGCGAACCGCGCCGACCTGGAGCTCCTCACGCTGCGCCAGCGCGTCGGCATCGACGTCGACCGGCGCAGCACGCGCACCACGATGATCGGCGAAGAAGTGTCGATGCCGGTCGGGCTCGCCCCCGTCGGTCTCACCGGCCTCAACTGGGCCGATGGCGAGATCCTCGCCGCGCGCGCCGCGCAGCGTTTCGGCGTGCCGTTCACGCTTTCGACCATGTCGATCTGCTCGATCGAGGACGTCGCCGGCGGGGTGGAGAAGCCGTTCTGGTTCCAGCTCTACGTGATGCGCGACCGCGGCTTCGCCGCCTCGCTCATCGAGCGCGCCAAGGCCGCCGGCTGCTCGGCGCTCGTGCTCACGCTCGACCTGCAGATCCAGGGCCAGCGCCACCGCGACCTCAAGAATGGCCTCGCAGTGCCACCACGACTTACCCTGGGAACGTTCCTTGATATTGCGAGAAAACCCGGTTGGGCCCTCAACGTGCTGCGCGGAAAGCGCAAGTCGTTCGGCAATCTGGAGGGCCGCATCCCGGATGCGAAGAGCCTCACCACGCTGTCGCAATGGATCGCCGGGCAGTTCGATCCGACGCTGTCGTGGAAGGACGTCGAGTGGGTGAAGAACCTGTGGGGCGGAAAGCTGGTGCTGAAGGGCATCCTCGACGCCGAGGACGCGAAGATCGCGGCGCAGAGCGGCGCCGACGCGATCGTGGTGTCCAACCACGGCGGGCGCCAGCTCGACGGCACGCTGTCGTCGATCCGGGCGCTGCCGGACGTGGTCGACGCGGTCGGCGAGCGCATCGAGGTGTGGTTCGACGGCGGCATCCGCGGCGGACAGGACGTGCTCAAGGCGCTCGCGCTCGGCGCGCGCGCGACGCTGATCGGACGCGCGTTCGCCTACGGCCTGGGCGCGATGGGCGAGGCCGGCGTCACGCGCGCGCTGGAGATCATCCAGCGCGAGCTCGACGTGACGATGGCGCTGTGCGGCCTGCGCAGCGTGCGCGAGGCGAATCGCTCGATCCTGCGCGCCGTTTGAAGAATCGACTCCAGGCTCTCCCCTAGGCGCCGGCGCGCCGCATCGCACGCCGGGCAAAGCGCGCCGGGCTCAGCGCATCGCACAGCGCTCCTTCGATCGGCAACGGCTCGCCCTCGAGATCCGAGGCGATGATCTCCGCCGCGAGCGTCGACCACAGGAGCCCGCGCGAGCCGTAGGCGAAGGCTCCATAGACGTTTTCCGCAAGATTTCCGACCACGGGAAGCCGATCAGCCGTGACGGCGCGAAACGCGACGCGGCCCTGGACGGATTCGGGATCGAACGAGAATCCGGGAAGGATGCGGCCAGCGCGCTCGAGGTTGCTCGCGTGGCTTTCCACGCGCGGCGCCGGATCCTCGTCTTCGAGGTCGAAGGTGGCGCCGACCACGCAGAGCTCGTCGAGCGCGGGCAGCACCATGCCGCCGCGCAGCACTACGGCATGCGGCGCATCGACGGCGCCGGCTGGTACGTACGTGACCTGCCCGCGGACGCGCCGCAGCCTGAGATGCGGCAGCGGATGCAGCCGCAGTGCCTCGCCTCCGTTAGCCAGAATGACTTTTTCCGCCTTGGGTAAAGTCTTCACCTCGGAATTAAAGTGGCGCTCGAGGCGCTCGCCGCACGCGAAAAGCTGCGCCTCGGCGAGCGAGGCGGGCTGGACCCATCCGCCGCGCGGAAACCACAATCCGCCGGCCGCCACCGGCACCCCGGCGTGCGCCGATGCCTCGTCGCGCGACACGAGCTGCGCGTAGTCGGCAGGCATGGCGAGCGCCGCCACCGAGCGGCGCTGGGAGTGCGCCTCTTTTTCGTCGCGCGCGAGCTGAAGGACGCCGCACGGGTCCCAGCGCGCTCCGAGGCTTGGCCAGCGTTGAAGCGAAGCGAGGAACGCGGCTCGGGTCACGCGCGCAAAGACGCTGTCGTCGGGCGAGACCAGCGGATGGAACGCGCCGGCATGATTTCCCGACGCCTCCTTCGCCGGACCGGCGTGGCGCTCGAGCAGCGTGACGTTCCAGCCGCGCGCGCACAGCCGCTCGCAGACCGCCGCGCCGGCGAGGCCTGCGCCGATAACAGTCGCTATGTTTCTCTCCGAGCCGGAAGGGACTCGGCCTGACTTGACGTACCGGGCGACGAGCATCTCCTTCTTGTCGCCGAACCCCGGCTGCTTCTCGACCGCGAAGCCGGTCTCCTCGAGCGCATGGCGCACGGCCGAGGCCACGCTCCAGGTCGCGGCGGTGGCGCCCGGAGCGGCCAGGCGCGCGAGCGAGCGCATGAGCGCGGGCGTCCACATGTCCGGATTCTTCGCCGGCGCGAAGCCGTCCAGGTAGAACGCGTCCGCGGCGAGGCGCAGGTCGCGCGCCACGGCTACGTCGGCGAAAAAGAGCGTGAGCACCACGCCGCCGGCGTCGAGCTCGATGCGCTGCGCGCCGGGCACGAGCGTGGGCCAGCGCGCCTCCAGCTCCGCGGCCTCGCCGCGCAGCTCCGGCAGGCCGGCGAAGATCGAGCTTGCGTCGGCGAGGCTGAACGGATGCCTCTCGATCGACACGTAATGCAGGCGCCGCGGTCGCCGCGAGTCGCGCCGCCATGCCTGCCAGGTGGCGAGAAAGTTGATTCCGGCGCCGAACCCGGTCTCCAGGATCACGAAGCGTCGGCGTCCTGCCCAGCGCTCGGTCAGATGATTACCGTCGATGAACACATGGCGCGCCTGCCCGACAGCGCCCGCCGCGCTGTGGTAGACATCGTCGAACGCTTCCGAATACGGCACGCCCTGCTGCGTGAAACGCAGTCGCGCCGGAGTGAGGGGAACGGCCACTGCCTATTGTGAGGGGTTAGACTCACGCCATGAAATATCGGCGCAAGGACGCGAAAGCGTACGCCCGCGAGCACCTGCGCGGCATCTGGGCCGCGGCGCTCACGCCTTTCACTCCGGAGTTGCGCCTCGACGAGACTGGATGGCGCAGGAACCTGCGCCACTGGCACCGCGACCTCGGCATCGCCGGCGTCTTCGTGAACGGCAAGCAGGGCGAGTTCTACGCCATGACCGTCGAAGAGCGGAAGCGCACCGCGGAGGTTGCCGTGGCCGAGAAGGCGGGCGGCGTCATGGTGTCGTGCTCCGACCAGAGCCTCGACACCGTGCTCAAGCTCGCCCGGCACGCCCAGGCGATCGGCGCCGACTACATAGTGGTGCACACGCCGCTGCTCTACTTCGGCGCGCACACGGCGGACACGCTGTTCAACTATTACCGCTCCATCGCCGAGGCGGTGGAGCTTGGCGTCGTGCTGTGGAACCAGCCGCCCGACTGCGGCTACCTGCTCGAGCCGGAGATTTGCCTGCGCATCGCCGAGCTGGCCAATGTCGTCGCGATCAAGTACAGCGTTCCGCGCGAGACTTATGCAAGGCTCTCGCGCATGGCGGGCGAGCGATTGATCGTGAGCACCTCCAACGAGGAGGAATGGCTCGACAACATCGTCGAGCTCGGCTGGCAGGTTTATCTCTGCTCGACGCCGCCGTACCTGCTGCAGACCGCGGTCGACCGGCGCATGCATGAATACACGCAACTCGCCTTTCGCGGCGGAATCGGCGAGGCGCGCAGGCTCCGCGACAGCCTCGACCCGGTTCGACAGGCACTGAAAAGCACGCGCCCGCCCGGCAAGGCGGCCGCGCACCAGAAATACTGGCAGGAGCTCCTCGGCCAGGCGGGCGGCGCGGTGCGCGCGCCGCTGCTCGAGCTGACCGGCGAGGAGAAGGCGGCCACGCGCGCCGCGCTGGAAGCCTGCGGACTGAAGATCAAGGAAAGGACCAAGGAAAGGACTGCAGCATGAACAAACCCGCCGAACTGAAGCTCGGCACCGTGCCGGCGTGGATCAACGGCAAGCAAGTGTCCGCCGCCAAGCGCTACGGCGACGTGTTCAACCCTGCGACCGGGCAGGTCACCCGGCGCGTCGTTTTCGCCGACGCGTCGATGGTGGACGCCGCGGTGAAGGCGGCGAGCGCCGCGCTGCCTGCCTGGCGCGACACGCCGCCGCTGCGGCGAGCCCGCGTCATGCAGGAATTCCTGAGCCTGATGAAAAAAAATCAGAAGGAACTTGCCGCAATCGTTACCGAGGAGCACGGCAAGACGCTGCCCGACGCGATGGGCTCGGTGCAGCGCGGCATCGAGGTGATCGAGTTTGCCTGCGGCATCCCGCACCTCCTGAAGGGCGAGTACGCCGAGAACGCCGGCACGCAGGTCGACACGCACACCGTGCGCCAGCCGGTCGGCGTCTGCGCCGGCATCACGCCGTTCAATTTCCCCGTGATGGTGCCGCTGTGGATGTTCCCGATGGCGATCGCCTGCGGGAACAGCTTCATCCTCAAGCCCTCCGAGAAGGTGCCTTCGGCTTCGGTGCGCATGGCCGCACTCTTCCAGGAAGCCGGATTGCCCGACGGCGTGCTGAACGTGCTGCACGGAGACAAGGAAGCGGTCGACGCGATCCTCGGCCACCCCGGGATCCATGCAGTGTCGTTCGTCGGCTCGACGCCGATCGCGAAGTACATCTACGAGACCTGCGCGCGCCACGGCAAGCGGGTGCAGGCGCTGGGCGGCGCGAAGAACCACGCGGTGGTGCTGCCCGACGCCGATCTCGAGTTCGCCGCCGACGCGCTGATCGGCGCCGGCTACGGTTCGGCGGGCGAGCGCTGCATGGCGATCTCCGCGGTCGTCGCGGTCGGCGCCGCCGCCGAGCCGCTGGTACGCCTGCTGGAAAAGAAAGCCAAGGCGATCAAGGTCGGCGCCGGCGACGCCGAGGGCGTCGACATGGGACCGCTCGTCACCGGCCCGCATCGCGACAAGGTCGCGGGCTACGTCGACGCGGGTCTCAAGGAGGGCGCGAGGCTCGTGGTCGACGGAAGAGCGAGCTCGCTGCCTCGGGACGGCTTCTTCCTGGGCACGAGCCTGTTCGACCAGGTGAAGCCGGACATGACGATCTACAAGGACGAGATCTTCGGCCCCGTGTTGTCGGTTCTGAGGGTGGACACCCTCGACCAGGCGATCGAGCTCATCAACCGCAATCCGTACGCGAACGGCACCGCGATCTTCACGGAGTCCGGCGGCGCCGCGCGGCGCTTCGAGAACGAGGTCCAGGTCGGGATGGTCGGCATCAACGTGCCGATCCCCGTGCCGGTGGCTTATTTCTCCTTCGGCGGCTGGAAGAGCTCGCTCTTCGGCGACCTGCACGTGCACGGCGTCGAGAGCATCAAGTTCTATACCCGGACCAAGGTCGTCACCACGCGCTGGCCGCACCAGGACACGCCCGCGCCCGGCTTCCACATGCCGACGCTGGGTTAGCATCAAATGAAAAAAATAGGGTCCGTCCCTGTTTTTTGGGTTTTTCTTCTCTGGCTGATTGGGGGCTCGAGCGCACTTGCCCAGGCCCAGGAATATCCCACCAAGCCGGTCCGGATCATCGTGCCGCTGTCCGCGGGGGCCGGCGCCGATATCGCGGCGCGCATCATCGCCCAGCGCATGAACGAGCACTGGAAGCAGCCGGTGGTGGTCGAGAACCGTCCGGGCGCGGGCGGGCAGATCGGGACCGCGGCGGTGGTGAAGGCCGAGCCCGACGGCTACACGCTGATGGTGCAGTCCTCGTCGCACGCGGCGAATCCGGCGATCTACAAGAGCCTGCCGTACGACCCGCTCACCGATCTCGTCGACGTCGCCATGATCGGCAAGACGCCGTACGTGATGGTGAGCGCCGGCAACGGCCCGTACAAAACCCTCAAGTCGCTGATCGATGCCGCGAAGGCGAAGCCCGGCGAGCTCGCTTTTGCGTCGGCGGGAATGGGGACTTCGACTCATCTCGCCTCCGAGTACCTCCTCGGCCTCGCCGGCGTGCGCATGATCCACCTTCCGTTCAAGGGCTCGCCGGAAGCGCTGCAGGACGTCCTCGGCGGACGCGCCGCGTTCTATATGGCGCCGGTCAACGTGGCGGTCAATCTCGTCAAGGAAGGCAAGCTCAACGCCCTGGGCGTCTCCACCAAGTCGCGCGCGGAAGTTCTGCCGGCGGTGCCGACCATCGCGGGACAGGGGCTGCCGGACTACGACGTGACGCTGTGGTTCGGCATGTGGGCGCCCGCGGCCACCTCCCCCGAAATCGTGAAGAAGCTCAACGAGGCGGTGAATGCGATCGTGTTCGAGCCGCCGGTGCGCGAGCAGTTCAGCAAGCTCGGTCTTCAGCCGGCGCCGATGAAGCTCGAGGAGTTCAGGAGTTTCGTGCGCAGCGACATCGAGATGTATCGCAAGGTGGTGAGGGCGGCGAACATCCAGTTGCAGTAGCATTTCTGCACGCGTGGTGAAGTAAGAAAAAATAGGGTCCGTCCCTGTTTTTGTCGTCTATGTAGGAGGTCCTGATCGTGCTCGTCCTCGGCACCGCCACCCCAGGCGGAGGCTTTCCCCTCTACGGCGACGCGTTCGCCGAAGTCGTCAACGCGCAGGACGCAACCCTGGGCGTGCAGCCGCGCAATACCAAAGGCAGCGGCGAGAACGTGCCGCTCCTCGAGGCCGGCAAGCTCGACATCGCCCTGGTCGCCGGCGAGGTCGCCAACGCGGCGCTCGCCAAGCCCGACACACGCCTTCGCATCATCACCGCGATCTATGCAAGCCCCGGGATGTTCATCGTGCCGGCCGGGAGCCCGATCCGCACCATCGCGGATCTCAAGGGACGCCCGGTGGTCCTCGGCGCGCAGGCCTCGGGCATTACGCTACTCGGCCGTAACGTTCTCAATTCCTTGGGAATAGAAGTGCAACCACTCTATCTCGAGAAGGTGGCCGACGGCCCGCCGATGCTCGCCGACGGCCGCGCGGCTGCGATCTGGGGCGCCGGCGTCGGCTGGCCCGCGTTCGCCGCGATCGCCAAGGCGGGCGGGCGCTTCGTGGTGCCCGACGCCAGCGAGATCCGCGCCATTCTTGCCAGCAATCCGGCATTGCAGGCGGTGACGCTGCCGGCGGGAAGCTATCCCGGGCAGAGCACCGCGATTCCTTCGGTCGGCGCGTGGAGCTACGTGCTGGCGAACGAGGCCTTGCCGGAGGAAACCGCCTACCGGCTCGCCCGGGCGGTCCACAAGGGCGAGCGCGCGTTCGCAGGGCGCCTCGAGCAGGCGCGCGAGACCACCATGGCAAACACGCTCAGCGCCGCGCCGCGGCGCGAGCTCATCCATCCAGGGGTGCTGAAGTACCTGAGCGAAGCCGGGATTCCCGGCGCGCGCTGACGAGCGAACGGCCCAGGCGCACGAGCGCATAGTCGACGGCGTCGCGCAGCGGTTGCCCGCCGTCGGCGGCCCAGTCCTGGTATCTCCGAAACTCGGTGCGCGCCTCCGCCTCGTGCTCTTCGAGTACCCGGCCGTCCGAGCTGCGCAG
>DASXAO010000142.1:0-18385 GCA_036406675.1 Burkholderiales bacterium
TCCGGCTCGAGCTCCACGCCCATGGCGTCGAGGACGCGCGCCACCATGGCGTAGAAGCCGGCGGTGACCGCGAGCTCGACGTAGTCGTGCTGGTCGAAGTGCAGCAGCGCTTCGCGATACGCCGCGTCGCTCACCCGGCCCGAGGTGACGCTTTCCGCGAGCTGCAGGGCGGCTTTTTCCCTCGCATCGAACTCGGGCGACGTGCGCCAGCCGGCGAGCGCGGCGATCTGCGCCTCGCGCACGCCCGCCTTGCGTGCCATGCGCAGGTGCTGGGCCCACTCGTACTCGGACGCCGAGACCTGGGCGCCGCGCAGGATGACGAGCTCGCGCAGGGCGCGCGGCGTGCGGCTGCCGTGGCGCAGCGTGTTGGCGAACTCGGTCCAGGCGGCGACGATCGCCGGATGATTGCCGAGCGCGCGGTAGAGGTTCGGGGGCGTGCCCCAGAGCTGCTCGAGCCTTTTCTTGAGGACGGGCTCGAAGTCCTTCAGCGGTGTGCGTTGCATGGGGCAGCATGATAACGGCGCCGTGAAGTAGTTCACGAGAGGCTCTCGTCGGACTAGGCCACGGCGCACGGCGTGCAACGGCGCTGGCGTTGAATGACCTGCGGGCTGCGCCCCCTCCCAGCGAAGCCCGCCTCGGCCTCCAAAACCGGGCTGCTCCCAAACCCCGCTACGGCGGGGTTTTCTTTTGGCCCGCCACGGCGGGTTTTTTTTCGCCGTCGGTAGAATTCGAGCGTGCCAACCATTCTCGTCACCGGAGGTCTAGGCTACATCGGCTCGCACAGCTGCCTCGCCCTCGCGCAGGCCGGCTACGCGCTCGCGATCGTCGACAACCTGGCCAACTCCAAGCGCATGGTGTTCGATCGCCTGCGCGAGATCGCGCCCGCGGCATCGATGACGTTCCACCAGGCCGACGTGCGCGACGCTGCGGCGCTCGAGCGCATTTTCTCCCGGGCGGCGATCGACGCGGTGATCCACTTCGCCGGCCTCAAGGCGGTGGGCGAGTCGGTCGAGAAACCCCTGCTCTACTACGCCAACAATGTCGGCGGCACCGTGGAGCTGCTCGAGGCCATGGCGCGGCATCACGTGCGCCGCATGGTGTTCAGCTCCTCGGCCACGGTGTACGGCGAACCGCAGGCGCTGCCGATTCCGGAATCGCACCGTCTGGCGCCGGCCAACCCCTACGGCAAGACCAAGCTCGTGGTCGAGCATCTGCTCGCCGATTTCGCCGTATCCGACCCTCGGTTTCGCTATGCAGCCCTGCGCTACTTCAATCCGACCGGCGCGCACGCGTCGGGGCGCCTGGGCGAGGACCCCAACGGCATCCCGAACAACCTCTTTCCGTACATCTCGCAGGTCGCGATCGGCCGCCGTCCGGCGCTGCGCGTCTGGGGGAGCGACTATCCAACGCCGGACGGCACCGGCGTGCGTGACTACATCCATGTCGTAGACCTCGCGGAGGGGCACGTCGCAGCGCTTGCCTATCTCGAGCGCGGAAAACCGTCGCTCACGGCGAATCTCGGCACCGGGCGCGGCTACTCGGTGCTCGATGCCGCCAAGGCCTTCGAGCGCGCCAGCGGCCGCGCGATTCCGCTCGAGTTGTCGCCGCGCAGGCCCGGTGACGTGGCGGCCTGCTTCGCCGACCCTGCGCTCGCCCGCAGCGAGCTCGGCTGGATGGCGCATCGCGACATCGACGCCATGTGTCGCGACGTCTGGCGCTGGCAGTCCGCCAACCCGAATGGGTACGCCTGAGAAACTGAATGAACTGAAGGCCTTCGCCGCTAAATCGCCGGCGCGGCGTTAGCTTCCCTGCGGGCGAACTAGTCGGAACTCCCTATTGCCAGGCGCCGCGGGTTGGCGCAGTCTGGCGTGAAATATTTCACGCCCGGCTGATACCAGATGATCGCCAACCGCCTTACTCCCCATCGAGCCTGGATGAGCGCGCCGCGTCTGGGCCAGGCCGTTTTCCAGATCATCCTCTCGGCGGTCATCATCACTTGCCTGGTCGCGCCGTTCTGGCCCGCGCCGTAGCGTCAGGCCCGCCGTAACCTACGCCCGCCGTATCCTAGGCCGACAAGCCGTTGCGCGTCGCGAAGACGTAGAGCTCCACCCGGTTGGGAACGCCGAGCTTGTCGTAGATGCGGCTCAGGTGATTGCGCAGCGTGTGCTCGCCGATGTGCAGGCTCGTGGCGAGGCTCTTGTTGTCCGCGCCCGGCCTGGTGACGAGCTTGCGCACGACATCGTGCTCGCGCTGCGTCAGGGATGCGAGTCGGATCTGCTCGGGGCTCGCGCCCGCGCCGCTCTTGCGCCGCGCGATCTCGACGAACAGCTTTCCGGTCGTGGATCGGTCGAGCCAGAGCTCGCCGCAGTGAACCTTTTCGATCGCCTTGATCAGCGTCTCGGGCGCCTCATCCTTCTGGACCACCCCCGACGCGCCGCACAGCACGAAGCTCTCGCGAAAGCTCGGATCGCGCTGCCCGACCAGCATCAGGACGCGGGCGGCGTGCTCGGCTACCAGAGTCGGAATGATTTCGTTGACGCTCTCGCAACCGTGCTCGGGATCGATCAGGACGACGTCGGGTGCGACTCGGGCCGCGAGCGCGCAGGCAAGCGCGCACGATGTCGCCGTCGCGACGATTTCCATCGCCGGGCGCCGTTCGTTGATTATTCCTTCCAAACCCAACAGAGCAACGCGATACTCGCCAACGAGCATCACGCGTATTGGCGCTCCCACCCCCCGCCCCCTTCCCCGCTGCGTTCTAACTCCCCCGCGTAACGATAAGCGATTCTTGGCGCGCGGGCTATGCTTGCTGTGAATTCGCGGTGCGTTTTCGCACCTGGTGATTTTTATGCCCTGTATATTCAGTCGTTTATAGTCGGACAGGGAAGGTCGGGGGAGTCATGCAATTTGCCTATCAGCAAGGGTTTTCGAACCACTTCTCGTCGGAGGCGGCCTCCGGAGCGCTCCCGGTGGGGCGCAACTCACCTCAACGGGCACCCAAGGGGCTTTATCCCGAAGTCCTGTCGGGAAGCGCGTTTACCGCGCCGCGCGCCGAGAATCGCAGTACCTGGCTTTACAAGCTGCGCCCGTCTGCCATGCATCCGGCGTATCGCCGCATCGCCGACGGCGAGCTGCGCTCCGCTCCGTTTTCGGAAGTCGAGACCCCGCCCAATCGGCTGCGCTGGGATCCGTTCGCGATGCCGACGCAGGCGCGCGACTTCGTCGAGGGCTTGACAACGATCGCCGGCTGCGGCGACGTCGCCAGCCAGACCGGGCTCGCAGTGCACGTCTATCGCGCGAACCGTTCCATGACCGAGCGCTGCTTCTGGAACGCGGACGGCGAGCTGATGCTCGTGCCGCAGCAGGGCGCGCTCGTTCTGTCGACCGAGCTGGGGAAGCTGAGCGTCGCGCCGGGCGAGATCGCAGTGGTGCCGCGGGGCATGAAGTTCCGGGTGGAGCTCGTCGACGACGCGGCGCGCGGCTACGCGTGCGAGAACTACGGCCAGCCGTTTCGTCTGCCGGAGCTCGGACCGATCGGCTCGCAAGGTCTCGCGCAGCAGCGCGACTTCCAGGCGCCGGTCGCGGCGTTCGAGGATCGCGGCCGCTGCGAGGTGGTCGCCAAATTCATGGGAGGGCTCTGGGCGAGCGAGCTCGCGCACTCGCCGCTCGACGTGGTCGCCTGGCACGGCGACTACGTGCCCTACAAATACGACCTGGCCCGCTTCATGGTGATCAACAGCGTGAGCTTCGACCATCCGGATCCGTCGATCTTCACGGTGCTGACTTCGCCGTCGGGCCAGGCCGGCGTCGCGAACTGCGATTTCGTGATCTTCCCGCCGCGCTGGGCCGTCGCCGAGGACACCTTCCGGCCGCCGTGGTTTCACCGCAACGTGATGAGCGAGCTCATGGGGCTGGTGCGCGGCACGTACGACGCGAAGGCAGGCGGCTTCCTTCCCGGCGGCATCTCGATCCACAACTGCATGTCCGCGCACGGACCCGACCTCGGCTCCTTCGAGAAAGCCGCCGCCGCCGACCTCAAGCCGCAGAAAATCGAGAACACCCTCGCCTTCATGTGGGAGTCGCGCTACGTCTTTCGGCCGACGCGCGCCGCCTTGGACGCCCCGGAGCTGCAGAAGGACTACGACGGCGTCTGGGACGGCTTCAGGAAGCTGTATACGCAAGTGTGACAAAGTGCGCGCCACGCGCGCCCCGCTCGCCGGCGTGCCCGCCGTGTGAAATCTCTCATGGCAATCGGCGCCCGCGCCCGGGAAACTCCCATTCTGATCGGGGGAAGATGCATGGATTCGACTTGGCAAGGAACCGTCCTGCTCGCCGACCTGCGGCGGGACGCCTCCAGGCTCTACGCGAGTGCCGGGCCGACCAAGGCGCTGCAGGCGATCCAGAACTGCGTCGCGGTGCTCGAGCGCGCGGCGTGGGACGGGGGCGCCACGTTCGTGCGCGCCAGCGGCGACGAAGTCATGGCGCTTTTTCCCGCGCCGACCGCCGCTGCCGACGCCGCTTCGGCGATGCAGATGGCGGCCGATTCGCTGCCGCCGGTGGGAAATACCAAGCTCGGCGTGCGCATCGCCTTCCAGTCCGGGCCGGTCGTGGTGCGCAACGGCGACGTCCTCGGCGACACCGTAAGCATGACCTCGCGCCTCGTCGAGGAGGCGCAAAAAGAGCAGATCATCACCTCGCGCGACACCGCGGCGGTGCTCGGTCACAGCTATCGCAGCCGCATGCGCACGGTACGGCCGTCGCAGGCGCTCGACCCGGTGAGCTCGCTCGGGCTGTGCGAGTTCGTGTGGCGCGTGAACGAGAACACCACGCGCCTGGGCGCGGCGCTGCCCAAGCCGCCGCGCCACGAGACGCTGCGGCTGCAGTACGGCATCACGGAGGTGATCGCGAAAGGCGAGCACAATCCGGTCAGCCTCGGCCGCGATTTCCAGTGCGCGGTGATCGTCCTCGACGATCTCGCCTCGCGCCGCCACTGCACCATCGAGAGCCGCGCCGGCGAATTCGTCCTGATCGATCACAGCACCAACGGCACCTACGTCACCGAGGAGGGCGAGGCGGAGGTGCGATTGCAACAGGCGAGCTTCACGCTGCGCAAGCACGGCTGGCTCGCCTTCGGCCAGCCGCGCGCGCGCACCGACCAGGTGGTCGAGTACTTCTGCGCCTAAGCCAGTAGAATCGGCTGCATGTCGCCTCGCTTTTCGCTTGCCGCGCTCGCCTGCGCGCTGCTTCTCGGTTTCGGGCTCTACCTGCAGTACGCGAAGGGCCTCGAGCCCTGCCCCCTCTGCCTCGTGCAGCGCGGCTTTTTCGTGGCGGTGATGGCGGTGTGCCTGGTAGCGGCGCTCCACCGCCCGCGCCGCGCGGGAGCCGCCGTCTACGGGGTGCTGGCGGCGCTGTTTGCGCTCGGCGGCGCGGCGGTGGCGGGGCGCCAAGTGTGGCTCCAGCACCTGCCCGCCGACAAGGTGCCGCAATGCGGTCCCGATCTTTTCTTCATGGTGGAGAACTTTCCGCTCAGCCGCACCCTGAAGACGCTCTTCTCGGGGACCGGCGAGTGCGCCGCGGTCGACTGGACGTTCCTGCGGCTGTCGATCGCGGAATGGTCGCTCGTCTGCTTCGCGGCGCTCTTTGTCTACTGCGTCTGGCTGGTCGGGAGCCGCCCGCGCGGCCGCTGAGCGCCGGCCGCCGCCAGCGCCTCGCGGTAGATCTCGCCCAGCAGGATCAGCGTAGGGCCGCCGCGCGTGGCGAGGCGTGGCAGGTCGGCGAGCGACGCGAACTGCACCTGCGCGCCTGGCAGCGATGCGTCCTCGACCAGCGCGACCGGCGTGTGCGCCGGCTTGCCGGCGGCGATCAATGCCGCGGCAATGGCTTCCGACTCGCCGGCGCCCATGTAGATCGCCGCGGTATCGGCCGCGAGCACCGACGCCACCCAGCGGCTCTCGCGCTCGCCCTGGCCGACGCGCGGCGTCACGAACGCGACGCTGCGCGCGGCGCCGCGGCGCGTGAGCGAGATGGCGAGGTCGGCGCTCGCCGCGAGCGCCGCGGTCACCCCGGGCACGACTTCCACGCGAATGCCGCGCGCGCCGAGGTACGCGATTTCCTCGTGGGCGCGGCCGAAGAGCATCGGGTCGCCGCCCTTGAGCCGCACGACCACCCGGCAAGTGCGCGTGGCGTCGGCAAGACGCTTGTTGATGAAGTGCTGCGCGGTGGAATGCCGTCCGCTGCGCTTGCCTACCGCGACTCGTTTCGCCCTGGAAGCGAGCCTCAGGACCTCCTCGGCGATGAGCGCATCGTGGAAGATCACGTCGGCCTCGCCGAGCAGCCGGGCCGCACGCACCGTGAGGAGGTCGGCTGCGCCCGGCCCGGCGCCGACGAGGTAGACGGTGCCTTTCACCGGACGAGCCCGGCGCCGACCGCCTGGTCGGTCGCCTCGTCGATCACGGTCAGCGCGCCGGTGGCGCGCACCGCGTCGTAGGAGTCGACGAAGAGCGGCGCATGCAGCGCGATGCGCGCCGGGCCGATCTCGTTCGCGCTTAGGGGGCCATCGCTCTCCACCGTCGCCAGGGTGCGGCGCGCGGCGTGCTGGACCACGTAGCGGCCGCCGCCGCGGAGCGGCTGGCGGCCCAGCCATACGAGCGTCACGTCGAGCGCGCGCGCCTGGCGTGGCGGCTGCGACGCGTCCGCGATGAGGTCGCCGCGCGAGGCGCCGACCTCGTCGGCGAGGACCAGGGTCACCGTATCGCCCGCCACGGCGATGTCGCGCTCGGCGCCGTGCGCGAGGATCCTTTGCACCACGGTCTGCTTCCCGGCAGGCAGCACGCGCACGCGGGTGCCCGCGAGCACGCAGCCCGACTCGATGCGCCCCGCGTAGCCGCGCGGCTGGCCGGCGAACGCACGCGACACGAGCTGCACCGGAAAGCGCAGCGGCCCCGCGGCCGCCTGCTCGCTTCCGGCGCGAAAGCTCTCGAGGCGCTCGAGCAGCGTGGGGCCCTCGTACCAGCCGAGCGCCGCGCCGCGCTCCACCACCATGTCGCCGTGCAGCGCCGACCCCGGGATCGCTTCCAGGCCTCCGAGGTCGCGGCTCTGCAGCGCCGCTTGCGAATAGTCGACGAGGTCCATCTTGTTGACGAAGGCGACGCCCTGCCGGATGCCGAGCAGGCGCGCGACCTCGAGGTGGCGCCGCGTCGCCGCGGCGAGGCCCTTGGTGACGTCGACCAGCACCACCATGGCGTCGGCATTTGCAGCCCCGCTCGCCAGGTTGTGGGCGTAGTGCGCGTGGTCCGGCGAGTCGGCGAGGATATACCTGCGCTTCCCGGTGGCGAAATAGCGGTAGACGACCTCGATGCCGAGGCTCCCGTCGGGAACCCCCTTGACCCGCTCGTCAACGAGCGAAAGATCGCTGAGCAGCCGGGCGATCAGGGTGCTCTTGCCGTCGCCGACGCCGCCCGCCGTTGCGACGCGCAGCGGCCGGGCCGCGCTCATGCGCGCTGGTAGAAGACCGAGAAGGTGGTGAAAGCGGCGAGCGCCTCGTTGGCATCCTCGCCCTCGCGCAGCTCGAAGGCGTCGAAGCCGACGCGCTCCATGAAGTACAGGTGATCGCGCGTGATGTGCCCGACGGCGCGCAGCTCGCCCTTGTAGCCGAAGCGGCCGCGCAGCAGCCTGGCGATGGAGAAGCCGCGGCCGTCGCCGAACTTCGGAAACACGACTTCGACGCGCGTCGCGCGGTCGAGCTCCGCGGCGACCGACGCCGGGGCGTCGCCGGGCTCGAGACGGACGACCCTCGCGTCAGGCGAGGGCGCGCTCTCGTGAACGACCCGCCGCTCTTTGATGAGCGTTGCCATAGACGCTTTCCTTGAAGGGCTCGATGCCGATGCGATGCACCACGTCGACGAAGCGCTCGGCTTCGCTGTCGCGGCGCTCGAGATAGCAGGCGATGAGCTTCTCGATCACCTGCGGGACGTCGGCGCGCGCGAACGACGGTCCGATGACTTTGCCCAGCGCCGCGCCCGGAGCAGTCGCGCCCGCGGGCGTTTTCCCCGCAAGTGTGTTCCCTTGGTTGCCGCCGATCTCGACCTGGTACCACTCCTCGCCGTTCTTGTCGACGCCGAGGATGCCGATGTGTCCCACGTGGTGGTGGCCACAGGCGTTCATGCAGCCCGAGATGTTGAGGTCGAGCTCGCCGATGTCGTGGAGGTAGTCGAGGTCGTCGAAGCGCTCCTGGATGGCCGCTGCCACCGGGATCGACTTGGCGTTGGCGAGCGCGCAGAAGTCGCCGCCCGGGCAGGCGATGATGTTGGTGAGCAGCCCGACGTTGGGCGTAGCGAGACCGAGCTCGCGCGCCTCGTGCCAGAGGCTCGGCAGGTCGGCTTGTCGCACGTCGGCGAGAATCAGGTTCTGCTCGTGCGAGACGCGCAGCTCGCCGAACGAATAGCGCTCGGCGAGATCGGCGATCGCGTCCATCTGGTCGCTCGTCACGTCGCCCGTCGGCACGCCGGTCTTCTTCAGCGACAGCGTGACGGCGGCGTACCCGGGAACCTTGTGGCCATGCACGTTACGTTTCGCCCAGGCGGCGAATCCGGCGCCGCCGAGCGGCTGGACCGGCGCGAGGCTTTCGTAGCGCGGACGGGTGAAGCGCGCTTCGATGCGCAGCACGTCTTCGTCGGTCAGCGTGGCGGCGCTGTCCTTGCATCGGGCCCACTCGGCCTCGACTTCTTCGCGGAACTTGTCGGCGCCGCGCTCCTTGACCAGGATCTTGATGCGCGCCTTCCAGATGTTGTCGCGCCTGCCGTAGCGGTTGTAGACGCGCAGGATCGCCTCGAGGTACGTGAGCAGATGGGGCCAGGGCAGAAACTCCCGTATGACCTGGCCGAGGATCGGGGTGCGCCCGAGCCCTCCGCCGACGATCACCCGGAAGCCGATCTCCCCGGCTTCGTTCCTCAGCGCGTGCAGCCCGATGTCGTGGACGAACGTGGCGGCGCGGTCCGCCGCCGCGCCGTTCACCCCGATCTTGAACTTGCGCGGGAGGTAGCTGAACTCGGGGTGGAAAGTCGACCACTGGCGGATGATTTCGCACCAGACGAAGGAGTCGACGATCTCGTCGGGCGCGACGCCGGCGAAGTGGTCGGTGGTGACGTTGCGGATGCAGTTGCCCGAGGTCTGGATCGCGTGCATCTGCACCGTGGCGAGCTCGGCGAGGATCTCCGGGACTTCCGCGAGGCGGGGCCAGTTGAGCTGCAGGTTCTGGCGGGTGGAGAAGTGGCCGTAGCCGCGGTCGTAGCGGCGTGTAATCTGCGCCAGCCTGCGCAGCTGCCGCGACGAGAGCAGCCCGTAGGGGATCGCGATCCGCAGCATGGGCGCGTAGCGCTGGATGTACAGGCCGTTGCGCAGGCGCAGCGCCCGAAACTCGTCCTCGCTCAGCTTGCCGTCCAGGAAGCGCCGCGTCTGGTCGCGGAACTGCGCCACCCTTTCGTCCACCAGCCGCTGGTCGACCTGGTCGTAGATGTACATCTCAGGCAGCGCCGGGCGCAGCAGGCACGGCTTCGCCCCAAGGAATCCCC
This sequence comes from Burkholderiales bacterium, assembly GCA_036406675.1. Taxonomy (GTDB): domain Bacteria; phylum Pseudomonadota; class Gammaproteobacteria; order Burkholderiales; family SG8-39; genus SCGC-AG-212-J23. The sequence goes on from DASXAO010000142.1 coordinate 9,570, forward strand.
ATAAGGCGCCATCCTAGGGCCTGTCGTTATATCTACAAAGACTAATGTGTTAGCATGTTATATGGTTTCAGTTATATAAGCGGTTGCGCCAGGCCATGAAGCTGCAGCAGCTCCGCTATCTCACCGAAATCGCGCGCCGCGGGCTCAACGTGTCCGAGGCGGCCGACGCGCTGCACACCTCCCAACCGGGAGTTTCCAAGCAGATCCGCGCGCTGGAGGAGGAGCTCGGCATCGATGTCTTCGTGCGCCACGGCAAGCGCCTGGTCTCCATCACGGAGCCGGGCAAGGCGGTCATCGCCATCGCCGAGCGCATCCTTTCCGAGGCGAACAACCTGCGCCGCGCCGGCGAGGAGTTCGCCAACGAGAAGCTCGGCACCCTGACCATCGCCGCCACGCACACCCAGGCACGCTACGCGCTGCCGAAGGCCGTGGCGCAGTTCAAGAAGAAATACCCCAGCGTGCAGCTGCGCATCCACCAGGGCAACCCCACCCAGATCTGCGAGCAGGTGCTCGCCGGCGATGCCGACCTTTGCGTCGCCACCGAGGCGATCGCGCTGTATCCCGAGCTGGTTTCCCTGCCGGTCTACCAGTGGAACCGCTGCGTGGTGGTGCCGCCCAAGCACCCCCTGCTCAAGGTGAACCCGCTCACCCTGGAGGCGCTGGCGCAGTTCCCCATCGTGACCTACGACTTCGCGTTCGCCAACCGCTCGCTGGTGCAGAAGGCGTTCGAAAACCGCGGCCTGGCGCCGAACATCGTGCTGACGGCGCTCGACTCGGACGTGATCAAGACCTACGTCGAGCTCGGCCTCGGGGTCGGCATCCTGGCGAAGATGGCGTTCGACGCGAAGCGCGACGACCACCTGCGCGCGATCGACGCGGGCCACCTGTTCGACGCGAGCACCACGCGGCTCGGCGTCAAGCGCGGCGCCTACCTGCGGCGCTACGCCTACGAGTTCATCGAGATGTTCGCGCCGCAGCTTTCGCGCTCGACGGTCGAGCGCACGGTCGCAGGGGAAGAAGGCTCGCGCTACGAGCTATGAGTGCGCGCGGATGAAGTCGCGCACCCGCGGGTAGATGACCTCGCGCCAGCGCCGGCCCGAGAAAATCCCGTAGTGCCCCACGCCGGGCGCCATGAAATGGCTGCGCCGCTCGCGCGGGATGTTGAGGCACAGCGCGTGCGCGGCTTCGGTCTGGCCGTTTCCGGAAATGTCGTCGAGCTGCCCTTCGACGGTGAGAAGCGCAGCCTCGCGGATCGCCTGCGGGCGCACCAGCTCGCCGCGCACGAACATGCGGCCCTTCGGCAGTGCGAAGTCCTGGAACACGGCCTTGATCGTGTCCAAGTAATACTCGGCCGGCAAATCGAGCACCGCGTTGTACTCGTCGTAAAAGCGCCGGTGCGACTCGGCCGAATCGCCGTCGCCCTGCACCAGGTGATGGTAATAGTCCCAGTGCGCGATCAAGTGCCGGTCGGGATTCATCGCCACGAATCCCATGTGCTGCAGGAATCCCGGGTAGACGCGACGCATGTAGCCGGGATATTTCGGCGGCACGCGCTCGATCAGGTTCTGCTCGAACCACGAGAACGGTTTCTTCTGCGCGAGATTGTTGACTGCCGTCGGACTGCGCCGCGCGTCGATCGGTCCGCCCATCATGGTCATCGAGCGCGGCTGCGGCCCGCCGTTCGCGGCCATGAGCGCCACCGCCGCGAGCACCGGCACCGTCGGCTGGCACACCGAAATCACGTGGACGTCCGGCGAGAGCAGCGTGATCCACTCGCGCACGTAGTCGACGTAGTCGTCGAGGTGGAACGGTCCGGCGGTGAGCGGCACCATGCGGGCATCGACCCAGTCGCTCACGAACACGTCGTGCTCCGCGAGGAGCGTGCGCACCGTATCCCGCACCAGCGTCGCGTGGTGGCCTGAAAGCGGCGCCACGACCAGCACCTTGTGCGGCTTGGGCGCTCCCGCCCGAAAGCGGATCAGCCTGCAGAACGGCTTTTCGAGCACGATCTCCGACTCGGCTTCAGCCAGGTTCCACTTCGGCTTTTCATAACGGTCGGTCACGCGCAGGAAGAGATCGCTCGAAGCGGCGAAGCGGCGTGACAGCGGATGGTGGGCGAACGGGCTGAACGGATGGCCGAACCAGCCTCGCGTCAGCTCCGCGAAGAACCGGAGCGGCACGAGCGCCATGTGCTGCGCTTCATACAGCGAGTAGAGCATTTCATTTTGGTTATAACATCATTACCGCGGTGCCGCCCGGGCATACCTGCGCGTTCGTTGACAGGCGGCAGGACGTTCCAGACGAGCGGCGTTCACCGCGCGCGCCTCAGGCGGCCTTCTTTTCCTCGCGCAGCGCGCGGCGCAGGATCTTGCCGACGTTGGTCTTCGGCAGCTCCGAGCGGAACTCGACGTACTTCGGGCGTTTGTATCCGGTGAGCTCTTTCCTGCAGTGCTCGAGGACGTCCTGCTCGGTGAGCTGCGGATCCTTGCGCACGACGAAGACCTTGGGCACCTCTCCGGAGTGCTCGTCGGGCACGCCGATCGCCGCGCATTCGAGCACGCCGGGATGCGCGGCCACGACCTGCTCGATCTCGTTGGGGTACACGTTGAAGCCCGACACCAGGATCATGTCCTTCTTGCGGTCGACGATGCGGATGAACCCCTTGTCGTCCATGATGCCGACGTCGCCGGTGTGCAGAAAGCCGTCCTGCCCCAGCACCTTTGCGGTCTCGTCGGGCCGCTGCCAGTAGCCTTTCATCACCTGGGGGCCGCGGATGCAGATCTCGCCGGGCTGGCCGAGGGGCACGCCGCGGTCCGCGTCGTCGCGCAACTCCACCTCGGTCGAGGGCATGGGCACGCCGATGCTCCCGCTGTACTCGGCGAGGTTGAGCGGATTGGCCGTGGCCGAAGGCGCCGTCTCCGTGAGGCCGTAGCCCTCGATGAGCGTGGTGCCCGTCACCTGCTTCCAGCGCTCCGCCACCGCTTTCTGCACCGCCATGCCGCCCCCCAGGGCCAGCTTCAGGTGCGAGAAATCGAGCTTGGCAAAGGCAGGGTTGTTGAGCAGCGCGTTGAATAGCGTGTTGACCCCGGTGATCATGCTGTACTTGTGCTTCGCCAGCTCCTTCACGAAGCCGGGAATATCGCGCGGGTTGGTAATCAGCACGTTCTCGCCGCCGACGAACATCATGACGAGGCAGTTCACCGTGAGCGAGAAAATGTGATAGAGCGGCAGCGCGGTGATGGCCACCGAGCGCTCCTCGCCCATGGATGGCTCGAGCCAGGCCCGATACTGCAGCAGCGCCGCGATGACGTTGCTATGCGCCAGGATCGCGCCCTTGGAAACGCCGGTGGTGCCGCCGGTGTACTGCAGAAACGCGATGTCATCGTGCCCCAGCACCGGCGTGTCGAGCGCCCTGCCGGCGCCGTCGCTCAGCGCGCGCTTGAATCCCACGGCGCCAGGCAGCTCGTAGGGCGGCACCATCTTCTTCAGCCTGCGCACCACCAGGTTCACCAACACGCCTTTCAACCCGAGCATTTCGCCGAGCGAGGTGATCACTACGTGCTTGAGCGAGGTCCTTGGCAGCACCTGCTGCAGGACCGCGGCGAAGTTCTCGAGGATGACGATCGCCTGAGCCCCCGAGTCGCGCAGCTGGTGCTCGAGCTCGCGTGCCGTGTAGAGCGGATTGACGTTGACCACGGTGCAGCCCGCGCGCAGCGTGCCGAACATCGCGACCGGGTACTGCAGGCAGTTCGGCAGCATGATCGCCACGCGCGCGCCCCTGGCGAGCCCCTGCGACTGAAGCCAGGCGCCGAAGGCGCGCGACAGGCGCTCGAGCTCGGCGTAGGTAATCGCCCGTCCCATGCTGTGATACGCCGGCCGCTCGGCGAACTGCTGCACGCTTCTGTCGAACACCTCCACCAGGCTCTGGTACTCGGATGGATCGATGTCCGCGGGCACGCCGGGGGGGTAGCTTTTCAGCCAGATGCGCTCCACGTCTCCTCCTAAAGGCGTGTTTTGTTCGGATTCATTCTAACCACGAGCGGCGCCGCGAGGCACCCCGCGCCTATGGCCGCATAAGCGGCGATCCAGGCGAGGCGGCTTTCCGCCCCGCCGGCGAGGTCGAGCGCCGCGCCGAAGACGACCGGCCCGGCCAGTCCGCCGCCGAAGCCCGCGAGCGAGTAGAGGCCAAGCGCCGCGCCGCGCAAATCGCCCGGAGCGGCCGCGACCAGGCCTGCCGTGAGCGTGCCCGACTCCGCCATCACCAGCATGGCATAGACCACCAGCAACGCGAGCACCGCGGCCCAATGCCAGGGCGCGCCGAGGGCGAGCACGATTCCGCTCGTACCCGAAGCGCTCATGACCGCGACGATCCAGCGGCGGCGGCCGAGTCGCAGCGCGACTTCGTTGCCCGCGATCGAAGCGGGCACCGCGATCAGGTTGATCACTGCGGCGATCGCCGCGGCGTTCCACGGGAAGGCGGGGCCCGGCTGCAAGCTGGCCGAATACGCGAGGAACGCCACCATCCAGGCGCGGGACCCGAAGAGCTCGAGACAGTGCGCCGCGTAGCCGAAGGTGAAGCCCGCCGCGGCGCGGTTCGCAAGCACCCTGCGCCAGGCGGCGAGCGGGAAAAGCGCGCCGATGTGCAACGCTGTCGGGGCCTGGGGCCGGAGCCCCCGGATGAATAGCGTCACCAGGAGCGCGGCAAGGAACGGGCCCAGTGCGGAAACCACAAACGCGGCCCGCCAGCCGTGGCGCGGCGCGATCAACCCCGCGATGGCAAAGGAAAGCGCGGTGCCGATGCCGAAAAAGGACGTGTAGAACGCGATGTAGCGGCTCTGGCCCGGCCCGGCGATGCGGTCGGAGAGAAGCCGCAGGCCCGGCATGTACGTGGCCGCGATGCCCGCCCCGAGCACGACCTGGAACAGCACCGCGCTCCAGAAGCCGGTGGCCGCGAAGCCGAAGCCCGCACCCCCGGCCGCCGCCAGCACGCCTCCCGTCAGGTACACCCAGCGTGCGTCGACGCGATCGGTGAGCGCAGTTGAAAGCGATACCGTGGCGACGTAGCCGGCGAAGAACGTCCCGCCCACGATTCCGGCCTGCGAATTCGAGAGCGACCACGCGTCGCGCAGCTCGGGAAGCAGCGCGGCATAGGTCGAAAAGCCCAGCATCGACAGGATGTGGGCCGCAAGCAGCGTGAGCGCGGTACGGTTTATCGGTTCTTGAACGCGGGCTTGCGCTTGGCGAGAAAGGCCGCCATGCCTTCCTTCTGGTCCTCGAGCGCGAACTGCGACTGGAACACGCGGCGCTCGAAAAGGACGCCCTCGGCGAGCGATGTCTCGTAGGCGCGGTTGATCGACTCCTTGATCATCATGACCACCGGCAAGGAGAACCCGGCGATCCTGTCGGCCACCGCGAGCGCCTCGTCGACCAGCTTGTCCAGGGGTACGACCCTGGAGACCAGCCCCGCGCGCTCCGCTTCCTGCGCATCCATCGTGCGCGCCGTCAGGCACAGATCCATCGCCTTCGCCTTGCTGGTAAAGCGCGGCAGGCGCTGCGTGCCGCCGTATCCCGGCATGATGCCGAGGTTGACCTCGGGCTGGCCGAACTTGGCGTTGTCGGCGGCGATCACGATGTCGCACTGCATGGCGAGCTCGTTGCCGCCGCCGAGCGCATAGCCCGCCACCGCGGCGATCACGGGCTTGCGCACGGAGCGGAAATGCTCCCACCCGGTGATGTAGTCGCCCATGTAGGCGTCCATGTAGCTGTAGTCCTTCATCGCCGCGATGTCGGCGCCGGCGGCAAAGGCCTTTTCGCTGCCGGTGATGACGATGGCGCCGACGCCCTCGTCGGCGTCGCAGGCCCTGAGCGCTTCGCCGAGCTCCGCCATGAGCTCGGGACTGAGCGCGTTCAGCTGCTTGGGGCGACTGAGGGTGACCAGGCCGACACGCCCCCTCTTTTCCACTGAGATGAACTGGTAGGTCATCGGTTGGCGGCTTTCAGCTCTGACAGCGGCACGGCCTCGGGGATGTCGATGCGCCTGCGCCCGGGCTCGACGGCGGCGAGCGCTTCGGTCTCGTGCATGGTCGCGGCGCTGCGGCGCGCGAGGTCCTGGTAGAGCAGCACGTTGTCCCGCTTCCAGCGCAGCTCCTGCTCGGTCAGGGCGCGCAGGGTGCGTGCGGGAATCCCCGCCACCAGGCTGCGCGGCGCGATCTTGTCTTCTGCCTTGACGAAGGCGAGCGCGGCGACCATCGCTTCGTCTCCGATCTCGGCGTTGTCGTTGACCACCGCGTTCATGCCGATCAGCGCGCCGCGGCGCACGACGCAGCCGTGCAGGACCGCGCCATGGCCGACGGTGGCCTCGGCGCCGACCACGGTGTCCTTGCCCGGAAAGCCGTGCAGCAGGCAGCTGTCCTGGACGTTGGCCCCCTCCTCGACCACGATGCGGCCGAAGTCGCCTCGCAGGCAAGCGCACGGGCCGATGTACGCGCGCGCTCCGACGATCACGTCGCCGATCAGCACCGCGCTCGGATGGACGTAGGCGCTCGGGTCGACCACCGGCGTGATGCCGTCGATGGAATAGACTCTGGGCACCGGCCGATTGTAAGCTTTTCCGATGGCACCGATCCTGGTTTCGCGCGACGCGGGCGTGCTGTACGCCACCCTCAATCGCCCGGACAAGCTGAACGCCTTCAATCCGGAGATGCACCAGCTGCTGCGCGAGGCGCTGGAGGAAGCGCGCGACGAACCGGAGGTGCGCGCGGTGGTCCTCACCGGCGCGGGTCGCGGCTTTTGCGCCGGACAGGATCTCGCCGCGCGCACGCGCAGCGCGGATGCCGCGCCGATCGATCTCTCGGTGAGCCTCGGGTCGAACTACAACCCGCTGGTTCGGCGCCTGCGTGCCCTGCCGAAACCGGTCGTGTGCGCGGTGAACGGCGTCGCCGCCGGGGCGGGCGCCAACATCGCGCTCGCCTGCGACATCGTGCTCGCGGCGCGCTCGGCGAGCTTCGTCCAATCGTTCTCGAAGCTCGGCCTGGTGCCCGATTCCGGCGGCACCTACTTCCTGCCGCGGCTCGTGGGCAGCGCGCGCGCGATGGGACTCGCGCTTCTCGGCGAGCGCCTGTCGGCGGAAGACGCGGAGCGATGGGGCCTGATCTGGAAAGCGGTCGACGACGACCAGCTCGTCGCAGAGGCGACCAGAATCGCGCAGACGCTCGCCGCCGGCCCGACCAAGGGCTACGGCCTCATCAAGAAAGCGATGCAGGCCTCGGCCGGGAACTCGCTCGATTCGCAGCTCGACCTCGAGCGGGATCTGCAACGGGAAGCCGGGTTTTCGGAGGACTACCGCGAAGGGGTGGCCGCGTTCATGCAGAAGCGCAAGCCGCGCTACCAGGGCAAGTGAAGGCCTTTCCGCTCGAGGCAATCGAGACCGCAGGGCGCGACGCGCTGAAGAGCCTGCAGCTCGAGCGGCTGCGATGGTCGCTGCAGCACGCCTACGATAACGTGCCGCACTATCGCAGGAAGTTCGACGCCGCGGGGGTGCAGCCGGCGGACTGCCGCTCGCTCGAAGACCTGGCGCGCTTCCCGTTCACGACCAAGGCCGACTTGCGCGAAACCTACCCGTTCGGCTTGTTCGCGGTGCCGATGGACCGGATCGTGCGCATCCACGCGTCCTCCGGCACCACGGGCAAGCCCACCGTCGTGGGCTACACGGCGAAGGACATCGAGACCTGGGCGCACGTGATGGCGCGCTCCATTCGCGCCGCGGGCGCCCGCCCCGGCGACAAGGTTCACGTCGCCTACGGCTACGGACTCTTCACGGGAGGCCTGGGCGCGCACTACGGCGCCGAGCGCCTGGGCCTCGCCGTCGTCCCGCTCGGCGGCGGCATGACCGAGCGGCAGGTGCAGCTCATCCACGACTTCGAGCCCGACATCATCATGGTGACGCCGAGCTACATGCTCGCCATCGCCGACGAAATGCAGCGCCAGGGGCTGGACCCGAAAAAAAGCTCGCTGCGCATCGGCATGTTCGGCGCCGAGCCCTGGACCAACGAGCTCAGGCGATCGATCGAGGAACGAACCTCGCTGCAGGCGCTCGATCTCTATGGATTGTCCGAGATCATCGGACCCGGCGTCGCCGCCGAGTGCATCGAGGCCAAGGACGGCCTCACCTTCTGGGAGGACCACTTCTACCCCGAGATCGTCGACCCCCGCAGCGGCGCGCCGCTGCCCGACGGCGAGAAGGGCGAGCTCGCCATCACCTCGCTCACCAAGGAGGCGCTGCCCATGATCCGCTATCGCACGCGCGACCTCACGCGGCTTCTGCCCGGCACCGCACGCCCCATGCGGCGCATCGAGAAGATCACCGGCCGCTCCGACGACATGATGATCGTGCGCGGGGTCAACGTGTTCCCGACCCAGATTGAGGAGCAGCTTCTGCGCTGTGCGGGCCTGAGCCCGCATTACCTGATCGAGCTGCGGCGCGACCAGCGGCTCGACGTGATGCGGCTTCTGGTCGAGGCGAGGCCGGACAGCGCCGACGAGGCGTCGCGCACGGCGCAGGCCGACCTGCTTGGCGGCCACGTCAAGGAATCGATCGGGATCAGCGTCGAGGTCGTGGTCGGCACGCCCGGCTCGATCGAGCGCTCGATGGGCAAGGCCAAACGCATCAGCGACCTGCGCCCCAAAGAATAAGGGCGCGGCCTTCGCCGCGCCCCATGTTCGTCAGGTTGTACCGCGCGCTTACTTCGGCTGCGACACGATGCGGATGTACGGCTTCGGCGTCTTCCAGCCCTGCGGGAAGCGCTTCTTGGCCTCGT
>DASXAO010000143.1:0-3495 GCA_036406675.1 Burkholderiales bacterium
GGGTTTGCCTTGGCGTACTCGATCAGCTCGCGCACCGTCCGCGCGGGAACCGACGGGTGCACGGCGAGCGCGATCGGCTGCGTGGTCACCTCGCTGATCGGGGCGAAATCGCGCAGGATGTCGAAGCCCAGGTTCCGGACCACCAGGTGCAGGGTGGCCACCGTGTCGGCGGCGAACAGGATGGTGTAGCCGTCGGGCGCGGCGCGCGCGACTTCGCCGGTGCCGATGGCGCCGTTTGCCCCGGCCCGGTTGTCGACGATCACCGGCTGGCCGAGCGCCGCCGAGAGCTTGTCGGCCACGGATCGGGCCGCCACGTCGGTCGAGCCGCCGGGCGGGAAAGGCACCACGAAGCGCACCGGCTTCGCCGGCCAGGACTGGCCGTGTGCCGCCTGCAGAAACAGCGCCGCGACCAGCCACGCTAACCTCGCCATGCTGCCCTCCCTCCGAAACCGGAACGGTCTTATGATGCCAAAACTCACGTCCTCGAGGAGGCGAAATGGCCGCGCAGCTGAAGAAGGTGAAGGCTTCGATGATGAACGCCATCCACGACCTGCCGCTCCTCGTGGCGCGCGACGAGGGCTTCTTCAGCGACCAGGGACTCGACGTCGAGATCGTGCGCACGCCCGGGTCGGGGCAGCGCGACTCCGACCACCAGGCGCTGCGCTCCAACATCTTCGAGCGCACCATGGAGGCGCTCTACGACCAGGGTGCGTGCGACCAGTTCCGCATGTGCGAGTGGGGCGTCATGAAGCGCGCGGTCGAGTCGCACGGCCAAGGCGGCGGCCACCGCCCGGCCAAGATCGTCGCCCTCGGCTCCGCGATGTCGAGCTTCGCGCTCGTCGCCGACCCGAAATCCGGCATCTGCGAGCCCGAGCAGCTCAAGGGCAAGCCGATCGGCGTGAGCCCGTTCAACGGCTCCCACTTCACCACGCTCAAGCTCCTCGAGGGGTTCCTCAAGCGCGAGCAGATCAGGACCAGCTTCGCCGGCACCATGCGCGAGCGCATCGAGGCGCTGCGCCGCGGGGAAGTCGCCGCGATCAGCCTGATGGAGCCCTGGATCAGCTATGCCGAGAAGCTCGGGCTGCGCGTCATCATGGAATCGCACTCCACGCGCAGCGAGGCCGCGGGCGACGAGCTCGACGGCCCGACGCTGCGCAAGATGTTCGACGCCGAGGCCGAGGCCGCGAAAGCCATCGACAGGGACCCGGCGAAGCACGCGCGCTATCTCGTCGAGGAAGCGGGCGGCCTGATCGAGCTGAGGGACCTCAAGCTCTCGCGCATCCTGAACGCCGCCCCCGAGCCCTACACGCGGGAGCGCTTCGCGCACACCTACGAATGGACGCGCGACTGGGGCCTCGTCCCGCCCGGCGCGACCTACGAGAACACCGTCGACAATCGCGCGTGGCCGTCGCAGGGAGCTTGAAAATGTTCCCCGTCTCTACGTATCAAGGGTATAGCGTCGCGGGCTTTCCGGATGTCTGCAAAACACCGTCGCCCGCAGGCCCCGTTCCCGTCCCCTACCCGAACATGTTCGGTTACGGGCAACAGAACGCGACGGGTTCGAAAACGATCGGAGGCGCCAGCCCCTTGGTGAAGAGCTCCACCTTCTCGTCGCACAAAGGGAACGAGGTCGGGGTTGCTACAGGCGTCCTCAGCAACAAGCAGCTGCGCGGCCAGCAGCTGCGAGGGCAATTGCAGATGCTGCACATGCAGATCGCGAGCCTCCCGAGCGGCGACCCGACTCGCTGGCACAAGCTGCTCGACGAGTACGTCGTCCGGAGCGCCGAGCTCTACAAGACGCTGTCGGAGTAGTCCGCGGCACGGAAGATCTGGACGCTCATCGGGGCTGACGGCAAGCCGTACGCGAGCGCGCGGCCGGGAACGCTCGGCGGCCATCGCGGCACGCGGATCTACGGGCGGCTCGACTGCGCCGCGGCGCTGCGCGCCATCGCGCGCGGCGGCTACCTGAAGCGCCGGGTGTTCTTCCTCGACGAGCGCACCGCGCGCGCCGCGGGCTACCGGCCGTGCGCGGTGTGCATGCCCGAAAAATATCGGGCCTGGAAAGAAAGCGCGGGCCGCAAGAAGCGGAGCGCAAAAAGGGCCCGCCGCGGATAGAGTCGCGGCATGGACCGACAAATTCTGTTTTCCACCGGAGAATGCGTTCTCGGCACCGTGCTCGTCGCCCGGAGCGAGCGCGGCGTGTGCGCCATCCTGCTAGGCGACCACGCCGGCGGGCTGAAGCACGACTTGCGTGCCCGCTTTCCGCACGATGCCCTCCAGGAATCCACGGGCGAGCTCGCGCCCCTGCTCGCCCGCGTGAGGATCCTTCTCGAAGCGCCTCGCACCGGCTTCGACGCGCCGCTCGACCTGCGCGGCTCGGAGCTCGAGCAGCGCGTATGGAACGCGCTGCGCGAGATTCCGCCCGGCGCGACTCGAACCTATTCGGAAGTCGCGCTGCGCCTGGGCGTCGCGGCGACCGCGAAAGAGGTGGGCGAGGCGTGCGCGGCGAACCCGCTCGCGGTGGCGGTTCCCTGCCACCGGGTGCTGCGCAAGGACGGAAGCCTGGGCGGCTATCGCTGGGGCCTGCGGCGCAAGCGCGCCTTGCTCGAGCGGGAGCGCGCCGCCGCTTGAACGCGATCGACGCCGTGGAATGGGAGCGCGTCGGCGAGGAGCTCGACGCGCAGGGCTGCGCCGTGATCGAGCGCCTCCTCCCGGAGGCGGACTGCGACGGGCTTGCCGCGCTGTATCCATCCGAGGCGCACTTCCGCAGCCGCGTGGTCATGGCGCGCCACGGCTTCGGCCGCGGCGAGTACAAGTACTTCCGCTATCCGCTCCCGCCTCTCTTGTCCAGGCTGCGGGCGGCGCTCTACGGCCCGCTGGCGCGCATTGCCAATCGCTGGAACGCGGCTACCGGGAGCGAGCTGCGCTATCCCGCCGAGCACGCGGCCTTCGTCCGGCGCTGCCATCGCGCGGGGCAGCGGCGGCCGACGCCGCTGCTACTCCAGTACGGCGAGGGCGACTACAACTGCCTGCACCAGGACCTGTACGGCGAGCACGTGTTTCCGCTGCAGCTCACGATTCTTCTCTCGCAGCCGGGCCGCGACTTCACCGGCGGCGAATTCCTCCTCACCGAGCAGCGCCCGCGCATGCAGTCGCGCGCCGAAGTCGTGCCGCTCGCGAAGGGCGATGCGGTGGTATTCGCGGTGAACGAGCGGCCGGTGCGCGGCGCGCGCGGCGTCTATCGCGTGAAGCTGCGCCACGGCGTGAGCCGCGTGCGCTCCGGGCGCCGGCACACCGCCGGCATCATCTTTCACGACGCCGCATGAATCGCGCCGCCATGAAGCCAAGGGCGCAGAACACCATCGCCTTGGCGAGCAGCGCGCCGCCGCCGATCATCACCAGAAGCACCGCGCCGAGCGCGATGCCGAGCGCCGCCCACGCCGGCAGCGAGAGCACGATATAGGCGGCGAGCGCCAGGCCGAACAGCGCCGCGAG
>DASXAO010000144.1:0-2328 GCA_036406675.1 Burkholderiales bacterium
AGGCGCTGGAGCACCTGGAGCGGCACTGCCACGGCGACGGCCGCCCGGAATGCCCGATCCTCGAGCACCTGGAAGGTGGCTCAGAAAGGGGTGAGGACTGATGGCGCTCGATCCGGTTTGCGGCATGACCGTCGACCCGGCGAAAGCTGCCGGAGCGTTCGAGTACAAGGGGACGAAGTACTACTTCTGCTCCAAGCATTGCGTGCATGCGTTCAGCAGCGATCCAGAGCGCTACTTGAGCAAGAAGGCCGGCGCAGCGCATGCCCACCCTGGCGGGCACCATGCCGTGCCGGTCCAGATCGTCAGGAAGCCCGCGGCACGCAAGGGTTCGGCTAAATCGCAGCACACCTGCCCGATGCACCCGGAGATCGTGCAGGACGGGCCGGGCTCGTGCCCGAAGTGCGGCATGGCGCTGGTGCCGATGGTGCCGGCCGCGGGCGGCGAAGAGGACAAGACCGAGCTTCGCGACATGACGCGGAGGTTCTGGGTGAGCGCGGTGCTGAGCGCGCCGCTCGTCGTCCTCGCCATGGCGCCTTACTTCGGATTTGCCGAGCCATTCGGCCTGGCGCCTCGGGTGCGCTCGTTTCTTGAGTTCCTCCTCGGCACGCCTGTGGTGCTGTGGGGCGGTTGGCCGTTCTTCCACAAGTTCTGGCTCTCGCTCAGGAACCGTAGCCCGAACATGTACACGCTGATCGGCCTGGGCGTCGCGCTCGCCTACGTCTATAGCGTGGTCGCGGTGTTCGCGCCGGGCCTCTTCCCGCACGAGTTCCGCATGCACGGCGGCGAGGAAGTCGGCGCTTATTTCGAAGCAGCGGCGGTCATCGTCACACTGGTGCTGCTCGGAGAGGTGATGCAGCTGCGCGCCATAGGCGAGACCAGCCAGGCGATCCGCCAGCTCCTCGCGCTCGCGCCGCCTACCGCGCTTCGGGTCGAGGCGGACGGCCGCGAGGTCGAAGTCCCGCTCGCCGAGATCAAGGCGGGCGCGCGGCTGCGCGTGCGCCCGGGCGAAAAGATCCCGGTCGACGGCCCCGTGCTGGAAGGCTCGTCGCACGTCGACGAGTCGATGCTCACCGGCGAAGCCGTCCCGGTGCAGAAGAAGGCCGGCGATCGCGTGACCGGCGCCACGGTGAACGGCAAAGGCATGCTCGTCATCCGCGCCGAACGCGTAGGCTCGGACACGCTGCTCGCTCGAATCGTGCAGATGGTCGCGGAGGCGCAGCGCACGCGCGCGCCCGTGCAGCGGCTCGCCGATCTCGCCGCCGCGTACTTCGTGCAGGCGGTGATCGCGATTGCCGTGCTGAGTGCCCTCGCATGGTGGTTCCTCGGGCCCGAGCCGCGGCTCGCTTATGCGCTGGTGAACGCCGTGTCGGTGCTGATCATCGCCTGTCCCTGCGCTCTGGGGCTCGCCACGCCGATCTCCATCACCGTGGCGATGGGGCAGGGTGCGCTGAGCGGGATTCTGTTCCGGAACGCCGAGGCGGTCGAAAAGCTGCGCGAGGTCGATACCCTGGTGGTGGACAAGACCGGCACGCTCACCGCGGGACGGCCGGAGCTCGTCGACCTCGCGGTGGATGGAATCGACGAAAGCGAGGCGCTGCGGCTCATCGCGAGCCTCGAGCGGGCGAGCGAGCATCCGCTGGCGCAGGCCATCGTGCGCGCCGCGGAAAGTCGAAAGCTCAGGCTGGAGGCGGTGGAGAATTTCCATTCGATCACCGGCCAGGCCGTCGAAGGCCTCGTCGCCGACCGCAGGATCACGGTCGGCAGCGCGCGCGCAATGGATCCGGGCGGCGGCGTGCCTCCCGCCTTCTCCGAAAGGGCGGATAGGCTGCGCGCGCAGGGCAAAGGGGTCGTGTTCGCGGAGATCGACGGCCGCGTCGCCGCTCTCATCGCGGTGGCCGATCCCGTCAAGGAGACCACGCCGGATGCGGTGCGCCTGCTCAAGGCGCAGGGCATTCGCGTCGTCATGCTCTCCGGCGATGCGCGCAGGACCGCCGAGGCGGTGGCGCGCCAGCTCGGCATCGACGAGGTGGTGGCCGAAGTTCTGCCCGAGCAGAAAGTGGAAAGGATCCAGGCGCTGCAGGCGGAAGGGCGCATCGTCGCGATGGCCGGCGACGGCATCAACGACGCGCCGGCGCTTGCCCGGTCGAACGTCGGCATCGCCATGGGCACGGGCACCGACGTCGCGATCGAAAGCGCCGCCGTGACGCTCGTCAAAGGCGACCTGCGCGCGATCGTGAAGGCCATCCGCCTGTCGCGCGCCACCATGCGCAACGTGAAGCAGAATCTGTTCTTCGCTTTCGTCTACAACGCGGTCGGCGTGCCGCTCGC
>DASXAO010000145.1:0-50460 GCA_036406675.1 Burkholderiales bacterium
CATGGGCGCGGGGATGTACAACCAGAAGCTCTCCGAGCAGCGCGCGGAGGCGGTGCGCGACTATCTTCTCTCGCGCGGCCTGGACGGCACCAGGCTCACCGCCTTCGGCGTGGGCAGCACCGAGCCGCTCACCGGCAAGGAGTGCCGCGGCCTGCGCGGCAAGCCGCTCGTCTACTGCCTGCAGCGCGACCGCTATACCGAGATCACCGTGCTCGGCACGCAGACTTCCGCGATGCGCTAGCCAGCCCCAAGGAAACCGCCCCGGGGTCGCCGGGGCGGCTTCCATTCAATCCGGAGACCTAATCGTCTCCGTGGCCGTGATGATCGTCGCCATCGTCATCATCGCCATGGCCGTGCTTGGGTGAGCATTCGTTCTGGTGCACGCCTGAGCCCCTGAAGTCCAGATGCCCGTTGGCCTCGTGCTTGTACTTTGTCAGCACGTCGGCGCAAACCGTCTGGCGAGTCTCCAGGTTTCCGCCGCAGTGGAAGCTGGTGGGAACATTCGTCGGCCCCGAGCCGTTGTAGATCGCAGTCTGCGGATATGGGCAGAGGGGACGCGTTCCAGCCAGGTTGGGAATCTGCGCCGGCGCGACGCCGTTCTCGACCCAGTTGACCAGCGCCGGAAACGCGTTCGGTACGACGCAATGCCCGGCGCCGGGCACCCGGAACAGGCGATAGAACCGCTGCTGCTCATCGAAGTCCGGGTCGTTACCCTTGCCGTGCTTGGAGGCCTGCTGGCGATAGTAGTTGATGACGCCGCGCGGCATGATGAGTTGGTCGTTCGCGCCGACCAGGGTGAGCAGCTTGCCGCCGTGCTTCCTGAACGCTTCCACATCGCCGAAGGTGTCGGTGACGTCGGCTATGTTGCGCGAGCCGTCCTGCGCGACCTGCCCATACTCTCCGGCGGCCACGGTTTGCCAGTCGAAAGTGCGGTCGTGCTCGTCCCAGTGGAATTGCGTCACCCCGAGGAAGAACGGGAGCGTGCCATTCAGGGCAGGCAGGCTGGTGCCTCGGTCGAGACCGAACCAGATCTTGTTGCCGCGGGCATTTCTCGGTCCGTCCCAGATCTTGTCGATGGCGTCCGCCTCCTGGAGGGTGAGGCAGTTCGTGGCCGGAGCGGTCGGTGATCCGCAGACATTGGCGCGCGCGCTGAAGGTGCAGGTGCGCGGATCGTCGATGACGCCGTCGGTGACGCCGTCGGCCGCATCGCAAGCCGCGACCGCCGACGCGCTGGCCTGGTTCAGCTTGGCCGCGGCAATCGGCGCCCCAACGAGATCCTTCATCACGATCTGGCCCCACATCTGCGCGGTCTGGAAGCGCGTCCAGTAGATTGCGGGTGCATTCGCGAGGATGCCGTCGAGCTCGTTCGGCAGCTCCTGCGCCAGCACATAACCCTGACGGCCTCCAGTGGAGCAGCCGTTCCAGTAGTTGTAGGCCGGCTTCATGGCGTAATAGGCCTTCGCGATCGCCTTCGAGAAGAGGATCTGCTGCTTCATCCCGTTGCGGATGAAGTCGTTGATGAACTGCAGGTTGTACGTACCGTCAGTGTTCACCCCGGGCTCGCAGTCGCCGCCGCTATGGCCGGTGTCGTTGCCCGATCCGACATAGCCCGCGTTGACAGGCGCATTGACGATCAGGCTGCCGGCGCAGCCGCCGCCGCCGATGCCCTGCGTCCGGCCGTTCCAGGCGCCCTGCACGCCGCCCGTCCCGCCATCCAGGGAATTGAGCGGCAGCCCAACGCGGATGTTGATGTTCTGGTCGGGCTTGATCCCATAGAGCAGGTTCACCTGGCAATACGCAACGTTGGCTCCGGCCGCAGGGGTGATCACGCTGGTCGCCGATTTGACCGCGGGATTGCCCGCCAAGCCATTGGCCGGGTCGGTGGCGAGCTCGGTGCAATGCACGGGCTCCGGCGGCGGCGCCGCGTGCTTGTCCTTGTCCGCCGCCGCGCACGGCGCGGAAGAGAGCAGAGCAAGAGTGAACGAAGCGATGGAAAGCGAAACGTACCGCAGAAATGCACGATGCATGAGACTCCTCCTCTGTAAGTCCCCGACGGCGATTCCGACTTGGCGGCCAATTGTTCGGACCCCGAACAATTGACTCCCGAAAATGCTAGTCCTCGGATTGACGCGCGTCAACCGGAATGCGGCGCGCGCGTCCGATTCAGAAGAGCCGCGACTTAACCTTGGGCGCTCGCTCTTGCCGTCAAGATACTGACGCATCTCGTAATCACCGAGTCAGCCGCGGGTCATGTCCGAGGAGTAGCGTCCCGGCAATGCGCCCGTCCGTCATCCTCCAGCTCCTGGTACTGCGCAAGGCGCTCAACGTGTGCGGCCCCGAGGAAACCCTCGCACGAAAATTGAGTGTAGGCAAAAGCGAGCTGCGCGGCTGGCTGACCGGAGACGAAGCGGTCCCGCTGTCTGCGTTCAACCGGGCGCTGCATCTCGTGAACCGCGCATACCGGCAAAAACGCTCGCAACCGTCAAGCACCCAGCGCGTCGGCTGAAAAACCCGCCACTTTCTTGTAGTTATCGGAGATGGCGCGAAGCGCTTGCTGGCTGATCACCTCGTCGATGCTCCTGAACGGCTTGCCGCCCGTGAGCTCGTCCACCTTGGTGTTGATGTAGTCGGGCGGAAACTTGCGATTCATCTCCACCACCCTCGCGGTGGGCTCCAGCCGGGCAGCCTCGTACCGCTTCAAGATCTCCGTAGGCCGCTTGCCCCCGGCAAGGAGTTCCCCAAGGTTGCGGGCAAGCAGGTCCGCAAGGGTCCGGGCATCGATGATTGCCTGCGCGGCGCCGTTCGAGCCGCGGGGATACATGGGATGCGCCGCGTCACCCATGAGCGTGACACGGCCGAAAGTCCATCGGGCCACGGGGTCCCGGTCAACCATCGGGTACTCGAGTACTTGCTGCGCGCCCGCGATCAGGCCGGCGACGTCCAGCCAGTCGAATCGCCAATCCTGGTAAATCCCGTAGAAGTCCTCGAGACGCCCGCTGTTGTTCCAGTCGTTCATCGCCGCATCCGGCTGGCGGATCTCGGCCATCCAGTTGATCAGCTGATTGCCGGCGCCGTCGGCGTGATCCACGATGGGATAGACCACCAGCTTGCCGGTTTCTATGGAACCGATGCGCAGGTACGTGCGGCCGTCCAGGATCCGCCTGTGCAGGCTGGTGCCGCGCCAGGTATTGATGCCGGCGAATGCGAGCTTCTCGCGCGGATAGAACTGGCGCCGCACCGTCGAATTGACGCCGTCGCACGCAACCGCGATGTCTGCCCGGACCGGCGCGAGCGCCGCGCCGGTGGTTGTCTCTCTGAGCAGCAGGACCGCACCCTCGTCGTCCTGCTCGACGCCGACGCACTGGCGGTTCGTCACGACGGCTCGAGCGCCGCAGCGTGCGACGGCAGTCTCGTAGAGCAGGCGATGCAGCTTGCCGCGATGGACGCCGAACTCCGGATACGGCGAGCCGGCAAACCTGCCGCGCCGCTCGGCGTAGATGAACTGCCCCCAACGATTGAAGAACCGGCTCTCCCGGTTTTCGATGCCGATGCGGCGAATCGCGTCCTCCAGACCGAGCGCCGCGAACTCCCTCATGGCGTGCGGCAGCAGG
The DNA here is from genome assembly GCA_036406675.1 of Burkholderiales bacterium. Taxonomy (GTDB): domain Bacteria; phylum Pseudomonadota; class Gammaproteobacteria; order Burkholderiales; family SG8-39; genus SCGC-AG-212-J23. The sequence continues at coordinate 3,612 of DASXAO010000145.1, forward strand.
GTGATGCCGACCCCCAGCTCCCGGACTTCCGGGGCGGCTTCGAAGACCGTGGAGGCAATGCCCCGCTGCCGCAGGTGCAGGCAGAAGGACAGGCCGGCGATGCCGCCGCCGATGATGGCGATGTTCATCCGGCGGCGGTGTCGCGAAAGGTCAGTCGGTAGCGTCCTGCTCCATCACGTCGCCGCCCGCCGGGTCCGGCGCGAAACGCGAGGCATCCGCGGCTGGCTTGGCGTCGAGGGGCACCTTCGACTGTTCGTTGCACGCCGCGGGGTTGTATTTGCCCCAGGCCTGGAGCTTGTCCTGGCTCTCCTGTTTGTAGGGCGTGACGATCGACTGGCAGATGTTCTCCTTGGTCTGCACGTTGCCGCCGCACGACCAGCTCGAGGCCAGGTTGGGATTGCCAATGCCGTCGTAGACCGCTTCCTGCGGGAAGGGACAGGCCATGCGCGTGCGGCCGCCGCCCGAGGTGGGCACCGTCTGCGGAGCGACACCGTTCTCGACCCAGTTCACCATCTGCTGGAACATGGCCTCCTGGTTAGGCTGCGGGCCCGCGCCGCCACCGCAATGCGCCACGCCGGGCATGCGGAAGTAGCGCCACCAGGGCTGCAGCACCGAAAAGTCCGGCGTGCCCTTGCCGAAGTACGCTCCGGCGCGCGTGTAGTACTCGAGCCCGTTCTCGGCGGTGATGAGCTGGTCCGCCGTCCCCTGCCACATGAGGATCTTCTTGCCGGCGTCGCGCACGCGCTCAAGGCGCACGTCCATCGTGTTGATGATGTCGCCGGTGGTGTTCGACCCGAGCTCGGCCTCGCGTCCATAGTCGGCTAGCGTCAGCGTGCGCCAGTCGAAGCTGGCGTCCGAGTGATTCCACTGCAGCTGGCCGGTGGCCGTCTGCGATGGATTCGTGCCGTTCAGAGCGCTCATCTGCGCGCCGCGCTCGAGGCCCGGGAAGACCTGCAGCCCGAAGCTGTTGCGCGGACCATCCCAGATCATGTCGATCGCTTGCGCTTCCTGCGGCGTCAGGCAGTTCGTTGCAGGCGCTCCGGCCGTGCCGCAGATATTGGCCTTCGCGCTGAAGGTGCAGCTGCGCGGGTCGCCGAGGATGCCGTCGACCACGCCGTCCTGCGCGTCGCACGCGGCGATCGCCGAGGCCGTGGCCTGGTTCTGCTTGGCGGCGCTGATCGGCCCGCCAGCGATCTGCCTCATGGCGATCGGACCCCAGATCTGCGCGATGCGGAAGCGCCCATAGTTGACCGCCGGAGCGCCGACCAGCCAGCCGTCGAGCTCTTCCGGGTAGCGCTGCGCGAGCGCGAAGCCCTGGCGGCCGCCGGTCGAGCAACCGTCCCAATAGTTACGCACCGCCTGAGAGTTGTAGTACGCGGCGGCCAGCTGCTTCGCCCATTGCACCTGGGCTCGCAGGCTGTCCACGATGAAGTCGTTGAGGCGGCCGACGTTGAGCCGGGTCGGTGTGGGCTGCAGCGCGAACACGCAATCCCCGCCAACGTGTCCGGTGTCGGTCGAAGAGCCTACATAGCCGGTGCTGGTGGCCGAGGTGACGCTGCCGACGGAGCCGGCACAGCCGCCGCCGCCGAGGTTGCGCGTGCGCCCGTTCCACGCCCCCATGCCGGGCGCGCCGCCCGAGCCGCCGTCGACCGAATTGCGCGGCAGCCCGACGCGGATCTGCACGCGCTGCTGCTCGCCCTCGTCGTATCCGAACTCGGGTCCGGCGCGCGACGAAAAGATGAAGTTCGCCTCGCAACGCGCGTTCGCCCCGGTCGTGGTCAGGGTGGTGAGCGGCGTCGTCGCCGAGACCTGCCGGACGGTCGGCTGGGCGGCAAGGTAGGCGGCGAGGTCGGCGCAGCTCATCTGAGCTGCTGCCGGAGCTGCGACAAGCACAGCGGCCATCGCCGCGGCCGCGTAGATGACTCGTTTCATGGCTTCTCCTCCTCTCGAAAGTAAAGTCTCGCCGGGTGCCCGGCGCCCTTCAATCCGCGCGCGTCGAATGACGATTATTTGATTTTCGAATAAGGGTTCGCCGGCGCCGCCGCGTCGGTAAACAGCTCAGCCACCTGCTGGCGCACCCACTGGTTGCGCGCATCCTGGTGGACCTTGCGGTGCCAGTACTGCTTGATATCGAAGCGGCCCGCCTCGAACGGCGGCATGGCCACGGCGAGCTGCTCCGGCGCCAGCCTCGCGAAGTGCAGCGCGAGCGCGTACGGCACGGTCGCGACCAGGTCCGAGCGCGACACGATGAAGGGCGTGCTGAGGAAGTGAGGTGTATGCAGTGCGATCTTGCGCCGGATCCGCTTTCGTTCCAGCAGCCTCTCGACTACCTCGTGGCTGCGTCCAGCGGCGTGAACCACGGCGTGCTCGACTTCCAGGAATGCCTTGAGCGACAACCGCTTGGCGTACAGCGGATGCCCCACGCGCATCAGGCAGGCGAAGTTGTCGGTATAGAGCCGCTGCTGGAACAGATTGTGCTGAACCAGGTCCGGAAAATAGCCGATCGCGAGGTCGACTTCGCCGTTCTCCAGGCCGCGCGCCACCTGCTGCGGCGGCATCGACAGCGAGCGAATCGGGCAGTGAGGAGCCGCGGCGTGCAGCCGCTCGATGAGCCGCGGCAGGAACACGATCTCGCCGATGTCGAAGAGCGCAAAGCTGAACGTCCGTGCGCTGTGCGCCGCATCGAAGGTGTGCGCCGATAGCAGGTCCTCCTGCAGCCGCGCCACCAGCGGGCGCGACGCCTTGACCAGCTCGTGTGCCCGCGGCGTCGGCTCCACGCCGCGCGGCGCGCGGATGAATAGCGCGTCGTTGAAGTGGGTACGCAGCTTGCGCAGCGCCATGCTCACCGCGGGCTGGCTCATGCCGAGCGCCTTCGCGGCAGCGCTTACGCTGCGCTTGTCATAGAGCGCATAGGCGATGGGAAGCAGGTTGAGATTCAGCTTTTCGACCATGCCCGGCACCGGCCGGCCGGACGCGGCGCGGCTCGCGCTCGGTTAGCGCCGGCAGAATCGTTCGGATATCGAACTATTGCCCTCGCCTGGCCGAACGTCAACGGGAACGCGGCGCGGCGTCCGATTCAGAAGATTCACTCATGAATCGCGCTTCTTCTCATTAGATTCAGCGACCGTATTCGTCGTGCCGGCGCACCCAGAACGGCCCCTTGCCGCCTTCGTCGCGACCCCTGGGCACGAGATCCAGGACCTGGTAGTCGACGTTGACGGGCTCGATGCCGCGCGCGAACGTCGAGTAGGTGCGAAAGACCTGCCCTTTCGGGTTGCGATAGAAGACGCTCAGGCCCTCGCGCTCGGGCGCATCGGGGTCCTGCAGCGTGAAGTTGTAGAAAGCCTTCTTCTTCTTCATCTCCTCCGCAGTGAAGGAGACGTTGAAGTCGAAGTTGAAGTCGTCGCCGAACGAGGACACCCAGTTGAACGCCCAGCCCATCCGCTTGCGGTACGCCGCGATTTTTTCGTACGGCGCGCGCGACACCGCGATCATCGTCACGTCGCGCTGGTTGAGGTGGACGATGGGGCGGTCGAAGCTGTCCGCCCAGCGCGAGCAATGCGGGCAGCCCGCGTCCCAGTCCGGGTGGAACATGAAGTGATAGACGACCAGCTGGCTGCGGCCGTCGAAGAGCTCCGCCAGGGTGTGCTTGCCGTGCGGGCCCTCGAAGACGTATTGCTTCGTCACGTGCTCCCAGGGAAGGGCCCGGCGCGCGGCCGCAAGCTTGTCGCGGCTGCGCGTATACGCCTTCTCCCTCGCGAGCAGCAGCTTCCTCGCCCTGATCCAGCCCTCCCTGGACACCACCTTGTTTCGCAGACTCTTCGTCATCTTTCTCCTTTCCCGGCCCAGGTGTCGAGCGCCTTTCCGGTTTCGAGCAAGGTCTTCAGGCTGGAAAGCACTCGGGGCCAACCCTCGCGGATGGCGTGATCCATCTCGGATCCAGGCTCGAGGTCGTCGTGCGTGACGGTGAGCTTGACCATGTCACCGAGGCTTCCGATGTCGAACGCGACGCGGCTGCGCTTCGCCTTGTCGCCGGCATCGGTGCTGAATGCCCAGCTGATGACCAGCCGGTGGGGCGGCTTGGACTCGAGCACCTCCCCCAGGATTCGAACATTTCCGCTGGCGGCGTCCTGGTGCCTCCAAGTCGAGCCCGGCTGCCAGTCCGAAACGTTTTCATGCCCCCAGTATTGGCGGGTGATCTGGCCGTCCGTGAGGGCCTGGAACACCCTTTCCGGCGTGGCGCGGATGTAGGTGACGTAGACGAAGGTCGCCTTGCTCATCGCTCTCCTTCCAGCTTCCTTTTCAGCTCGCGCAGCGCCTTGAGGCGCGGCCGCTCGAACTTCGCGATCCAGCGCTCATAGATGTCGTAGAGCGGCACTGGATTCAGGAAGTGAAGCTTCTCCCGCCCCCGCCAGGTCGTGGAGATGAGGTTGGCCTCCTCGAGCAAGTCCAGATGCTGGGTCACGGCCTGCCGCGTCATGTCGAGGTGCTCGCAAAGCTCGCCGAGCGTCTGGCCGTCGTTCGCATAAAGACGGTCAAGAAGCTTGCGTCGGCTGGGGTCGCCGAGCGCCTTGAATACCTTGTCTGCGTCCGTAGCCGGGAATAATATGCAGTCGTTTGCCTGCATGTCAACGGAAAAGGAAAAAGCATGAAATCCGCGCTTCTCCTGTTGCTGTCGCTCGCTTTCCCCGCCCATGCCGCCGACCCCGTCGATTCAGTGCGGCTGTATGCGCTGGACTGCGGCCACGCCAGCGCCAAGGACATGGGCTTCCTCTCCGATACCGGCGAGCACGATGGCAAATCGTTCAGCGTGGCGGTGCCCTGCTTCGTGGTGCGCCATCCGCAGGGGACGCTCCTCTGGGATACCGGCCTCGGAGACAAGCTCGCCGGGGCGAAGGGCGGTGTGGACGAGGGGCCGATCCACATGGAGGTGAAGCGAGCCATCGCCGACGAGTTGAAAGCAGCCGGCCTGACGCCCGCCGACATCACCTACGTCGCGTTCTCGCACTTTCACTTTGACCACACCGGCAACGCCAACCTGTTCAAGGACGCGACCTGGATCATCAACAGCGCAGAGCTCGCGTTCGCGAACTCGACGCCGACGCCCGTTGCCATCAATCCCGAGTCGATCAGCGGCTACAAGAGCGTCAAGACGAAGATGATCGACGGCGATCTGGATGTTTTCGAGGACGGCTCGGTGAGAATCCTGAGGATGCCGGGCCACACGCCCGGGCACCAGATGCTCCTCCTGAAGCTCAGGAAGTCGGGTGCCGTGATGCTTTCGGGGGACCTCTACCACGTCAGGGAGAACCGCAAGGGGCGGCTCGTGCCGGTGTTCAATGCCGAGCGCGCCGACACCCTGGCGTCAATGGATCGTGCCGAGCGCCTCATCAAGAACCTGAAGGCGAAGCTCATCATTCAGCACGATGAGCGGGACTTCAAGGCTTTGCCGAAGGCCCCGCGGTATCTGCAGTGAAACAGGACCTTAAGAAATGTTCTGGCGGAGTGAGAGGGATTCGAACCCTCGATACGGGTTTAAGCCCGTATAACGCCTTAGCAGGGCGCCCCCTTCGGCCACTCGGGCATCACTCCGGAGGAGAGAGAATTATCGCCGATTCTTCGACTCGGCGGCTTGCCGCTCCCAGACTACTCGGATTGTGTGTGGCTTGCCATCGAGCTCCATTGATCCGCTCAGCACGAGGCGCGCGCCTTCGAGCGCGATGTGGCGCAGATTGGAGGCGCCCGCGAGGTTGTGGTCCGAGCAAAGCTCCAGGTGATGGGTCACCGTACGGGACTTTTCGTCGACGGTGTAGTAGCCGTAGTAGGCGAAGTAGCCGGACCCCATGATGTGGACCGAGACGTTACCTTCGCGCGAGTAGTCGAGCACGCCTTTGGCGGCGGCGCCGAGCGGGTAGACCTCCTCGCCTCCCTCCGGGCGTGCGCTGTACGACACCAGGCGCCAACGGCCCGTCAGCTCCTTCCGGACCGACCCACTAGAACGAGACGATCGCCTTGACGGTCCAACGGTCGGTCGCTGACGTGAGGCCATAGCCGATCCCGAAATTGAGGCCGATCTTGCGCTCGAGGTCCAGAACCGCAAAGAGCGTATGCGACTGCTCGTCGCGGGACAGCGGGTCGGAGAGCTTGCCGAAGTCGGCGTAGTACTCGATGCCTAGCGCCGTCCGGTCGCCGACGTCGCGCGCCACCTTGAGCGACGGGTGGAACATGAGCACGCCGCGCTCGTCGCCCGCCAGGTCGGTGCCGATCACCGGGTTGACGGCGAGCAGCCACTGGCTCCCGCGCCAGCCGAAGATCGGGCGGATCTCGAGCGTGCGCTGGGCTTGCACGAAGCGCTCGTCCACGAACGCGACCTCGGTATTGACGCCCGCGAAGTAGCCCGTGCCACCCTTCTCGGGCCGCAACGGCAGCCATTTCAGGCGGAACTTCGGTCCGGCGAAGTAAGTCGTGCCCTCGGCGTTGCGCACGAACGGCAGGTAGAGCCCCCAGTCCCAGTCTTTGGCGAGGCCCCAGGAGATTTCGGGCGTGATGCGCAAGCCGTGATGCGTGGTGACTTCACCCGGAAAGTCGGGCGTCGTGTTGCCGCTCGGGGTCGTGTTGATGTGCAGCTCGACCCCGTGCTCCCCGGGTGCCTCGAGGTCGTCGATGTAGACCTGGATCTCGTCGGGCAGCGCGGCCAGCGCGCTCGCCGCTGCAACGAGCGCCGCGCAGGCGGTGAAGCGGGCGCTACGCCTGGTCGAGCTCAAATGCCTTGTGGAGGACGCGCACCGCGAGCTCGGTGTACTTCTCCTCGATCACCACCGTGATCTTGATCTCGGAGGTGGAGATCATCTGGATGTTGATGCCCTCCTCCGCGAGCGTGCGGAACATGCGCGCCGCGATGCCGGCGTGCGAGCGCATGCCCATGCCGACGATCGACACCTTGGCGATGCGCTCGTCGCCGGTGACCGCGCGGCACTTGATGTGCGGCTTCACCTGGTCCTGCAGCAGCTTCACCGCCTTCGGATAGTCGTTGCGGTGCACGGTGAAGGTCATGTCGGTCATGCCGTCGTGGCCGACGTTCTGCACGATCACGTCGACGTCGATGTTGGCGTCGGCGATCGGGCCCAGGATGGCGTAAGCGACGCCGGGCCGGTCGGGCACGTCGTGCACCGTGATTTTGGCCTCGTCGCGGTTGAACGCAACCCCGGAGATGACAGCCTTCTCCATCGCCATATGCGGATCTTCCTCGAATGTGACGAGCGTGCCCGAAACGGCCTCGTCCGCGACCGGCAGCGCCGGGTCGGTGAGGCTCGAGAGCACGCGCGTCGGGACCTTGTACTTGCCGGCGAACTCGACCGAGCGGATCTGCAGCACCTTGGAGCCCGCGCCCGCCATCTCCAGCATCTCCTCGAAGGTGACGCTCGCGAGGCGCCGCGCCTCCGGCACCAGGCGCGGGTCGGTGGTGTACACCCCGTCGACGTCGGTGTAGATCTGGCACTCTTCGGCCCTCAGCGCCGCCGCGAGCGCCACCGCCGAAGTGTCCGAGCCGCCGCGGCCGAGCGTGGTGATGTTGCCGCGCTCGTCCACCCCCTGGAAGCCGGCCACGACCACCACCGCGCCCGCGGCGAGATCCTGGCGGATCGGGCCCTCGTCGATGGAAATGATGCGCGCCTTGGTGAACGCGGAGTCTGTGAGCACCTTCACCTGCCAGCCGGTGTAGCTCCTCGCGCGCACGCCGAGCTGCAGCAGCGCCATGCAGAGCAGCCCGACGGTCACCTGCTCGCCGGTGGTGGCGACGACGTCGAGCTCGCGCGGGTCGGGCTGCGGCTGCAGCTCCTTGGCGAGCGCGATCAGCCGGTTGGTCTCGCCGGCCATGGCAGAAGGGACCACGACGATGTCGTGGCCGGCGGCTTTCCACTTCGCGACGCGCCGCGCCACGTTGCGGATGCGCTCGACCGAGCCGACCGAGGTGCCGCCGAATTTTTGGACGATCAGACCCACGGCCGCGCTGCGTTGAGCATGAAGGGGCGGCAATTTTACAGCGCTTCAGCCCGATGTCGGCACCGCGCAAGCAGGCCGTCAGCCGGCATTGAAAAAACTTGAGCGACACCTTTCGGGACCGGCTCGGTCAAACCGGTGCCCATTCAAAGGAGCGGTTCATGAAGAAAGTCTTGGCTGCGGCACTTCTCGCGACGCTCGCCATCTCCGCGCATGCACGGCAAAGCTCCGCCGACGACCATTGGTTCGGCGTCGGCCTGGCCTGGTACGAGCATCCGTGCGGCCTGCAGGCGTTCACCAAGTACGGGCACCACGACAGTCCGGCAGTACGGCGCGCCTACGAGCTCACCAAGCGCCATCCGGAGCAATGCTCGGCGCTGTTTCCCTAGAGTTGGTCTTATGATTGCGGAATGGCGAAGCTGCGGCACATCGCGATCACGGTTCCCGATCCCGAGAAGGCGGCGAAGTTCTACATGGAGGCCTTCGGGCTGAAGCGCGTCGGCGAGACCGACTGGGCCGGCGCGAGCGGGGTATACCTCAGCGACGGCGTGGTGAACATCGCGCTGCTGCGCTACAAGACCGAGGAAATGGCGGGCCACCGCGGGCGCGGCTTCGTCGGCGTGCACCACGTCGGCTTCGTCGTCGAAGACGTGGCCGCGGCGCGCCAGAAGGTCGAGGCCGCGGGAGCGAAGCACTGGATGGGCGAGCCGCGCGACGGCGGTGGCTTCTACGAAGTGAAGTACCACGACCCCGACGGGATCGTGTTCGACCTCACCGAGAGCGGCTGGGCCGGCGCCGAAAAGAATAAATAGGGACAGTCCCTAATTTCCGTGAGCTGTGCGTCTGGAAATTAGGGACTGTCCCTATTTATTCAGGACTCCTCCCTGCCGACGGCCGCGACGGCGCGGCCGTGCGCCACGACGACCTCGGGACTGCGCTGCATCGCCTCGGCGTACTTGCGCTGGAAGCCAAAGCCGGCGGCGTTCGGCCGCAGGAGCTTGCGGATCTCCGCCACGCAGTCCGCGACCGCGGCGGCGCGGACGCCCTCCGTGGGGTTTTCCTCGGCCTCTTCGAGCCGCACGATGAGCGAGGTCAGCGGGCTGAGCCAGGCAAGCTCGGGCGCGCCGATCAGCGCTTCCAGGAAAGCGCGGTCGGTCATGCGGCCGCGCACGCGCTCGTAGTCGCGCCGCTCCGAGTCGACGAGCGCGCGGTGCAGATCGAGTAGCTCGCGTCGCATCGCGCGTAGATGCGGGCGGAAGCGGGTTAAACAAGCCCGGAGCGGCCCGGGTCAGACGATCTCGTTCGAGCGCAGCAGCAGGTCGGGCGGGATCACCAGGTCGAGCGAGCGCAGGGTCTTGCGGTTGATCACGAGCTCGAACTTGGGCGGCGGCTCCATCGCGAGCTCGCCCGGCTTGGCGCCCTTCACGAGCTTGTCGACGAACGTGGCGGCGCGGAAGAAGAGCTGCCCCGCGTCGAGGCCGTAGGAGACCAGCCCGCCCGCATCGACGTACTGGCGCGCGGTATAGATGGCCGGCAGATGGTGCTGCGCGGCCAGATCCACCACCGCCTGGCGCTGCGTCGCGCCGAGCGTTCCGAGCTGCACGACCACGGCATCGCCTTCGCGTACCGTGTCGAAGCTGGGCTCGATCTGGGAGCGCTTGCGCACGTCGACGAGCATCGAGTCGAGCTTGAACCCGTGCGCCGCTCCCTCTGCCATCTTCCATGCGTGCGCGATGGCCGGGTTGCCCATGTTCATGAACCCGACGACGCGCCGCGTTTTGGGCGCGAGCGCGCGCAGCACGTCGACCCGCCGGGTCTCGAGGTCCTTGATCAGGAAGGCGATGCCGGTCACGTTGCCGCCGGGGCGCTCGAACGACTCGACCAGGCCCGTGTCCACCGGGTCGTTTACCCCGAGCGCGACGATCGGGATGTCGCGCACGACGTTTCGCGCGCCGAGCGCCGCCTGCGTGCCGCGCACGACCAGGACGTCCACGCCGGCGTTGCCGAGCTCCTGCGCCAGGCTTCCATAGCGGCCGGCGCGGCCGTCGGAGGCGCGGTATTCGATCGCGAGGTTGCGGCCTTCGTTGTAGCCGGCGCCGCGCAGGCCCTTGCGAAGCTGCTCGATGTTGGCGGCGTTGATGGCGGGCGGCAGCGGGTCTAGAACGCCGACGCGCACCACCCGCTCCGCCTTGCGCTCCTGCGGCCAGGCCGGCCGCGACAGCAGGGCGAGACTCCCGGCAATGAACGAGCGCCGCGCGATCATCGAACGGCAGTGTAAACCTTTGCAACGGCTGTCGTGACGCAGTTCCTACGCCGCGCCCGTGGGCGGGCACTACAGTGTGCTGCGATACCGCCTGGGGGAATGATGCGGAAAGAATCGAAGCCGAAGCTGCGAGCCCCGAAATTGCCCCGGCGCGACCTCGCCGGACCCGCCTACCGGCGCTTCGCCCGGATGAACATGCGACCCGACGACACCCTCTTCCTCGCCGGCGTGGCGCTGACCGGCGCGGTGTTTGCCTGGCTCGTCGCGGGCCTTTGACCTAGCCGACCTAGAAGGACCACTCCACGCCGACGCGGAACAGCCTCTTCGGCTGAGGCGTCGAGGGCGAGGCGAATGCGGGCAGCCGCGTCGAGTCGGCGTCGTCGGTGACCGTCACGGCAAGCGAAGCAGCAGGCGGCTTTCGATCAGGATCGGTGTACGGCGAGGGCTTGGCGGGGGGCATGGGGCGCAGCGTCTGAGCGTCCCGCTGCACGTCCACCTGGGAAGTCGCGGCCGGGCCCGGCCCGACGGGCTCGGCGGCTTGTACCGGCACGCAGGCTACGAGACAGACCACCATCAAGATGAACGGCCTCATTCGCAGCATGGTGCGGCGGCGTGGCCGTTTCGCGCATGGCGAAAGTCACAGCCTTTACCGTTTTTGGCCGACGCACCGTCATCCGAGGAGACATTTTTCGCCGCAGGCGATAGCCAGTCATGCCGCGAGCGGTGCGCCTTCCATTGCGGCGCAGAGTGCGCGAGCGCGACGACGGCGGCACGACCAGGCGGCCCCAGCCGCTGCCGCCAGGCAAGGCGGCAAGAAAGGTGGTGGATCGCAGGTGTTGCGGCGATCGCCGCACGGCGGGCTGTACGCTGCGTGGCGGAATCGACGTGGCATGCACGTGTCTGTGGCGCCGGCGCGGCCGGCTGACGAGCCGCGCAAGGAACGCCATGGCGAAGACGATCGCCAGGGTTCCGAGAAGAACGCGGCCGAGCACGCGCATGCTTCGGAGCATATCGGCTCCCAAGGCAGTCGTCCTTCGTGCTGACGTTTTTTTGCGCCCGCTCGAGCCGGGCTAGAACCCGCGATCTCCGACCAACCGGGTGATCGCTTCCCGCATGGCCGTGGCGTCCGCGCGGCCCTGACCGGCGATGTCGAGCGCCGAACCGTGGCCGACCGACGAGAAAAGGACCGGCGTGCCCAGGGTGAGCGCCGCGACGCGCTGCGGCGCGAGCGCCTTGGCGGCGACGTGCCCCTGATCGTGCAACATCATGACAATCGCGTCGTAGCCCGCGCGGTGGATGAGCGTATCCGCGCCGATCGGGCCGTCGGCGGCGATGCCTTCGCGCCTCACCTGCTCCAGCGCCGGATCGATGACCTCGATTTCCTCGCGCCCGAAGGCGCCGGATTCGCCGGCGTGCGGATTGACGCCGCTCACCGCGATTTTCGGCCGCTCGATGCCGAGCTTTGCGAGCGCATCGTGCACCGCGCGCACCGTCTTCGCGACTCTCGGAATCGTGATCATAGCGAGCGCCGCTCGGACGCTCGTATGCAGCGTGGCGTGCGCGATGCGCAGCTCTCGCTCGCCGTGTCGAAAGCAGAGCATCAGAACCGCGTCCTCCGGTTCGAGCCCGCACACGCGCGCGACGAACGAGGGGTAGCCGTCGAACTCGATGCCAGCCGCATGAACAGCGGCTTCGGTGTGCGGCGCGCCGACCACCGCGGCGAAGCGCCCTTCTAGCGCGGCGCGAATCGCCTTCTCCGCCGCAGCAAGGGCGGCGCGGCCGTGCCTTGGCGCGACGGTACCGAGCTCGGGCAGATCCTGCTTCACTGGCAGCAGCTCGATCCCTTCGAGCGACAGGCCGCAGGCGCGCGCATGCAGCTCCAGCACCGCCGGATCGCCGACCAGCACCGGGCGGCAGAGCTCGAGCACGGCCGGGTCGCGCGCCGCCCTGAGCGAGATCTCCGGACCGATGCCTGCCGGATCGCCGGTGGCGATGGCAACCCTCGGCTTCACGCTAGTCGATCTTCACGTTGGCGCTGCGAATGACGGCGGCCCAACGTTCCGTTTCCTCGCGCATGTAGGCGGCGGTCTGCGCCGGAGTGAATCCCATCGGTTCCGCGGAAAGGGCGGCCAGCCTGGACCGAACGTCGGCGTCGCGCAGCGCTTCGGCCACGCCGGCCGAGACTTTCTGGGCGATCGGCGCCGGCAAGCCCGGCGGACCCACTATTCCGAACCAGGCCACGGCCTCGAAACCGGGAAGCGATTCGGCTAGCGCCGGCACGTCGGGCAGCGAGGGGACGCGCTTCGCGCTTGCCACCGCCAGCGCCTTGATGCGCCCGGCTTTCACGTGCGGGAGCGACACGCCGAGGTTGTCGCACATCATGTCGACCTCGCCCGCCACGAGCGCGGCCAGCGCCGGTGCGGTGCCCTTGTACGGCACATGCGCAATGCGCAGCCCGCCCGCCATGCTCTTGAAGAGCTCCGCGGTCAGGTGCGACGTCGTGCCGTTGCCCTGTGAGGAATAGTTGAGCTTGCCGGGATTTGCCTTGGCGAATGCGATCAGCTCGGCCACGGAAGACACCGGTAGCTTCGGGTTCACCAGCAGTACGTTCGGGATGGCGGCGATCACGCTGATCGCGACGAATTTGGTCGAGTCGAAGGCGAGCTTCGGATAGAGCAGCCGGTTGATCACGAGCGGCGGCGGCGGCGCCGAGAGCAGCGTGTAGCCATCCGGCTCGGCCTGGAACACCGCCGTCGCGCCGATGTTGCCCGCGGCGCCGGGGCGGTTGTCCACGATCACCGGCTGGCCGAATTTCTCGGTGAGCTTCTCGCCCACGATGCGCGGCAGCAGGTCCGCGCTGCCGCCGGGCGGAAACGGCACGATGATCCGCACCGGCTTGGCGGGCCAGTCCTGCGCCGACAGCGTGGGCGCTGCGGAAAAGACAAGGAGCAATACCAGCCATCGCAACACTTCGTTTGCCTCCGATTCCTTCAGTCCACCTTGATGTTCGCGTCCTTCACAACCTTGCTCCAGCGCACGAGGTCCGTCCTGATCAGCGCGGCAAGCTCGCCCGGCGTGCTGGTTACGGGAATCAATCCCTGCCTGACGAGCTGCTCCCGCACGTCGGGAAGCGCCATGACGGCATTCACGTCGGCGTTCAGCCGCGCGACCAGCGCGGCGGGCGTCTGGCCCGGCGCCATGACGGCATACCAGGCGTCGACGTCGTCCATGAAGTCGATGCCCTGCTCGCGAAACGTCGGCGCCTCGGGATACTGGGGCGAGCGCGCGGCGCCGGTCACCGCGAGCGCGCGGAGCTTGCCCGCGCGGACATACGGAATGGAAGAGTGGATGAGGGTGAACATCATCTGGACCTGTCCGCCGACGAGGTCGGTCATCGCGCCGGCAAAGCCCTTGTAGGGGACATGCGTCACCTCGAGCCCTAGGCGCTGCTTGATGAGCTCCATGCCGACGTGGTGCGGGGTACCGCTCCCCGGCGACGCGAAGAAGTACTTGCCTGGATGGGCGCGGATGAGCGCGACGGCTTCCTTCATGTCGTGCGCGGGAAAGACGCTCGGATTGACCGCGAAGGTGTACGTCGCGAGCGCGATCTTGCCTATCGGGGCGAGATCCTCGACCGGGTCGTAGGGCAGGTTCTTGAAGAGCGCCGGCGTGATCGTGTAGGTGTTGACCGTCACCATCAGCGTGTAGCCGTCGGGCGCCGCCTTGGCGACGAAGTCGGTGCCGATGTTCCCGCTCGCGCCGGGCTTGTTGTCGACCACGACCGGCTGCTTCCAGCGCTCGGAGAGCTTCGGCGCGATCGCGCGCGCGAGGATGTCGATCCCCGTGGCCGGGGTGAAGGGCACCACGAGCACGACCGTGCGCGACGGGAAGCCCTGCGCCGAAGCTCCGGTGCAGGCCACTGCAAAAAACGCTATGAGAAGCGCGGCGACGATTTTCATCCTTCCCGCATCATAAGCTGCCGTGGCGCTTCGCCCAGCGGCGCAGCCACCACATCGAAGCGGCGAGCACGACGAGCGCCGCGCCCGCGAGCCAGTAGCTCACCTTGGAGGGCTCCTCGAGCGCGCTGGCGATCTCGCCGCCGAAGACCGTCGCGGCGAGCACGCCGGGCAGCATGCCGGAAAACGTGCCCACGCCGAAGTGCCAGGCCTTGACGCGCAGCGCGCCCGCCAGCGCGCTCGCGACGGCGTGCGGCGCGGTGGGCAGGATGCGCATGACGAACACCGCCACGAGGCCGTGGCGCTGGAGCGCCCGCTTCGCCGGCTCGTAGTAAGGCCCGCCATAGCGGCGCATCGTCGACGGTGGCAGCAGGCGGCCGACGTAGAACGCGGCGAACGCGGAGAGCAGGATCCCCGCCATCGCGTAGGCGAAGCCAAGCCATCGGCCGAACGCGATCACCGCGACGAGGGTCAGCACCGGCCGCGGGAAGAGGAGGAACGCCGCCGGCGTGTACGCGAGCACCAAGACGACCGGCGCCCACGGCGTCTCGCGCACCAGCCGCGCCCAGTCGCGCAAACGCTCTCCGGTCAGGTAATCGTAGAGCGGCGTGAAGCGCCACGCGGCGGCGAGCGCGGCGAGGAGGAGCCCCGCCAGAGCCAGCTTCCACCAGGCGCGCGGGATGGTTGCCCGATTTGTGGTACGTCCGCCAGAGCTAGGTCCCGCGATCAATAGAGCCCCAAATCCAAGCAACCGCTGTGCCGTGTTACCGCCAGTGCCTGTCTGAAAATCACAGTTTCAACGACTAGCGGCGCTACGAGAGAGTAGAGATCATTGGCTCGGGAGGAGTCTCCAGGAGGGCGGCCCGCAATGCCACCCCAACAAAAAAACGAGGTGCGCGCCCGAATCTTTGAACTCAGCATCGACGAGACCGCCCAGCCGCTCGCCGCCCGGATTCTTGCTGCGGGTCGATTCGAAGGCGGCGGTGAGTCGATGCACTTCAAGAACCGGGTGCCCGTCCACGGCCTGTCAATTCGCCGCTTCGGAAGAGGTATGGGACTCCGAACACATAACCTGCCCGCCGGCCGCCGGGTGTTCCTTGGTCTCCCCCCAAAACCGGCTGGCCCCAAGGAAAGCGACCGGGGCGGATCTGCTGACGCAAAAAAGGTAACGCATCGCGTCCTGGTGGTGGAAGACAACCTGGACTCGCTTCACACGCTCGTGGCGCTTCTCCGTTTCGAGGGGCACACGGTGGAATATGCGATCAACGGGTACGCCGCGATGGAAATCGCCGAGAAGTTTCAACCGGAGGTCGTGCTTCTGGATCTGGGCCTACCCGGAGCGAACGGCTATGAAGTCTGTAGATGGCTGAAATTGCAGCCGGGTATGGAGGGCTCCAGAATCATCGCCGTCACCGGCTACGGTTCGGCAGTCGATCGCGCCAAGTCACGCGAGGCCGGATGCGAGCATCACGTTACCAAACCGTACGATCTCGACAAGCTACTCGTGCTCGTACGAGGCGAATCAGGCAAAGCGCGCTAATTGCTGCGAAACCTCTGGATCGCCTATCGCTTGTGAGCCCTCTTATCCGCGAGCGCGCGATCCCAAACGAGTCTTAATCTGTCCTTCCATTGCAGTGGGACGCGCGGAGCGGTGCCAAAGAATTGCCGATAGGCGCTCACGTTATCGCGCCTCTTCGTCAGCTGGAATCCAGTTCGCTCCACTCAGCACCTCTCAGTCTGAGCAGCGACGTTCCGCGACCGACGAAGGGGTGTCAATACAATCAGCGGTTTGTCGTCTTGTGGTGACAGTCCCCTGTAGTGCATTCAGGCTAGAACTCGCGGCAAATGCCACCCTAGCGATTGACCAATTTGCTGTCCTCGAGGACTTTGAGAATGGTCCCAGGGCTGACCGGCTTAACCAGGTGCATGAGAAAGCCAGCCTTTTTGGAACGCTCCCTGTCCTCATCCTTCGAATACGCGGTAACGGCGATCAGGCGCGCGGTCGACGTGACCGGATGCTTCTGCAGCGCTTCTGCGAGGCAGTATCCGTCGGAGTCCGGCAGCCCGATGTCGCACAGGACGACGTGCGGCTGCTCGCGCGTTGCCGCCTCGAAGCCCTCCATGGCAGTTTCGGCGAGGGTGACCTCGTAGCCGCAAAGCGCGAGCAGCCGCTTCAGAGATTCGGCCGAATCCCGGTTGTCTTCCACGACCAGGACCCGCATGCTCTTCGCCTCGATGGCGGGAATCTCGGGGCGCGATGGCTTGCGCGCCTCCAGCATCTCGATGCGGCCGCGGAACGCGCCGAGCTCGTTGGCTATCTGAAGACGAATCGCCGGAACTCCGCGCAGGCCCCCGATCTCGATTTCATTGAGGCTGTCACCGGAATAGAGCAAAGTTGCAAGGCTCTTTATGCCGCGGATTGCAACGCGGCCACTCACATCGTCAATAGCCTCTTCGCCGACGGCGCACAAAGCATCCACGCGCGAAAGTGCGGTGGGATTGCTCGTCCCGCCGTGCTCCTGGATGAACAAGGTCACGAGTGCCGCGTAAACGGCCTGGGCTCGATCGAGATCGCGTGGAGGCATGGCGTCCGGGACAATATTGCGAAAGCATGCTTCCTCGTGAACGAAAATTCCTACCCTGTGGCGAGCGCGCGACATTGGCCCAGATGCTTGAAATGAAAGCCGAGTAGCCAAGTAGCGGCGATTCGACGGTCCGTCGTCGAATCAGCTACAAAGCCCAACATGGGCACGGCGTTTGCGCACGCCGGACAAAGGTATGCCACGCAAGGCGAACATCCTCGCCGTCGACGACAAGCGAGCCAACCTGGTCGCGCTCGACGGACTTCTCTACACCGACTACACCGTGGTCTCCGCGGAGTCCGGCGAGGAGGCGATCGACATTCTGGAAAAGCGCCGGGACATCGACCTCGTGCTGATGGATGTGCAGATGCCCGGCATGGACGGCTTCGAAACCGCCGCGCGCATCAAGCAGATGCACGCCCACAAGGATCTTCCCATCATCTTCATCACGGCGATCTTCACCGAGAATCCCTGGATCAAGAAAGGCTACGAGGTCGGCGGCATCGATTACTTCACCAAGCCCTTCGATCCGGACATCCTCAAGTTGAAGGTCGCGGTGTATTCGTCGTTCAGGCTGAAAGCCGACTTCCTCAAGGAAAGGGAGCTGCACCTGCGGGAATCCGAGGAGCTTCTCCGGGTCGGTCGCAAGCTCTCAAGCGTGCTCGAAAGCCTGCCCGTCGGCGTGCTGATCGCCGATCCCGACGGCCGCATCTGCCAAAGCACCGAAGAGGTGTCCCGCATCCTAAACACGGACTCGACCGAGCCCGATTCCTACGGCGAGCTGCTCGGGTGGTGGGACACCGCCGGCAAGATGCTCAAGAACCACGAGGGCCCCCTCGAGCGGGCGCTGAAGCAAGGTCTAAGCACGCACAACCAGCCCGTGCAGATCCGGCGGTTCAACGGAACTCAAAAAACGATCGTGGCGTCCGCGTCTCCGCTTCGCGGCCTCGACGGCAGGATCGTCGGCGCCGTGATCCTGATCCAGGACCTCACCGAGACCAGGCGAATCGAGGAAGACCTCGAGAAGCGCGTGACCAACCTCATTTCCCTGGGCGTAGAGCTCGAGCAGACGGCGACGAGAGGGTAACGCCGCCCGGTGGTGGCGGAGAGTGAGGGATTCGAACCCCCGAGCCCTTCCGGGCTAGCGGTTTTCAAGACCGCCGCATTCGACCACTCTGCCAACTCTCCGATGGCTGGTATTTTAGGCTTCTTGCCATTGGGAAGAATCCGATCATGGCGATGCGGAAAGAATTGGCCGTGCTGGCGCTGCTCCCGCTGCTCCTGTTGGCCGCGGCGTGCACCGCGACTTACTTCAAGGTGACGGACCTCGATACCGGAAGGGAGTACTACACCGGAGATTTCGCGCGGAAGGGTGGCGCAATCCAATTCAAGGATGCCAGGACCGGCGCGGCCACGACCGTGCAGAACGCGCAGATCCTGGAGATCGACCAGCGAGCGTTCGATTCCGGTGTAGCCGCGCGGCCCGCGCCCTCCTCGAAGTAGGCGGGCAGCCTAGCAGGTCGTCATGCCGTTCGGGCAGATGCGCGTCGTCGAGGGCGAGATCGTGGTCGAGGGCACGGTGGTTGAAGGGACCGTGGTCGAAGGGACCGTGGTCGAAGGGATCGTCGTCGACTGCGGCGCCGTGGTGGAGAACGGCGAATTCGAGGGTGTCGCCGCGGGCGGGATACCCGGGGTCGAGCCGACGACGCTGCTGCCGGTGCTCGCGCTGCCCCCGATGGTGGGCGTCGAGCCGATGGTGCTGCCCACCGGGCTCGGTGGCGTGCCGGTGATGCTCGGCGTCGGCGTGGTCGCGAAAGGCGAGATGGTCTGTACGCCCGGCGTCGTCGGCGACGTGGTCCCGATTCCCGGAGTCGTGGTCACCGCGCCGGGCGTCGTACCGACGATGCCGCCAGGGGTCGCGGCCGCTGCGCCGGGCGCGGCGGCCCCGGCACCACCCGCGGCACCGCCGACTTGGGAAAGCGCGGGAAATGCAGCGAGGCTCGCGGCGAGCAAGAGAGGCAAACGGAGAGAAAGCAGCATGGGGAATCTCCTTTGTTACCGGGCTGAGTAGGGACAACTCACGCAAGCTTCGTTCCGACGTGGCGCCGCATCTTTGCGCGCCAAGCCCTTGAAATCCCACGGTAGCGTCCGCAGATTAGCCTGGTCGCATGCTAAGCCGTTGAAACTCCGGACAGGTTTGGTAGTCTTATGCGCAGGAGGCCCTACCCAAAATGGAACTAAAGCCCATTCGAACCGATAACCAGGATTTCCGCGGGAATTACGCGGCGGCGCAGGACTATGCGCGGCCGGCCGATTCCGCCCAGCGGGTTCTGCGCAACACTTACCTGCTTCTCGCGCTGACCATGGTGCCGACGGTGATCGGCGCCGCCCTCGGGATCCAGCTCGCCCCGGCCATGATGGCGAGCCCGGTCATCTCGGTCGTGCTCATGCTTGCCTCGGTCATCGGCCTGCAGTTCGGCATCGCGCACTACCGCAACAGCGGCATCGGCGTGGCGCTGCTGCTCCTCATGACCGGCCTGATGGGACTGTTCCTCGGGCCGCTGCTCAACGTGGCGCTGTCGATGCGCAACGGCATGCAGCTCGTCGGCTACGCGGCGGTCGGAACCGGCGCCATCTTCCTGGCGATGGGCACGATCGCGACGACCACCAAGCGCGACTTCAGCTTCATGGGCAAGTTCCTGTTCGTCGGCATGGTGGCGCTGCTCGTCGCCGCGCTCGCCAACATGTTCTTCCAGATCCCGGCGCTCGCGCTGACGATCTCCACGCTGGTCATCGTGGTGTTCTCGCTCTTCCTGCTCTACGACCTGAACCGCATCGTGCGCGGCGGCGAGACCAACTACGTCATGGCGACGACGGGCGTGTACCTCAGCCTGATCAACATCTTCTCGAGCCTGCTGCAGATTCTCCTCGCGCTGAGCGGCGACCGGGACTAGCCCGGCACCCAGCGGCAGCATGAGAAGGGCGCCCTCGGGCGCCCTTCTTTATTCCGGGCTCAACTCCGGACTCATTTTCGGATCAGGTCTTCGGCCTTGAGCCGCACGCGCACCGCGGCGCAGGTGGCGGCAAGCTGCTCGAAGATGCTCTGGTGGCCCCGGCTCGACGCCGACTGGGAGGAAAGCGGATGCTGCGGCTCGTTCTGGTCGATGCGCTTGCAGTGCTCGCGCGAGAGCGCCGCGACCTGATCGAGGACCTCGGGCTGCCGCAGGCTTTCCGCCGCGTGCAGCACGCCGGCCAGCGCGTGGTACGCCACCTGGTGCTCGCCCATGTCCCGCGCCTCGCCGTAGAGCCGCAGCAGCGCGTCGCGCACTTTCGAGAGCGCCCGTGGGTCGGGAGAGGCGGCCTGCATATCCACGAAAGGATACTCCTAACCGCTCAACGTTCGAAGAGCGCGACGCTCTCGACGTGCGCGGTGTGCGGGAACATGTTCACCACGCCGGCGGCCGCGAGGCGAAAACCCTTCGCATGCACCAGCACGCCGGCGTCGCGCGCAAGCGTCGCCGGGTCGCAGGAGACGTAGACGATGCGCCGCGGCCAAGCCGCCGGCAGCGCTTTTACGATCTCGACCGCGCCTTCGCGCGGCGGATCGATCAGCAGCTTGTCGATCGGCGCGTAGAGGGCGAGCTGCGGCTCGAACAGGTTCATGACCTCGAATTGAGCCGCGAGGCCGTTCCGGGCCGCGTTCTGCCGCGCGCGCTCGACGAGCTCGCGGCTGCCCTCGAAGCCGATCACGTCGGCGCCGCGGCTCGCGAGCGGCAGCGAGAAGTTGCCGATGCCGCAGAAGAGGTCGGCGACGCGCTCGCCCGGCCGCGGGTCGAGCAGCCGCACTGCGCGCGACACCAGCACCCGGTTGACGCCGTGGTTCACCTGCGTGAAGTCGGTCGGCCGGAAGCCGAGCCGCAGGCCGAACTCCGGCAGGTCGTAGTAGAGCTCGCTTAGCGGGGGATGAAAGGCCTGCGCCGTGTCCGGCCCGCCCGGCTGCAGCCACAGGTGAACCGCATGGGCTTCCGCGAAGCGCCTCATCAGAGAGCGGTCTTCGTCGGTGAGCGGATCCAGATGGCGGATCACCAGCACGGTGGCGTTGTCGCCCACCGCCACCTCGATCTGCGGAAGCCGCGCGCGAATGCTCAGTTGCTCGACCAGCTCGCGCAAGGGCAGGATCAGGCCGCTCAAGCGGGGCGGAAGCACGTGGCACTCGCGCATGTCGGTGATGTAGCTCGAGCGCTTCTCCCGGAATCCGACCATCGCGCCGCCTTTTTTCGGGACGTAGCGCGCGCCGAGCCGGGCTCGCCGGCGGTAGTGCCAGTCCTCGCCGTACACGATCGGCAGCATGGTTTCCGGCGCCACCTTGCCGATGCGCGCGAGGTTCTCCTCGAGCCAGCGCTGCTTCGCGGCCATCTGGGTGCGCGCGTCCGTGTGCTGCAGGCTGCAGCCGCCGCACACGCCGAAATGCGGGCAGCGCGGCGTCTGCCGGCTGGAGGAGCCGCCCAGAACCCGGGTGAGGCGGCCGATCTCGAACGAGGACTTCTTGCGCAGGACCTGGAAATCGACTTCCTCGCCGGGGAGCGCGCCCTCGACGAACACCACCTTGCCTTCGGCGTTGCGGGCGACGCCGCGTCCCTCGGCGTCCAGCGAATCGATGCGCAGGTTCACTTCCAGAGCGACAGGAACTCGCGCCAGTGCGGCTCGGCGCGCTTCTCGAGCGTGCTCCTCACGAGGGCGAGCTCGGACTGGTAGCGCTCCGGGGTGTAGCCGCAGCGCATGAGCTGGAAGCGCAGGTAGAGGAGGTAGGTGTTGACGGTGTCGGCTTCGCAGTAGTTGCGGATGGCCTCGATCCCGCCCGCGAGGTAGCTGTCCCAGACGCCGCCGCCGCCGACGCCGAGCTTGCCCGGGAACCCCGCCAGGCGCGCGAGCTCGTCGAGCGGCGCGCCGCGCCCGCCGTACATCGACAGCACGTCCATCAGGTCGCAGTGGCGCTCGTGGAAGCGGTTGATGTAGTTGTTGTACTTGTTGTCGTCGCCGGTGTCCCAGAAGCACTGCGCCGACACGCCGTGGATCAGCCCGCGGTTCACCAGCACCGGCAGGTCGAAGCTGCGCCCGTTCCAGGTCACGAGCTGGGGAACGTACTTGTTCAGCCCGTCGAAGAAACGCTGGATCGCGGCGGCCTCGCCCGACTCCGGCTCGCCGATCGAGAACACGCGCAGGCCCTCGTCGTTCCGCAGCACGCAGGAGATGACGACCACGCGCTGCAGGTGCACCGGCAGGAAGTCGCTCGCCCCGCCGCTCTGCGCGCGCCGCTTCTGGAACGCGACCTCCGCCACGTCGCGGTCGGGAAGCTCCGCCGGCAGGCCGTGCACCCTGCGGATGCCCTCGCAGTCGGGGATCGTCTCGATGTCGAACGCCAGGATTGGGGTCATGAAAAGTTGATCTGACCCCATTTTGTTCTAGTCAGGAAACACTCCAGTGGAGAGGTAACGATCGCCGCGGTCGCAGATGATCGCCACGATCACCGCGTGCTTGAGCTCTCTTGCGAGGCGCAGCGCGACGTGCACCGCGCCGCCCGAGGAGATGCCGGCGAAGATGCCCTCCTCGCGCGCCAGGCGGCGCGTGGTCTCCTCGGCGTCGGCCTGGCTCACGTACTCCAGCCGGTCGACGCGCGCGCGCTCGTAGATCTTCGGCAGGTAGGCTTCGGGCCACTTGCGGATGCCGGGAATCTGCGAGCCTTCCTCGGGCTGGCAGCCGATGACCTGGATCGAGCGCTTCTTCTCCTTGAAGAAGCGCGAGCAGCCCATGATGGTGCCGGTCGTGCCCATGCTCGAGACGAAGTGCGTGATCTTGCCCTCGGTGTCGCGCCAGATCTCGGGCCCGGTGGTCTCGTAGTGCACGCGCGGGTTGTCGGGGTTGGCGAACTGGTCGAGCATCGTGCCCTTGCCCTCGCGCACCATCCTCTCGGCGAGGTCGCGCGCGCCCTCCATGCCGCCCTTCTGCGGGGTGAGGACGATCTCGGCGCCGTAGGCGCGCATCGTCTGGCGGCGCTCGGCCGAAAGATGCTCGGGCATGATGAGGACCATGCGGTAGCCGCGGATCGCCGCGGCCATCGCGAGCGCGATGCCGGTGTTGCCGGAGGTCGGCTCGATCAGGGTATCGCCCGGCTTGATCTCGCCGCGCGCCTCGGCATGGCGGATCATGGAGATCGCCGGCCGGTCCTTCACCGAGCCGGCGGGATTGTTGCCCTCGAGCTTCACCAGCACGGCATTGCGGTCCGGGTCCGGCAGGCGCTGCAGCCGGACGAGCGGCGTGTTGCCGATGAAATCCTCGATCGTGCGCTTCATCGCCATGCCCGCCGCCTCGCCATGGCTAGGCGCGCCGCAGCTCGTTCACGTACGAGGCGACGCCGTGCTCGACGCTCTTGAACTCCCCGCGGTAGCCCGCCGCGCGCAGCCGCGACAGGTCGGCCTCGGTGAAGCTCTGGTAGCGCGCCCTGAGGCCCTCCGGGAACGGGATGTACTCGATGAAGCCGCGCTGCGCCAGCTCGCGCGCGGTGTGGTCGGTGCCCTGCACCGAGTTGATGGCCGCGGCGGCGAGCTGGTTGAAGGTCTGCGCGCGTCCGCTGCCGCAGTTGAAGATGCCCGACACCTCGCGGTGCTCGAGGAACCAGAGGTTCACGTCGACCACGTCGTCGACGTGCACGAAGTCGCGGCGCTGCTCGCCGTTGCCGTAGCCGGCCGAGCCCTCGAAGAGCTGGACCTTGCCGGTGGCGACGAGCTGGTTGTAGGCGTGGAACGCGACCGAGGCCATGCGCCCCTTGTGCGCCTCGTTCGGCCCGTAGACGTTGAAGTAGCGGAAGCCCGCGATCTGCGCGGTCTTTCCCGGCAGCGCGCGGCGCACCAGCTGGTCGAACAGGAACTTGGAGTACCCATAGACGTTGAGCGGGCGCTCGCAGGCGCGCTCTTCGCGGAACTCGGCGCCCGCGCCGTAGACCGACGCCGACGAGGCGTACAGGAGCGGGATCTCGGCCTCCTGGCACCAGTCGAGCAGCGTCTTCGAGTAGCGGTAGTTGTTCTCCATCATGTAGCGCCCGTCGAGCTCCATGGTGTCGGAGCACGCGCCCTGGTGCAGCACCGCCTCCACCGCGCCGTCGAAGCTGTCCAGGCGCTGCAGGAACTCGCCCTTGTCGAGGAAATCCGCGATCTCGAGCCGCGTGAGGTTCGCCACCTTGGCCGAGCGGCTCAAGTTGTCGACGGCAACGACGTCGGTGACGCCGGCGCGGTTCAGCGCCTCGACGATCCTCGAGCCGATGAACCCGGCGGCCCCCGTGACTACGTAGTACATGGCTAGACTTTCCCGTCCGTATTCGGCCTGTCCTGCGCCCGCCTGCGCTGCTCGCCGAAAAGCTCCGCGTGGGTCGCGACCGCGGTTCCGAGTTTACCCACGACTATGCCCGCGGCGCGGTTGGCGGTGCGCATCGCGGCTTCCATGCCGGCTCCGGCCGCCAGCATGACGGCGAGGGTCGCGATCACGGTGTCGCCGGCACCGGTCACGTCGAACACCTCGGCCTCGCGCGCCACCGCCGGGATCGTTATGGTTTTGCTCTTGGTAAACAAGGTCATTCCATGTTCGCCGCGGGTGAGGAGCAGGGCTTCCAGTCCGAGCTTCTCGCGCATCGCCTGGGCGCGCCCCTTGAGGTCCTTCTCGTCCTTCCAGGTCCCGACCACCCGGCGAAGCTCGTCGAGGTTCGGGGTGATCACGCTCACGCCCTTGTAGCGAGAGTAATCGTCGCCCTTCGGGTCGGCGAGCACGCGCCTGCCCGCTTTCCGCGCCGCGCGGACCATCTCGGTGATGTGCGTGAGGCCGCCCTTGCCGTAGTCGGAGAGGATCACCACGTCGCACTCGGCGAGCGCCTTCTTGAATTCCTCGAGCTTGGCCGCGAGCACCTCCCGCGAAGGCGGCTTCTCGAAGTCGATGCGCAGCAGCTGCTGCTTGCGCCCGATCACGCGCAGCTTCTGCGTGGTGTCGAGCTTCGCGTCGCGGTGCAGGCTCGCCTCGATGCCCTGCTTCTGGATCAGTTTCTCGAGCTGGGCGCCGGGCTCGTCGCGCCCGACTACCGAGAGCAGGCGCGTGTGCGCGCCAAGCGCCTTGCAGTTCCAGGCCACGTTGGCGGCGCCGCCGAGCCTCTGCTCCTCGCGTCCGATGAGCACCACCGGCACCGGTGCTTCGGGCGAGATGCGCGACACTTCCCCGAACCAGTAGCGGTCGAGCATCACGTCGCCGACCACCAGCACCCGCGCCTTCGAGGTATCTATGTTTTCCTCCCCACGGGGAAGTATTCGAAGCCGAGCCCCTTCAATACCTTCGGGTCGTAGAGGTTGCGGCCGTCGAAGATCGCCGGCGTCGAGAGCTTCGCCTTGATCGCGGCGAAGTCGGGGCTGCGGAATTCCTGCCACTCGGTGACCACGATCAGCGCGTCGGCGCCGTCGAGCGCCGCGGACGCGGAATCGACGATCGTCACCGTCTTGCTTCCCTTGAAGATCGCCTTGGCCTCCTGCCCCGCGGCGGGGTCGTAGGCACGCAGCGAGGCGCCCGCGCCGGTGAGGTCGGCGATGACCGTGCGGCTCGCCGCCTCGCGCATGTCGTCGGTGTTCGCCTTGAACGCCAGCCCCCAGAGCGCGAAGGTCTTGCCGTGGAGGTTGGCGCCGAACTTGCGGGCGACCTTCGCCGCGAGCACGTGCTTCTGCGCGTCGTTGACCGCCTCGACCGCGTTGATCACCCGCAGCGGCTTGCCCACCTCGGTGGCGGTCCGCTGCAGCGCCTTCACGTCTTTGGGAAAGCACGAGCCGCCGAAGCCGGCGCCGGGATAGAGGAACTGGTAGCCGATGCGCGGATCGGAGCCGATGCCCCGGCGCACCTCCTCGATGTCGGCGCCGATCGCCTCGGCGAGATTGGCGAGCTCGTTCATGAACGAGATGCGCGTGGCGAGCATGCCGTTGGCGGCGTACTTGGTGAGCTCGGCCGAACGCACGCCCATCACCATGATGCGGTCGTGGTTGCGCTGGAACGGCGCGTAGAGCTGGCGCAGCATCGCGATGGCGCGCTCGTCGTCGGCGCCCACGACCACCCGGTCGGGCCGCATGAAGTCCTCGACCGCCGCGCCCTCCTTGAGGAACTCGGGGTTCGACACCACGGAGAAGTCGACTTTCGCTTCCCTCAGGGAAAGCTCTTCCGAAATTGCACTTCTTACTTTGTCGGCGGTGCCCACGGGCACGGTGGATTTGGTGGCGACGACCTTGTAGGCCTGCATGTGCCGGCCGATCGAGCGCGCCGCCGCGACCACGTGCTGCAGGTCGGCCGAGCCGTCCTCGCCCGGCGGCGTGCCGACCGCGATGACCTGCAGCTCGCCGTGCGCCACGCTCGCGGCGACGTCGGTCGAGAAGACGAGCCGCCCGGCGCGCTCGTTTCGCTGGACGATCGCCTCCAGCCCGGGCTCGAAGATCGGGATCTTGCCCTCGTTCAGCATGCCGATCTTGCGCGCGTCGAGGTCCAGGCAGAACACCGAATTGCCGGCGTCGGCGAGGCAGGCGCCGGTGACCAGGCCGACGTATCCGGTTCCTACGACAGTCACATTCATGGCGTTAGATCAAACTCCTCTGTTCTGCGCGGGGGATAGGTCTCCCAGCCGCCGCAGGCCGGGCAGCGCCAGTGGAACTGGCGCGCCTTGAAGCCGCAGGTCTCGCAGCGATAGCGCGCTAGGCGCCGGGTGTGCCCGTGCACCAGGCTGCGCACCAGCTCCAGGTCCCTGCGCTTGTCGGGCGAGCCCGCGGCGATGATCTGCGCCTCGAGCAGGCGGTCCAGGCCGAGGAGCGTCGGGTTGCGCTTGAGCTCGTCGCGCACCAGGGCATAGGCCTGCTCGGGCCCCTTCGTCTCCAGGGTGTGCTGGAACACGGTGTCGAGCAGGTCGAGCGACGGATAGCGCTCGAGGTAGCCGGTGAGGAGCGTGAGTCCCTCCTCCTCGCGTCCGGCCTCGCGGTAGGCGTCGAGCAGGCGCTGCGCGACGAGCGCGAGGTACGCCGGGTTCTGCGACTCGACGCGCTTCCAGTGCTCCATCGCCTGGTCCAGGTCGCCCTGGGTCTTGTCGAGGTCGCCGAGCAGCAGGCTCGCGCGCACGCACTTGCGGTTCGCCTCCAGCGCGGCCTCGAGGTGCCGGCGCGCGGCGTCCGGCCGCGATTCGGCCGAGTCGGCGGCGGCGAGCTCGCAGTAGTACTGGGCGAGGTCGCGCGGATCGGGCTGCACCAGCTTGGTCATCTCGATGGCGCGATCCCAGTCCTTCTCCTGCTCGTAGATCTCGAGCAGGTGGCGGCGCGCCGCGGCGGCCTGGGGGCTCTTCTCGAGCTTGCGGAACACGTCTTCGGCGCGATCCAGGATTCCGGCCTTGAGGTAGTCCTGGCCGAGCTCGGCGAGCGCGATCAGCTTCTGGTCGGCGCCCAGGCCCGGGCGCTCGGCCAGGTTCTGGTGCATGCGGATGGCGCGGTCGTACTCGCCGCGGCGCCGGAACAGGCTCCCCAGCGCGAAATGCAGCTCGATCGTCTCGGGGTCGACCTTCACCACCTCGATGAACGCCTCGATCGCCTTGTCGGGCTGCTCGTTCAGGAGGAAGTTGAGCCCCTTGAAGTAGGAGCTCGGCAGCGCGCGCGACTCGGACACGATCTGCCGGATGTCGATGCGCGCCGCGATCCAGCCCAGGCCGAAGAAGAGAGGGAAGCCGAGCAGCCACCAGTATTCGAATTCCATGGCTAGAGCATCGGCGGCATGGCCGGCGGCACAGGGTCGACCCCGGCGCTCTTGCGCCTGAGGAACGAGATCTCGCGCCGCTGGCGCAGCACGCGCCCGAGGAGCGACAGCACGCCGAAGAACGCGCCCGCGGCGAAGGCGCCGAAGAGCGCGAGGATCAGCGGCGTCTGGTAGGACAGGTCGAAGTAGAAGTGCAGCGTCACGGGGTCGGCGTTCTTCGCCCCGAACGCGACCAGCAGCACGAAAACCAGGAGGCGGATCGTCCAGGTGACGATACGCATGCCGCCCGGTTCGACGCCTTAGCGGACGGGCTGCGAGGCGCGCTGCGGCTCGGCCGCCGCGGCCTCCTCGGTCGCCTGGTCGACGCGCTCGCGCAGCTCCTTGCCGGCCTTGAAGTGGGGCACGTACTTCTCCGGCACCTGCACCTTCTCGCCCGACTTCGGGTTGCGGCCGGTGCGCGGCGGCCGGTAGTTCAGCCCGAAGCTGCCGAAGCCGCGGATCTCGATGCGATTACCCGCGAGCAGCGCCTGGGTCATCGCATCGAGAATCATCTTGACCGCGTATTCCGCGTCCTTCGCCACCAGCTGCGGGTAGCGTTGCGCCAGCCGCGCGATCAGTTCCGACTTCGTCATGGCGACTCTTCCCCCCTCCATGGCAGTCCCTGGCTCGTGTCCTCGCTATTGCTGCGGGTTGTTGCCCTTGTCGAGCTTCGCGCGCAGCAGCGCCCCGAGGTTGGTCGCGCCGGCGCTCGCCGCCGCGTTCTCGGTGCGCAGCTGCTTCATGGCCTCGGTCTCCTCGGAGAGGTCCTTCGCCTTCACCGAGACGTTGATCGAGCGGTTCTTGCGGTCGACGTTGATGATCATGGCCTGCACCGTGTCGCCCTCGTTGAGGTGCGCGCGCAGGTCGTCGATGCGGTCGCGCGAGAACTCGGAGGCGCGCAGGTACCCCTCGACGTCGCCGCCGAGGTCGATCACCGCGCCCTTCGCGTCGAGCGACTTCACCTTGCCGCTCACCACGCTGTTCTTCTCGTGGCTGGCGATGAAGTTGGTGAACGGGTCGCCCTCGAGCTGCTTCACGCCGAGCGAGATGCGCTCGCGCTCGACGTCGATCGACAGCACCACCGCCTCCACTTCCTCGCCCTTCTTGAAGTTCTTCACCGCCTCCTCGCCCGCGGTGGACCAGGACAGGTCGCTCAAATGCACCAGGCCGTCGATGCCGCCGGGCAGCCCCACGAACACGCCGAAGTCGGTGATCGACTTGATCTGGCCCTTCACCTTGTCGCCCTTCTTGTACTCGCGGGCGAAGTCTTCCCACGGGTTGGGCATGCACTGCTTCATGCCGAGCGAGATGCGGCGGCGCTCCTCGTCGATCTCGAGGATCATCACCTCGACCTCGTCGCCGACCTGCACCACCTTGGAGGGATGCACGTTCTTGTTGGTCCAGTCCATCTCCGAAACGTGCACCAGGCCCTCGATGCCCGACTCGACCTCGACGAACGCGCCGTAGTCGGTCAAATTGGTCACTTTTCCAAACAACCTGGTCCCTTGGGGGTACCTTCTGCCGATCCCAACCCAAGGATCCTCGCCGAGCTGCTTCAGGCCGAGCGAGACGCGGTTCTTCTCCGAGTCGAACTTGAGCACCTTGGCGGTGACCTCGTCGCCGACGTTCAGCACCTCGGAGGGGTGCTTCACGCGCCGCCACGCGAGGTCGGTGATGTGGAGCAGGCCGTCGATGCCGCCGAGGTCGACGAACGCGCCGTAGTCGGTGATGTTCTTGACGATGCCCTTGACGGTGGCGCCTTCCTGCAGCGAGGCGAGCAGCTGCTCGCGCTCGGCGCCCGCGGTCTCCTCGAGCACTGCGCGGCGCGACACCACGACGTTGTTCCGCTTGCGGTCGAGCTTGATCACCTTGAACTGCATCGCCTTGCCCTCGTAGGGCGTGGTGTCCTTCACCGGCCGCAGATCCACGAGCGAGCCGGGGAGGAAGGCGCGGATGCCCTTCGCCATCACGGTGAGGCCGCCCTTCACCTTGCCGGTGATGACGCCCTCGATCTTCTCGCCGCTCTCGAGCGCCTTCTCGAGCTCGAGCCAGGCGGCCATGCGCTTCGCCTTGTCGCGCGACAGGCGCGTCGCGCCGAACCCGTCCTCGAGTGCCTCGATGGAGACGCTCACGAAATCGCCCGGCTTGACCTCGACCTGGCCGGCGTCGTTGCGGAACTCGTCGACCGGAATCACGCTTTCGGACTTCAGCCCCGCGTTCACCACCACGAAGTTGTCGTCGACGCTGACGACCTCGGCGGTGATCACCTCGCCCACCCGCATCTCCTTGCGGTTGAGACTCTCTTCGAACAGCGCGGCGAACGATTCGCCGCCGGAGGCCTGAGCGGGTTTGGGTGAGGACTTCTGGGACTGCGGTGCTGAGGAGATGCTTGCCATTAAGGAAGGAAAACCTATTCAAACCGCAGGCTTGCGCCCGCGGGCCCGTTGAACACACGGCCACCGTTCAGCGATGGCCACCCATGCTGCTTCCCTCCCGCCACCAGCCGACGATGCGCTCGACGACTTCGTCGATGGAAAGTGCCGACGAATCGAGCACTTGCGAATCGGCCGCCGGAACCAGCGGAGCGACGGGGCGATTTGCATCGCGCGCGTCCCGCTCCGCGAGATCACGGGAAAGGGCGCGCAGATTAGCATTGATTCCTTTTTCTATCAACTGCTTATAGCGCCGCTCGGCCCTCACTTCCGGGCTCGCTGTCAAGAAGATCTTGAGCGCGGCGTCCGGAAAAACAACAGTCCCGATGTCGCGCCCGTCGGCGACCAGCCCGGGAGCGCGGCGGAATGCACGCTGCCGGGCGAGCAGAGCCCGGCGCACCGCCGGCATGCGCGCCACCTCGGAGGCCCGGTTGCCCACCGCCTCGTGCCGGATATGTTGGCTAACCTCTTGGTCTTCCAGGATTATTTCGTCGCCCAGGAACTCGACGTCCATCTCCTCGGCCGCCTTGGCGAGGCGCGCTTCGTCCTCCAGGTCCTGCCGCAACGCAAGCAGCCCGACGAGCCGGTACAGCGCCCCGCTCTCCAGGTAGTGGAAGCCCAGCTCCTGTGCCACCCGCTTCGCGATCGTCCCTTTCCCCGAGGCCGAGGGCCCGTCGATCGCGATGACCGGGACGCCGCCAGGATTCATGAGGCAGTGATGCTCTGGAACACGCTGAAATAGTCCGGGAAGGTCTTTGCGACGCACTGCGGGTCGTTGATCGTCACCGGCACCCCGCCGAGCGCGACGAGCGAGAAGCTCATCGCCATGCGGTGATCGTCATAAGTATCGATTCTCACCCCGGGCGTAACCGGACGCGGAACGATTCTCAGAAAATCAGCGCCCTCCTCGACCTCGGCGCCGAGCTTGCGCAGCTCGGTCGCCATGGCGGCGAGGCGATCGGTTTCCTTCACGCGCCAACTCGCGATGTTGCGCAGGGTGCTCGGCCCGCCGGCGAAAAGCGCCAGCACTGCCGCCGTCATCGCCGCGTCCGGAATGTGATTCAGATCCATGTCGATGGGCTTCAGCTCCGCTTTTTCATTCCGGATCTCTATTGCATCGTCGAAGAGCGAAACCTGGGCGCCCATGCGCTCCAGCACCTCGGCGAAGCGCACGTCGCCCTGGATGCTCGCGCGCCCGACGCCTTCGACGCGCACCGGCCCGCCGCCGAGGGCGCCGGCAGCGAGGAAGTAGGACGCGGACGAAGCGTCCCCCTCGACCATGATCTTGCCCGGCGAGCGATATGCACCGTGCGGAACCCGGAAGGTCCGCCACTGCTCCCGAGTCACTTCAATGCCGAAACGGCGCATCACGTTGAGCGTGATCTCGACGTAGGGCTTCGAGATGAGCTCGCCCTGCACCTCCACGGTCGAGTCCGTCCCGGTCAGCGGCAGCGCCATCAGCAGCGCGGTGAGGTACTGCGACGACACGTCGCCTTTGACCCGCAGCTTCTCGCTTCGGATGCTCCCCGGGTGGATGGCCAGGGGAGGAAACCCCTCCTTGTCCGCATACTCGAGGCGCGCGCCGATGCCGCGCAGCGCGTCCACGAGGTCCGCGATCGGCCGCTCGTGCATGCGGGCCACGCCCGACAGGTGATACACGCCGCCCGAAAATGCGAGCGCCGCCGTGAGCGGCCGAAAAGCGGTTCCCGCGTTGCCGAGGAACAGATCCGCTTTCTTGACCGGGAAAGGCCCGCCGACGCCCTCGACTCGTGCCCCCGAGAACCTGGCCCCCAGTTTTTTCAGGGCTTCCTGCATCACGCGCGTGTCGTCGGCGTCGAGCAGGCCGCCGATCTCGGTCGCGCCCCGCGCCAGCGCGGCGAGCAGCAGCACGCGGTTGGAGATGCTCTTCGAGCCCGGCAGCCGAACGGTCCCGCTCGCGCGGCGCAGCGGCTTCAGCTCGATTGAAGCCATCGCTCGCGCGCCGCGCGCGCCTCGGCGAACACTTTCTCGAGCCCCGCGCCGTCGGCGGACTCCAGAAGCTTGCCGATCACATCGAGCTCCGCGTGATATTTTTTCAGTTCCTCGAGCAGGCGGTCGCGGTTCGCGAGGCAGATGTCGCGCCACATCTCCGGGTGGCTCGAGGCGATGCGCGTGAAATCGCGGAAGCCGCCCCCGGCGAGCGCGAACAGCCGGGGCGCGTCCTCGCGAGCGCAGAACTCGTGCACCAGCGCGTAGGCGAGGAGGTGCGGCAGGTGGCTCACGGCGCCGAGGATCGCGTCGTGCTCCTCGGGGTCCATGCGCATCACTTGCGCGCCGCACGCCGACCAGGCCTCGTGAGCTCGCCGCACCGCCGATTCCTGATTTTCAGGCAAAGGCGTGAGGATCACGCGCTTGCCGCGGAAGAGCTCCGCGCTCGCCGCGCCGGCGCCGCTTTTCTCGCCGCCCGCGATCGGATGCGCCGGCACGAACTGCCCGGCCTTTTTCCCGAGCGCGGCGCGCGCGGCCGCGACGACGTCGCGCTTGGTGCTGCCGCCGTCGGTGACGATGGCTTTCGGCCCGAGCACCGGCGCGATGTCGCGGAACAGCTTCGGAAACTGGGCGAGCGGCGCGGCGAGGAGCACCAGGTCGGCGCCGTGGGCCGCCGCGACCGCGTCGGCGGCGATCGAGTCGATGATGCCGCGCTCCTGGGCGAGCTTGAGGTTGGCGTTGTTGCGGCCCGCGCCCGCCACGTGAGCGCAGGCCCGCGCTTCCTTGAGCGCCAGCGCGAACGAGCCGCCGATCAGGCCGACGCCGAGGATGGCGACGCGCTCGAACAATCTATTCCTTCAGGGCTGCCGCGAGCGCAGCCAGGAACCGGTCGTTCTCCGCCGCCGTGCCGACGGTCACGCGAAGGTGCTCGGGCAGGCCGTAGCCGCCGACCGGGCGCACGATCACGCCGCGGCGCAGGAGCCGCTTGAAAATGTCGCCTGCCTTGCCGACGTGAACCGCGAGGAAGTTGCCGTACGACGGGATGCAGTCGCGCCCGAGCCCGCGAGCGCCCTCTTCGAGCTGGCGCATGCCGCTCAGGTTCACCGCGTAGCTGCGCGCGACGAACTCCATGTCGTCGAGCGCTGCGGTCGCGGCGGCGAGCGCGATGCTGTTCACGTTGAACGGCTGGCGCACGCGGTTCATCACGTCGGCGACCGACGGATGGGCGAGCGCATAGCCCACGCGCAGGCCGGCGAGCCCGTAGGCCTTGGAGAAGGTGCGGGTGACCACGAGGTTCGGATGTCGCCTGAGCCACTTCACCGGGTCGGCGCGCAGGTCGTGGCTGATGTACTCGTTGTAGGCCTCGTCCAGCACGATCAGGACGCGCTCGGGCACCTTGCGCAGGAACGCGTCGAGCTCGTCGGGGCGCGCGAACGTCCCGGTCGGGTTGTTGGGGTTCGCCGCCCACACGACGTAGGTCTCGTCGTCCACCGCGCGCGCCATCGCCTCGAGGTCGTGGCCGAAGCTCTTCGCCGGCACCACGATCGAGCGCGCGCCGCGCGCCTGCGTGGCGAGCGGATAGACCGCGAAGGCGTGCTGCGACATCACCGCGGCGCGGCCCGGCCCGAGGAACGCCGCCGCCACCAGCTCGAGGACGTCGTTCGAGCCGTTGCCGAGCACGATCGAGGACGGGTCGACCCCGTAGCGCCGGGACAGGGCCTGCTTCAGCTCGAAGCCGTTGCCGTCGGGATAGCGCGCCACCTCGGCGAGCGCCGCCTCGATCGCGGCGCGCGTGCGCGGGCCGGTGCCGAGCGGGTTCTCGTTCGAGGCGAGCTTGACGATGCTCTCCTCCTTGAGGCCGAGCTCGCGCGCGACTTCGGAGATGGGCTTGCCGGGCTGGTACGGCGCGATAGAGCGCACGTACGACGGCGAAAGTTCACATGGATCGATGAGCATGCCTATGACACGGCGACTGGATAGGAGCCGAGGACCTTGAGATAAGGTGCCTTCGAACGCAATGCCGCGAGCGCCGCGGCCACGCGCTCGTCCTTCTGGTGGCCTTCGAGGTCGATGAAGAAGAGGTATTCCCAGAGCGCGGTGCGCGCGCGCGCCGGGCGCGACTCGATGCGGCTCATGCTCACGCCGTGCGCCGCGAGCGGGCTGAGCAGCGCGTGCACCGCGCCGGGCTTGTTCTCGGCCGACATGACGAGCGAGGTGCGGTCGCGGCCGCTCGGCGCCGGGTCGACGTTGCCCAGCACGAGGAAGCGCGTGGTGTTGCTCGGGTCGTCCTCGATCGAGCGCGCGAGCGCGTCGAGGCCGTAGCGCTCGCCGGCGGCCCGGCCGGCGATCGCCGCGGCGCCGGGCTCCTTTGCGGCGCGCTGCGCCGCCTCGGCGTTCGACGCCACCGGCACGCGCTCGGCGCTCGGCAGGTTCTGCGCGAGCCAGCCGTTGCACTGGGCCAGAGACTGGGAGTGCGAATAGACGCGCTTGATCGTCTTCAGATCGCTTTCGCGCGAAAGGAGATTCTGTTGCACGCGCAGCTCGATCTCGCCGCAGATGCGAAGCGGCGTGACGACCAAGAGGTCGAGCGTGCGCCCGACCACGCCCTCGGTGGAGTTCTCGGCCGGCACCACCGTGAACTGGGCGGCGCCGGACTCGCAGCGCCGGAACGCCTCGTCGACCGACGCGACCGGCACGGCGTCGACCGCGGCGCCGAAGTGCCGGCGCACCGCCTGCTCGCTGAAGGTGCCCTCGGGCCCGAGGTAGGAAACGCGGATCGCCTCCTCCAGGCCGCGGCAGGCCGAGATGATCTCGCGGAACACCGCGCTCATCTTTTCCCCGCCGAGGAGGCCGTTTCTCTTCGCGACCCGCTGCAGGATCTGGCTCTCGCGCTCGGGGCGGTAGGCCCCGGCGCCGGCCTTGAGCTCGCCGATTTTCTTCGCCTGCGCGGCGCGGCGCTCGATCAGCGCGGCAAGCTCGTCGTCGAGGCGGTCGATCTCCCTGCGGATCTTGTCGAGGTCGTCAGCCATCTACGGGAAGATAGCGCACCGCGAGCACGCCGTTCAGGGCGGCCAGCTCCTTGATCACCTCGCTCGGCACCGGGCTGTCGGCGTCGACCAGCGTGTACGCCATCTCCCCCTTCGACTTGTTCAGCATGTTGTGGATGTTGATCTTACGGCGGCCGAGCGTGTGCGAGATGCTGCTCAGCATGTCGGGCACGTTGGCGTTGGCGATGGCGAGCCTGAAAGGCGCCTCGCGCGGCATGGCGGCGTCGGGAAAGTTGACCGCGTTCTGCAGGTTGCCCTGCTCCAGGTAGTCGCGCACCTGGTCGACCACCATGATGGCGCAGTTGTCCTCGGCCTCGCGGGTCGAGGCGCCCAGGTGCGGCAGGGCGATGACGCCAGGATGGCCGAGCAGCGGGCCGGTGGGGAAGTCGGTCACGTACCACTTGAGCCCGTGGCTCTTCAGCCCCTTCACCACCGCGTCCTCCGCGACGATGCCTTCGCGCGAGAAATTGAGCAGCACCGCGCCGTGGCGGAAGTGCTCGATGTTCTTGCCGTTGATGAGGTTGCGCGTTTTCTCGCCGAGCGGCACGTGGAGCGTGACGAAGTGGCTCGTCTTGATCAGCTCGTCGATCGACGCGGCGCGCTTCACCTGCGAAGGCAGGCTCCACGCCGCCTCGACCGTGATGTGCGGATCGTAGCCCTGCACGCTCATGCCGAGGCGGATGGCGGCGTCGGCGACCAGGCTGCCGATCTTGCCCAGGCCGATCACGCCCAAGGTGTGGCCGGGCAGCTCCAGGCCGGCGAACTGCTTCTTGCCGTCCTCTACCCGCGCTTCCAAATCGTTATCGTCCAGTTTTCTTA
Source organism: Burkholderiales bacterium (assembly GCA_036406675.1). Lineage (GTDB taxonomy): Bacteria > Pseudomonadota > Gammaproteobacteria > Burkholderiales > SG8-39 > SCGC-AG-212-J23. The sequence continues at coordinate 39,519 of DASXAO010000145.1, forward strand.
TGAACTCCAAGGCTGGCGCAAGATTTCTCGCCGCGATCAGCATCCCCGCCAGCACCAGCTCCTTCACCGCGTTGGCGTTGGCCCCGGGCGCGTTGAACACCGGGATGCCGCGCTTGGAAAGAGCCGCCACCGGGATGTTGTTGACTCCCGCCCCGGCGCGGCCGACCGCGCGCAGCGACGGCCCGAACTCGTAGCGGTGCAGGTCCTGGGAGCGGACCACGATCGCGTCCGGATCGGTCCCCTCCTTCACCACCGTGTACTGCTCGGGCGGAAAGCGCCGCAGCCCGACCAGCGCGACGTTGTTGATGACGAGAATTTCGGATTTCTTGGGGCGCGCCTTAGGCATGACGCGCTTCAAAGTCTTTCATGTATTCGACGAGCTGCTGGACGCCTTCGATCGGCATCGCATTGTAGATCGACGCGCGCATGCCGCCGACCGAGCGGTGGCCCTTGAGCTGCACCATGCCGCGCTCCTCGGCGCCTTTCAGGAACGCGCCGTCGAGCGCCGCGTCCTTCAGGGTGAAAGGCACGTTCATGCGCGAGCGGTCTTCCTTCGCCACCGGGTTCCTGAAAAAGCGGCTCGAGTCGAGGAAGTCGTAGAGGAGCTTCGCCTTCTGGATGTTCTTCTGCTCGAGCGCGGTGAGGCCGCCCTGCTGCTTGATCCACTTGAACACCAGCCCGGCGATGTACATCGCGTAGGCGGCCGGCGTATTGAGCATCGAATCGGCGTCGGCCTGCAGCTTGTAGTCCATCACCGTGGGCGTGCCCTTCGCCGCCGCGCCGATCAGGTCCTCGCGCACGATGACGAAGGTGAGTCCGGCAGGCCCGGCGTTCTTCTGCGCCCCGGCGTAGATCAACCCGTGTCTCTCCACCTCCAGCGGACGCGACAGGAAATGGGAAGAAGCGTCGGCGACCAAGGGAATTTCTACTTTTGGAATTTCATTGAATTCCACGCCACCGATCGTCTCGTTCGAGCAGTAGTGGACGTACGCCGCATCCGGCCGCACCTTCCACTGCTTGGGCGCGTAGGTGAAGTTGCGGTCCTCGGAGCTCGCCGCGATGGCGACGTCGCAGTAGTTCTTCGCCTCCTTGATCGCCTTCTTCGACCACTCGCCGGTGAGGACGTAGTCGGCCTTTGCCTTGCCGCGCAGCAGGTTCATCGGTATCTGCGCGAACTGCAGCGTGGCGCCGCCCTGGAGGAACAGGACCTTGTAGCTCTGCGGGATCGCGGCGAGGCTGCGCAGGTCGGCCTCGGCCTCGGCGGCGATCGAGATGAACTCGGGCCCGCGGTGGCTCATCTCCATCACCGACATGCCGCTGCCGCGCCAGTCGAGCATCTCGTCGCCGGCGCGCGAGAGCACCTCGGCCGGAAGCATGGCGGGGCCCGCGCTGAAGTTGAAAATTCTCGACATAGGTTCTAGTGAACCGTCGGGCCCGGAGTGGGCGCGTCCGGCTCGATATCGCCGGCGGCATCGGATCCGGCGCCGCCGTTGCCCTCGGGACCGTGCCCGTTGCCGTTGCCGTTCCCGGCGACGTCGCGCTCCTCGATGCGCTCGAGGCCGGCGAGCTTCTCGCCCTCGCCGAGCGAGATCAGCGTGACGCCCTGCGCGGAGCGCCCGGTCTCGCGGATCTGCCCCACCGCGGTGCGGATCAGCACGCCGCCGGTCGAGATCAGCATCACCTCGTCGTCCTCCACGACCAGGACCGCGCCGATGACCGCGCCGTTTCTCTCCGAGGTCTGGATGGCGATCACGCCCTGCCCGCCGCGGCCGTGCCGCGGGTACTCGGAGATCGGCGTGCGCTTGCCGTAGCCCTTCTCCGTGGCAGTCAGCACCGAGCGCGATTCGTCCTTCGCCGCGAGCATGCACACCACGCGCTGTTCGGCGGCGAGGCGCATGCCTCGCACCCCGGTCGCCTGGCGACCCATCGGGCGCACGTCGCTCTCCTCGAAGCGCACGCTCTTGCCGTCGGAGGAGAACAGCATCACGTCGTACTTGCCGTCGGTGAGCGCCGCGCCAACGAGGTAGTCGCCCTCCTCCAGCCCCACGGCGATGATGCCGCTCGGGCGCGGGCGGGAGAACTCGTCGAGCGCGGTCTTCTTCACCGTGCCCTTGGCGGTGGCCATGAAGACATAGTGGTTCTCGTCGAACTCCTTCACCGGCACGACCGCCGTGATCTTCTCGTTCTCCTCGAGCGGGAACATGTTGACGATCGGCTTGCCGCGCGCCGAGCGGCTGCCCGCGGGCACCTCGTAGACTTTGAGCCAGTAGAGCCGGCCGCGGTTGGAGAAGCACAGCAGGTAGTCGTGCGAGTGCGCCACGAACAGGCGCTCGATGAAGTCGTCCTCCTTCATCGTGGTGGCCATCTTGCCGCGGCCGCCGCGGCGCTGGGCGCGGTAGTCGGCGAGCGGCTGCGACTTCACGTAGCCGCCGTGCGAGAACGTGACCACCATGTCCTGCGGCGCGATCAGGTCCTCGACCGAGATGTCCTCGGCCACGGTGACGATCTCGCTCTTCCGCTTGTCGCCGAAGGCCTCCTTCAGGGCGGTGAGCTCGTCGACGATGATCTTCACGATGCGCGCCGGCTTGGCGAGGATGTCCAGGAGGTCGCGGATGACCTCGATGACCTCGCGGTATTCGTCGCGGATCTTGTCCTGCTCGAGGCCCGTCAGCCGGCGCAGCTGCAGGTCGATGATCGCCTGCGCCTGCTCGTCGGAGAGGTGGTAGCCGTCCTCCTTGAGGCCGAAGTGCGCCGCCAGCCCCTCTGGGCGAAACTGGTTCGCCTTTCCGTCTCCGATCATGTTTCTCACAAGATCGGAAGACCAGGGCCGTGCCATCAGGGCGCGCTTCGCCTCGGCGGGGCTGGGCGCCTTCTTGACCAGCTCGATCACCTCGTCGACGTTCGACAGCGCCACCGCGAGGCCCTCGAGCACGTGCCCGCGCTCGCGCGCCTTGCGCAGCTCGAACACGGTGCGCCGCGTGACCACCTCGCGCCGGTGCGCGTTGAACGCCTCGATCAGGTCCTTCAGGTTGAGCACGCGCGGCTGGCCGTCGACCAGCGCCACCATGTTCATGTGGAAGGTGTCCTGGAGCTGCGTCATCTTGTACAGGTTGTTCAGCACCACTTCCGGAATCTCGCCGCGCTTGAGCTCGATCACCATGCGCATGCCGGACTTGTCCGACTCGTCGCGCAGGTCCGAGATGCCCTCCAGGCGCTTCTCGGTGACCAGCTCGGCGATTTTCTCGAGCAACGCCTTCTTGTTCACCTGGTAGGGCAGCTCGTCGACGATGATCGCCGTGCGGTCACCCTTGCCGAATTCTTCGAAGTGCGTGCGTGCGCGCATCACCGCGCGTCCGCGCCCGGTGCGATAGCCCTCGTGCACCCCGGACAGTCCGTAGATGATGCCCGCGGTGGGGAAGTCGGGCGCGGGCATGCGCTTGATGAGGTCCTCGACCGCGCAGTGCGGCGTGGCGAGGAGGTGCAGGCAGGCGTCGACGACCTCGCCGAGGTTGTGCGGCGGGATGTTGGTGGCCATGCCGACCGCGATGCCCGAGGAGCCGTTGACGAGGAGGTTCGGCGCCCGCGTCGGCAGCACCGAGGGCTCGAGCTCCTTGCCGTCGTAGTTGGGGACGAAGTCGACGGTTTCCTTGTCGATATCGGCGAGCAGCTCCGAGGCGAGCTTCTCCAGCCGGCACTCGGTGTAGCGGTAGGCCGCGGCGGCGTCGCCGTCGACAGAGCCGAAGTTGCCCTGGCCGTCGATCAGCGTGTAGCGCATCGAGAAGTCCTGCGCCATGCGCACCAGCGCTTCGTAGGTGGCCGAGTCGCCGTGCGGGTGGTACTTGCCGAGCACGTCGCCGACGATGCGCGCGCACTTCACGTACGGCCGGTTCCAGACGTTGTTGGCCTCGTGCATCGCGAAGAGCACGCGGCGGTGGACCGGCTTCAGGCCGTCGCGCACGTCGGGGAGGGCCCGTCCCACGATCACGCTCATGGCGTAATCGAGATACGAGCGCCGCATCTCCTCCTCGAGCGAGATCGGGAGCGTTTCCTTGGCGAAATTTTCCATCAGGCGAGCCCCCGCATTTTATCATGCAAGCATCAGTTTTCTCTCGAAAAACGCTTGTGTTTGGCGTGGACGCTGTGATTAAATCCGAAGCCACGCGGCGAACCAAAAAACACAGGGAGAAGCCTCGTGAAAACTGCAATCGCACTGCTGGCGGTGTTCGGTCTATTGCTCGCGAGTTGCGCCAGCGAACCCGAAAAGCCCGCGCCGGCTCCCGAGCCTGCCGCGAAGCCCGCGCCGCCTCCGGCGCCGGTCGCTACGCCCACGCCGGCGCCGACGCCCAAGCCCGTCGCCAAGCCCGAGCCGCCGAAGAAGCCGGCGGTGATCTCGGTCACCTCCACGGGCCTGTTCGAGTTCAACAAGGCGGCGCTCACGCCTGAAGCTCGCGCCAAGCTCGACCAGGAGGTCGTGGCCCGGGCGAAGGAGTTCGCCTCGATCTCGCTCGTGCACGTCGACGGCCACGCCGACCGCCTCGGCTCGGCGCAATACAACCAGCGGCTCTCGGAGAAGCGCGCCGACGCGGTGCGCGCCTACCTCGTCTCGAAAGGCTTCGACGACTCGAAGATCGAGACCCTCGGTTCGGGCAAGACCAACCAGGTGAAGCACTGCCCCGACAAGGTGGGCGGCAAGGCAGACCGGAAAGCGCTCATCGAGTGCCTGGCGCCCAACCGGCGCGTCGTGGTCGAGCTGAAGGGCACGCCGCGCTAGAGGCAGCGTCGAGAGTTAGACTTCGAGGCCCCGATTCGGGGCCTTGTCGTTTATGAGCTGCTTTCTTCTCAAGCCGAGGTGGGTGGTCCCGGTCGAGCCCGCCGGCGCGGTGCTCGAAGGGCACGCCGTCGCGGTGCGCGACGGGCGCATCGAGGCAGTTCTGGCCTCGGCCGAAGCGGCCGGTCGCTTTGCATCTTACGAGGTATTGGAGCTGGCAGAGCATGTGCTCATCCCCGGGCTCGTGAACGCGCATACCCACGCCGCCATGTCGCTGATGCGCGGCCTGGCCGACGACCTGCCCCTCATGCGCTGGCTCGAGGACCACATCTGGCCGGCCGAGGCGAAGCACGTTTCTCCCGCCATGGTGCGCGACGGCACGCTCCTCGCGTGCGCCGAGATGCTGCGCGGCGGGATCACCTGCTTCAACGACATGTATTTCTTCCCCGAGGCCTCCCTCGAGGCGGCGCGCGGCGCCGGCATGCGGGTCTCGCTGGGGATCATCGTGTTCGAGTTCCCCTCGGCCTACGCCTCCGACGCCGCCGACTACCTGCGCAAGGGCCTCGCGCTGCGCGACCGCGAGGGCGAGGACCCGCTGGTCTCGTTCTGCCTCGCCCCGCACGCTCCGTACACCGTGTCCGACGCGAGCTTTCGGCAGGTGGCGAAGCTCGCGGCCGAGCTCGACCTGCCGGTCCATGTGCACCTCGCCGAAACCGAAGACGAGAACCGGCGCTCGAACGCCGAGCACGGCGTGCGGCCGGTGGAGCGGCTGCGGCGCCTGGGCCTGCTCGGGCCCGGCCTCATCGCCGTGCACGCGGTGCACCTCGAGCAGCAGGAAATCGACCTTCTCGGCAGCCACGCCGCGTCGATCGCGCATTGCCCTTCGTCCAACCTGAAGCTCGCGAGCGGCTTCGCGCCCATCGAGGCGCTGCGCCGCGCGGGCGCCAATCTTTGCCTCGGCACCGACGGCGCGGCGAGCAACAACCGGCTCGACCTCTTCCAGGAGATGCGCACCGCCGCGCTCCTCGCCAAGGCGGTCGACGGCAACGCGCAAGCCCTGCCCGCGCACGCGGCGCTGCGCGCCGCGACGCTGGGGGGCGCGCAGGCGCTCGGCATCGACGGCACCGCCGGCTCGATCGTCCCCGGAAAGGCCGCCGACCTCGCGGCCGTCGCGCTGCGCGCGCCCGAGCTCGCGCCCTGCTACGACCCGGTGTCGCATCTCGTCTATGCCGCGGGCCGCGAGCACGTCACGCACGTCTGGGTGAACGGCGAAGCGCGCGTGGCCGAGGGACGCTTGCTGCCAAGCGCCTTCTCCGGTTTGAAAAAGCTTTCGCAGTTGTGGCAGAATGCCCTCAAGGGTCACGCAGACTCTTGATTGTCCGGACCTATTCTCCGACAACAAAGAAACACGAAGCCACACGCGGGGAGCGAATGACCAAGAACCTGTTCGCAGTACTCGTCGCAGGCGCCTTCGCAGCAGGCTGCGCCACCTCCGAACCACCGAAGCCCGAAGCCACGCCCGAGCCCGTTCCGGCGCCGGCGCCGGCGCCGAAACCCGAGCCCAAGCCCGCGCCGCCGCCTGCGCCGCCGAAGCCCGCCGAGAAACCCAAGCCCGTCGCCGAGAAGATCACCTTCGCCGCGGACGTGCTGTTCGACTTCGACAAGTCGGTGATCAAGCCCGAGGGCCGCTCGAAGCTCGACGACCTCGCCGGCAAGGCGAAAGGCGTCAACCTCGAGGTGGTGATCGCCATCGGCCACGCCGACTCGATCGGCTCCGACGAGTACAACCAGCGCCTGTCGGTGCGCCGCGCCGAATCGGTGAAGGCTTACCTGGTCTCGAAAGGCATCGAGGCCAACCGGGTCTACACCGAGGGCAAGGGCGAGAAGCAGCCGGTGGCGAGCAACAAGACCGCCGAAGGCCGCGCCAAGAACCGCCGCACCGAGATCGAGGTCATCGGCACGCGCAAGAACTGACCTCGTTTCCTCTCTGTAACAAGAAACCCGGCTGCGGCCGGGTTTTTTGTTTATAGAATCCGCTCATGAACGCGAACGCGGATCCGCAGGAGCTCGAGAAATTCTCGAAGCTCGCGCACCGCTGGTGGGACCCGCAGGGCGAGTTCCGGCCGCTGCACGAGATCAACCCGCTGCGCCTGGAATGGATCGACCGGGCCGCGGGCCTCGCCGGCAAGAAGGTGCTCGACGTCGGCTGCGGCGGCGGCATCCTCGCCGAGGCGATGGCGCGCCGCGGCGCCGAGGTGACTGGAATCGACCTCGGCGAGAAAGGCCTGCGCGTAGCGGAGCTGCATCTCCTCGAAAGCAAGCTGAACATCACTTACGAAAAGATTTCCGCGGAGGACTATGCCGCGGGGCATGCCGGCGAATTCGACGTCGTCACCTGCATGGAGCTGCTCGAGCACGTGCCCGAGCCGGCCGCGATGGTCGCCGCCTGCGCGCGGCTCGCGCGCCCCGGCGGGTTCGTGTTCTTCTCCACCATCAACCGCAATCCGAAGTCGTACCTTTTCGCCGTGATCGGCGCGGAGTACGTGCTCAAGCTTCTGCCGAAGGGCACGCACGATTACCTGCGCTTCATCAAGCCCTCGGAGCTCTCGCGCTGGAGCCGGGCAAGCGGCCTCGCGCCCGAGGAGCTCATCGGCATGACCTACAACCCCTTCAGGCAGCGCTACAGCCTCGGACGCGACTGCGACGTCAACTACCTGCTGCGCTGCAGGCGCGATGCCTAGCCGCGCGGCGCTGTTCGACTTCGACGGCACGCTCGCCGACACCGCGCCCGACCTCGCGGCGGCGGTGAACCGCATGCGCGTCGAGCAGGGCCACGCGGCGCTGCCGATCGAGCGGCTGCGCCCCTTCGCCTCGGCCGGCGCGCGCGGGCTCGTGCACGCGGCCTTCGGCGTGAAGCCCGGCGATCCGGACTACGAGGCGCTGCGCGAAACCTTTCTCGAGTGCTACGCCGAGCGCCTGTGCGCCGAGACCCGCCTCTTTCCGGGCATCGCCGAGCTGATCGCCGAGCTGCGCCGGCGCGGAATCGCCTGGGGCATCGTCACCAACAAGGCCACGCGCTTCACCGAGCGCCTGGTCGCCGAGCTGAAGCTCGACCCCGACTGCGTCGCCTGCGGCGACACCACGCCCCACCTCAAGCCGCACCCGGCTTCGCTGCTGCATGCCGCGAAACAGCTCAACCTGGAGCCTAGGTCGTGCTGTTATTTGGGCGACGACCTGCGCGACATGAAAGCCGCGCACGCCGCCGGAATGTGCCCCATCGCGGTCGAGTGGGGCTACCATCATCCCGAAAGCGGCGGGCCCGCCACCTGGCAAGCCGCCGCGATCATCCGCCACCCGCTGGAGCTCATCGAGCACCTATGAAAGCCATCGTCCACACGTTTCAGGATATCGAGCAGCCCAGGCCCGCGCCCGCCGGCCGCGATCTGCTGGTGAAGGTCGAAGCCATCTCGGTCAACCCGGTCGACACCAAGCAAAGAAAAGTCGATTCGCCGGCGCCGCGCGTGCTCGGCTGGGACGCCGCCGGCAGCGTCGAAGCCGTCGGCCCCGAAGTCACCCTTTTCAAGCGCGGCGACGAGGTCTACTACGCCGGCGACGTCACGCGCCCGGGCGCGAACAGCGAGTTCCACCTCGTCGACGAGCGCATCGTCGGCAAAAAGCCGAAGCGCCTCGACTTCGCGCAGGCCGCCGCCATCCCGCTCACCGCGATCACGGCGTGGGAGGCGTTCTTCGACCGCATGAAGATCGACCGCGGCGGCAAGGACGCGGGAAAAACGCTGCTCGTCATCGGCGGCGCGGGCGGCGTCGGCTCGATCGGCATCCAGCTCGCCAAGCTCGCCGGCCTTAAGGTCATCGCCACCGCCTCGCGCCCGGAGAGCATCGCCTGGGTGAAGGAGCTCGGCGCCGATGAAGTCGTCGACCACCGCAAGGACCTGGCCGCCCAGGTGAAGAGACCGGTCGAGTACATCGCGAACTTCAACGACCTCGACACGCACTGGGCGGCGATGGGCCAGCTCGTCGCCCCGCAGGGCGCGCTGGTCGCGATCGTCGGCAACCAGAAGCCGCTGCCGATGGACCTAGTGCGCTCGAAGAGCGCGACCATGTGCTGGGAGCTCATGTTCACGCGGCCGCGCTTCAAGACGCCCGACATGATCGAGCAGCATCGGCTGCTCAACCAGGTCGCCGACTGGCTCGACGCCGGAAAGCTGCGCGGCACGCTCAAGGAAACGCTCTCGCCCATCAACGCGGCCAATCTGCGCAAGGCGCACGAGAGGCTCGAGTCGGGAACGATGATCGGCAAGCTCGTTCTCCGCGGCTGGACGTAAGCCCGGCTTGAAAAAGCTGCCGGTCGCGCTCTGGTCGCTCGCCGTGCCGGCGGCGGCCTGCATCATCCTGGCCGCAGCATGGGACCGCCCGCTCGGCACGGCTGCGCTGACGCTGGTCGCGGCGGCGCTCGTGGCCGTGGTCTTCGCCGCCGTGCATCACGCCGAGGTGGTCGCGCACCGCGTCGGCGAGCCTTTCGGAACGCTGGTCCTCGCGCTCGCCGTCACGGTAATCGAGGTCGCGCTCGTGGTCTCGATGATGCTTTCAGGAGGCCCCGAAGCGAGCGAGCTCGCGCGCGACACGGTGTTCGCCACCGTCATGATCGTCTGCAACGGCGTGGTGGGCCTGTGCCTGGTCGCCGGCGCCCTGCGCCACCGCGAGCTCGAATTCCGCGTCGAAGGGACCGGGCCCGCGCTCGCGGTGCTGATCGCGCTCACTGCCCTCACGCTCGTGCTGCCGAGCCACACGCTGACGACGCCGGGACCGTCGTATTCGCCGGCGCAGCTTGTCTTCGCGGGCGCGATGTCGCTCATCCTCTGGTCGGTGTTCGTGCTGGTGCAGACCGTGCGGCACCGCGATTACTTCCTGCCGGTCGGCGTGGCCGGCGAGGAGCACGCACCACCGCCCTCGGGCAAAGCCGCGCTCGCAAGCGGCGTGCTGCTCGTCTTCTCGCTCGTCGCCGTCATCGGGCTGGCGAAGATCCTCTCGCCCTCCATCCGCAACGTGGTCGAGGCGGCATCGGCGCCGCCGGCGGTGGTCGGAATCGCGATCGCCCTCATCGTCCTCCTGCCGGAAACCTTCGCCGCGCTGCGCGCCGCGGCGCGCAACCGGATGCAGACGAGCCTCAACCTCGCGCTCGGCTCGGCGCTCGCCACCATCGGCCTGACGATCCCGGCGGTCGCCGCGGTCGCCATCCTCGCGGACTTGCCCCTCGCCCTCGGGCTGCCGCCGAAGGAGGCCGTGCTCGCCCTCGTCACCTTCGTGATCGCCTCGATCACCCTCGCGAGCGGCCGGGCCACCGTGATGCAAGGCGCGGTGCACCTGACCATTTTCGCGGCATTCCTCTTCCTGGCGATCATCCCCTGAACGGCCGCGCTTGATAAAATAGCGTCCGGCTCCAGATTGGAGTTAGTTGGGAGCCAAGCTTCGAGATCGGGGGCGACCTGGTTTCGACGTGGGCATCGAAGCAGCGCAGGGCATGCCGAGGACCAGTGACCTCGTAAATCCATCTGGAAACACTACAAACGCCAACGACGAGCGTTTCGCTCTAGCCGCCTAACACCGGCTAGACGCTGCACTAGTCTGCTGATGGGCTAGGCCCCCGCGCAAGCGGGGGTGCAGCGTCATTTACATCAGCCCCTCCTCCGGGTGTGGCCGCTTCGCCCGGGGGATCCGTCGAAGCGGCTAGCCGAGCGTCAGCCTGCCGGTTGGCGGGCGCGAGGCGAAGCTCAAACAACCAGGCTAAGCATGTAGTCCTGACTGTGTAGGGCTTACGGACGCGGGTTCGATTCCCGCCGCCTCCACCACGTACTCTCCTGACGGGCCCGCCAACCGGGAACCGTCTGCCTGCAGGAATCGAACTGGCTGAGCCGTGCTTCTCGCCCTGATCGAATCGCCGCCGCGCGACTGGCGGCGGCTTTCGATCTAATCTTTGATCCGGATCCCAGTCCGGGTGCGGTTGCAGATACGCAACGCCGTCACCACTTCCGGCGCCGGCACCACCCGGGTAACGGTCTCGACCGCCGCGGTGGATGTAGCGAACGTCAGCGATTTCCCGTCTGACGAGAGTCGCCCGATAAAGGTCGGTACGTTGGTGATAATGGATTGTCCCCC
>DASXAO010000146.1:0-21791 GCA_036406675.1 Burkholderiales bacterium
ACGAGAAGGCCGCCGCGCTTGTCGAGCGCGACGCCGACCGGACGGCCGTAGGCTTCGCCCTTCGGGCTCAGGAAGCCGTTGAGCACTTCGACCGGCTGGCCGGAGGGTTTGCCGTTGCTGAAGGGAACGAAGACGACGTTGTAGCCGGAGAAGGGCTTGCGGTTCCAGGAGCCGTGCTGGCCGACGTAGGCGCCTTCGTTGGTCAGCGCGAGGCCGAGGGCGGCGACGTGAGAGCCGAGGGCGTAATCGGGCTTGATCGCCTTGGCGACGAGATCGGGGCGCTGCGGTTTCACTCGCTTATCGACGTTCGGACCGTAGTAGCTGTAAGGCCAGCCATAGAAGGCGCCGTCGCGCACCATGGTGAGGTAGTCGGGCACGAGGTCGTTGCCGAGCTCGTCGCGCTCGTTGACGACGGTCCAGAGCGCGCCGGTCTTCGGCTCCCAGGCGAGGCCGTTCGGATTGCGCAAGCCCGACGCCAGGATGCGGTGCGCGCCGGTCTTCGTGTCGACCTCCCAGATCGCGGCGCGGCCTTCCTCGATCTCGATGCCGTTCTCGGCGGCGTTGCTGTTCGAGCCGACCGTCACGTAGAGCTTCGTGCCGTCCCAGCTGGCGATGACGTTCTTCGTCCAGTGATGGTTGCGCGTCCCGGCGGGGAGATCGACGAGCTTCGTCCCGGAGGCAGCAATTTTCTGTTCGCCTTCCTTGTATGGAAAGCGAACGACTGCGTCGGTGTTCGCGACGTAGAGCGAGTCTCCGACGAGCGCCATGCCGAACGGGGAGTTGAGGCCTTCGAGGAAAGTGGAGCGCGTCTCGGCGACGCCGTCGCCGTCTGCGTCGCGCAGAAGGATGATGCGGTTCGGGCTCGGCACGGCGGCGCCCGCCTTGCCCTGCACCAGCTTCATGACGCGGCCCTTCACGCCTTTGCCCTCTTCCGGGCGCTCGGGCGCGTTGGTCTCGGCGACGAGCGCGTCGCCGTTCGGCAGCACATAGACCCAGCGCGGATGGTCGAGCCCGGTCGCGAACGCGGTGACCTTGCGGCCCTCCGGGGACTTCGGCGTGCTGTCCGTCGGCCAGCCTTTCGCCGCAGCGACGTGCAGGGTCGGAATCGGCGTGCTGCTCGGCGCAGGCAGGACAGGGTCGGGACCGACGGTCTGCTCGTGCGTCAGCTGCGAACGCTCGGCGCAGGCTGTCGCGGCGAAGAGACAGATGAAAACGGCGAGAAGGTAGTTGGGGCGCATGAGGACGTCTGTTAGACGCCCCCGACCAACCGCAGGTTCGCGGTACTGAACCGACCTATCAGCCGCTGCGGTTCCTCCCCTGGCCGAGCCGCGCGCCGACGACCACCGCGCCGATGCCGAGAAGCGTGAGGCTGAGAAACGTGCCGAGCTGCTGCGTATTGTCTCCGGCGAAGAGAATGCCGAAGAGCGCGGACAACGCGGCCAGGATGGCGCCAAACTTGAGCTCCGAGCGCCGCACGATGCGGGCGCAGACGTAGCCGCCCAACACGGAGAAGCCGAGGCCGACGAGCGAGGTGAGGTAGAAGAACCACGAGTCGGCCGCCGAAGCCTGCATGGTCGCGGCGATGTCCTCGCGCTTGACGCCGGAGACGGCGAGCGCGATGCCGTAGATCAGCGCCAGGATGACCGTGGCGATCAGCGTGCCGCCGATGTCGGTCGCGAGGCCGAGGCCGATGGCCTTGAACGCGGAGCCCGGCCTCGGCGGCAGGTCCTGGACGCTCGCATCCGGCGGCGCGTAGGGGTTCATCTAGGCCTGCATGCTCTCACGCGCGAGCTTCAGCCAGTCGCGCTGCGCTTCGCGGTAGTGCGGCGGCTGGCGCTCGGCATTGCGCAGCATCCGTTGAAACACCGCTCGTGCGTCGTCGCTGCGTCCGAGGCGGTCGAGAAGGGCGCCGTAGCGCCAGCGGCCTTCCTCGCCGGGGTAGGTGTCTGCGAGCACGCCGAATTCGGCCAGCGCCTCGTCCAGCCTGTTGGCGCCTTCGAGCGTGCAGGCGACCAGCAGCCCCAGATCGGCCGGACGGAAGCCCGGATGCGACGCGCGCAGCCGCCGCGCGAGCTCCAGCGCCTCTTCGTGCTTGCCCTCCATGAAAAGCGCGCCGGCCAGGCCGTAGCGGAGGTCGGGGTCCGTTTCGTGCACGCCGTTGAGGCAGCTCCGGTAGAGCGCGGCCGCCTCTGCGTACATGCCCTGCTCCATGCATTCACGCGCGAGCAGCATGCGGTTTTCGACGCTGCCGCAGGCTTCGACGTCGGCGACCCGCGCCCGCAGGTCCTTGTCGGGATCGAACGCGCGGGCGATCGCTCGCGCCGCCTTGTGCGCGCTGCGGCTCTCGCGCGAGGAGGGAAAGACTTCGATGAAGTAGTAGAGCACGCAGCCCATGACCGGAAATCCCATGATCACCGCGAGCCACCAGTACGGGCGGCGCGTCTTCAGCGCATGGTACGCAAAGCTCAACTGGATCAGCAGGACGAGTCCACCGACGAGCGGCATGGTTTCCCCCTTAGCCGTCTTTTCGTGTGCGGCTACCTTACCGTCCGGCCCGAGCGCCTGCAATTTCGACGTGCACGGCAATGAGGAATTGTTCCGCTACTCGAGCTTCACGCCTGCGTCGTTCACCACGCGGCGCCACAGCTCGATCTCCTTCGTGATCGCGACGAGGAATTCGCCCGGGGTGCTGCCCGCGGGCGAAACGCCGTCGCTCTGCAGCTGCTCCGCCGTCTCCTTGAGCTTGAGCACCTTCGTCACCTCGGCGTTCAGGCGCTCGGCGATCGGCGCCGGCAGGCCTTTCGGCGCGATCAGCCCGTGCCAAAGCACCGTCTCGTAGCCCGGCACGCCGGCTTCGGCGACCGTGGGAATCTCCGGCTCGGAGGCCAGGCGCTTCGTCGTCGTCACCGCGAGCGCGCGCAAGCGCCCGGCGCGCACGTGCGGCAGCGTCGAAGCGGTGCTGCCGAGCGTGGCGTTGGTCTGCCCGCCGAGCGTGTCGGCGAGCGCCGGGCCGGTGCCCTTGTAAGGCACGTGATTCAGCTTGAACCCGGCCATGCTGGCGAGGAGCTCGGTGGCGAGATGGTTGATGCTGCCCTGCCCCGAAGATGCGAAGAACACGCGCCCGGGCTCCGCCTTCGCCAGCGCCACGAGCTCGCGCAGATTCTTCACCGGCAACGAGGGATTCACCACCACCATGTACGGCCCGCTCGAGATCTGGATCACCGGCGTCATGTCGGCGATCGGGTCGAAGCGCAGCTTGTAGAGGCTCGCGTTCGCCGCGTAGCTGTTGGAAACGATCGTCAGCGTGTAGCCATCCGGCGGCGACTTGAGCCCGGCCTCCGTGCCGATTACGCTTCCCGCGCCGGCGCGGTTCTCGACGATGAACTGCTGCCCGAGGTTGGCCGAGAGCCGCTGCGCCATGAAGCGCGCGATGAAGTCCGTCCCCCCGCCCGGCGCGAACGGCACGATGATGCGCACCGGTTTTGCGGGATAAGACTGCGCAGCGACCAACGTTGAAACGGCCAGGAGAGCTGCTGCGACGAGGATTTTTCCAGGATTCATCGGGATCATCGAATCGGTGGAGCGTACATGAGCCCGCCCTGCGTCCACAAACGGTTGAGCCCGCGCTCGAAGCCGAGCGGCTTGAGGTTGGCGTCGAAGCTCTCGCCGTAGTTGCCGACCTGCTTCACGATGTTGAACGCCCAGCGGTTGTCGAGGCCCATCATCTTGCCGAGCTCCCCGGCGGCGCCGACGAAGCGCTGGACCGAGGGCCCGGCGCCCTTCGCCTGCTCCTCGATGTTCTTCGAGGTGAGGCCGAGCTCCTCGGCCTCGATCATGGCGAAAAGCGACCACTTCACCACGTCGAACCAGCGGTCGTCGCCGTGGCGCACCGCCGGGCCGAGCGGCTCCTTCGAGATGATCTCGGGCAGCACGACGTGGTCCTCGGGCTTCGGCACGCGGGAGCCGCGCAGCGCGACCAGGCCGGAGTGGTCGGTGGTGAAGGCGTCGCAGCGGCCGACGAAGTAGGCGTTCAGCACCTCTTCGAGCTTCTCGATCACCACCGGCCTGAACTTCATGCCGTTGGCGCGAAAGTAATCCGCCAGGTTGAGCTCGTTGGTCGTGCCCGGCTGCACGCACACGGTGGCGCCGTTCAGCTCCTTCACGCTCTTCACGTTCAGCCTGCGGTGGACCATGAAGCCCTGGCCGTCGTAGTAGTTGACGCCGGCGAAGTTGAGCCCGAGGCTCGTGTCGCGCGTCAGCGTCCAGGTGGTGTTGCGCGCGAGGATGTCGACCTCGCCCGACTGGAGCGCGGTGAAGCGCTGCTGCGAGGTGAGCGGCGTGAAGCGCACCTTGCCGGCGTCGCCCAGCACTGCCGCCGCGACCGCTCGGCAGAGGTCGACGTCGATGCCGCGCCACACGCCCTTCGAGTCGGGAAGCGAAAAGCCGGCGAGGCCGGTATTGACCCCGCACTGCACGAAGCCCTTGCTGCGCACGGCGTCGAGCGTCGACTGCGCTCCGGCTGGAACCGCGATGAACGCGAGGACCATGAGGAACCCGCCCCGGAACCCGCCCCGAAAAGCCCCTCGCATCACGCTCCCTGGAGAAGAAAGTCGCGCAGTACGGCAATCTGGTCCGCGTGCTGCAGCGTCGGCGCGTGCCCCACGCCGCGGATCTCCACCACCTTCGCGCGCGGTCCGCGGTTTGCCATCTCCGCTGCGGTCTCGCGCGTTAGGAGATCGGACAGCTCGCCGCGCATCAGGAGCGTCGGGCAGCGCACCGCGTCGTAAAGGCTCCAGAGCTCGACGTCCTTCCCCGGCACGAGCCGGGGCTCGCCGATGCGCGGGTCGTAATGCGCGCGCCAGGTGCCGTCGTCGTTGCGCCGCAGCCAGGTCTCGGTGAGGAAGCGCCACTGCGCGTCGCTGTGCGGGCCGAAAGGCGCGGAGATCGTGCGGATATAGCGCTCGGCCTCCTCCACGGCCGCGAACGTGGGCGCCTTGCCGACGTAGGAAGCGATGCGGTCCAGCGATGCTTTCGTGATGACCGGCCCCACGTCGTTAAGCACCATCCGCCTGATGGGCGAGCCCGCCTGCGACGCGAGCGCCATGCCGATGAGGCCGCCCATCGAGGTGCCGACCCAGCTCACCGACTCGACGTCGAGGCGCGCGATCAGCGTCACCATGTCGGCCGCGTACTGCGGCACGACGTAGAGCATCGGATCGGGCAGCCACTCCGATTCGCCGCGCCCCGCGACGTCGGGGCAGACGACGCGGAACCGGCCGCAAAGCGCGCGCGCCAGCTCGTCGAAGTCGCGAGCGGTGCGAGTCAGCCCGTGCACGCAGACCAGCACGTCGGGGTTGCGCGCGTCGCCCCACTCGAGGTAGGCCATGCGATGCAGCCCCTTGGGCGAGGCGCACTGCACCCACCGGCGGCGCGCCTCTCCGGCTAGGCCCGCTTCAGCCATTGCTCAATGAGCGCCACGCGCGCCCCGGCCGCCGGCTCGTCGAGCGAGGAAAAATGCCGCCCGCGGTCGCGGACGAGGTGCAGCTTCTCCGCGCGCAGATTCGCTCCGTGCACCGGGTAGCCGTAGTTCGCGTAGCGCGCGCGCTCGAGCACCGCTTCCTCCTCGTCGTACCAGATCCATTCCTCGACGAAGGCGAACGCCACCTCCTCCAGCGCCGCGTCGGGCGAATCGGGCCCGACCAGCTCGAGTTTGCCGTCGCGGTAGCGGAAGTAAGTGTGCCGGTCGGCGGTCGCGGCATAGCCGAGCAGCGCGTCCTCGCGCCGGCTGCAGGCAAGCGCGAGCTCGAGCCTGCCGTTCGCCTCGATCGACACGTCGAGCAGCATGCGCGCCGCCAGCTCCGCCGGCTGCTGCACCAGGCGGCCGTTTTCGATCAGCGCGTGCCCGCGGACGCCGTCGTGCTCCCACTCGGCCTCGACCTGCAGCTCGGGAAAATCCGCCGATGCGGCGGTGAACGCCGGGAACGGGATGCCCTTCTGCGGCGTGAAGCGGTATTCGAGCACGCCCGCGGCGTGGTGCTCGCTGTACTCCTCGGCGTCCTCTTCGCGCACCATCAGCCAGCGCAGGCGCTCGCGGAAATCCGCGAGCCGCCCGGCGCCGGTGACGCGCACGACCGCGGTGAACATCAGGCCTCGTACTTGAACGACAGCGACACGCGCGTGCGGAACTGGACTACCTTGCCCGATTCGTCTAGCCGCATGTCGAACTTGGTGACCTCGGCGATGCGCAGGTCGCGGATCGTGCTCGCAGCGGTCGCGACCGCGTTCTTGGCGGCGTCTTCCCACGAGTTGGTGCTGGTGCCGATGACTTCGGTGACGCGATAAACGCCGGTGTCGCCCTTCTTGGCCATGGCTCTCCTCTCTCTCAGGTGGTAGTGCTGGATGAAAACGCTCGGATCCGCCAGCGCATTCTATACGGGCGGGACCCCGCGCCAATAGCGCGGCCGTTGCTCGCGCTCGGCTTCGACGCGCACTTCGCCGCCCCCGAGCCGCACATGGATGGCGCCGTCCCGGTCGGTCCGGAAAATACTCGTCCCGATGCTTTCGTAGCGCTTCAGCACTTCCGAATTCGGATGCCCGAAGCGGTTGCGGTAGCCCGCGGCGACGATCGCCCAGCGCGGCGCGACGGCCTCGACGAATTCGGCGCTGGACGAAGTGCGGCTGCCGTGGTGGGGCACGAGCATCACATCGGCTTTGATCCGTTGCTGGGAAAGCAGGGTTTGCTCCGCAGCGCGCTCGATATCGCCGGTGAGGAGCATCGAGCGGCCGCCCGCCTCGATCCTCAACACGCAGCTTTGGTTATTGCGGCGCACAGCCGCGTCCTCCGGCCGTGGATGCAGGAAGGCGAAGTGCACCGCGTCCCAGTCCCAGCTCTCGCCCGCCAGGCAGCGCCGCGGCGCCGGAACGAGCGCGTTCAGCGCGTGCGCCCGAGGGAGCGAGGTGGCGAGGCCCTGCACCTCGAGGCTCTCGAGCACGCTGAGCGCGCCGCCGATATGGTCCATGTCCTCGTGGGACAGCACCATCAGGTCGACGCCGCTCGCCCCGGCGGCGCGCAGCTCCGGCACGAGAATGCGGCCGCCGCTGTCGGCCTCGGGCCCGAACGCCGGCCCGGCGTCGTAGATCAGCGTGCGCGTCGCAGTGCGCACGACCACGGCGAGGCCCTGCCCGACGTCGAACGCGGTGATCCAGGCTTCCCCGGGCGAAGGCGCCGCCGGCGACAGCAGGAACGCCGGCGCCATCAGCGCGAGTCCGCAGCCGCGACCCGGGACGCCGCGCGGCGCGAGGACCCAGGCCGCGCCAGCGAGCGCGACCGCGACCGCCCACGGAGACGGTGCATGCTGCTGCCACAAGGCCCCCGGCAGCGCCGCGCAGAGCTCCAGAAACTGGAGCAGCCATTCCACCAGCCGCGCGGCGAGCTCGAGGATGAAGTCGACCGGGACCGCTGCCGCAAGCAGCGCGAGCGGCGTGACAACGGCCGACACCACCGGGATCGCGACCGCGTTGGCGAGCGGGCCGGCGACCGAGACCTGGCCGAAGAGGAGGAGCACTGCCGGCGCGAGCCCGACCGTGATGGCCCACTGCACGCGGACCCATTGCGCCACGCGGTGCTCGCGGCCGGTCCAGCCGGCCGCGACGTAGAAGATCAGCGCCACGGCGGCAAACGAGAGCCAGAAGCCCGGCGACAGCGGCGCCCAGGGATCGACCGCGAGAACCACGGCCGCTGCGAGCGCCAGGATGCGCACCGGCGAGGCGATCCCGCCGCTCCAGAGCGCGATCGCGACTACGGTCACCATGTAGCAGGTGCGCTGCGCGGGCACGGCGAAGCCGGCGAGCAGCGTGTAGCCGAACGCCCCGACGATCGCCGCAGCCGCGCCCGCTTTGCGCGCGGGCAGCCGCAGCGCGAGCCATGGAACGCGCCGCCAGAGCGCCGCGAGGAGCCACCCGGCGAGCCCGGAGAGCAGCGTCACGTGCAGGCCCGAGATGCTCATGAGGTGGGTGACGCCGGTCCGGCTGAAAAGGCGCCACTCCTCGGGCGCGATGGCGCGCTGGTCGCCCACCGCGAGCGCGGAAAGGATGCCCGCGGCCGGCGTCGCGCCGAGCACGTCATGGAATCGGTCGCGCACGGCCTCGCGCGCGCGCTCGGTGAAATCGAGCGCGGAGCCGCGCTCGCCGAGCAGGCGCTGCTCGCCGCGCTGGCGCACGTAGCCGGTCGCGCCGATGCCGCGCTCGAGGAGCCAGCCTTCGTAGTCGAAGCCGTTCGGATTGACGTTGCCGTGCGGGCGACGCAGGCGCACGGTGAACATCCACCGCTCGCCCGGGTGCACCGCACCCGCGAGGAGCGCCGGATCGGTCTCCAGCTGCGCGCTGCGGTACCACCAGAGGAGGACGCGGCGCGGCACGCGCTCGCCGCGCGTTGCCGACTCGACTTCGAAATCGAAGCGCACGCCGCGCTCGCCCGGCGCGGGCAGTCCCGACACCACGCCCACGACCTCGATGTCGCGTCCCTCGAGCTGCGGCGCGAGCCAGTCGTCCATGCGCTGCTGCGCGCAAAACGCCGCCCAGAAGAACCCGGCGCCGAACGCCAACGCCGGCAGCAGCGACCGGTATCTCAACCCGATTACTGCCAAAGCGAGAAGCAGCAGCGCCCAAGCAAGCGAAGGCAGCGCGGCCTGCGTCTGCAGCAGGACCACCCCGGCTGCGAACGCGAGGACCGCGCAGGTCATCTAGAATCAACGCGTGCGGCGGCCTTCCGGCTGACCCGCGCGCAACATGCCGAGAAAGTTTCTCCGCAAGCATCTTCCGGACGTCGCCACGGTGCGCTCCTACCGCCTGGTGTCGATGTTCGGCGCCTGGCTGCACCACCCCAACCTGTGGTGCCTCAACCGCCGCTCGGTGCCTGGCGCGGTGGCGATCGGGCTCTTCTGCGGGCTGATCCCGGGCCCTTTCCAGATGCTGGGCGCGCTGCTCGTCGCGGTGCCGCTGAAGAAGAACATCCCGGTGGCGCTGCTCGTCACGCTCTACACCAACCCGCTCACCATCGTGCCGCTCTACGTCCTCGCCTTCGGGTACGGTCAACTCCTGCTCGGCATGCCGCTCGGCGCCATGCCCGAGCAGCCGTTCCTCTGGGACTGGGCCAACATCGGCGCGTCGCTGCGCGAGTTCGCCCACTGGACCATGGCGCTCGGCAAGCCGCTCGCCATCGGCCTGGTCGCGCTCGCGGCGACGCTCGCGGTCGCGGGCTACCTGGTCACCGAATTCGGCTGGCGCGCCTACGTGGTGCTCGCCTGGCGCTCGCGCGGGGCGCGGCGAAAGCCATGATGAGCGGGCCAAACTTCGGACTGCCGGATAAGTGGCCGGGCGCAGGCGACCTTACGATTTGCCAGTTAGGGAAGCGCCAGCGGCGGGCGAATTGCGCAGGGCAAGTAGCGGGGGAGGCAATGGATCTTTCCAATATCGAGGTCGTGGTCTCGGCGGCCGGCGCGCTGGGGCTGGCTTCCTATGCGCTGGTGGACGCTTCCAAGGTGGGTCGCTACGGCGGCGTATCGAACGCGGGGTTCCGCTTCATCGAGCACGCGGTGCGGCAACTACTGCCGAGCGAGCATTTGAATCTCGCCACGGCCCGGTCTCATGGCCGCAGGTCCGTGCTGGATGTCCTGCACGCCAACTGGATAAACGGATCCCCGCTCGGAGATCAAAAGGCTATCGCAAAATCGCTGATCAAGCTTCGGCTCACGAAGGACACCGCGGAGGCGTTTGCGAAGGCAACGCTGGTCGATCAAGACGTGTTGTCGGCGGTGGCGGAAAAGATGGCCAAAGGCGGGAAGCTCGGCGACGAGGAGACCAATGTATTGGGGCGCTTCGATCTCGGCCTGACTGCGATTCTCGACGAAGGTTATCAGCGCGCCGACCAGAAGTACCGCAACTCCGCGAGGGTCCTCGCCGCCATCGTCGCGGTCGTGTTGGCCGTACTGGGTGGATGGGTGGTCAGCGGCTCGAGCTACTGGGACTACCTCAAAAGCTCCGACGTCTGGGTAGCGCTTCTGTGCGGCCTCATCTCGGTCCCGATCGCGCCGATCACCAAGGATCTCACGAGCGCGCTGCAGGCCGGGGTCAAGCTGGCGCAGACGATCAAGAAGTAGCCGATGACGCTGTTCATCGACCTGCGCGCAACGCCGAGCGGCGGTATCTGCGCCGCCGAACCCAGCTTGTGGGAAGACGGGACCAGGCTCCTGTCCACGGACGCCTTCGAGTCGCGCGTCCAGGGCCTTGATGTCCTGCTGGCAACGCACGGCTTCAACGTGGATCGCGAAGACGGCGTAAGGGCGCTTTCGACTTGGAGCAGCCTTTGCCGGCTGCCGGGGGCTGCCGTGTTCGTCGGCGTCTTGTGGCCCGGCGATTCGCGCTACCTCCCGGTGATCGACTATCCCTTCGAGGGTGACGAGGCCATCGCGAGCGGCCGACTGCTCGCAGCCTTCCTGAATCGACGCTGCGCTGGCGCGGCGAGCCTCTCGTTCGCATCGCACAGCCTCGGCGCACGAACGGTGCTCGAAGCACTCAGGAACCTCGAGCGCAAGGCGCGACGCTTGATCCTGATGGCCGGCGCGATTGAAAACGACTGCCTGGTCAGGGAATACGCAACAGCCTCGCAAAACGTGCAGGAGATCTGCGTGCTTTCATCGCGCAGCGACTGGGTGCTGAAGGCCGCCTTTCCCATCGGCAATCCGGTCGGCGAGATCCTCATGCACGGGCATCCCTACTTCAAGACCGCGATCGGTCGTAGCGGCCCGGCGCAGCCCATCCCGCTCGAGCAGCAAGGCGGCGCCTGGAAGATCCCGGACGGCTGGGACTACGGCCATGGCGACTACCTGCCGAAGGGCGATGCAACAGTCGAGGTCCGGCCGCCGGTTGCCGCCCCCGGGCCGTCCGACGGCATTCCGGTCAATCCGCCGGTCGACGGCTGGAAGTCGGCGTGGTCGGCCGGCGCCGTCTCGACCGAATTTCTTTGAGGGATCAGAGGCGCGATTCCTCGTAGTCGAGCTCTTCCTCCAGGTGGTGCAGCACTTCGTCGCCGATCGTCCCTTCCTGCCACAGGCGGATCAGCTCGTCGCGCTCGGCGCGCACCGCGGCGAGGCGCACCCGCGTGGCGTGGGTATGGCTGCTGTCCGGGAGCTGCGCGAGCGGGGAGGCGGCGGCCATGCGCTCGCCGAACTCGGCGCGGATGCGCGCCAGCACGTCGGGCAGCACGCCGCCCTCCCCGGCGGCACGGTCGACCGCGGCTAGCGCCGCCTTGCCCATGGCCATCCGCGCCAGCCTGTGCTCGTCGCGCGCGCTGTGGTCGGTGCCGAGCTTGACGCGCCGGATCAGCGGCGCCAGCGTCAGGCCCTGCACCACGAGGGTGATGAGGATCACCACGAACGTGAGGAAGATCAGGAATTCGCGATATTCGAGATCGGCGGGCAGCGCGAGCGCTGCCGCGAGCGACACGATGCCGCGCATCCCGCACCAGCTCACGATGAAGGCCTCGCCGGGGAGCGGCGGCGCGGTCCTGGCGCCGAAAGGACGTCCGAACCACGCAGGGAGGTACTCGGCGAAGTAGACCCACCCAAAACGCACGAGGATGGCGACCATGCTCACCGCGAGGGAAGCTTCAGCGAGCTCCCTGCCGGTGAAACCCTCGAGGCGCGAGACGATGCCGGAGATCTGCAGCCCGATCAGGATGAAGATGATGCTGTTCAGCATGAACACGAGCAGGTTCCACACCGAGCGCGCGAGGATGCGCATCTCCGCCGACACCATCCTGGGCGAGTAGCGTCCCCGCAGCAGCCCCGCGGCCACCACCGCGAGCACGCCGGAGACGTGCACCGACTCGGCGGCGACGTAGGCGAGGTAGGGAACCGAAAGCGACAGCAGCACCTCGGTGAACGGATCGCCGAGGAAACGGTGGATGGCGACGAACACGCCGGCGAGCAGCATGCCGATGGCGATGCCGCCGATCGCCACGAGGACGAACTGGACCGAGGCGTCGAAAAGCGAGAACACGCCCGACATCGCCGCCGCCACGGCGAACTTATACAGCACCAGGCCCGACGCGTCGTTCACCAGGCTCTCACCCTCGAGCACCGTCACGATGCGCCGCGGCATGTTGAGCTTCGAAAGGATCGCGGTCGCCGCAACGGCATCGGGCGGCGACACGACGGCGCCGAACGCGAACGCTACCGCCCAGGGCATCTCCGGGACGAGGAACCTCACCGTCGCGCCGATCGCCAGCATGGTCACGACCACCAGGCCGATCGCCAGCAAGCCGATCGGCCGCAGGTTCGCCTTGAAGTCGCGCCACGAGGTAAGGAGCGCTGCCTGGTACAGGATCGGAGGCAGCACGATCACGAGCAGATACTGCGGATCGAACGGCAGCTGCGGCAGCCGCGGGATGAAGCCGAGCGCGCCGCCGCCGAGCACCAGCGCGATCGGATAGGGCACGCCGGCGCGGCGCGACACCCAGCCGAGGGCCACCGCGCACAGCAGCAGGAAAATGACGATCTCGAGGAGGTTCATGCCGCGCGGGGGCGCAGCAGACCGTCCTGCAGCTCGAGCACGCGCTCGGCGCGGGCGGCGAGATCGGCGTCGTGGGTCACGATGATGAAGGCGGTGCCGTGGGAGAGCGACAGACGCACCATGACCTCGAACACCTCGTCCGCGGTGGCGGTGTCGAGGTTGCCGGTGGGCTCGTCGGCGAGCACGCACGCGGGCTCGGTCACGAGCGCGCGCGCGAAGGCGCAGCGCTGGCGCTCGCCGCCCGAGAGCTCGCCGGGCTGGTGCTCGAGGCGCGCCCCGAGGCCCACTTCATCGAGAATTTTCTTGGCCTTTTCGCGCGCATCTTTTGGGGTCGAGCGGCGGATGATCAGCGGCATCGCCACGTTCTCGAGCGCGGTGAACTCGGGCAGCAGGTGGTGGAACTGGTAGATGAAGCCGAGCGTCGCGTTCCGCATCCGCCCGCGCTCGGCTTCACCCATCGCGCTCAGGCGCCGGCCCCGCACCAGCACCTCGCCGTCCGTGGGCGAGTCGAGGCCGCCGAGGACGTGCAGCAGGGTCGACTTGCCCGAGCCCGAGCGCCCCATGATGGCGATGCGCTCGCCGCCGCGCACCTCGAGGTCGACGCCACGCAGCACGGGCACCGGCGTCGGTCCCTTGTAGGTCTTCCTGAGGTTGCGGCAGGCGAGCACCACCTCGCGGGCGGCGTCACTCATACCGCAGCGCTTCGGCGGGATTCACCTTCGATGCGCGCCAGCTCGGGTACAGCGTGGCGAGGAACGCGAGCGAGAGCGAGATCAGCGCGATCGCGGTCACGTCGTGCGCCTGCACTTCCGAGGGCAGGTACGGGATGAGGTACACGTTCTTGTCCATGAAGCTCACGCCGAAGGTCCTCTCGATCCAGCCCACCACCGGCTCGACGTTGAGCGCGAGGATCACCCCGCCGACCACACCCAGAAGCGTGCCGAGCACCCCGATCACCGAGCCCTGCACCATGAACACCTGCATGATCGAGCCCGGAGCCGCGCCGAGCGTGCGCAGGATGGCGATGTCGGCCTGCTTGTCGGTGACCAGCATCACCAGCGTGGACACGACGTTGAACGTCGCCACGGCAACGATCAGCGTCAGGATGATGAACATCATGCGCTTCTCGATCTGCACCGCGCGGAACAGATTCGGATTGCTGTTGGTCCAGTCGTAGCCGAGAAGCTCGGGGTCCTTCTCCACCAGATCGCGGCCGACCTTGCGCGCCTCGAAGAGGTCGACCAGCTTGAGCCGCACGCCGCTCACCTTGTGGTCGAGCTGGTAGAGCCGCTGCGCGTCCTCCAGGCTGATGAGCGCAAGCCCGGAATCGGCCTCGTTGAAGCCGACGTCGAAGGTTCCCACCAGGGTGAACTGCTTGAGCCGCGGCACCACGCCCGCCGGGGTCACCACGCCCTGCGGCGCGATGAGCGCGATCTTGTCGCCGGGCACCACGCGCAGCGCGCGCGCGAGGTCGGCGCCGAGCACGATGCCGAAGGCGCCCGGCTGCAGGTCCTCGAACCGCCCCGCGACCATGTGCTGGGAGAAATCCGCCACCTTCTCCTCGGCCTGCGGCAGCACGCCGCGCACCGCGACGCCGCGCGCGGTGCCCTCGCCCGTGAGCATCGCCTGGGCCTGCACGAAAGGCGCCGCGGCCAGCACGCGCGGATTCTCCGTCGCCATGCGAGCGACCGACTCCCAGTCGGCAAGCTGGCCGCCCGGGCCGGTGAGCACGAGGTGCGAGGCCACCCCCAGGATGCGGGTGCGCACCTCGGTCTGGAAGCCGTTCATCACCGAAAGCACTACGATCAGCACCGCCACGCCGAGCGCGATGCCGACCATCGAGATGAGCGAGATGAAACTGATGAAACGGTTGCGGCGCTTTGCGCGTGTGTAGCGCAAGCCGATCATAAGCTCGTAACGCACGGTGCGCGAGAATACTACAATCGATCCATGAGCATGGATGCCGAGAGCCAAGCGAGCCTTGCACGGCTTCTGACGAGCCAGCGCATCGCGCACCTCGCGACGCTGCGCGCCGGCGCGCCCATGGCGTCGATGACGCTGTATCTCCCCGAAGCCGGCTTCACCGCCTTCTACGTGCACGTCAGCCGCCTCGCCTGGCATACGCAGGACATGCTGCAGGATCCGCGCGTCGCCCTCTCGATCGCGGAGACCGACGACGGCCGCGCCGACCCGTTCACCCTGATGCGCGTGTCGATCCGCGGCGACGCGTCGCAGCTCGCGCGCGACAACCCGGCGCTGAAGGCGCGCTGGCTCGAGCGCTTCCCGGAGCAGGCGATCAACTTCGAGCTGGCCGACTTCTCGTTCTGGCAGATCACGCCGCGCGACGCGCGCTTCGTCGCCGGCTTCGGCCGCATCCACAACCTCTCAGCTTCGGACTTGGGAGAAGTCGCGTAGTCATGAACGCAGAAGAGCTCAAAGCGCTCCAGGCGCCGATCAAGGACCGATATCGGAACGAGCCGAAGGCCGCGCTCGTCACCTTGCGCGCGCGCGGGCGCATCGGCGAAGGCATCGCCTGCCGCGTCGACACCGGAAGAGCGCTTGTCGAGGCGGGACTGCACCCGGCCACCGGGGGGAGCGGCCTGCAGGCCTGCTCGGGCGACATGCTGCTCGAGGCGCTCGTCGCGTGCGCCGGAGTCACGCTGAAGGCGGTTGCCACCGCGCTGGGAATCGACTTGAAAGATGCAAACGTCATCGCCGAAGGCGAGCTCGATTTTCGCGGCACGCTCGGCGTGGCCAAGGACGCTCCGGTCGGGTTCCGCGAAATCAGGCTGCATTTCGAGCTCGATACCGACGCCCCATCCGAGCAGCGAAAGAAGCTGATCGAGCTCACCGAGCGCTACTGCGTGGTCCTGCAGACTCTGCGCGCGTCTCCTCCGGTTCATACCAGCGCTTGAGCGGGCTGCTCGTCAACATCGATGTCGACAACCTCGAACGAGCCACCCGCTTCTATTGCGATGGCCTCGGCCTGAAGGTTGGCCGGCGCTTCGACGGCTGGACCGAGCTCGTCGGCGGCTCCTCGCCGATCTACCTTCTGCCGAAGCCGGCTGGTTCGCGTGCCTCCGCAGCCTCAGGCGCCAAGCGTGATTACCGCCGCCACTGGACCCCGGTGCACCTCGATTTCGTGGTCGAGGATATCGAAGCCGCCATCGCAAGCGCGGTTGCCGCCGGCGCCTCGGTCGAGCAAGCGGCGCAGGACCATGCGTACGGGCGCCTCGCGCTGCTCGCCGACCCGTTCGGCAACGGCTTCTGCCTGCTTCAGTTCAGCGCTCGCGGCTACGACGAAATAACCAAATAGCGCCGTATGCGGATCTACGGCGTCGATTTCACCTGCGCGCCGCGCCGCGCGAAGCCCATCACCGCGGCGTGCGGTTTTCTCCAGAGGAACGAATTCGTGCTGGAGCAGATCGAGCGCTTCGAGTGTTTCGGTGGCTTCGAAGCAATGCTTGCTCGGCCGGGCCCGTGGCTCGGGGGATTCGATTTCCCGTTCAGCCTGCCGCGCGAGCTGGTGCGCGACCTCGCTTGGCCTACGGGCTGGAAGGCGCTGGTGCGCCGCTGCGCGGCCATGCCGCGGCCGGATTTCCGGAAAGCGCTCGACGCCTACCGCGAGACCAGGCCGGCGGGCCGGCGCTACGCCCACCGCGCCACCGACCTCCCGGCCGGCTCTTCGAGTCCGATGAAGCTCGTCAACCCGCCGGTCGCGCTCATGTTCCACGAGGGAGCGCCGCGCCTTGCTGCCTCTGGAGTCTCCGTCCCATTGCTGAAAAGCGGAGATGAGCAGCGGGTCGCCCTGGAAGCCTATCCCGGCCTGCTCGTGCGCAAGCAACTCGGGATCCGTGAGTCATACAAGAGCGACACGCGGAGCGAGCAGACCGCGGCGCGCGCTGCCGCGCGCAAGCGCATCGTTCAAGCCCTCCGGGCCGGCCGCCCGCTGGGGGTCAAGATGAAGGCGACGATCGATCTTGTAGAAGACGGCTCGGGCGACACGCTGGACGCCGTAATCTGCGCCGTGCAGGCCGCCTGGGCGGCCACGCGGCCGCGCTACGGGTTGCCGGTGCGCGTGCCGAGCGCCGAGGGCTGGATCGTCACGGCGTGATCAGCTTGCGGGCTTGGCCGGAACGAGCTCGTAACCCCTCGCCCGCATGCAGACTGCCGTAAGGCGCGACTCCTCGATGTAGGCGTCGCCGAAGGGATCGCCGAAAGGCGAGGACGGCACCACGACGGTCCGGCCTTGCGGATCGACGATCGTGGTGGCGCCGACGCTGCGGTTCATGAAAAGGAGGCTGCGCGTCTGGGCCTCGCGCCAGGCCTCCTGGCGGCAATACGCGTGATCCTGGCCGAACTGCTCGGGCGTCGTGTCCTGGCGCGCCCATTGCACCGGCGTGCAGGCCGGGGCAGCGATGGCGAGCGGGAGGAGCAGGATCAGCCGGCGCATGGCGCTTTGACCGCTAGAATCGGATGCGTGTTCACCGTGTACGGCATGTCGGACTCGGGCAACTGCTACAAGGTCCGGCTCGCGCTCGAGCAGCTCGCGGCGCCGTACCGCTGGGTGGAGATCGACACGGGGCGCGGCGACACCCGCACTGCGGAGTTCCTCGCCATGAACCCGAACGGCAAGGTACCCACGCTCCAGCTCGAGGACGGCAGCTTCCTTCCGGAATCCAACGCCATCCTGCATTATCTCGCGGACGGCTCGCCGCTGCTGCCGGGCGGCCGCCTCGAGCGCGCGCGCGTCCTGCAGTGGATGTTCTTCGAGCAGTACAGCCACGAGCCGTATATCGCGGTCGCTCGCTCGATCCTGCGCTACCAGCCGCCGGACTCGCCGCGGCGCGCCGAGCTGCCGCGGCTGCGCGAGCGCGGCGCGGCGGCGCTCGCGGTCATGGAGCGCCAGCTCGAGCGCGAGCCGTTCTTCGCCGGCCCGCGCTACTCCATCGCCGACATCGCGCTCTACGCGTACACCCATTGCGCCGGCGACGGCGGCTTCGACCTTGCGGCGTACCGGGCGGTGAGCGCCTGGCTGCAAAGGGTCAAGGCCCAGCCGCGGCACGTGCCGATGCCGGCCTGATCCCGCATAATGCAGGATACTGAATAAACAAGCAGTGGAGTGCGCTCCTTGGGCTACGACCTGGACAGCCCGCTCGCGGTAGTCGACCTCGAGACCACCGGCAGCCAGCCGGCGTGGGACCGGATCACCGAGATCGGCGTGATCGAGGTCGACGGCTTCGAGGTGAGCTCGGAGTGGTCGACTCTGGTGAATCCCGGCGCCGCGATCCCCGCGCCGATCCAGGCGCTCACCGGCATCACCAGCGAGATGGTGGCGCGCGCGCCGAGCTTCGCCGAGCTCGCCGCCGGCCTCTACGAGCGGCTCGCCGGCCGGGTGTTCGTCGCCCACAACGCGCGCTTCGACTACGGCTTCCTGCGCCGCGAGTTCGAGCGTGCCGGCTTCAAGTTCCTGGCGAAGACGCTGTGCACCGTGCGGCTCTCGCGCCGGCTCTATGCCGGCCATGCGAGCCACAACCTCGACAGCCTGATCTCGCGCCACGGCATCGAATGCCGGGCGCGCCACCGTGCGCTACCCGACGCTGACGCGGTGTGGCAGTTCCTGCGCATCGCCGCGCGCGAGCACGGCGCGGAGGTGCTCGCCACCGCGGCCCGCCAGGTGGCGCGCCAGCCGGCGCTGCCGCCCCACCTGGACCGCGCCGCGGTCGACGAGATTCCCGAGGCGCCCGGCGTGTACGTGTTCTACGGCGAAGCCGGAACCGCGCTCTACGTGGGCATGAGCCGAAGCATGCGCTCGCGCGTCATGCAGCACTTTTCGCCCGGCACGGCCTGGACGCGCGAGGTGCGTCGCATCGATTGGCAGCGGACCGTCGGCGAGCTCGGCGCGCTGCTGCGCGAGGCGCAGCTGGTGAAGGCGCTGCAGCCGGCGTACAACCGGCGGCTGCGCCGCCCGCAGTCCTTGTGCGGCTTCGCCTTCGACATGAAGCGGCTGCGCCTCGCGGCGCCCGAGGAGATCCGTGGCGACACCCTGCCCTACGTGCACGGCCTGTTCCGCTCGCGCCGCGAGGCGCTGCACGCCTTGCGCTGCCTGGCGGACGAATACGGGTTGTGCCTGCAGACCCTCGGGTTCGATCATCCGGCCAGGAGCGGCGCGTGCTGGCGCTTTCAGCTCGGCCGATGCCGCGGCGTTTGCGCGGGACGGGAGAATATCCACGTCCATCAAGGCCGGGTCGCCGAAGCCCTTGCCCGCATCAAGGCGGTGGAATGGCCGCACGCCGGGCCCCTCGGCATCGTCGAGCGCGACTGCGGCCGCGATGCCGCCGAGATCCACGTGGTCGACCGCTGGTGCTACCTCGGCGCGGCGCGCTCCGATACCGAGCTCGCCGAGCTGCTCGAGGGACTGGAAGGAAAACGCGAGCCGCGCTTCGACTACGATCACTATCGCATCCTGTCGCGGCACCTCGCGCGGAAAGGGGTGCGCACCATGAGGCTCGCGGGCCGATGCACTGTGAACTGATCGTGCCGGGCCTCTTCGCCGAGGCGAGCGGCAGGCGCGCGCCGGCGCTCGAGCTGCTGCTCGCGCGCGGACGCGGCGCCGTCCACGCGGGCTCGGACTCCCTGCAGGTCGAGGCTTGGCTGCAGGCTGCCTTCGCGGTCGAGGGCCAATCGCTCGCGGCGGGGGCACTGTCGCTCGCCGGCGCGGGCGGCGACCCGGGCGTCGCTTGCTGGGCACGCGCGGACCCGGTGCACCTTCGCATGCTGCGCGACCGCCTCATCGTGGTTCCGCCGGAGGCTTTCGCGCTGTCGCGTCCGGAGGCCGACGCGCTGGTGGAAGCGCTGAACCGCCATTTTGGCGAGCGCCTCGTGCTCGAGGTGCTCGAGGCCGGGCGCTGGTGTGCGCGCCTCGACCCGCAACTCGCCTTCCATGCCGGGCCGCCGCTCGAGGCGGCCGGACGCGACGTCGACCTTGCCATGCGCGGCGGCGGCGAGGCAGGCAAACGCTGGGCGGCACTCCTCAACGAAGCTCAGATGCTGCTGCACGAGCACCCCGTCAACGCCGCGCGCGAGGCGCATGGCGAGCCGCCCGTGAACAGCCTGTGGCTCTGGGGCGCCGGTCGCGCGCCCAGCTTGGCCGCCTCGCGCTGGCGCTCGGTAAGCGCCAACGATCCCCTCGCCCTCGGCTTCGCGCGGCTCTCCGGCGCGCAGCCGCGCCCGCTGCCCGAAGGCGCGGAGCCGTGGCTGCGGGACGCGCCGCCGGACGGACGCCATCTTGTCCTCCTCGACGCGCTGCGCTCGCCGCTCGCGCTGGGCCACAGCGCCGAGTATGCCGAGTGCATCGACGCGCTGGAGAATCGCTGGTTCCGGCCGCTCCTTTCCGCGCTGCGCGCCGGACGCGTGGGCATGGTCACGGTGCACGTTCCGGACAGCCTCGACGCCTCGTTCGAAACCATCCGCGGCGACTTGCGGCGTTTCTGGCGCCGGCCGCGAGCCCTGGAGAAATACGTTTGAGGATCGTGCAGCGCACCTACGCCGAGGCCGACCATCGCACGCTGGTCGAGGCGGGCGTGCATCCGCTGCTTGCGCGCATCTACGCGGCACGCCGCATCCGCTCGAGCGCCGAGCTGAGGTACGAAGCCTCCGGTTTGCTTTCCCCTTCGCTGCTGAAAGGGATCGAGGCGGCGGCGCGCCTGCTCGCCGACGCCATCCAGTCCGGCAAGCGTTTGCTGATCGTCGCCGACTACGACGCCGACGGCGCCACCGCATGCGCGGTCGGCATCCGCGCGCTGCGCGCGTTCGGCGCGCACGCGGAATACCTCGTGCCCGACCGCTTCAAGCTCGGCTACGGTCTATCGCCGGAATTGGTCGAGCTCGCCGCGCAGCGCCGGCCGGATCTCCTCATCACCGTCGACAATGGCATCGCCAGCGTCGAAGGGGTCGCGCGCGCGCGCGAGCTGGGCATCGCCACGCTCGTCACGGATCACCACCTGCCCGGGCCCGAGCTCCCCGCCGCCGCCTGCATCGTCAATCCGAACCAGCCCGGCTGCGCTTTCCCGTCGAAGGCCCTCGCCGGCGTCGGCGTCATGTTCTACGTCGTTCTTTCCTTGAGAGCAGAGTTGAGGCGCCGCGGGTTTTTCGATGGAAAAACCGAGCCGAATCTCGGCGCGCTCACGGATCTCGTCGCGCTCGGCACGGTCGCCGACGTGGTCCCGCTCGACGCGAACAATCGCAACCTGGTGTACCAGGGGTTGAAGCGTCTGCGCGCAGGTCGGGGCCAGCCCGGCGTCATGGCGCTGCTGCGCGCCGCCGGCCGCTTCCCCGCGGAGGCGACGAGCTTCGACCTCGGCTTCGTCGCCGGGCCGCGCCTCAACGCCGCGGGCCGCCTCGCCGACATGAGCGTCGGCATCGAATGCCTGATCGCCGACGACGAGGCGCGCGCCATGAACCTGGCGCAGGAGCTCGACCGGCTCAACGCCGAGCGCCGGGCCATCGAGGCCTCGATGGTCCAGCAGAGCCTGGAGCACCTCAAGAGCGTCAACCAGGAAAGCGGCTTGACGTTCTTCGATCATGCGTGGCACCAGGGCGTGGTCGGGATACTCGCAGCGCGGCTCAAAGACCGCGTGCACCGCCCGGTGATCTGCTTCGCCAAGGCGGCTGGCGCGGCTTCGGAGGGCGGCGGGCCGGTGCTGCGCGGCTCGGGGCGCTCGATTCCGGGGCTGCACCTGCGGGACTGCCTCGATCTCGTGGCGAAGCGCTCGCCCGGGCTCGTCGTGCGCTTCGGCGGACATGCCATGGCGGCGGGGTTGACCATCCTCGAAACCAACTATCAAAGCTTCTCTCATGCCTTTGAGGAGACGGTGGAAGAGTTGCTGCCTGCCGAAGCGCGCCTGCGCACCGTCGAGACCGACGGCGCCCTGGAGGGCACGCACTGCACGCTCGAAGTCGCGCGCATGCTCGAGGGAGAGATCTGGGGCCAGGGATTTCCGCAGCCCCTGTTCTGCGATAATTTCGGCGTGGAGTCCCAGCGCGTGGTCGGCGAAAGGCACCTCAAGCTGCGCCTGGTGAAAGACGGGCGGCGCTACGAAGCGATGCGCTTCGGCGCACTCGAGCCGCTGCCGGAGAAAGTGCGCGCCGCGTACCGGCTGGCGGTGAGCGAGTTCAACGGTCTCAGATCCATCCAGCTCAACGTGGAGCACTTCGAATGA
>DASXAO010000147.1:0-6462 GCA_036406675.1 Burkholderiales bacterium
CCGCGGAACTGGCAGGAGGCTCGAAGCGACCTTCCCGAACACAGCCGCGGCGGCTTGTTCCAGGGCCGTGAGCCCGCCCTGCCGGCAAGGAAGAGACCGCCGCCGCCCTCGTTCCTTCCCGCGGAGGTAGCGCAAGCGCCGGCCGGTCCACGGCCGCCGCCCCTGTCCTATGTCGGCAAAGTCACCCGCGACGGTGAAAGCTACGCCGTGCTGGGGCGCGAGAACCGCGTGTACATGGTCAGCGTCGGCGACGCGGTCGGCAACGGCTACCAGGTCCAGTCGATCAGCGAGAAGGAAGTGGTGATCCTCAACTCCGACTTCGGTATGAGGCAGACGCTGCCATTCTCGGCTGCAGCGTCGAATTCGGGTCCACCGCTCAATCGGGCGCGGCCCGCGGAGGACGTGCAGCCCGCCCCGCCAGAGCCGCAAAAAGACGATTAGCGATACGGACGAAACCTACGCCGCGAGCTCGCGGAATTCCCAGCCGTCGGCGTTCGCGGGCGCCTTGGTGCCGGAGAGGAGGACGAGGCTCGGGAGCTCGCCGTCGGCGCCGTGCAGGCGGTAGCGCTCGCGGTCGAGGAGGGTGTGCCAGTCGCCCTTCGCGTTCTGCACCGAGCGCCAGCCTTGCCCGGCATGCAGCGCGATGCAGGCGCGCTCGGGCTCGGCGAGGACCAGCCACGCGCCGCCGGTCGGGATGGCGCCGCGCCAGCGGTTCGCCGCTTCCATGAGCTCGGGCTGGATCGAGACCAGCTTCGCTTTGCCGTTCTTCGGGAACGCCGCCTTCACGGCCTCGACCAGCGCGGTGTCGATGGCGCTCGCGAGGCGCAGCGCGCCGCGCGGGGCTTCGGAGGCGCGCAGGCTCCAAGCCTTGGCGCGCTCGCCGTGGATCTTGGCGAAGTGGTGGCGCAGGTAGGCCTCTTCCTCGGCGGGCGTCGACAGGCCGTCGCTCCAGGGAAGCACCGCGTAGCGCACGAAATGGTTCGAGAGCACGGCCGTCACGCGGCAGGGCTTTGCCCACTCCAGGGTTCTCAGCGCCGCAACCGTCCCCTGCCAGGGCTCGGCGCCGGCGGCCGGGTCGGCCGCGACGCTGCGCCCGCCGGCGAGGACCGCGTCGGGCGCGAGAACCACGCGCAGCTTGTCAGGAAACAAACGTGACACGGTTGATCTCCTGCAGCGTGGTGCTGCCCTTGCGCACCGCGTCGAACGCGGCGTCGCGCAGGAGGCGGGTGCCGGAACGCTGCGCGGCTTCGCGCAGCTTGCGCACCGGCGCGCGGCTGGTGATGAGCTCGCGCAGCTCGTCGTTCAGGATCATGAGCTCGGCGATGGCCATGCGTCCCTTGTAGCCCGCGCCGCGGCACTCGCGGCAGCCCTTGCCCACGACGAACTTCCACTGGGAAACATCAATCTCCGCCAGCCCGGATTCGGCGAGCGCCTCCTTCGACGGCGTGTCGGCTTCGGCGCAGTGCGGGCAGACCATGCGCACCAGGCGCTGGGCGAGGATGGCGTTCAGCGCCGAGACGAAGCCGTAGAGGTCGACGTTCATGTGCATGAAGCGGCCGATCACGTCGAACACGTTGTTGGCGTGCACCGAGGTGAACACCAGGTGGCCGGTGAGGGCCGACTGCACCGCGATGTTGGCGGTCTCGGGGTCGCGGATCTCGCCGACCATGATCTTGTCGGGGTCGTGGCGCAGGATCGAGCGCAGGCCGCGCGCGAAGGTGAGGCCCTTCTTCTCGTTCACCGGGATCTGCAGCACGCCCGCGAGCTGGTACTCGACCGGGTCCTCGATGGTCACGATCTTGTCCTGGCCGCTGTTGATCTCCGTGATCGCGGCGTACAGCGTGGTGGTCTTGCCGCTGCCGGTGGGCCCGGTCACGAGCAGCATGCCGTAGGGCTCGCGCGACAGGCGCCGCAGGCGGCGCACGTCGTCGGGCTCGAAGCCGAGCGAGTCGAGCGAGAGCTGCTGCTGGGTCTGCTCGTACAGCGACTGCTTGTCGAGCACCCGCAGCACCGCGTCCTCGCCGTGGATGCTCGGCATGATCGAGACGCGGAAGTCGACCGCGCGGCCGTGCTCCAGCGCCTTGAACCGGCCGTCCTGGGGCACGCGCCGCTCGGTGATGTCGAGCTCGGCGAGCACCTTGACGCGCGCGATCGCCTGCTCGGCCTGCGCGCTGTCCTGGATCAGCTTCACCTGCGAGAGGATGCCGTCGATGCGGAACTTGATCGCGAGCCCGGCCGGCAGGCATTCGAGGTGGATGTCGCTCGCGCCGAGGAGGAGCGCGTCGCGCAGGGTGGAGCGCACCAGGCGCACCACTTCGCTCGACTCGTCGCCGATCGCCTTGAGCGAGAGGTCCTCGATGCGGCCGCTCTCGGCGGGGCCCGCGGCGACCTGCGCCTCGACGTCGTCGAGGGCGCGCATCGACTCCTCGTGCGAGGCGAGAAAGGCGACGAGGTCGCCGCGATGCACCAGGCACCAGTTGAACGGCTCGGCGATGCGCTCCTCGGCCCAGGCGTGGAGCTCGCCCGAGAACGGGTCGTCGAAGGCGAGGAGGAGCCGGCCGTCGGCGGAGCGCAGCAGCGCGCAGCCGCGCTGCGAGCACTCGCCGAAGGGCAGCAGGTCGAAGGCGGGCGACGCCTCTCGCAACTGGGACATTGTGAGGAATTCGAGGCGAAGCGTCGTCGCAAGGCGGACGGTGAAAGCGTCGGCGTCGCCCTGCAGGGACTCCTCGAGCACGTCGACCAGCCGCCGCCGCGAAGCCGTGGCGAGCTTGCGCGCCTGGGCGATTTCCCCCGCGGTGATGGTCACTGGATGTTCCCCGCGAGCTCGAAGATCGGCATGTACATGAGGATCACGATCGCGCCGATCACCAGGCCGATGATCGCCATGAGGATCGGCTCGAACAGGCGCGTGAACCAGTCGACCCAGCGCGCCATTTCCTCGTCGTGGAAGGCGGCGATCTGCTCCAGCATCTCGCCCATGTTGCCGCTTTTCTCGCCGACGTTCAGCATGCGCAGCGCCACCGGCGTGGTGAGGCCGTTCGCTTCCATGGACTGGGACACGCCGCGGCCCTCGCGGATCGCCTGGCTCGCGCGCGCGAGCCGCTCCCGCAGCAGCGGGTGCAGCAGCTCCCCGCCCATGTCGAGCGCCGCCACGAGCGGCGTGCCGCCGCGCAGCAGCATGCCGATGGTGCGGTAGAAACGCGCGAGCTGGTACATCTTGAGGCGCTCGCCGAGCGCCGGCAGGCGCCACAGCGCGTCGCCGATGGCGGTGCGCACGTTCGCGAGGCGCAATGCATAGGCCCCGAGCAGGATCAGCCCGCCGAGAACCGAAAGCACGACCGGGGCGTGCTTGTCCACTGCGCCGCCCCAGGTGAGCAGCAGCCTGGAGAAGAGCGGCAGCGCGCTGCCGCGCTCCTCGTAGATGCGGCCGAAGCGCGGCACCACGTAGAGCATCAGGAACAGGCTCACGATGCCCCCGACCGCGATGAGGAGCGAGGGGTAGATCGAGGCGTTGACCACGCGCTTCTTGATCGCCTCGAGCTGGGCGGCGTAGGCGACGTAGCGGCCGAGCGCCGGGGCGAGGTCGCTCGTCTTCTCGCTCGAGCGCACGGTGGCGACGTAGAGCGGCGAGAAGGTCTGCGGAAATTCCTCGAGCGCGCTCGAGAACGTCTGGCCCTCGCGCAGCACCTCGCCCAGGCGCTCGATCACGCCGCGCCAGTCGCCGCGCTTTTCCTTCTGCGCCAGCGTGTCGATCGCCTCGGGCAGCGGCAGGCCGGCGTTCAGCAGCACGCGCAGTTCCTGGCTGAAGAGCGCCACCGGGAAGCGCTCGCCGCCCTTGCGCCAGGGCAGGCCGAGCGAGCCCTTGGCGCGCACGCTGAGCACGGTGTAGCCGCGCCCTTCGACCTGGCGCACGGCCGTGACTTCGTCGGGCGCCTGGAAGTCGAGCGCCTCGACGGCGCCGCCGGGACCGATCGCCTTGAGCTCGAAGCGCATTTCGCGGCGGGCTAGTGGTTCGTGAGGTCGGTGTTCTCGCCGCTGCCGCCGGGCTGGCCGTCCTTGCCGTAGGAGAGCAGGTCGAACTCGCCCTTCTCGCCGGGGATCTTGTAGACGTAGGGCCGTCCCCAGGGATCGGCCGGGATGTCCTTGCGCAGGTACGGCCCGTTCCACTTCGGCTCGTTGGCCGGCTTGACCACCAGCGCTTTCAGGCCGGCCTCGTTTTCCGGGTAGTGGCCGATGTCGAGGCGGTACTGGTCGAGCGCCTTCTCCAGCGCGTCGATCTGCGCCCGTGCCGTCGCGACCTCCGACTTGCCGACTTGCCCGAAGTAGCGCGGCGCGACGAAGCCGGCGAGCAGGCCGATGATCACCACGACCACGAGCAGCTCGAGCAGCGTGAAGCCGCGCGCGCCGCCAATCCGTTGAATGCGAGCCTGCTTGCCGCCCATCGACTTTCCTTTCCCAACCGGTATGTTAGACGAGAATCCGAGCCCGGAACGACGCTGGCGGCGTTTGTCGGATTTGCAGGCGGTCGATCTTTGCGGCGCTGGAAAAAGCCTATTGCGTCAACGCTGTTTCTGTGCTCGGGGTCTTTCCTGAAAGCGAGCGCGGCAAAAAGCTCTGCCTGGGATTATTCATTTTCAACGCTCATGAACCGATGAAGGAGTCGAATTTGTACTGAGCGCAGCGTCGCATATCGTGGCCTGGAGGAGGAGCCATGAAAAAGCACGGGATCTCGCGCAGGAAATTCCTCAAGGGCAGCGCGCTCGCCGCGACGGCGGGCGGGCTCACGGCGGCGGTCGCGAGCGCGACGGCGGGAAGGCCGGAAGAGCGCAGCGAGGACCTCGTCCTCGTGAACGGGCGCATCCACACCATGGACGACGAGAACCGGATCGTGGATTCGGTGGCGATCCGCAACGGTCGTTTTACTTCGATCGGTCACGACTCGGGCTCGCACGGCGGCAAGCGCATCGATCTGCGCGGCCGCACGGTAGTGCCGGGCTTGATCGAGAGCCACACGCACTTCGTTAGCCTCGCCAACCGGCCGGGCTACCACGTGGCGCAATGGGAGCTCGCTTCGAGCGTCGGCGAAGTCCTGGCGCTGCTCGCCGAGCGCCGCGCGCGCGGCGACGTGCCGCCGGGTGCGTTCATCACGGCGATGGGCGCGGGAACGCCGCGCATGTTCGCCGAGCTGCGCCTGCCGACCCTCCAGGAGATCGACGGGGCGGTGTCCGACCGACCGGTGTTCCTCTACCAGGGCGGCGGCGGCCCGGCGCGCACCAATTCACTAGGCAAGGCATTCTTCGCCACGGTTACGAATCCGACCGTGACGGTCGGCACCGACGGCACGATCGCCGGCGGCAATCCCAACCAGGCGAATGCCGCGCTCTATCACCTGCGCATCCGCCAGAGCTTCGACGACAAGAAGCGGAGCGCGCTCGACGCGCAGGCGTACTCGGCGAGCGTCGGCATCACCGCGGTCCTCGACCAGACGCTGGTCGCGAGGGCCGACGGCACGCTCAACCCGGCGCTCTACGACCCGCAGCCGACCGACGCGCTCTTCACGCTCAACCACTACCGCATGTACGACGCGTGGCTGCAGCTCGAGCGCGAGCACCGGAACCTCATCCGGCTGCAGATCAACTTCCTGCACAACCAGGGCTTCGACGCCCGGTTCGGAGCCACGATCGACAGCCAGCTGCCGGAGCTGCGCGAGCGCCTGAAGAACCAGTTCATGTTCTTCGGCAACGACATGGTGCGCACCGGCGGGATCGGCGAATGGGCCGCGCCGTTCGCCGCGCCGACCAACCCCAACGGCTACGCGGTGTGGTTCGAATCCCAGCGGCTCGTCGCCAAGGCGCGCTGGAGAAACGAGAACGCGCAGCCCGGCACGCCGACGAGCAGCGACGCGATCGAGCAGGTCGTCTCGACCTACGAGCAGATGGACGCGGAGCAGATCGCCGCCGGCTTCCCGGACGGCATCAAGAGCCTGCGCTGGGGCCTGCAGCACTCCGACTTCGCCACGCCGGCGCAGCTCGCGCGGCTGAAGGCGCTGAACTGCGGCGTCTCGATGTCGGGGTTCCGCTGGCTGAACGGCACGCCGCGCGCCGACGGGCTGCCGGTCGGGCCGCTCTACCCGCAGATCCTCGCGAGCGGCATTCCCGCCGGCATGCACGAGGATGGCGTGCACATCGCCCCGCATAACGCCTGGTTCGCGATGCACTACGCCACTACGGGCCTCAACGTGCTCGGTCAGCAGATCAACCCAGGACAGCAGATCACGCGCCAGCAGGCGCTGCATGCGTACACGCGCGGCAACGCCTGGTACATGAACCGCGAGAACGAGCTCGGCTCGATCGAAAAGGGCAAGTTCGCCGATCTCGTGGTGCTCGACCGCGACTACTTCCGCGTGAGCGACGCCGATATGCGCCGGACCAGCTCGATCCTCACCATCGTCGCCGGCAAGGT
>DASXAO010000148.1:0-12493 GCA_036406675.1 Burkholderiales bacterium
CGCGCGCCGCGCAGCTCGCGCGCTGAAGGGACCCCGTGGCGATAGCCAAGAAGCTCACCCCCAACGCGCAGGACGCCAAGAGTCCGGGACGCGAGCGCGAAGCGCCGGCCAATCCGCCGGCCAAGCGGCATCTCGGCCAGATCCTGATCGACCAGGGCATCCTCACCGAGGACCAGCTGCGCATCGCGCTGCTCGAGCAGACCAAGCAGCATCTGCCGGTCGGCCGCCTGCTGGTGCAGCTCGGCTTCGTCTCCGAAGCGACGCTGCGCGACGCGCTGTCCGAGAAGCTCGGCCTGCAGTCGGTGGACCTGGCGCGCATCATCGTCGATCCCGCCGCGCTGAAGGCGCTGCCGCGCGACATGGCGCGGCGCAACCGCATGTTCCCGGTGGCGCTCGACCGCCAGCAGCACAAGTTCATCGTCGCGCTTGCCGACACCAACAACATCGTCGCGGTCGACCAGCTGCGCGCCCACCTGAAGGGCGAATTCGAGGTCGAGCTGCGCCTCGCCGGCGAGTCGGAGATCGAGCGCGCCATCGAGCATTACTACGGCCACGAGTTCTCGATCGACGGCATCCTGCGCGAGATCGAGACCGGCGAGATCGACTACGCCACCCTCACCGAGGGCGACGAGTACTCGCAGCCGGTGGTACGCCTCATATCGGCATTGCTGGCCGACGCCGTCGAACGGGCGGCGTCGGACATCCACTTCGAGCCGGAGCAGAACTTCCTGCGCATCCGCTACCGCATCGACGGCGTGCTGCGCCAGATCAGGAGCCTGCACAAGACCTACTGGCCGGCGATGGCGGTGCGCATCAAGGTCATGGCGAAGATGAACATCGCCGAGACGCGCGCGCCGCAGGACGGCCGCATCTCGGCCACCATGTCGGGGCGGGTGGTCGACTTCCGCGTCGCCAGCCTGCCGACCACCCACGGCGAGAACCTGGTGCTGCGCATCCTCGACCGCCAGAAGGGCATCGTGCCGCTCGACAAGCTGAACCTCGAGGAGCCGGCGCTCGAGGTCCTCAAGCTCATGATCACGCGCCCGGAGGGCATCATCCTGGTCACCGGGCCGACCGGCAGCGGCAAGACCACCACGCTGTATTCGATCCTGAACCACATCAATTCCGACGCCGTCAACGTGATGACGCTGGAAGACCCGGTCGAGTACCCGATGACGCTGATCCGGCAGACCTCGGTGGCCGAGGCCGCCAAGCTCGATTTCGCCAACGGCATCCGCGCCATGATGCGCCAGGACCCGGACGTGATCCTGGTCGGCGAGATCCGCGACCGCGAGACCGCCGAGATGGCGTTCCGCGCCGCGATGACCGGGCACCAGGTGTACTCCACGCTCCACACCAATTCGGCGGTGGGCGCGTTTCCGCGCCTGCTCGACATCGGCATCCTCCCCGACATCCTGGCGGGCAACATCATCGGCATCCTCGCGCAGCGCCTGGTGCGCCGCCTGTGCCGCACCTGCCGCCAGTCCTACGACCCCGACGTCAGGGAGCGGCGGCTCCTCAACCTGTCGCCGACCGAGCCCGCCGCGCTTTATCGCGCGGTCGGCTGCGAGCAGTGCGAGTACCAGGGCTATCGCGGCCGCCAGGCGATCCTCGAGCTGCTCAAGATCGACGCGGGCATCGACGAACTGGTGGCGCGGCGCGCCACCGCGCGCGAGATCCTGACCGCGGCGCGCGCGCAGGGCTTCAAGACCCTGGCCGACGACGGGGTGCGCCTGGCGCGCGCAGGCGCCACCAGCCTTGACGAAGTGATGCGCGTGGTCGACCTCACCGACCGCATGGCGTGACATGCCGCTCTTCGCATACCGCGCGGTGAACGCGCAGGGCAAGAACGTCGCCGGGCGCGTCGAGGCGGTGAATCTGTTCGACCTCGAGCAGCGCCTCGCGCGCATGGACCTCGACCTCATCACCGGCGCGCCGACCGAGCAGAGGAGCCGCCTCATCGGCGGCGGGCGCATCGCGCGCCCGGACCTCATCAACTTCTGCTTCCATCTCGAGCAGCTGGCGAAGGCGGGGGTGCCGCTCCTGGAGGGCCTGAACGACCTGCGCGAGAGCGTCGAGAACGTGCGCTTCCGCGAAGTGATCTCGGGCCTGATCGAGTCGATCGAGGGCGGCAAGACGCTGTCCTCGGCGCTGGGCGAGTTCCCCGAGGTGTTCAGCAAGGTGTTCGTCAGCCTGATCCGCTCGGGCGAGCAGACCGGCAAGCTCGCCGAGGTGCTCGCCTCGCTCACCGAGTCCCTGAAGTGGGAGGACGAGCTCGCCGCGCAGACCAAGAAGCTGGTGATGTACCCGGCGTTCGTCGCGAGCATCGTGGTGCTGGTGTTCTTCTTCCTGATGATCTACCTGGTGCCGCAGATGACCGGGTTCATCAAGAACATGGGCCAGCAGATCCCGCTGCAGACGCGCCTGCTGATGGCGGTGTCGGACTTCTTCGTGTCCTACTGGTGGAGCGTGATCGCGGCGCCCATCCTGGCGTGGATCGGGCTGCGCCTGGCGATGAAGAACAACCCGAAGGTCGGCTACATGATCGACCACCTGAAGATCAGCCTGCCGCTGGTGGGCCCGATCCTGCGCAAGATCATCCTGTCGCGCTTCGCCTCGAGCTTCGCCATGATGTACGCCTCGGGCATCACGGTGCTCGACGCGATCCGCAGCTGCGAAGAGATCGTCGGCAACAAGCCGCTCGAGAACGCGCTGCGCATGGCGGGGCAGCAGATCGCCGACGGCAAGAACACCAGCGCGGCCTTCGCCGATCTCGCCCTGTTCCCGCCGCTCGTGATCCGGATGCTGCGCATCGGCGAGAACACCGGCAACCTCGACACGGCGCTGCTCAACGTCAGCTATTTCTACAACCGCGAAGTGCGCGACGCCATCGGCAAGCTGCAGGCGATGATCGAGCCGGCGCTCACCGTGGTGCTGGGCCTCGTCCTGGGCTGGGTGATGCTCGCGGTGCTCGGGCCGGTGTACGACACGATTTCCAAGATGAAATTCTGACCGCCGTGCGCCGGATCCTCTACTTCACCGCGGACGAGAACTACCTCTACGAGGCCTCGGGCTCGACGCTGCGGCTCGAAGCCCAGTTCCAGACCGGCGAGGCGGGCGTCGCGCAGTTCCGCGACTACCTGCGCAGCCGGCGCGGCACGCTGCTTTCGCTGCTCGCGGACGTGCCGGGCGAGGACTTCCACGAGGAGCAGATCCCGTACCTGCGCGGCGCCGACCGCGACGCGGTGCTCCGGCGGCGGCTCGCCCAGCGCTACCGCGACACGCGCCTCGCCGCGGCCTTTTCGATCGGCCAGGTGGCCACCGAGGAACGGCGCAACGAGCGCGTGCTGCTTGCCTCGTTCACCAACACGCAGCAGTTCTCGCCCTGGCTCGACGCGCTGGAGGAGTCCGGCGCGCGCCTCGCCGGCGTGTACTCGGCGCCGCTGCTCGCGCCGCGGCTCGCCGCCCGGCTGGGCGTGAAGGCGGGCCGCGCGTTCCTGGTGACCGCGGACCGCGCCGGCCTGCGCCAGAGCTTCGTCGACGACGGGCGGCTGCGCTTCGCCCGCCTCGAGCGCACGATCGACACCGCGCCGCAGGCCCTCGCGCTCTTTGTCCGCTCCGAAACCCACCGCCTCGCGCAATATCTCGCGACCCTGCGCGCGCTGCCGCGCGACGGCGCGCCGATCCAGGTGCTGGTGGTCGCGCCGCCCGGCGAGCGGCGCACCTTCGAGCAGGTGCTCGGCTCCGACGCCCGTTTGAGCTTCCGCACCGTGGACGCCGACGAGGCGGCGCGCGCGGCGGGCCTCAAGGCGCTGCCGCCGGGCGCCTCGGCCGAGGCGTACTACCTGCACCTCGCGGCGAGGAAGCCGCCGCGCGAGCAGTTCGCGAACCGCGAAGACCGCCGGCGCTACCAGGTGTGGCAGCTGCAGCGGGGCATCGTGGCCGCGGGCGCCGCGGTGTTCGGGCTCTGTGCGCTCGCCGCCGGCGCGCGATGGGTCGAGGCCCTCGACGTGAGCGGCCAGGC
This sequence comes from Burkholderiales bacterium, assembly GCA_036406675.1. Taxonomy (GTDB): domain Bacteria; phylum Pseudomonadota; class Gammaproteobacteria; order Burkholderiales; family SG8-39; genus SCGC-AG-212-J23. The sequence goes on from DASXAO010000148.1 coordinate 4,025, forward strand.
CGCGAGCCAGACGCTCGAGGCGCGGCGCGCCGCCGACAACTACCAGCGCATCACGGCTTCCTTTCCGGTCACGCAGACCAGCACCGAAAACCTCCGCGCGACGGTGGTCGAGTTCACGCGCATCGCGTCGCACACGGCCGCTCCCGAAGCCGCGTTCGTGCACGTGTCGCACGCCCTGGACGAGTTTCCCCAGTTCGAGCTCGACCGCATCGACTTCAGCGTGGGCCACCCCGACCGGCGCGACCGCACCGCTCCGCTCAGCTCGTCGAATACGCCCGGCTCCAAGCCGGACCTCCTGGGCGAGACCGCGATGCGGCTGGAGATCTCGGGCCGGGTGAACGCCACCGAGCGCAACGACTATCGCGCCATCACCGCCCAGGTGCGCCGCTTCGCCGCCGCGCTCGGCACTTCCGGCTACGAGCTCGCGCGCACCGATCTGCCCTTCGACGTCACGCCCGAGGGCACGCTGACGGGCGACATCGGCGGCGCCGCCGAAAGCGGGGAGGCGCCGCGCTTCACCGTGGTGCTGCTGCGGAGGCTGCCGTGAACTTCACGCGCGAGGAGCTGAAGCGGCTCGCGCTGCCGGCGCTCGCTGCGCTCGTGCTCGTCGCCTTCGGCCTGGTGCTCATCAAGCTCGCGTCGGACTCGCGCAACGAGGCGAACCAGCGCCTCGCGGCGGCGCGCGCCGAGCGCAACCAGAGCGCCGAGCGCCTGGCCCGCATCGCGGAGGAGGAGCGCGAGGTCAAGGCGAAGCTCGACGTGTACCAGCAGCTCAAGCAGCTGCGCGTGCTGGGCGAGGAGCGACGCCTGGAATGGGCCGACGCCATAGCGCGCATCCGCGCCCAGCGCGAGCTCCTCGACCTGCGCTACCGCGTGGACCGGCAGCAGCTGCTCGTCTCGGTGCCCGGCAAGCCGGCCAACGTCGACTTTTTCGCGAGCACCATGCAGGTCAACATGGCGCTGCTGCACGAGGAGGACCTGCTGCGCTTCCTCGGCGACCTGCGCGCGTCCGGCAACGCCTACTATTCGGTGAAGAAGTGCGTCGTCACGCGCAACGCGCAGGCGCCGACCGGCGCCACGCTCGCGCCGCGCCTGCGCGCCGATTGCAGCGTCGACCTCATCACCATCCTGGACCGGGCGGCGAAATCATGACCCGCGCCCTGGTCCTGCTCGCGCTCCTCGCCGCGGTCCACGCCGCCTCGGCGCAGGAGCTCGGACGGCTGTTCTTCACCGAGGAGCAGCGCGCGGCGCTCGACGCACGGCGCAAGGCGCGCATGCCCGACCGCCCGGCGGCGCCGGCGGTGGCCTCGCCCACCACGCGCGTCGACGGCTACGTGCGGCGCTCGGGCGGCCCGTCGACCGTCTTCGTGAACGGCGAATCGCTCGGCGTCGAAGGCAGCGACGCTCCGCGCATCGAATCGGGCCGCCGCGAAGGACGCGTCTCGGTCCCGGTCGGCGACGGCGCGGTGCGGTTCTCGCTCAAGCCCGGCCAGGTGCTCGACCGCGGCACCGGAGAAATCCGCGACGTGCTGGGGCCGAACGGCGAGATCAGCGTCAAGCCGACCCAGTGAGCGCGATGCCGCGCAGCCGGAACGCCCAGCGCGGCCTGGCGCTCATCCTGTTGCTGGTCGTGGTCGTGCTCGCGTTCACCTACGTCCTCATGAGCCGCCTTCCGCTCGCGACGCACCAGACCGCCACGAAGCGCGAGTTCAACGCGAGGGTCCTCAACCAGGCGAAGCAGGCACTGATCGGCAAGATGGTGATCGACGCAGCCGGGACCGACGACAATCCCGGCCGTCTTCGCTGCCCCGAGGGCTTCAACAATATCGGGACCGATCAGGAGGGCGTTGCCGCGCCGGATCCCGGAGACCCGACCTGCGCCCGCGTCGGCCGTCTCCCATGGCGCACGCTGGGGGTCGACAAGCTGGTGGACGCAGATGCCGAGCCGCTGTGGTACGCGGTCTCGCCGGGGTGGTCGCTGCAGAACACCGGCACCCTTCTCGACATCAACTCCGACAAGCGCGGACAGATGACGGTCGACGGACTGGGGCCGCCGAACGACGTAGTGGCGCTGATCATCGCCCCTGGGCGCCCGATGACCGTCCAGGCGGCGCCGGGCTGCACGGCGCGGACGCAGGCGCGTGCAGCGCCGGCCCCGACGATCAACGCGGCGGACTACATCGAATGCTTCAACGCGGCGACGCCCGCGTTCTCGACCATCGGCCCGAGCGCATCCTTCAACGACCAGGTCCTTGCGGTGACCACCGCCGATCTCATACCGCCGCTCGAAGCCGCGATCCAGCAGCGCATGCAGCGCGAGATCGCTCCGGTCCTGCGGACCGTCTACAGTTCGGCGGCCTGGGGGCAGGCGGCCGGCAATCCGGTGTACCCGTTCGCGGCGCGCTTCGACAATCCGGACCCGGGATCGGGCAACAGCTATCAGGCCAACGACGGCCGCTACCAAGGGCTGCTGCCTTTCAACTGCTCCGAGGCCGGTTGCGCCTCGGATGCGCGTTACTCCCCCGCTTTCGTCAACTGGACGACGAGCGGGGGGGGCCCTTCCATTTCAGTGACCGGTCCGGGCCTTGTGGCAGGAGGCGGAAGCTGCACGTTGACCGGAAACCAGATCAACTGCACCGGCAGCTACGTCGCGTTGGGAACCGTGACGTTCACCATCACCGTCCGCGCGACCAACGTCGCCATGGCGCTGCGCCAGCTCGATCCGAGCGGGGTTACGCTGACCACCGGTTCATTGCTTAGCTTGGGCACGTGCAGCTCGCCCGGCACCGTCACCGGTATCACCGGTAGCTTCCGGAGCGACGGCGGTGCCGACATGACCATGCGGGCCCAAGCGCCGGGCTTGGTTGGTGGGCTGCCTCCACTGGCACTGTCGGTCAGTTTCTGCATGACGGCCCAGCTCGGCATGTTCGCCGACCATCCGTTGCTCAAACCGGACAGTACGGGCCCGGGGACGACCGGCTGGTTCGTGCGCAACGAGTGGTACCGGCTGGTGTGGTACGCGGTGGCGCCGAAGAACACGGTCGACAATCTCTCGGGTGGCGTCCCCGTCGGATGCGTGAACCCCTCGCCGCCCCCGCCTGCGCCCGATTGCCTGGGCATCAACGGGACCCGCAACATCCGGGCTCTGCTCGTGCTCACCGGCGGCAGCCTGAGCAATCCGGCGGGCCGCCCCAACGGCAACGTGATGGACTACCTGGAGCACAACAATTGCGACCGAACGCTCGTTGGAGGCGTGTTTGTGTGCAATCCGGGGGCCACGTTCGAGCAGCGTGCGATGCGCGCGGACAAGATCGTGCGCTCGCCTGCGATTACCGGCGACCCGTTCTACGCGCCGTTCAATGATCGCATCGTCCTCGTGGATTGGATCGCGCCGACTCCGGCGCTTCCCATATCCCCATTGCTCCCATGATGCGCTCGGCGCGTAGCCACGGCTTTACGCTGACCGAGCTGGCGGTGGTGTTCTTCATCGTCGCCCTGCTCATGGCGACCGCCATGTTCACGCTCTCGGCGCAGACCGACCAGCGAAACTTCGAGGAGACGCGCCGCCGGCTCGAGGCGGCGCGCGACCTGGTGCTCGCGTACGCGGTCGCGACGGGCAGGCTGCCCTGCCCCGGCACCGCCAGCGGGGACGAAAACCCCGCGGGCGGCGGCGCGTGCGCCAGCCCCTGGGGCGGCGTCCTTCCGGCACGCACCGTCGGCTTCCAGATCACCGACACGAACGGATTCGGGCTCGACGCCTGGCAGAACCGGATCCGCTACGCGGTTTCGAGCAACGCCGTCGCGTTGGTCGGTTGCACCGGAACGTCGACGCAACCGCATTTCACTAACGCCACGAACCTGAGAGCGAACGGCATCACCTGCCAGCCTGGAGACCTCGTCATCTGCAGCCGGTCGCCTGCCGCGCCCGCGGCAACCACGTGCGACGGTGGAACGGCCGTGACGAACCAGAACACGGTCGTCGCGATCATCTTCTCGACCGGAAAGAACGGCGCAACCGGCGGCACCGGCCTGAACGAGGCCCGCAACCTCGACAACAACCAGCTTTTCGTCAGCAAAACGCCCGACCCTCCGAGCGCCGTGGGCGGCGAGTTCGACGACCAGATGGTCTGGATCACGGCGGGCGAGCTCTACAGCAAGCTGATCGCCGCGGGCAGGCTGCCCTAGCGCGCCGGGCCCTTGAGGGCGAAGCACACCTCGCCGTCGCGGTTCGCTTCCAAGGACAGCGCGTAGCCCGCTGTTTCGGCCTGCCGCGCGGCCTGGTAGAGGCCGATGCCGAGCCCGCCTTGCGAGGCGACGGGGCCGCGGAAGAGGCGCGCGACGAGCTCCTCCGGCACGGCGCGCCCCGAATCCTTGACCCGCAGCGCCACTTCGCCGTCGAGCTCGAGCGAGACGAAAACGCGCACCGACGGGTCGGCCTCGCGCTTGGCGAGGGCGTTGCGCATCAGGTTGTCCCCGACGCTCTCGAAGAGCGAGCGCGGCAGGCGCACTCCGGTGCGGCCGCGGGCGAGGTCGAAGTGCACGCCTTCGGCCCGGTACTGGCGCACCAGGCGCTCCCACCAGGCGTGCGCCGAGATATAGCTCTCGCCGTCTTCCTGAGGCCGCTGCAGCTTCTCGAGCGTGGCCGCGAGCCGCTGCGTGATGGCCGGGAGCTGGCGGCGCACCAGCGCCTGCAGATCGCGCGAATCGCGGTTGCCCTCGTCCGCGGCGACCGAGCACAGCACGTTCAGCGACTGCAGCAGATTCTTGATGTCGTGCGTCATGCGCGCGCCGGTCTCGTGCACCGCCTGCAGGTAGCTTTGCTGGCGCAGCTGCTCTTCGCGCAGCTTCGCGATGTAGAACTCGCCGAGCAGCTGGCCGAGGAGGTGCAGGTGCCAGTGCAGGGCCGGGCTCATGCGAAAGCGCGAGTACACGGTCAGGGCGAGGGCGCTGTTCTGGAATTCGACGCTGCTTGGCGTGGTCTCGCCCTGCTCGCCCTGCGACTCCCCCGCCCGCCAGGCCACGCCCGACACCGACGGCAGCCGGCGCAGTGCCGCCAGCGCTTCCACCAGGAAGCGGTCGGGGCGCGGCTCGAGCTGCGCGAGCTCGGCGAGGAAGTGCAGCCACTTCTCCACCGGCAACCCGATGGAGAAGAGGTAGCGCACGAAGAACACGTTGAGCCCGCCGAACCCCCCGCGCGGGTTCCACGCGAGGCCGACCAGCAGCACGGCGCCCGCGGTCATGAACACCGTGTAGGTCAGTGCCTCGAGGTACCCGGTGCGGCGCACGGTCATCAGGGCGAAGCTTCCGAGGATGACCACCCCGAGGAGCAGCATGAGGAACACGCTGTAGAAGAAGTCGATCATCTGCGCCTGCTCGGGCGGGTCGGGCTCGACGGGGATCAGCGCGATGAGGACGAAGATGAGCGGCAGGCCGTACTCGGCCGCCGAGTGCACCTCCGGGACGATCTCGCGGCGCGGGGCAACCTCCGGGAGGATCACCACCGCGAGTAGCGCGAGGAGATACAGCAGTACCAGCAGGTAGCAGCGCCGCTGCCAGCGGGTGTGCTGCTGGTAGACCTTGCCGCCCACCAGGCCGGCCAGCACCACCACCCAGAAGGCGAGCAGCCACCAGTCGAGCTGCAGCATCACGGTGAACGCGACCAGGGCGAGAATGAAGCCCTGCAGCGGAGAAACGTGCTGCTCCGCGCGCAGGAAGGGCTGCCACAGCAGCACCACACCGAAGTGCGCTAGCAGCAGCGCGCGCGCCCACGGGTCGGCCACGCCTCGGAACACCGCGATGTGGAGCAGCGCCAGCATGGCGACGACGATGAGCCGCCAGTAGCGGCGCGTGAAATCCCAGGTCGCGGCCGCGAGGCGGCTGAAGTACGGCGCCGGAAGGCTCTCGGGTTGCATGACGAATTGGCGACGGCTAGTCTACAAACGAAACCATGCCCTCCGCCAATCTCGTCCGCCTCGTGCTGCTCGAAGCGCGGCGCGGCGCGCTGCCGTGGCTCGCGCTGGCGGCGATCGCGCTGAGCCTGGGGCTCGCCGTATTCCTGTCGCAAGTGGCGCTCACCGAAAGCCGCAGCCTGCAGGCGGCGATCGTGGCGGCGGTGCTGCGCGCGTGCGCGGTGTTCCTCGTCGCCGCGCACGTCGCCGGGAGCGTGCTGCGCGAGATCGACGACAAGGGCCTGGAGCTGATGCTCTCGCTGCCGCTCGGGCGCTCCTCGCAATACACGGGCCGCTACCTCGGCTTCGCCTTGTGCGGGTGCCTCCTCGCGCTCGTTTTCGCGCTGCCGCTGCTCGTATGGGCCTCGCCCGCGGCGGTCGCGCTATGGGCCGTTTCGCTCGCCTTCGAGGCGGCGCTGATGGCGGCTGCGGCGCTCTTCTTCGCCATGTCGCTCGGGCAGCTCCTGCCTGCCATCGCGGCGAGCGCCGGGTTCTACCTGCTCGCGCGCGCCATGGCGAGCATCCAGGCCATCGCCACCGGGCCGCACCGGGACGAGTCGACCGCGGACCGGCTCGCGCGCTGGGCCGTGGATGCCGTGGCGCTCCTTTTCCCGCGGCTCGACAACGTGACCCGGACCGAGTGGCTGCTCTACGGCACACCGCAGGCGGGCGCCTATGCTGCCGCGCTCGGCGCGCTGGCGGTCTACGGGCTGCTGCTCATCGCGGCGGGCCTGTTCGACTTCCACCGCCGCAGCGCATGAGCTCGGACTTGCGCCCGCTTTCCGCGGTTCCCTTCTGGATCTGCGCCGTGCTTGCGCTCGCCCTGGGAGTGCAGATCGCCGCGCGCCTCTCGACTCCGGCACTGCACTCGAGCACGGACCTGCCGCCGCCACCCACCCCGGAGGCCCTGCGCCTCGCGAGCTTTGCCGAAGAGCCGGCGGCCGCGCGGCTCGCGATGCTCTACCTCCAGGCGTTCGACTATCGCGGCGACAACCGCATCCCGTACCAGAAGCTCGATTACGGCCGCCTGATCGGCTGGCTCAGCGCCATCCTGGCGCTCGACCCGCTCAGCGACTATCCGCTGTTTTCGGCGGCGCGGATCTATGCCGAAAACCCGGACCCCGCGCGCAGCCGTCAGATGCTGGAGTACGTGTACCGCGCGTTCCTCGACGATCCGAACCGGCGCTGGCCCTGGCTCGCCCACGCCGCACTCATCGCGAAGCATCGCCTCCACGACTTGCCGCTCGCGCTGCGTTACGCGCGCGCGGTCGAGCAGGAAACCACCGACCCGAACGTTCCGTCGTGGGCGAAGCAGATGCAGATCTTCATCCTCGAGGACATGAACGAGCTCGAGGCCGCCAAGACCATGATCGTGAGCCTTCTCGAGAGCGGGCGGATCCACGACCCGGCCGAAATCCGCTTTCTCAAGGAGCGGCTGCAGGAGCTCGCGGCGCGGCAGGCCCGCCGGCGCTGAGCTGTCGGATTCTCGACACAACCGTCGGCCCGCCGACAGCCGCACCATCCTGACGCACTGATTTCATTGACGTTTTTACCTCAAAGCGCTGGTACGGCTATTGCGTATTGAACGACATAACCATTGGCCCAGGGGAGCTGGGTACGAAGGGGATTCCCATGAATAAGTCGCAAAAAGGCTTCACGCTCGTCGAAATCGCCATCGTGCTGGTGATCATCGGGCTGCTGCTCGGCGGCATCCTGAAAGGCCAGGAAATGATCACGCAGGCGAAGATCAAGAACGTCATCGCGGATGTCACCGGGGTTTCGGCCGCCATGTACGGCTATCAGGACCGCTACCGCGCGCTACCCGGCGACGACAAAGGCGCGACCCGTTGGGCGGCACCAGTGGCTCCTGGTAACGGCAATGGCGTTATCGAAGGCACGTACGGGTCCGCAAATGCGGCTGATGAGTCGCGAAACTTCTGGGACCATCTGCGTCGCGCCGGTTTCGTCGGCGGTGCCGGCACGGAGAATCCGTTCAACGCGGTCTCCGGCAAGATGGGTGTGCAGACAGGGGACGGTTCGAGCGCGACCCCACCTGGCGTCCTCGGCACTGCGGCCAATACGCAGCTCTTCACCGGACTGATGCTTTGCTCGGCGAACTTGCCGGACAAGATCGCTATCTCTGTCGACTCCCAGATGGACGACGGCGTCGGGAATACCGGCAGCGTGCGCGCGCTGAAGGGCGGCGCGAACCCCGCGCTTCCCTCGACGGGTGCAGCCGATGTTTACACCGAAGACGGCGTCAGCACCTACGTGATCTGCCGCCAGATGTAACCTCAAAGTTCTCGAGAAAAGCCGGCCGCGCGCCGGCTTTTTTTTCGCCTAGCCGCGGAGCAGCCGGTCCTCGGCCGCTTCGAGCGCGTCGGGCTGGCCGAGGAGAACCACCACGTCGCCCGGCTGCAGCGGGCCTGCCTCGCTCGCCGCGAGGTTCATGCGCACGCCGCGCCGGCGGACTGCCCGCACCTGCACGCCGCCGAGGCGCAAGTCCGCGAGCGCCCGGCCC
>DASXAO010000149.1:0-72209 GCA_036406675.1 Burkholderiales bacterium
CTCGATGTGGCGCGCGATGTTCTCGATCATCACGATGGCGTCGTCGACCACGAAGCCGGTGGCGATGGTGAGCGCCATCAGGGTGAGGTTGTTGATCGAGAACCCGGCGAGGTACATGACGCCGAAGGTGCCGATGAGCGACAGCGGCACCGCCACGCTCGGGATCAGCGTGCCGGACGCGCTGCGCAGGAACAGGAAGATCACCAGCACCACCAGGCCCACGGCGAACAGGAGCTCGACCTCGACGTCGTGCACCGAAGCGCGGATAGTGACCGTGCGGTCGGTGAGAACGGCGAGGTCGACGCCCGGCGGCAGCGTCGCGCGCAGCTGCGGCACCAGCGCCTTGATGCGGTCGACCACCTCGATGACGTTGGCGCCGGGCTGGCGCTGGATGTTGAGGATGATCGCCGGCGCCTCGTTCATCCACGCGGCGAGCTTCGTGTTCTCGGCATCCTCGATGACGTCGGCGACGTCGGACACCAGGACCGGGGCGCCATTGCGGTACGCCACCACGATCTTCCCGTACTCGGCCGCCGAGCGCAGCTGGTCGTTGGCGTCTATGGTATAGGCGCGCTCGGGCCCGTCGAAGCTGCCTTTCGCCGCGTTGACGTTGGCGCCGGCGATCGCGGTGCGCATGTCCTCGAGGTTGAGGTTCGCCGCCGCGAGCGCCTTTGGATTCGCGCGCACGCGCACCGCCGGCCGCTGGCCGCCGGAGAGCGTCACCAGGCCCACGCCGGTGACCTGCGAGATCCTCTGCGCGAGGCGGGTGTCGGCGAGGGTCTGGACCTGGGGCAGCGGCAGGGTCTTCGACGTGACGCCGATCGTGAGGATCGGCGCGTCCGCCGGGTTCACCTTGCTGTACACCGGCGGCGCCGGCAGGTCGCTCGGCAGCAGGTTCGAGCCGGCGTTGATCGCGGCCTGCACCTCCTGCTCCGCGACGTCGAGCCCGAGCTCGAGGTTGAACTGCAGCGTGATCACCGAGGCGCCGCCGGAGCTGGTGGAGGACATCTGGCGCAGGCCGGGCATCTGGCCGAACTGGCGCTCGAGCGGCGCGGTCACCGACGAGGTCATCACCTCCGGGCTCGCCCCCGGATAGAAGGTCACCACCAGGATGGTCGGGTAATCGACTTCGGGCAGCGCCGAAAGCGGCAGCTGGCGGAACGCGAGCAGCCCGGCGAGCACGATCGCCACCATCGCGAGCGAGGTCGCGACCGGGCGCAGGATGAAGATGCGCGACGGGTTCACCGCCGTGCGCCGACCTGGACCCTGGCACCCTCCCGCAGGCGGTCCATGCCGTCGTACACCACCCGCTCGCCGGCGGCGAGCCCGGACTCCACGGCGACGCGCTCGCCGTCGGACGGGCCGAGCTTCACCGGCCGGACGCTCACCGTGTTGTCGTCCTTGACGACGTAGACGAACATGCCCTGGCTGCCGCGCTGAAGCGCAGCGCTCCGGATGGTGACCACGCCGCTGCGCGTGTCGAGCAGCATGCGGGCGTTCACGAACTGGTTCGGGAACAGCGCCAGGTCGGCGTTGGCGAACTTGGCCTTGAGCTTCACCGTCCCCGTGGTGACGTCGATCACGTTGTCGACGGTCAGGAGCTCGCCGGCGCCCAGCTTGACCTTGAACCCGCGGTCCCAGGCCTCGACGGCGAGCTTGGCGTTGCCCTTCATGCGCTGCAGGACCGCCGGCAGGTTGTCCTGCGGAAGCGTAAACACGACGGTGATCGGCTGGACCTCGGTGATCACCACCACGCCGTTCGCGTCGGCGGCGTGCACGATGTTGCCCGGGTCCACCTGGCGCAGCCCCAGCCGCCCGCTGATCGGGGCGGTGATGCGCGCGTAGGAGAGCTGCAGCCGCGCGTTGTCGACCATCGCCTGGTCCGTGCGCACCGAGCCCTCGTACTGGCGCACCAGCGCGGCCTGGGTGTCGACCTGCTGCTTGGCGATCGAGTCCTGCTGGAACAGCGTCTGGTAGCGCTCGAGGTCGATGCGCGCGTTCGCGAGCAACGCCTGGTCCTTGATGAGCTGGCCCTCGGCCTGGTCGAGCTGGACCTGGAAGGGACGTGGATCGACCTGTGCGAGCAGCGCCCCCTCTTTTACGTACTGGCCTTCGTTGAAGTCCACGCGGATGAGCTCCCCGTCCACGCGGGTGCGGACGATGACCGTGCGCATCGGCACCACGGTGCCCAGGCCGCTGAGATAGATCGGGATGTTGCCGGTCTGGGCCGCTTCGGCCGCCACGGGGATCGGGCCGCCATCGCCGCCCTTCCCGCCGCGGCCCTTCCCGGCCTTCTTGAGCTCCGTCTGCGCCGCGGCTTCACCGCCGCGGGACTTGCCGTAGTAGAGCCATGCGCCGACGCCCCCGGCCAGCACGAGCAGTGCGAGCAAGACGAGCACGGTGGTGCGCCTGTGCCTGGTTTTCACTGCGTTCTCCATGGCGACTCTTTCCGAGGTTGCCATTTCACTACAAGTTCCCCGGCGCGACAGCTTGCCCCAGTCGACGGTAAAGATGTGTCGCCAAATGTGCCTTCGGATGCCCTCCGCCGCCTGCGGCCTGGGTCGCCCCTGACCGATGCCGCTAGTCCTCCCGGCGCGCGGTGCCAGCAAGGAAGGTGTAACGGTTCGGCTTTAAATATGCAGGCATGGACACCGAAGACTTCGACGACGACCTCGAGCTCGACATCGAGGCCGACGAGTGGGACGAGGAGGCGCTCGGCCTGGAATGGGACGAGAGCGAAGCGCGGTCCATCGCCCGCGACCTCGGCATCATTTCCGCGCTCTGAGCTTGAAGGCCGGAACCGGCTGGAAGAAGCCGCGCAGCCGCAGCGGCCCGACCGGCTCGGTGTAGAAGAGCGCGACGATTTCGTGCTCGACCTGCGCGTCGAGCAGGATCTCGCCGGCGCGCGCCTCGCCGCACAGGCGCGCGGCAAGGTTCGGCACGTTGCCGATCGCGGCATATTCCCAGCGCTGCTCGAACCCGATCACGCCCAGGGTGGCCTCGCCTTGCGCGATGCCGATGCCGAGGCCCACGTCGTGGCCGAGCTTCTCCCAGGCCTGCGCGATCGGGGTGAAGGCCTCCTGCAGCGCGATCGCCATGCTTACCGCGCGCTCGGCGGGCCGATCGACGGGGAGCGGGTCGCTGAAGAAGATCATCACGCCGTCCCCGGCGAAATGCTCGAGCGTGCCGCCGTACTCGTCGACGGTGCGTCCCAGGGTGGCGTGGTAGGCGCGCAGCAGGTCGAGCACTTCCTCCGGATCGGCGCGGTCGGTGAAGGCGGTGAAGCCGCGCAGGTCGAGGAACACCGCGGTGATCTCGCGGCGGTGCGGGGCGAGGATCTCCTCGCCGCCGGCGACGATCGCGTCGACCACGTGGCGCGAGAAAAAGCGCTTGAGGCGCCCGAGCTGCTCGAGCTCGGCCACCTGGCGGCGGACCCGCTCCTCCAGCGCCGCGTTCAGGGCGCGGATCTCGTCCTGAAGGCGCTTGGTGCGCAGCAGCGAGCGCACGCGCGCGAACAGCTCCTCCCAGTTGACCGGCCGCGACAGGAAGTCGTCGGCGCCGGCCTCGAGCCCCTTGACGCGCTCGTCCTGCGCCTCGGTCGAGGTGATGAGGATCACCGGCAGCAGCGCCGTCGCCGGCTGCTCGCGCAGCAGCCGGCACAGCTCGTAGCCGTCGATGCCCGGCATGCGAATGTCGGCCACCACCAGGTCCGGCGAGGCGCGCTGCACCTCGGCGAGCGCGGCTTCGCCGTCCGGCGCGGTCGAGACCTCGTAGCCGCGCGCCCGCAGCAGGCCCGCGAGCATCTCGCTGTTGGCGCGCTGGTCGTCGACGACCAGGATGCGCCCCTTCACCGGTGAACCCTCATTCAAAAACGATGACGCCGCGCGCGTTGCGGCCGGATTCCAGGTCGGCGAAGGCCTGCGGCGCTTCCCAGATCGTGTAGCGGCGGGTAATGAGCTCGTCGAGCTTGAGCTTGCCGGCCATGTAGAGGCCGAGCATGCGCGGGAAATCGATGCGCGGGATGCACGACCCGAAGTAGCTGCCGGTAAGGGTCTTCTCCTCGAACGGCAGGGTCATGGTGCGCACCGCGGTCGAATCGCCGGGCTTCGCCACGCCGACCACCACCGCGAGCCCGCCGCGCCGGATCGCCCGGTAGGCCGTCGCCGCGAGCTCGCCGTTTCCGACGCATTCGAACGCGTAGTCGGGCCCGCCGGAGGTGAGCTTTTTGAGTGCCTTGGTGAGTTCCTCGTTGTAAAGAAGAACATCCGTAGCCCCAAACTGCCTGGCCATGTCGAGCTTCGCCTGCAGCGTGTCGATCGCGATGACCCGCGCCGCGCCCGCGATGCGCGCGCCCTGGATCACGTTGAGGCCGACGCCGCCGCAGCCGAACACCGCCACGCTGGAGCCGGGAGCGACGCGGGCGGTGTTGAACACGGCGCCGACGCCGGTGGTCACCGCGCAGCCCACGAGCGCGGCGCGGTCGAGCGGCATCTTGGGATCGATCTTGACCACGTTGTCCTTGTGCAGGGTGGCGTACTCGGCCATCACGCCGCAGCCGGAAAAGACGTTGAGCGGCTGGCCGCGCGCATCGCGCGTGCGCACCGTGCCGTCGGGAAGCGTGGTGATCGCCTTGCCCTGCTCGACGCACAGCACCGGCCGGCCCGCGAGACAGAAGCGGCACTCGCCGCACATGTAGATGAAGGAGGAGACCACATGATCTCCGCTTTTCATTCCCGTAACCCCGGGTCCTGTGTCGACGATCTCGCCGGCCGCCTCGTGGCCGAGGATGAGCGGAAGCGGCATCGCGAGCGTGCCGTTGGTGGCCGACAGGTCCGAATGGCACACGCCGCAGGCCGCGAGCTTCACGGTCACCTCGTTCGCCTTGGGCGGCTCGACGGTGATCTCCTCGACCACCACCGGACGGTTGAGCTCCCGGCAGATCGCCGCTCGGGCCTGGCGCGCCATCGTTACCCTCGCCTTATCCTCGTGTCCTGTCGAATGCCCGCGCAGTATATATAAAATAGCCATTCACCCGAGGAGATTGGCATGCTCGTCCGAGACAAGTTCTACATCGGCGGCCGCTGGGTCGCACCGTCCAGCGCGGACACCATCGAAGTTCACAACGCCGGCACCGGCGAGGTGATGGGTCGCGTTCCGGCCGGGACCGAGAAGGACATCGGCGCTGCGGTCGCCGCGGCGCGCGGCGCGCTCGAGGCGTGGAGCGGGACGGCGCCCGAAAAGCGCGCCGAGTTCCTGGAAAAGATCTCGGCGGCGCTCAAGGCGCGCGCCGACGAGCTCGCGCGAACCATCGCGCAGGAAGTCGGCATGCCGCTCAAGATGGCGAGCCGCATCCAGGCCGGCCTGCCGATCGCGAACTTCGCCAACTACGCGAGACTGGTGAAGGAATTTTCCTTCGAGTCTCGCGTCGGAAACTCGCTGGTGGTGCGCGAGCCGGTCGGCGTCGTGGGCGCGATCACGCCCTGGAACTACCCGCTGCACCAGATCACGCTGAAGGTGGCTCCGGCGCTCGCCGCCGGCTGCACCGTGGTGCTGAAGCCTTCGGAAGTGGCGCCGTTCAACGCCTTCATTTTGGCCGAGGCGGCGCAGAGTTCCGGGTTACCTCCCGGCGTCCTGAATGTAGTGACAGGCTACGGCACCTCCGCCGGCGAAGCGCTGGTGAAGCACCCCGGCGTCGACATGATCTCGTTCACCGGCTCGACGCGCGCGGGCAAGCGCATCTCGGAGATTGCCGCGCAAAGCGTCAAGCGGGTAGCGCTGGAGCTCGGCGGCAAGAGCGCTTCGGTGATCCTAGACGACGCGGACCTCGCGCAAGCGGTGAAGGGCACGGTGAACGGCTGCTACCTCAACTCCGGCCAGACCTGCACGGCGCTTACTCGAATGCTCGTTCCTGAAAAATTCTATCCGGAGGCGGCCAGGATCGCCGCCGAGGTCGCGGCCGGGTTCACCGTCGGCGACCCGCTCGCCGAATCCACCCGGCTCGGGCCGCTCACGTCCAAGGCGCAGCTCGAGCGCGTGCGGGGCTACATCGGCAAGGGTCTCGCCGAGGGCGCGGAGCTCGTCGCCGGCGGCGCCGAGCCGCCCGAAGGGGTGCCGCCGGGCGGCTACTATGTACGGCCCACGGTGTTCGGAAAAGTGCGCAACGACATGACCATCGCGCAGGAAGAGATCTTCGGCCCGGTGCTCTCGATCATCCCCTACCGCGACGAGGAGGACGCGGTGCGCATCGCGAACGACACGGTCTACGGCCTCGCCGGAGCGGTGTGGTCCAAGGACGAGGCGCGCGCGCAGCGCGTGGCGCGGCGCATCCGCGCGGGCCAGGTCGACGTGAACGGCGGCGCCTTCAACATGAACGCGCCGTTCGGCGGCTTCAAGCAGTCGGGCCACGGCCGCGAGGCCGGGGTCTATGGACTGGAGGAGTTTCTCGAATACAAGTCGCTGCAGCTCAAGGGATGACAGCCGGCGGATGAAGGTCCTCGACCTCCTCAGCCTGAAGGGCCGCAACGCGCTCGTCACCGGCGGCTCGCGCGGCCTCGGCCTGCAGATGGCCGAGGCGCTCGGCGAGATGGGCGCCCGGGTGGCGATCACTGCGCGCAAGAAGGACGAGCTTGAACAGGCCGTTTCCCACCTCAAGCAAAAAGGCGTCAACGCTTCTTCCTTCGTTTGTGATGTTGGACGGCGCGAAGCCATTGCGCCGGCGGCCGAGCAGATCCTCGGCGAGCTCGGGAAGATCGACATCCTCGTGAACAATGCCGGCGCCACCTGGGGCGCGCCCGCCGAGGATCATCCGCTCGAAGGCTGGGACAAGCTGGTGAACGTCAATCTCACCGGCGTGTTCGTGCTCACGCAGCTCGTCGGCAAGCGCTCGATGATCCCGGCGAAGTGGGGCCGCGTCATCAACATCGCCTCGATCGCGGGGCTCATGGGCCAGGACAAGCGCATCGTGCGCACGCTCGCCTACAACACCACCAAGGGCGGGCTGGTGAATTTCACGCGCGCGCTGGCGGCGGAATGGGGCGAGTACGGCATCACGGTGAACGCGATCTGCCCCGGGTTCTTCCCCTCGAAGATGACGCGCGCCACGCTCGACGCCACGGGCGCGCTGATCCGCGACTGGACGCCGACCAAGCGCCTGGGCAACGACGAGGACCTGAAGGGACTCGTTGTTCTTCTCGCCTCGGAGGCGTCGCGCCACATTACCGGCCAGGCGATCGCGGTCGACGGAGGCGCGACCGTGATATGACGGACGCTCTGCAGTTCACGCGCGAGTACCAGAAGAAAATCGCCTTCGTCCAGCACCTCAAGATCCGTACCGACACGCTCGGCAAGGGAGAAGCGCGTCTATCGCTGCCGATCGAGCCCCACCTCACCAACAGCCTCGGCACGGTGCACGGCGGGGTGATCATGTCGCTCCTCGACGTGGCGCTGTGCACCGCGGCGCGCACGCTGCACCCGGATTCGGTCGGCGTGGTCACCATCGACATGAGCACCTCGTTCATCGGCGGCGGCAGCGGCGCGCGCCTCCTCGCCGACGCGCGCGTGATGAAGGATGCCCGCACCATGAGCTTCGTCGAAGCCGAGGCGAGGAACGAGGATGGCTCGATCGTGGCGAAAGCGATCGCGACGGTGCGGGTGAGGCTGAAGGAGAAGCAATGAGCACGCCGAATCCTTACGCCGCTCCGCGAGCGCCCGTCGCCGACGAGCCCGACGCTGCGCGCAACTTCCTGCCCTCGGGTCGCGCGGTCCCCGCCGCGCGCGGCTGGAGCTGGATTGTCGACGGCTGGGCGCTTTTCAAGGGCCAGCCGGGCGCGTGGATCGCGCTGGTCATCGTCGCGCTGCTGATCTTCATCGTGATGGCGCTGATTCCCATTCTCGGCTCGCTCGCGAGCATGGTGCTTACGCCGGTCCTCCTGGCGGGCATTTTCGTCGCCTGCCGGGAACAGGATGCAGGCCGCGGGCTCCTCGTCTCGAACCTTTTCGCCGGGTTCCGCGAGCGCTTCGGCGCGCTGCTGTCCATCGGCTTCATCGATCTCGGCGTCACCATCGCGGTCACGCTGGTCGCAGCTCTTGTGACCGGCGCCGGCATGTGGTCGCTTCTTGGCGGCGATATCGGCGTCAGCGATCCCGAGGCGATGGCCGGCATGGGGCTCACGCTCCTTCTCGCCCTCCTCGTGATGCTCGCTCTGCTCCTGCCGCTGTTCATGGCGCTGTGGTTCGCGCCCGCGCTCGCCCTGTTCCACCAGCAGGGTCCGGCCGAGGCGATGAAGAACAGCTTCGTTGCCTGCCTGAAGAACGTCGTGCCTTTCCTCGTCTACAGCGTGATCCTGTTGCTGCTCAGCTTCGTCGCCTCGATCCCCCTCGGGCTGGGCTGGCTGGTGCTTGGCCCGGTGCTCGCCGCCTCCCTATACACGAGCTATCGCGACATCTTTTTCGACTAGCGCGCGGCCGCTCCAGAGCCACGCCAGGCCCGCGAGCTGCACCAGCCACAGCGCCCCGAGCGCGTACGAGTAGCCGCGCGGGTCGTAGCCCGCCGCGGTCTGCGGCCACAGGTTGAGCACGATGCCGGTGCCCCACTGGCCGAGGAAGATGCCGACGAACGTGAACGTATTGACCGCGGTGTTGACGCGCCCGGCCATCTCCAGGGGGTAGCGCCGAGTGATGATCGAATGCGCGAGCGTTGCCGAGGTGCCGCAAAACACGAAGCCTGCCCATAGCGGCACCGCGGCGCGGGTCGCGCCCAACGCAAGGCACAGAAGGCAGGCGAGGCTGCCCGCCACGCCGGCCGCGAAGAGCGGCAGCTGGGAGCGGCCGCGCCGGGCGAGTCGGTCCGCGAGGCGCCCGAAGAAGAAGTACCCGGCGATCAGCGCGCTCGCCGCCACCGCGAGCACCTGCGCCGCGCCGGCCCGATCGTAGCCCGCCACGTCGCGCAGCCAGGTGGTGATCCACAGGGTGAAGAGCGAGACGACGGCGCACTGGTTGCTGCCGATCGCGACCGCGACCCTCCAGAAGGCGGCGTCGCGCGCGATCCTCGCGAGTCCGCCGAGGGCCTCGCGGAGGCTCGGCGGACGGCGCATCCTCCGATGCTCGGGTACGACGAGCACGAACAGCATGCACAACGCCAGCGTGACGGCGCCGAACGCAGCGAAGATCTCGCGCCAGCTGAAGTAGCGCAACGCGAACTCGACCGGGGCCGACGCGCTGACGGCGCCGAGGCCGCCCATCGAATACGCGAGCGCGATCATCGTGCTCAGGCGCTCGGGGCGAAACCACAGGATGAAGGCCTGCATGCACGCCATGAGGCAGGCCGATACCCCGAGGCCGATCAGCGCCCGCGCGAACACCAGCTGCTCGAAGGAGCTCGCCTGCGCGAAGAGCACGCAGCCGCCCGTGGCCACAAGGAGCAGCGCCGCGTTGACGCGCCGCGGCCCGAAGCGGTCGAGCAGCACGCCGAGCGGAATCTGGAACAGTCCGAAGGAAAAGAAGTACACGCCGGTGAGCAGCCCGAGCCCCGCCGCCGAGATGCCGAATTCGGACGCGAGCACCGGCCCGAGCACGGCATTCACCGCCCGCACCACGTACGAGAAGTAGTAGCCCGCCAGGAACGGCAGGACGATGCGGAAAAAAGGGGTCAGAGGAATTTTCCCGTAACACCTAGGGTTGAACGCATACGTGTTACAGGAAAATTCCTCTGACCCCTTTTTCCCTGTTCCTGGCCCCTTTTTATTTAGGTGGCGATTCCAGTCCGCCGAAGTAGAACCGGTTGTGCGTGGGACTGATGATGACTTCGTTGATGCAGGCGCGCGCCGGCAGCGAGGCGACGAAGGCGATGGTCCTGCCGAGGTCCTCGGCCTGGAGCATCTTGGCGCGCACCTCCGGGGTCGGCGGCACCGGGCGCTTTTCCAGGATCGGCGTCGCGACCTCGCCCGGAAGCACCGAGGTGGCGCGAATGCCCTTGTCGCCCTCCTCCATGTTGATCGATTCGGTGAGCGCGACGACGGCGTGCTTGGTGGCGTTGTAGGCCGGCCCGGTAAGCGTGCTCGGATAGCGACCGGCCCACGACGACACGTTGATGATGAGCCCGTCCTTGCGGCTGCGCATCCCGGGCAGCACCGCGTGCACGCAATAGAACATCCCCGAGAGGTTGATCGCGACGATGCGGTCCCACGCCTCCGTCGAGACGTTGAAGAAATTGCGTTTCGGATCGTTGATGCCGGCGCTGTTCACCAGGATATCGACGCGGCCGATGCGCTCGGCGGCCTTGGCCACCGCCTGCTTGTTGCCCACGTCGAGCGCGATCGCCTCGCAGCTGCCGGCGGCCTTGATGGCCTTTTCCGCGGCGGCCAGCGTCTCGTGGCTGCGGCCCGAGATGACGATGCGCGCGCCCATGCGCGCGAGCTCGAGCCCGCCGGCGAGGCCGATGCCCGAGCCGCCCCCCGTAATCCAGGCCGTCTTTCCCTTCAGGAGACTAGCGTCGGGCATACTGCGTCGCGCCGAAGAGCACCTCGGCCTGCTCCTTGGTGAAGGACGGCGTTGGACGCCTGCGGTCGGCCAGCACCTCGAGCGCCTTCTTCACCGCCGGGCGCGCGGCGATCCGGTCGCGCCACTTCTTCAGGTTCGGATACTCGTCGATGCTCACGCCCTGGCGCTCCGGGAAGCGCAGCCACGGCATGATCGACATGTCGGCGATGCTGTATTCGCCGCCCGCGATCCATTCATTTCGTTCTACTTGCTTGTCGACAACCCCATAGAGGCGCCTGGCCTCGTTGCGGTAGCGGTTCATGGCGTATTCGATCTTCTCGGGCGCGTACTGCAGAAAGTGGTGCGCCTGCCCCAGCATCGGCCCGATGTGCCCCATCTGGAACATCACCCACTGCATCACCTCCCAACGCTCGCGCACGTCCGCGGGCAGAAACTTGGCGGTCTTGGAGGCGAGGTAGAAGAGCATCGCGCCGGACTCGGCGAGCGCGAACGGCTTGCCGCCGGGACCGCGCTGGTCGACCATCGCGGGAATCTTGTTGTTGGGCGAGATCTCGAGGAACTCGGGCTTGAACTGGTCGCCGGCGCCGATGTCGATCGGGTGCACGCGGTATTCGAGGCCGGTCTCCTCGAGCATGATGTGGATCTTGTGGCCGTTCGGCGTCGGCCACGTGTAGAGGTCGATCAAGCGATTCCTTTCAGTCGGTTTCCTGGATGACTACGGTCCCCGCGATCTTATCGTGCCAGCCCTGCTTCCTGCGGTCGAACGCCGCCCACAGGAAGCCGAGGCAGAGCGGAAGCGCGGACACGAAATAGCAGAGCAGGCGGATGACCAGGCGCATGGTGGCGGGGGCCGCGCCCGTGGCTGCGTCGACGATCTTGATGCCCGCCGCGAGCTTGCCCGGCGTGGCGCCGCAGTAGCGCCAGAAACCCACGATGAGCGCGCCCACCAGGGCGGCGATCACGAGATCGCCCGAGCGGCGCACCGGGTCGAGGGAGAAATAGTCGGCGCCGAAGCTCACCACGATGATCGGCATCGCGATCACGACCACGATCAGCCAGTCGACGAGGAGCGCCACCGCGCGCTGCCAGAAGCCCGCGTAGTCGAACCGCGCGTCGGCACGGTCGCGGGGAGTCGGATCGGCGCGCTCTCGCGGCGGCGGTGCGGAGCCGTCACCGAAGCGCGGCTCGACGCGCTCAGGCGAGCCGGACCAGCTGCTTTCCAAAATTTTCGCCCTTGAGGAGCGCGATCAGGCCACGGGGCGCATTGTCGAGCCCCTCGACCACCGACTCGCGGTATTTCAGTCTACCTTGGCCGAAGTAGCCGGCAAGCGCGCCGAGCGCCTCGCCGTAGCGTTCCTTCCAGTCGAACACGATCATGCCCTGCAGGCGGATCCGGTTGACGAGAACCGCTCGCCAGTTGCGGATCCCATAGGCTTGCGTCGCGTTGTAGTCCGAGATGAGGCCGCAGACCACCACGCGCGCACGCAGGTTCATGCGCGCGAGCAGGGTGTCGAAGATCTCGCCGCCGACGTTGTCGAAGTACACGTCGACGCCGTTCGGGCAGGCTTCCTTCAGCGCGGCGGCAAGCTCGCCCGCCTTGTAGTCGACGCAGGCGTCGAAGCCGAGCTCGCGCCGCACGTAGTCGCATTTCGCAGCCCCTCCGGCGATGCCGACCGCGCGACAGCCCCAGATGCGCGCGAGCTGGCCCACGACGCTGCCGACCGCGCCGGAAGCCGCCGACACGACCACCGTCTCGCCCGCCTTGGGCTGGCCGATTTCCTTGAGGCCGAAGTAAGCCGTCATCCCGGGCATGCCGAGCACGCCGAGATAGGCGCTCAGGGGCGCGCGCTTTTCGTCCACCCGCATGGCGTCCTTCGTGGTGCCGTAGAGCTGCCAGCCGAGCTGCGTCAGGACCTTGTCGCCCACCTTCAGGGCAGGGTGTTTTGATTCGACAACTTCTCCTGCCGTCTGCCCGACCATCACCTCGCCGAGCTCGACGCCCTTCACGTAGCTCTTCGCGTCGCTCATGCGCCCGCGCATGTACGGGTCGAGCGAAAGCCACAGGTTTCTCACCAGCACCTCGCCCGGCCCCGGCTGCGGCAGCGGCGCCTCCTCGATGCGGAAGTCGGCCTCGGTGACCCAGCCGCTCGGCCGTCCGGCGAGCAGCACGCGCCGGTTCTGCATCACAGCGCCGCGAAGCGGGCGAGGTGGTGGTCGGCGTCGCCGAACTGGCCGGCGATCGCGGTGAGCCTCCGGAAGGTATGGCTCACCTTCAGCTCTTCGCTCATGCCCATGCCGCCGTGGAGCTGCACCGATTCCTGGCTGACGTGGCGCGCGCTGTCGGCGATCTTGATCTTGGCCGCCGAGACTGCGCGCGCGCGCTCCTTCGGATCGCTCGATTGATCGACCTTCGAGCAGGCGAGGCAGGCCATCGAGCGCGCCTGCTCCTGCGCGATGAACAGGTCGACCATGCGGTGCTGGAGCGCCTGGAAGGTGCCGATGGGCACGCCGAACTGCTTGCGCGTCTTGAGGTATTCGAGGGTGGTGTCGCAGGCGAACTTCATCGCCCCGACCGCCTCGGCGCAGACGAGCGCGGTGGCGAAATCGGTCAGCGCCTCGATCACTTCGATCCCGCCGTCGAGCCGCTCGGCTTTCGCGCCGCGGAAGACGGGGTCGGCCGCGCGCATTTCGTCCATCGTGCGGTAGGACTTCGCCGCTGGAGTCTCCGCCAGGAAGAGGCCGATGCCGTCGGGCGCGGCCGCGGATACGACGAGCCGGTCGGCCATCGGCGCGCCGACTACGCCGGCTTTCTCGCCTTCGATCGTCCAGCCGTCGGCGGATTTGCGCGCCCGGGTTTGCACGCAGCCGAGGTCGTAGCGCGCGCCCTTCTCGGCATGCGCGAAGGCGAGCTTCATCCTGCCCTCGATCACCGCGGGGAGGATCTCGCGCGCCAGCGGGCTGCGCGCGACGGCGAGCCCGCCCATCAGCGTGGCGAGATAGGGCTCGATCACCAGCGCCTCGCCAAAGGCTTCCATCACTCCCATGAGGTCGACCGCGCCGCCGCCGAACCCGCCGTGCTCCGCCGGAAAGGGAAGCCCCGTGAGGCCCATCTCGACGAACGTCGACCACGCTTTCGGGCTCCAGCCCGGGTCGGAGGCCACGATCTTCCTCCGCGCCTCGAATTCATAGTCCTTGGCGAGGAAGCGCCGGACCGAGTCGGCAAGCAGCTGCTGCTCTTCGTTGTAGTCGAAATTCACAAACCTGCCTCTGTGCCTTACAACCCGAGGGTCATCTTGGCAATGATGTTGCGCTGGATCTCGTTCGAGCCGGCGTAAATCGTCGTCTTGCGCATGGAGAGATATTTCTTGCGCACGGCCTCGGTGAACTCGTCGCTCGCGGCGGGGTCGGCCGCCTGCAGCATCAGCTCGGTGATCCCCTGCTGGATCTCGGTGCCCTTGATCTTCAGCATCGAGACGTCGGCGCCGGGCGGCTGCCCGGTGCGGCGCATGCGGTCGAGGAAGCGCAGGTTGGTGATCTCGAGCGCCATCAGCTCGATCTCCAGCCGCGAGAGACGATCCCGGAAGCGGCTGTCCTGGGCTCTGGAAGAGGCAAATTCCTTGAGCGCCGCGAGCTGCCGCTTCGACTCGCCGATGCGCCCGGTGTTCATGCGCTCGTAGCCGAGGAGGTACTTGGCCACCGTCCAGCCCTTGCCTTCCTCGTGCACCAGGTTTTCCGCCGGGACTCTCACGTCGTCGAAGAACACCTCGTTCACTTCGTGCGCCCCGTCCATCAGGATGAGCGGCCGCACCGTGATCCCGGGCGTTTTCATGTCGATCAGGAGGAACGAAATGCCCTCCTGGCGGCGCTCGACGCCCGGGTCGGTGCGCACGAGGCAGAAGATCCAGTCGGCGTAGTGGCCCAGGGTGGTCCAGATCTTTTGGCCATTCACTAAGTAGGAATCCTGGTTTCTGACCGCTTTCGTTTTCAGCGAAGCCAGGTCGCTCCCCGAGCCGGGCTCGGAATAGCCCTGGCACCAGAAATCGTCGCCGTCATAGATGCGCGGGAGGAAGCGCTTTTTCTGCGCCTCGGTGCCGAAGCGGAGCAGCACGGCGGCGCACATGGTGAGGCCGAAGGGAATGAGCGGCGGGGCCCCGGCGTAGCCCAGCTCCTCCTCGAAAATGTAGCGCTGCACGACATTCCATCCCGTGCCGCCCCATTCCTTCGGCCACGCCGGCGCCACCCAGCCCTGCTTGGCGAGGATCCTGTGCCAGCGCAGCAGGTCGTCCTTGGAGAGGTGGGCGTAGCCTGCGACCTTCTGTCTCAGATCCTGAGGCAGGTTGGAGGCAAGCCATGCCCGCACGTCCTCGCGGAACGCCGCCTCCTCGGGGGAATAGTTCAGGTCCACGCCTAGAGAATGGTAACGCCGCCGTCGGCGACGATGCACTGCCCGGTGATGAAGGCGGCCGCGTCGGAGGCGAGGAACACCGCGATGGCGCCGATGTCCCGGGGCTCGCCCAGGCGCCGGAGCGGGGTGGCGGCGATCCGCTCGGCGGCGCGCTTGGGATCTTCCCACAGGGCCCGGGCGAAGTCGGTCTTCACCAGGCCCGGCGCGATGGCGTTGACGCGAACGTTCCTCGGGCCCCACTCGGCGGCGAGGTTGCGCACCAGGTGGTGATCGGCGGCCTTGGAGATGCCATAGGCGCCGATCACGGTGTTGGCGAGCAGGCCGCCGATCGAGCCCACGACGATGAAGCTCGCTGAAGTTCCAGCGTTTTTTGCGCGGTGGGCCATGCCTTCCAGGGTCATCGCGGCGAGCCACAGCACGCTCTTGACGTTGTTGTTCACGATTTTGTCGAAGGCATCGTCGGAAATCCCGGTCAGGGGCCCGAAGTAGGGGTTGGCCGCCGCGTTTGAAACCACGATGTCGATCCCACCCCACTTTGCGCAGGTGGCGTCGACCAGCGCCTGGAGCTCTTCCTTCCGCGACACGTTGCAGGGCTGGGCCAAAACGTCGATTCCCTTTACAGCGAGGTCCGAGCGCGCCTCTTCGCAGGCCTCGGCCTTGCGGCTGCAGAGGGCGATCTTGGCGCCGGCGCGCCCGAGCTCCTCGGCGATCGACCTGCCGATGCCGCGGGTGCCGCCGGTAACCAGCGCGACCCTGCCTTTCAGGCTGAACGGACTCGATTCCACCATATGGAATTCAGTATGACTAAGTTGACAAGCAGTGGCCTGCCGACAGAATATCGAAACTGTTTAGACGTTCCGCTGCATCCCCCGAAACCAATTACAGAACATTGCGAGGAGAGCTTTTCCCCATGGGCGCCCCCGAAGCTTCGGTCCCGCTTTCGCAGCCTACCGCGACTTTCAGCTATGAGCACGAGGGCGACCGCCAGTTCGCCACCACGCTCGCGCGCGGGCTCGAAGTCCTGCGCTGCTTCACGCCGCTCGAGCCGCTGCTCGGCAACAAGGAGATCTCGGTGCGCACCGGCCTGCCGAAGCCGACGGTGTCGCGCCTGACCTACACGCTGACCAAGCTCGGCTACCTGCGCCACAACATGCGCCTCGGGAAGTACCAGCTCGGCTCCGCGGTGCTTTCCATCGGCTATCCGCTGCTCGCCTCGATGAACGTGCGCCAGGTCGCGCGGCCGATGATGAAAGAGCTCGCCGACTACTGCAACGGCTGGGTCTCGATGGGCGTGCGCGACCGGCTCAACATGGTCTACGTCGAGACCTGCCGCAGCGGCAACGGCATCACCACGCTGCCCGACATCGGCACCTCGGTGCCGATCTCCCAGTCGGTGATCGGGCGCGCGTTCCTCGCCGCGTGCACGCCCGCCGAGCGCGAGGCGGTGCTGAACCAGATGAAGGTGAAGGATCCCGAGGCGCACCGCAAGTACCGCGCGCACATCGACAAGTCGCTCGAGGACATCCGCGCGCGCGGCTTCTGCGCCTCCATGGGCGAGCTGCGCCGCGAGCACTTCGCCGTCGGCGTCCCGATGCGCCGCACGGTCGACGGCGAGATCGTCGCTTTCAACGCCGGCGTGCCCGCCTTCATGGTGAAAAAGGGCCAGCTCGAGGATGACATCGGGCCGCGCCTCGTGACCATGGTGCGCAACATCGAGGCCTCGCTGGGACTGCACTGACCAGTCTGCACGACCTGGTCGCGTACTTCCGCGACCTCGACGACGAGGCGCTGCTGGCGTGGTCGCGCGTATGGCGCATCGCCGTCATCCTGGTCGTTGCCTGGGTGCTGCAGGCGCTCGCGCGACGCATCATCCGCGCGTTTCACCGCCGCATGTCGGAGCGCACCTCGGCGCCCGAGGAGCTGCGGCGCTTCCGCACCGTCCGCACGGTATTCAGCTACGCCGCCACCGTGGTGGTGGTGCTGGTGGCGGGGACGGCCATCCTCAACGAGCTCGGCATCTCGGTGGCGCCGATCCTCGCCACGGCCGGCGTCGCCGGCGTGGCGATCGGGTTCGGCGCGCAGAGCCTGGTCAAGGACTACTTCACCGGCCTCGTCCTCCTGATCGAGGACCAGATCAGCGAGGGCGACGTGGTCCAGATCCTGGACAAGGCAGGCGAGGTCGAGGAGATCACGCTGCGCTATGTGCGCCTGCGCGACGGCGACGGCTACGTGCACTTCATTCCGAATGGCGAGATCAAGGTGGTCACCAACCGGACGCGCGGCCACGCTTATGTGACGATCGATGCGGCGATCCAGGGCCACCAGTACGTCGACCCGGCCTGCGCCGCGATGCGCGAGGTCGGCGAGGCGATGCGCAAGGACGAGAAGCACGGACCGAGCATCCTCGGCGACGTCGAGATCCTCGGCGTCGAGCGCTGGGAGCTTTGGGGCATCGGCCTGCGCTGCCGCATCAGGGTGCAGCCGTTCGACCGCGACAGCGTGCGGCGCGAATTCACGCGCCGCCTGATCGCGGAGTTCGACCGCCGCCAGATAAAGAGCCCCTGAGGATCTCGTGGATGCGGCGCACGCCGTCGGTGAGCGCTGCGGGGCCGGGCTGCAGGATCTCGGCGGACTTGATCTCGAAGAGC
Organism: Burkholderiales bacterium; assembly: GCA_036406675.1. Lineage (GTDB taxonomy): Bacteria > Pseudomonadota > Gammaproteobacteria > Burkholderiales > SG8-39 > SCGC-AG-212-J23. The sequence continues at coordinate 17,551 of DASXAO010000149.1, forward strand.
ATATCGTCCCGGACCGCGGGCAATGCCCCCCACCCTGGCCGCGCCCTCACGCGCTCGGGACGGAATTTCTTGCCGCACCAGGATGCAAGCATTACGTCGGGATTCCTTTCAACGACCAATGCAGGGTCGGAAACCACGCGGCCGCTTGCCGCCTGGGAGCGTGAAAGCTCGGAAAAGACGTCCTCGCCGCCGGCGATCTCGACGAGCTCGCTCACCCAGCGGATGCCGCTGATCATCGGCTCGTCCCATTCCTCGAAATAGACGCGCGGCCTTCTCGGGAAGCGGCTCGCCGCGGCGTGCACCTCGTCGAGTCCTTTTTCCAGGGAGGCGACCAGCCGGGATCCCTTCTCGGCTGCGCCGACCATCGACGCCAGCGTGAGAATCATCGACAGGATCTCGCCTACCGAGCGCTGGTTGAAGATCATGATGTTCATGCCGGCCTTGGCGAGATCGCGCGCGATGTCGGCCTGCAGGTCTGAAAAGCCCAGCACCAGGTCGGGCTTCAGCTCCAGGATCCGATCCATCTTCGCGGACAGAAAACTCGATATTTTGGGTTTTTCGATCCTGGCGCGCGCCGGTCGCACTGTGTAGCCGGAGATGCCGACGATGCGCCGCTCCTCGCCGAGGAGATACAGCGTCTCGGTGGTCTCCTCGGTCAGGCACACGATGCGCTCGGGGTAGCGCGCAGGCATTAGGTATTATCAGTGCATGGGTCCCCTCGCCGGAGTCCGGGTGCTGGAATTCGAAGCGATCGGCCCTGGCCCTTTCGCCGGCATGCTGCTTGCCGACCTGGGCGCCGACGTGCTGGTGGTCGACCGCCCTGCCGACAGCGATCTCGGCCTCAAGCGCGAGCGCTGGTACGACGTGATGATGCGCGGCAAGCGCTCCGTCACTCTTGACTTGAAGTCCCCAACCGCCAAGGACGTGGTTTTTGCTCTTCTGGAAAAAGCAGATGCCTTGATCGAAGGCTTCCGGCCAGGGGTGATGGAGCGCCTGGGAATCGGCCCCGAGGCGGCGCTCGCGCGCAACCCGAGGCTCGTCTACGGGCGCATGACCGGATGGGGCCAGGACGGCCCGCTCGCCGCGCGCGCCGGGCACGACATCAACTACATCGCGCTCGCCGGCGTGCTGCACGCGTTCGGCAGGCGCGGCGAGGCGCCGGTGCCCCCGCTCAACCTCGTCGGCGACTTCGGCGGCGGCGGCATGCTGCTCGCCCTGGGCATCGCCTGCGCGCTGCTGGAGGCGAGCCGATCGGCCAAGGGCCAGGTGGTCGACGCTGCGATGGTGGAGGGCGCATCGCTTCTTGCGGCGATGTTCTCCGGTTTTCTTGCAGCCCAAAGCTGGTCGGAAGAGCGAGGGGTCAACATCCTGGACACCGGCGCGCCGTGGTACGACGTCTACGAGACGAAGGACGGCAAATACGTCTCGATCGGCGCCATCGAGGCGAAGTTCTACGAGGATCTGCTTTCCCGCCTGGGCCTCGCGCGCGCGGACCTTCCCGGGCAGCACGAGCGCGCGCGCTGGCCCGAGCTGCGGGAAATCTTCCGAAACGCCTTCAAGTCGAAAACGCGCGAGGACTGGAATCGGGTGTTCGATGGCTCGGACGCGTGCTTCGCACCGGTGCTGACGTTTTCCGAGTCCCGCGCCCACCCTCACAACAGGGCGCGCAAGGCGTTCGTCGAGGCGGGAAGGGTGCAGCAGCCGGCGCCCGCGCCGCGGTTCTCGCGCACCCCGGGCGCGGTGCGCCGGGCGCCGCCCGAGCGCGGAGAAGGCGGCCTGGCGGCGCTCGCCGACTGGGGCTTCAGCACGTCCGAGGTGGAACGGCTAAGATCGCGCGGTCTCGGCCACAAGTAAAGCGAGGGAAGCCCAGGATGCTCGGACGCCTGATGCCACGGGAGGAGAAGTTCTTCGATCTCTTCAACGCCCACGCCGAGCGCATTGTCGAGGGCAGCCGCGAGCTCGCGGAGATGATCGGCAAGTTCACCGAGCTCGACGCCCACGCCGCGCGCATCGACGCCGCCGAGCGCGCCGCCGACAAGATCACGCACGAGACCATCGCGCTGCTGCACAAGACTTTCATCACGCCGTTCGACCGCGACCAGATCCACCAGCTCATCAACACGATGGACGACATCCTGGACCTCCACCAGGACGTGGCCGAGTCGGTCGCCCTCTACGACCTGCGCCGCGTAACGCCCGAGGCGAAGCAGCTCGCCGAAATCTGCCAGATGTCGTGCGACCGGGTGAAGGCGGTGGTGGCGCTGCTCACCAACGTGAAGCGCGCCGAAGCGATCCTCAAGCTGTGCGAGGAGATCGACCGGCTGGAATCCGACGCCGACCGCGTGCAGCGCTCGGCGCTGTCGAAGCTGTTCCGCGAGGAGAGCGACCTCAAGCAGGTGATGAAGCTGCGGGTGATCTACGACCTGCTCGAGTCGATCACCGACCGCTGCGAGGACGTCGCGAACGTCATCGAGGGCATCGTCCTCGAGAATTCGTGATGGACACCGGCGCCGCGGCCCAGATGAGTCTGGGCGTCGTGATAGCGCTCGTGCTGGTGGCGCTCGCCTTCGACTTCATGAACGGCTTCCACGACGCGGCGAACTCCATCGCGACGGTAGTCTCGACGCGTGTCCTCAAGCCCTATCAAGCCGTGGCGATCGCCGCGACTTTCAATTTCATCGCGATCTTCGTGTTCCACCTCAGCGTGGCGCAGACCGTCGGGCGCGGCATCATCGACCAAGGCATCGTGGACCATTACGTCGTCTTTGGAGCGCTGATCGGCGCCATCTGCTGGAACATCATCACGTGGTACTACGGCATCCCGTCGTCCTCGTCGCACGCGCTGATCGGCGGCCTGGTTGGCGCGGCGGTGGCCAAGGCCGGCACCTGGGGCCTGCTTCCTGCCGGAATCCTCAAGACAGTTGCGTTCATCTTCATCTCCCCCATGCTCGGATTTCTGATCGGCTCGGCGCTTCTGCTCGCGATCTCGTGGTTGTTCGTTCGCTTCACGCCCAGCCGGGTGGATCGCATATTCCGCAGACTGCAGCTGTTCTCGTCGTCGCTCTACAGCCTGGGGCACGGCGGCAACGACGCGCAGAAGACGATCGGCATCATCTGGATGCTGCTGGTCGCGGCGGGCATCACCGGCAGCGACGAACCGGTGCCGAACTGGGTGGTGGTAGCCTGCTACGTCGCGATCGGCCTCGGCACCATGTTCGGCGGCTGGCGAATCGTAAAGACAATGGGCCAGCGCATCACGAAGATCCGGCCGGTGGGCGGGTTCTGCGCCGAGCTTTCGGGTTCCATCGCGCTCTTCGTAGCGACCGGGCTCGGCATTCCCGTGTCGACCACGCACACCATCGCCGGCTCGATCGTCGGCGTCGGCTCGACGCAGTCGGTGTCCGCCGTGCGCTGGGGCATCGCGGGAAACATCGTCTGGGCCTGGATCCTGACCATTCCGTGCTCGGCGTTCATGGCCGGCATCGCGTGGTGGGTGGGACGCCAGCTGTTCTAACGGCTAAAGCATTCTAGGTTTAGTGCTTGTGCTCCGACGAGCTGCCGGTGAGCGGGCGCACCTCGAAGTCGACCTTCACCTCGCCCGCTTTTTCGAATTTCAGTACTACAGCAACCTTCTCGCCTTCCTTCAGCGGGTGCTTGAGGTCGACCAGCATGAGGTGCGAGCCGTTCGGCTTGAGCTCGAACGTGCCCTTCGCCGGGATGTCGTATGCCTTGACCTCGCGCATGCGCATGATCTCGCCGTCCTTGATGCTGACGTGGGTCTGTACCTTCGCGGCCACCTGCGACGATCCCCCGATCAAGCGTTCCGGCTGCGCCGATTGGTTGCGGATAGTCATGTAGCCGGCAGCCGTTTTCTGCCCGGGTGCCGTTGCGCGTATCCATGGGTCGGTGATGTCGACCTGCGCCCAAGCGGGGCCAGCGGACAGCAACAAGGCCAGTACGATGTATTTCATGGTGCCTTCCTGTACTCGTCTTCCTGCAGCTTGCGCCAAAGGATTTTGCCGGTCGCGGTTCGCGGCAGCTCCTCGACGAACTCGACGATGCGCGGCACCTTGAACGCCGCCATCTTGCCGCGCGCCCACTCCATGATTTCCTGCGGTTCGACCTTACCCCGATATTCCTTCTTGGGCACAACCACGGCTTTGACCGTTTCACCCCGGTAAGGATCCCGCGCGCCGATCACGCAGGCTTCCTGGATCGCCGGATGCGCATAGAGCATGGCCTCGACCTCGGCGGGCCACACCTTGAAGCCGGCGCAGTTCAGCATGCGCTTGAGGCGGTCGGTGATGAAGAAATAGCCTTCCTCGTCGTAGTAGCCGAGGTCGCCGGTGCGGAAAAAGCGCTTTCCGTCGTGCTCGAGGAATGCCTCGGCGGTCGCCTCGGGCTGGTTCCAGTAGCCGCGGAACACCTGCGGGCCGCGGACGATGATTTCGCCGACCTGGTCGGGGGGGAGCTCGGCAAGACTCTCCACGTCTATTACGCGGGCGTCGGTATTGAAGAACGGGATCCCCGCGCACTGGCGCTTCGGCCGGTGCGGGGGATTGATGTGCGAGGGCGCCATCGTCTCCGAGAGCCCGTAGCCCTCGACGAACGGCAGGCCGATCACGTCCTCGAGCTTCCTTGCGAGCGCCTCGGGCATCGCGGCGCCGCCGCCCCCGAGCACGCGCAGCGACGACAGGTCGTAGCTCGAAAGCTTCGGATTGGACAGGAAGTCGACCATCATCGTGGTGATCGCCGACCAGTTCGTGACCCGGGCGCGCTCGATCTGCATCGCCGCGCAATCGCGGTCCCAGCGCGACAGGATCGCCATCGTGGCCCCGAGATGGATGGGGGAATTCATCCCGGCCTGCATGCCCGTGACGTGAAACATCGGCAGCGCGCACAGGACCACCGCCGCCTCCTGCACGCCGCGCCAATTGAGGTAGGGCACCGTGGTCGCCTGCACGCTCGAATGCGTGTGCATGCAGCCTTTCGGCTTTCCCGTCGTGCCCGAGGTATAGGGCATCACCGCGAGGTCGTCGGGGCCAGCGGCATGCGGCGACGGCGAGAGGCTCGCGTTGATCGCGTCCTTCCAGGCTGAAGAACCCGGAGCACCCCTCAAGAAGCTCGGCAGAGGCAAGTCGGTCTGGTCCGGAAGGTAGTCGGCGTAGGCCGCGACGACGAGACGGGAAATGCCCAGCGGCTCGATCCGGGGCAGGACATCCTGGCCGACGATCGCGACGCGCGCCTGCGAATCCTCCACGTAGTGCGCCAGCTCGTCGGTGAGATTCATCGGGTTCACCGGCACCACCACCGCATCTGCGCGCAGGATCGCGTAGTAGCCGATGACGAACTGCGGGCTGTTCTGCAGGTAGAGGAGCACCCGGTCGCCGCGCGCAACGCCGCAGCGCTGCTGCAGGAAGCCCGCGAGCGCGTCGACTTCGCGCTTCAGGTCGCGGTAGGCGATGCGCCGTCCGTAGTAATCGATCGCCGCCCGCTCCGGGTGCCTTGCCGCGCTGGCGGCCAGGTTCGCGTACACAGTTTCGCGGGGCAGCTCGAGAGTCCTCGGCTGGCCCGGCGGCCAATGCGCGAAATGCCGATCGAACATCAGACCTGGTAGCGGCGGACGGCTTCCTCGTTCCAGGTCATGCCGACGCCAGGTTTTGGCGGAATGGCGATGCTGCCCTGGTGGAGCGCGAACGGCGTCTCGAGGATCACGTTCGCCCAATCCATGTACTCAAGCCAGTGCGCGGTTGGCGTGACCGCGAGCAGATGCGCGCTCACCTCGGGGAAAAGGTGACTCGACATCTCCAGCCCGGCGGCTTGCGCCAGCGCCGCGGCGCGCATCCAGCCGGTCACGCCGCCGATGCGCTCCGCATCGGGCATGACATAGTCGCAGGCGCCGGCGGCGAGCGCCTGCGCCATCTGCTCGGGTCCCATGAAGTTCTCGCCGATCTGGATGGGTGTTCTCACTTCATCCCTCACCCGGGCAGCGCCTGCAAAATCGTCCGCCCTGACCGGCTCCTCGATCCAGAGCACGCCGCCTTCGTCGTCGATCATGCGGCCGCGCTCGAGCGCCTCCGCGACGGTGAGCCCCTGGTTGAAGTCGACCATCAGCGTGATGCCCGGGCCGATGGCCCTCTTCACCACGCGCAACGCCTCCAGGTCCTCTGCCGCACGCGGCCGTCCCATGCGGAGCTTGACCGCGCGGAAGCCTTCGGCGACGAGCTCCTCCGCCTCCTTCGCCAACGCCGCGATCGGCGCGAGGCCCAACCCATTCGAGTTGTACGCCGGCACGGGGCGAGGCGCGCCGCCCAGAAGCTGCACCAGCGGCTGGCCGAGCGACTGGCCGAGCGCGTCCCAGGCCGCCATGTCGATGCCGGCGATGGCGAAGAGCACGATGTTATGCACCCCGAGCAACGCGTACTTCGCGCGCAGCTTGCGCTCGAGCTCGTAGGGCGCGACGGCGTCGCCTTTCACCATCTCGGCCATCGCCTCGACCAGTCTTGCGAGCGGCGCGAGGTTGTGCTTTCCGACCGCGAACAGGTACGAGCGCCCGACGATGCCGCCGTCGGTCTCCAGGTCGATGAGCAGGAGCGGCGCCGCGCTCACCGTCGCGATGCTCGTGACGAGCGGGCGCCTGATCGGCGCCGCGACCGCGCGGCAGCGGATAGCGCGGATCCGAAGGCCTCCCATCCGGCTTATTTCCCCTTGAAGGCGGGCTTGCGCTTTTCCATGAACGCGCGCCGCCCCTCCTGGTAATCGCCGCTTTTCGCGCAGCGCTCGATCGCGGCGGTCATGTCGGCTTCGCTCGGTGCGCCCGAGGCCTTCACATATTCCTCGATGATGGTCTTGGAATTGGCGATCGAGAGCGGCGCGTTGTCGCACAATTGCGCGATGATCCTGCCGGCTTCGCTCTCCAGCTCCGCGTCGTGGAACACCTGGTTGACGAGCCCCATGGCGAAGCCTTCTTCTGCGTTGTAGCGCCGGCCGAGGAACATGATCTCTCGCGCGCGCGCGTGCCCGACCGTTTCGACCAGGCGCTTGTGCCCTTCGACGTTGTAGGCGAGCCCGAGCCTGGCGGCGGGGATGCCGAACTGCGCCGAGCGGCCGCAATAGCGCAGGTCGCAGGCGAGCGCGACCTCGAGGCCGCCGCCCATGCAGAAGCCGTAGATCATCGCCACCGAGGGCTTGCGCGAATCCTGGATCGAATGCAGCACCTGGTCGAGCAGGCCGTCGTATTCGGCGACCGAAGATTTCTGCGCGCGGATTTCCTCGAACTCGGAGATGTCGGCGCCCGAGGCGAATGCCTCGGTACCTGCGCCGCGAAACGCGACGCAACGCACTTCGGGGTCGGCGTCGAATTGCGCCATCGCCTGGGGGATGCCGCGCCACATCGCGCCGTTGATGGCGTTGCGCTTGGCCGGCTGGCTGAACACGATCCAGCCGACCGCGCCGCGCTTCTCGACGATCAGGCTCATGGCTTCCCCGAAGGACCGTAGATCGAGGGCACGGTGGAGCGTGGGTCGCGCGGGCCCCAGCGGCCAGCCTCGACCTGGTTGAAGAAGCTCTCGAGGAACTGGTTGAAGAGCGCAGGCTCCTCCAGGTTGATGGCATGCCCGCTGCGCGGAAAGATGGCGAGCGCGGCGCTTGGGATGGTGCGCTTCATCAGCAGGTTCACCTCGAGGCAGGGCTCCTCCTCGTCGCCCGACATGACGAGCGTCGGCACGCTCATGCGCGCCATCTCGGCAGTGAGATCGTAGAACGAGGGCCGCCGGTTTTGCACCCCGAGCAGGGTGTTGGCGGCGCCGAGCGCCGAGTGCTCCTCGAACTGGCGCACGTATTCGGCGAAGCCGCGCGGATCCTTGGCCTCGAGCTGCACGCGCTGCGGGCCGTGGCCGTAGGTGGCCACGAACTGCCGCATCCCCTGGCTGCGGATCGCGTCGGCGTTCTTCTTGGAGTCTGCCTGGAATTGCCGGTACTGCGCCGGGTGCGAGCCGTAGCCGCCGCCCGCGACCGTGATCGACAGCGCGCGGCTTGCGTGCGCCATGCCGAAGTGGAGCGTGGCAAATGCGCCCATCGAGAGGCCGACCACGTGCGCCTTGTCGATCTTCAGCGCATCGAGCACGGCGCGGATGTCGTCGCGCGCCCGCGCCTGCGAATAGCGCTCGAAATCCTCCGGCACGTCCGAGGGCGGGTAGCCGCGCGCGTTGTAGGCGATGCAGCGGTAACGGCGCGAGAAGTAGCGCACCTGCGGCTCCCAGCTGCGCAGGTCGCCGCCGAATTCGTGAACGAACACGACCGGCGCGCCGGCGCCGGCCTCCTCGTAGTACAGCTGGACGCCGTCGTCCGTGGCGAGCTTGGGCATGTGGCATTCTATGGCGATGAAAGCCGTTCTCTGCAAGCAGTACGGGCCGCCGGATTCGCTCACGTTCGAAGAGTTGCCCTCTCCCACGGCCGGGCCGGGGGAAGTGGTGGTCGCGGTCAAGGCGGCCAGCGTCAACTTCCCGGATGTCCTTATCATCCAGAACAAGTACCAGTTCAAGCCGCCCCTGCCGTTCTCGCCTGGCAGCGAGCTTGCCGGGGTGGTAAAGGAGGTGGGGGCTGGAGTTACGAATGCGAAAGCCGGGGACAAGGTCATCGCATTCACGACCTACGGAGCGTTCGCTGAAGAGGTGAAAACCGAAGCCGGCCGGCTGCTGCCGCTGCCCGAAGGGATGGATTTCGCGAGCGGCGCCGCCTTCCTCCTCACCTACGGCACCTCGGACCACGCGCTGCGCGACCGCGGCGCGCTCAAGGCCGGCGAGACGCTGCTCGTCCTGGGCGCGGCGGGCGGCGTCGGGCTTGCCGCGATCGAAATCGGAAAGGCGCTCGGCGCGCGCGTCATCGCCTGCGCGTCGAGCGAGGAGAAGCTCGCCGTGTGCCGCAGCCACGGGGCCGACGCCGGCATCGACTACGCAAGGGAGGATCTGCGCGAGCGCATCAAGGCGCTCACCGACGGCCGCGGCGTCGACGTGGTGTACGACGCGGTCGGCGGGCCCTACACCGAGCCGGCGTTCCGCTCGCTCACCTGGCGCGGGCGCCTCCTGGTCGTGGGCTTTGCCGCCGGCGAAATTCCGAAGCTGCCGCTCAACCTCGCGCTCCTCAAGGGCGCCGCGGTCGTCGGCGTGTTCTGGGGCGATTTCGCCCGGCGCGAGCCGCGCGAGTTCGCCGCGAGCGTGCGCCAGCTCGGCGCCTGGTTCCGCGAGGGGAAGCTGCGTCCCCACGTATCGCAGACTCTTCCTCTCGAGAAGGCGGCCGAGGCGCTGAAGCTGATGGCCGCGCGGCAGGTAAAGGGCAAGCTCGTGCTTACGATCGACTAGATAAGCGCACGGCACACGACAGATCCCTTCCTGCCCCAGGGCGCGGTATGCTTCCGGGGGCGCCGTTCATGAACATCCTGCTGATCGACGATCACGCCCTGTTCAGAGAGGGTCTCAAGTTCCTCCTGCGCAGTCTCGATGCGGCGCTCGAGGTCGACGAAGCGAGCGACTGTACCCGGGCGCTCGAGCACGCTGCGAAGCGCGCCTACGACCTCGTCCTGCTCGACCTCAAGATGCCGGGGGTGGCGGGCCTGGATGCGCTCGTCGCGCTTCGTGACGCCATCCCCGAGGCACCGCTCGTGGTTCTGTCCGGCGAGGACGCCCCGGGCGTGGTGCGCGCGGCGATCGAGCGCGGCGCCATGGGCTTCATTCCGAAATCATCGACGCCGGAGATCCTGATCCAGGCGCTGCGTCTCGTGCTGGCCCGCGGGGTTTACCTGCCCCCGGCCGTGCTCGACGGCGAGCGCGCGGCCGCGGCGCCAGAGGCGGCCAGCCCGGGCAGCACGGCGGCCCTGCCCGGCCTCACGCCGCGCCAGATGGACGTCCTGCGGTGCGTTATCCGGGGCAAACCGAACAAGCTCATCGCGCGCGAGCTCGAGGTCTCCGAGTACACCGTCAAGGCGCACCTTTCATTGGTGATGCGCGCGCTCGACGCGCGCAACCGCACCGAGGTGGTATACGCGGCCGCCAAGATGGGGCTGCGCCTGGCCTGAAGCACGGCCCGGACTGCCCGGAGGCACGAAAAGTCGTAGCCGGTCGGTCAGCGATTGAGCGCGGCCCGCATCGCGCCGAGCAACCGGTCGGCGGAGACGGGCTTGTGCAGGAGGGGCAGGCCGCTCGATTGCGCTTCGCGCAGCCGCTCGGGGGCGGTGTCGCCGCTCACGAGTAGGGCCGGCACGGCGCCGCCCAGCCGCTCGCGCAGCCTACGCACGGTGTCGATGCCGTTCTCGTGGCGCCGCAGGCGGAAATCGCTCACGATGATTTCCACGTCCTCGAGGCCATCCTGGTCGATGAGGCGCTCCGCGTCCACATAGCCGCTGCACACCGACACACGGCAGCCCAGCTCCTCGAGCAGGGTGCGCATTCCGGCGCGCACTCCGGGCTCGTCGTCGATCACCAGCACGCGGATGCCGTTAAGCGCAAGCGGCGCGGCGTCGGCGCGCTCGGCGCGCTCGGCGCGGTCGGCGAGCGTCGCCGAAGGCGGCCCGGCGAGGGGGACAGCGACGGCGAAGGTCGAGCCCCGGCCGGGCTCGGACTCGAGTTCGAGCGTGACGCCGAGCAGGCCAGCGAGCCTCTGCACTATGGCGAGCCCCAGCCCAAGGCCCTGGACGCGGTCCCGCTCCGGATTGCCGATTTGGTAGAACTCTTCGAAAATCCGCTCGCGCTCGGCCAGGGGGATGCCCGGCCCGGTGTCCCGCACGCTGATGCGCGCCAGGCTGCCGTCGGCATGGACTACCACGGCGACGCTCCCCGCGGCCGTGTACTTGAACGCGTTGTCGACGAGGTTTCGCACGAGACGCTCGAGCAATACCGGATCCGTGTGCACCCGGACGTCGTCCACCTGGACGTCCAGCTCCAGCCCCTTGCCGCTCGCGACGCGACGGTAGTCGGCCTCGATGCGCTGGATCAGCGTCCTGAGGCCCACGTCCTGCAGCTCGGGATGGACCGCCCCGGCGTCGAGCTTCGAGATGTCGAGCAGCGAGTCGACGAGCGCCGAGAGCGACGCGAGCGCCTCGTTGATGTGCAGAGCGATCTCGCCGGTCGGGCCGTCGCCCGCGTGGAGCTTGAGCGCGGCGCTGTAGAGCGACAGCGTATGCAGGGGCTGGCGCAGGTCGTGGCTCGCCGCGGCGAGGAACCGCGAGCGGGCGAGGTTGGCGGTCTCCAGCTGGCGGCTCTTCTCCTGCGTCTCGCGGAACAGGCGGGCGTTGTGGATCGCGAGCCCGGACTGCGCTGCGAACGTCTGGAGCAGGTTCACGATCTCGCCCGAGAAGCTGCCCGCCTCCCGGCGCGAAATCACGAGCCCGCCGAAGATGCGCTGCTCGCGCCGCAGCGGAATGCCGAGCACCGCGCGATAGCCGAAGCGCGCCAGGACTGGACGCGCCCGCGGCATCATGAGCTCCGGAGTCTCCTGGATATCGGCGATCTGGACCGGGGTGAGCGTGACGACCGCACGCCCCACTGCGCCCTGGCCGCGCGGGATCGGCGCCGCGCTCAGCACCGCGACCAGCTCCGGCTCCAGACCGTGGCTCGTACGCAGATGCAGGGCCTGCGTCGCCTCGTCGTACTCGTAGATGGCGCCGCCGCTCGCACCCGACAATGCGACGGCCCGGGTCACGACGGTCGTCAGCACCGCCTCGAGGTCGAGCGTCGCGCCGAGCGACTGCCCGACTTCGCGCAGCGCGTTGAGCTGCTCGATCGACTTCTCCGCGGACCGCCGCTGCAGGAAGTCCCGCCGGATGTAGGTCTCCATGTTGTAGCCGGCGAGCAGGCCGAGGATGCCCGACGACACGAGAAAGAAGTTGTTGTTCATGATCGCCGCGAGCGGCATGCTGGTCAGCCAAACCGCAGCGACGTTGTCGGCGGCCACGGTCGCAAGCGTCGCCCAGACGCCGTTGATGAAACGCAGCCGCCAAACCACGCAGATGCACGGGGTCGACAGCAGCAGGCCCGAGGTGTACGGATGCGGGCCCGAGGGCCGGATCACGCCGTTGACCATCGCAATCAGCGCGAGCCCCGAGATCATCGCGGCGGTCGCGGCAGCGGGCTGTGCCAGCCGGTAGTAATGCGGTGAGAACGTGAACAGGAAGATCAGCAGCAGGGCGGGGACCACCATGGCGAAGCGGATCATCCACACGCCGAGCTCGGCCTCGGGAACGATCCACGGATCGAGCAGCCCGAACAGCGACCACAGTGCGATCGCGAACCCGATGCCCACTCGCACGTGCAGCACGGACTTGCGCGCGTAGTCGCGCCGGAACTCGGCTTCGAGCTCCTTCGGAAAGCTGAGCGTCAGCCGATCGAAGCCGGTGTTGGTCATGGGTAGCAGGAGGCGAAGCATACGCCGGCCGGAATCTTCAAGCTGCACCGGCCTGAACTAGCCCATTCGTGGCACCCGTCTAGCCAATTTGGCGAATTTCCAGCCGCCGGCACTGCGCGAATACTTGCGGCCGCGCTGACGTGCATGCGTACGTCGCGCCAGAGAGGGGGATCGCGCCATGCTGGAGCAAGTGGTCATCGGTGCATACACGGCGGTCAATTCGCTGCGCGTGTTCTCGTACCTTCCGCAGATCGCGAAGGTCACCCGGACGCGTGACCGCGCCGAAGCGATCTCGCTCCTCACCTGGACGCTATGGACCGTCTCGAACGTCACCACGTCGGCCTATGGGGCGCTGATCGTCGGGGACAACCTGCTGATGACCATCTTCGCGGCGAACGCGGTCTGCTGCCTCGCCGTCATCGCGATCGTGGTATGGAAGCGCAAATGCCATGACGAGCAGGCGCTGCGCTTCAGGTGAGCCGGAACGTCAGTTTCGGACCGGCACCGTATTGAGCCCAACTTACGTGCAGCCCACTAGCTTGGAGAAAACCATGAAGCGCTCCCGCACTTTGCTCTCGAACTGCCGTCTGCTGGTAACCACGCTCGCAGGCATTGCCTTGACCGCGTGCGCCTCTGCGGTCTTTGGCCAAGCCACGGTGCCTGTGCCGCAGGCGCAAAGTCCAGGGCCGACGATCTTCCTGACCGGGCCCCGCGGAGACCGATTCACGCTGACGTATCCGGCAGGCGCCGGCTGGCACTTGATTGCGGGCTGGCGCGCCGAAGGCCGCTCGAACGTTGACCCGGCTCCGCTGGAACAGCCGTTGACGGTGCTTCTGGACGGTCCGACCGGCAACACGTTCATCTATGTGCTGGACGAAGGCTGGAAATTCGTTGGCCGCGTCGCCGATCGGGATCTCTAAAGAAGCTCGCCGTGCAGACCGCCACCATCGCCACTTCATCGCCGCCACGAACGCAGCCGCGGAGTGAGCGGGGCAATTATGCAGTCATCCTGGCCAGCGGTGCCGAGGACGGCGGCAAGCGCGCCACCCTGGCCCTGTCGGCGGCCTGTACCGCCCAGGCGATGGACCTCACCACCATCTTGTTCCTGGTGGGTGATGGAATGCACTGGGGCTACGAGGGGCGCGCCGAGGAGGTCCATGCCGCCGGGTTCCCGCCGCTGGCGGATCTGATGGAGGCGTTTATCGAGTGTGGCGGGCAGATCTTCCTCTGCTCCGCCTGCGATGCCCTCTGCGCGCTGCCGACTCACGCCGATGGCGCGACGCTTAGGCGGCGCCGCGACGTCCGCCCGCAGGGGCTGGCCGCGGTGCTCTCCCATACCGTGGGAGGCGGCTCTCTGACCTTTTGATTCGGCGTCGCTATACTGAGGCGGCGGCTGGCCTGAACCGCCGAAACCACGATGCGAGCGCCGATCGACCATTCCTCCACACGCCAGGACGGAGCGCCCCCGGTCGCGTCCGAAGAACTGCTGCAAGACTGGCGCAGCCGCGCCTTGCGCATCGAAGAGGAAGTCGCCAAGGCGGTCATCGGCCAACAAGGCACGCTGCGGCTCATCAATGTGGCGCTGTTTGCCCGCGGGCACGTACTGCTCGAAGGCGACGTCGGCATCGGCAAGACCACGATCCTGCGCGCCTTCTCGCGTGCCGTCGGCGGCAGTTTCGAGCGCGTCGAAGGCACCGTCGACTTGATGCCGGCCGACCTCGTCTATCACACCTACGTCGACGCGGACGGCAAGCCGCGCATCGAGCCCGGTCCCTTGCTGCGACACGGGGAGCAGCTCGTCACGTTCTTCTTCAACGAGATCAATCGCGCGCGTCCGCAGGTGCAGTCGCTACTCTTGCGCGCGATGGCCGAGCGCACGGTCTCGGCCTTCAACCGCGAATACCGCTTCCCGCACATGCTGGTGTTCGCCGACCGCAACCGCGTCGAGAAGGAAGAGACCTTCGAGCTGCCGTCGGCCGCGCGCGACCGCTTCATGTTCGAGCTGCGCATGCCGACACCGGCCAAGGCCGAGGTCCGGCGCTCGCTGGTGTTCGACCCGGATTTCCACGACGTCGACGAGCTGCTGCAGCGCGTCGCACCCGGCGTGCTGCCGTGGCAGGAGCTCAACCGGATCGGCGCCGCGATTCAGCGCAGCATCAGGGCAAGCGAAGCGCTCGAGCGCTACGTGCTGGACCTTTGGGACGCGAGCCAGTCGCCGCAGCGCTTCGGGGTGCGCATCGACGGCGTGGACATGGACAAGCTGATTCTTGCCGGCGCCAGCCCGCGCGGGATGATGACGCTCGCGCGCGCCGCGCGCGTCGTCGCCTGGCTCGCTGGACGGACCTATCTCGTGCCCGACGACGTGCAAAGCATCGTGCCCTCGGTCCTGGGGCATCGCGTGTTCTTTACGCCGGTCTATGAGCTGCGGCGCTCGCAGATCGCCGACGCCCTGGTGGCGCAGATCCTGGAACGCGTCCCGACGCCGCGCTAGCGATGGACGCGCCGCAGGAGTTCCACTACAGGCTGCCCTACCGCTCGAGCGGCTGGCGGCCCGGCGCCCACCCTGGAACGCGCCTCGGCGCGGGACAGGAATTCGTCTCGCACATGAGCCTGTACGCTCGCCCGGACCCGCGCCGCCTCGATTTGCGCGCAAGCCTGCGCGGCTTGAGCGGCGACTGGCTGGTGCGCGTGCATCGGCAGCACGCCAGCGTGCCGGTGCACGCGATCGTCGACGTCTCGGCATCCATGGCGTTCGGGGCGCGCAAGACCAAGCTGCGAGTCGCAGCGGACTTCGTCGAAGCGCTCGGCCGAAGCGCCGGGCGGGTCGGCGATGCGGTCGGGATGCTCGCCTTCGATGGCGAGGAGCGCGCCGACTTGTTTGTGCCCGCAGTCGTTAGCCGTGGCATCGGCGCGCTCATGGCGTCCGTATTGCGGCAAGCCAAACCCGGCGCACGCGGCTTCGAGGGACTCGAAGCCGCCGTGCAGCGCATCGCCGGGCGGCGGGGCCTCGCCTTCCTGGTCTCGGATTTCCACTGGCCGCTCGAGCGCCTGAACCCGGCCCTCGATTTGCTCGCACACGCCTATGTCGTGCCGATCATCGTCTGGGATCCGGCTGAAATCGAGCCGCCGGCGCTGGATGCGCTGGCGCCGCTGCGCGACGCGGAGTCCGGCGCACGCCGCACGCTGTGGCTGCGTCCGAAGCTGCGCAGCCGGTGGCGCGACGCGGTCGCGCGCAGGCGTTCGGAGCTCGACGGACTGTTCGCGGCGCGCACGATCCGACCGTTTTATGTCGTCGGCGCGTTCGACGCCGAAGCGATGTCGCAGTATTTCGTGGAGGCGGCCGCTTGATGGCAGCGCTGCGGATCGCGTGTGCCATAACCGCGGTATTCGTGGCGACCGGCGTCTACCCGGCAGCGATGGCGGTGGTCGAGCAGCCGCGCCCCTTCGGCTACGTCGTCGGCGACGTGATGACGCAGCGCGTGCTCCTGGCGATCGACGGGCACGAGCTCGCCCCCGCCGCGCTGCCGAAGGCCGAGCGCGTGAACGTCTGGCTGGAGCGGCGCCCGGCCAGGATCGAGTCGCTGCCCGGCGGGCATCGCTGGCTCGCCCTCGACTATCAGGTCATCAATGCGCCGCAATCGCTGACAACGGTGAATCTGCCGGCCTTCGAGCTGCGAAGCGCGTCCGACGGTGCGACGCTCACGATCGCCGCATGGCCGATCAGCGTGAACGCGCTCACGTCCGACGGCTCGACCGAGTTGCGGCCCGACCGCCCTGCGCCGGCGATCGCCACCGCACCGATACGCCGGCAGATCGCCGTCTGGTCGAGCGCGTTCTTGCTCGTTCTCGCCGCCTGGCTCGGCTGGCTCGCCTGGCGCAATTGGCGCGCGGCGGCAGCACGGCCATTTGCGCACGCGCTGCACGAAATGCGGTATCTCGACGGCACCGCGCCGGAGGCGTGGCGAGCGTTGCATCGCGCCTTCGACCAGACCGCCGGCCGCGTCGTGCAGACCGCGACGCTTCCGGCGCTGTTCGAAGGCGTGCCGCAGCTGCGATCGCTGCGCCCCGAGATCGAGCGGTTCTTCACTCAGTCCAGCGAGCTCTTTTTCGGTGGCGGCCTGCCGGCCGATCGAATGTCGGCGCGCGCCCTGTGCGCGCAGCTGCGGCGGATCGAAAGGCGGATCGAGCGATGAGCCTCGGCGTGGAGCTCGCGCAGCCCTGGGCGCTGCTCGCCCTGCCGTTGGCCGTGCTGCCGCTCTTGCGCCGGAAGCGCGACACGTTGACCTTCTCGCATCTTGCATGGCTGCCGCGCGACCGCCTGGGTCAGCTCGCCGGATTCCTGTGGCGCGCCCTGGCGGTAGTGGCCATCGCAAGCACGGTGCTTGCGCTGGCCGGCCCGGAGCGGCCCGAGACGCAGGTGACGCGCACCGGGTACGGCGCCGAGATCGTCGTGCTCATGGACCGCAGCCGCAGCATGGACCAGCGGATGCTGCCGAGCGACTGGCGCACGATCGACGCGCTCGACCTGCCCTACCAGGCCCGCTCGCGCGGCCCGATCAAATCCCAGGTCGCGCGCGATCTGCTGGCGCAATTCGTCGAGCAGCGCCCGACCGATCGATTCGCGGTGATGTTCTTCAGCACCAACCCGTTGAATGTCGTCTCATTCACCCAGCACGACGAAGTGGTGCTGGCGGCGATCGAGGCGGGCGGCGTGGGCCGCGGCCTGGGAGATACCGACGTCGGCAAGGCGATGCTCGCGGCGATCGCCGAGTTCGAGCAGCGCCCGTACTCCGGCAGCCGCATCATCCTGCTCGTCTCCGACGGCGGCGCTCATCTCGACGAAGCGACGCGCCACCGCATCCGCGCCGGCATGCTGCGCCATCGCATCGCGCTCTATTGGATCTACCTCCGATCGTTCAACAGTCCGGCCCTCGATGCCCAGGATGGCGGCAGCGAGGCGGTGCCGGAAATCGCGCTGCACCGCTTCTTCCAGGCATTGGCAACGCCGTACCAGGCTTATCAAGCCGAGGTCCCCGAGGACCTGGCGAAGGCCGTCGCCGACGTCGGCAAGCAGCAGAACCTGCCGCTCGATTTCGTCGAGCGCATTCCGCGGGAGGACTACAGCCGCTACTTCGTGGCGGTGTCGGCGCTCGCCTGCCTGATGCTGCTCGCCTACCGATCCGTGCTGCTCCGGAGCTGGGCGTGAAGCGCCGCACGATCCATGCCGCATTCGCTGCCGCGACCATCGGGCTCGGATTGGTCGCGGCGTACCAGGGCTTCCGCCTGCACCGGGCCGAGCGAATCAACCAGGCCATCGCGAGCGCCGCGACCATCGGCGCAGACGCGGCAGAGGCACGGTTCGCGCGCGCGCTGGCGCTCGCCGAGTCGGGCGACGCCGGAGCGGCGCTGGACATCTACAAGGCGCTGATCCGGAGCGACCGCCCCGACCTCAAGCGTGCGGCGCTCTACAACGTGGGCAACCTGCATCTGCGCGAAGCCATGAAGAGCGGGCCGGACGAGGCGGCGCGCTCGCTGCCGCTCGTCGAGCTCGCGAAGCAGAGCTATCGCGATCTGCTGCGCATCGATCCGGGCGACTGGGATGCGCGCTACAACCTGGAACGCGCGCTGCAGCTCGCCCCGGAGGTCGAAGAGGCGGCGGCGAACGAGCCGCCGGAACCGCCGCAACGCGCGTTCAGTACCGCGCCGGGAAGGACCGAGCTGCCATGAGGCTGAGGACGCTCGCTGCAGGCTTATTCGACAGGCATTCGCGCGCGATCGCGTTGGCGCTCGCGCTGCTGTTGCTTGCCTGGGCGATGCCGACTTTCAATTGGTCGCGCGCGACTTATGACTACCTCGTGATCTTCGACATCACGCAGAGCATGAACGTCGCCGACTACAAGCTCGGCGAAGCGCCCGCCAGCCGCCTCGAGTATGCGCGCGAGGCCACGCGGCGCGCGCTGCGCGATCTGCCGTGCGGCTCCCGGGTCGGATGGGGCGCCTTTGCCGAATACCGCAGCCTGCTCCTGCTCACGCCGATCGAGGTCTGCGCCCACTACAGCGACTTGCTCGCATCGCTCGACAAG
The DNA here is from genome assembly GCA_036406675.1 of Burkholderiales bacterium. Taxonomy (GTDB): domain Bacteria; phylum Pseudomonadota; class Gammaproteobacteria; order Burkholderiales; family SG8-39; genus SCGC-AG-212-J23. The sequence continues at coordinate 36,030 of DASXAO010000149.1, forward strand.
ATCGACGGCCGCCTGCGCTGGGGCGAGGCGAGCGAGGTCTGGAAGGGCGTGCTTTGGGCGATCCGGGCGGCGAAGGAAACGCGCGGCGCGCCGAACGTGATTTTTCTGAGCGACGGACACGAGGCGCCGCCGCTCGGCACCGGCGTGCACCCGGTGTTCGACGACGTGAAGCCGGGCGACGTGCGCGGATGGCTCATCGGCGTCGGCGGCTACGCGCCGCAGCCGATTCCGCGGACCGACGACCAAGGAAAAGTGATCGGCACCTGGCGCGCCGAGGAGGTCATGCAGACCGATGCCGGCGACGACGGCGGGCCGAGCCGCGAGCACCTGTCCGCGTTGCGCGAGCGCCATCTGCGTGCGCTCGCGAAGGAAGTCGGCTTCGAGTACGCACGCCTCGCCGAATCGGCGTCGCTGAGCGCCGCAATGCGCGATCCGCGATTCGCCCGGCCGAGACCGGTGCCGATCGATCTCTACTGGCTGCCGGTGGCTGCGGCGCTGCTGCTGCTCGCGCTGCGCTTTCGGCCCGACTCGCCTTCGGAAACAGGTTAACCGGGAGCCTCGATGCAAGACGCGATGGTTACGACGGCACTTTCGCTGCCGGGCTACAAGATCGTGCGCACGCTCGGCGTGGTGCGCGGCCTGACGGTCCGCTCGCGATCGATCGTCGGAAATTTCCTCGGCGGCATCCAGTCGATCTTCGGCGGCAACATCACCATCTACACCAACCTTTGCGAGCAGGCGCGCGAAGAGACCTACCGGCTGATGTGCGAGCACGCCGAGAAGCACGGCGCGAACGCGATCATCGCAATGCGCTACGACGCCACCGAGCTCATGGCCGGACTCACTGAAGTCCTCTGCTACGGAACCGCGGTCGTGGTCGCGCGCGACTCCAGCTAGTACTCGCCGGACCGAATAGTCCGCCTCGATTCGTTAAGCGTCCCTTAAGACGGCGTGTTGCAGGCTGCAACGGAGGATCATCGAGGAGGAGCGTCCATGGGCAAGCCGGTTTCGAAAGGCAGCAGTCAGGTTTTTTCCGATCGTCGCGCGTCGCGTCGCAGGTTTCTCAAGACGGCCGGAGTCGGCGCCGGAGCCGCCGCGCTCTCGTCCGTGGGCGCCGGGCCGCTGATTTTCGTCCGCGAGGCGAAGGCGGCCGACAAGGAACTGAAGATCGTGCAGTGGAGCCACTTCGTTCCCGCGTACGACAAGTGGATCGACCAGTTCGTCCGCGACTGGGGCGCGTCGAACGGCGTGAACGCGACCATCGACCACATTCCGCACCTCGAGATCGCCGCGCGCATGGCGGCGGAGCTGTCTGCCAACGCCGGGCACGATATCGTCGGCATCAACGGCTTCGGCCCGCATCTGTACCGCGACTCGGTCGTCGACATGTCGCCGCTGATCGCGGAATTCGAGAAGAAATACGGCAAGGTCGCCCCCATCGGCCGCAGCCTCGCCTACGACACGCAGACGAAGCGCTGGCCGGCTTTCCCCGACTACTACATCAGCTTCCCGGGTCTGTACCGCAAGGACCTCTGGGACGAGATCGGCATGAAGCCCGATACCTGGGACGACCTGCGCAAGGGCGGGGCGAAGCTGAAGGCGAAGGGCCACCCCGTGGGCATCGGCATGGCGCACCACCAGGATGCCAACACGAGCTGGCGCAGCGTCCTCTGGTCGTTCGGCGGCGCGGTGCAGGACAAGTCCGGCACCAAGGTCACGCTCAACTCCAAGGAAACGCTGGAAGCGATCAAGTACAGCGTAGCGCTCTACAAGGAGGCGATGACGAGCGAGGTGCTGTCCTGGGACGACGCGTCCAACAACCGCTATCTCCAGTCCGGCCGCGCCTCCTACATCCACAATCCGATCTCGGCCTACCGCACGACGCAGAAGACCAATCCGTCGCTCGCCGACAAGGTCTACATCTGGAAGACGCCCGCCGGTCCGGTGCGCCGCCTGGCGGCCGGGCAGCCCAATTCGTACGTCATCTGGAAGTTCTCGCGCAACCAGGACGCGGCGAAGGAGTTCCTGCGCCACTACGCCGCGCACTGGCAGGAGGCCTTCAAGGCGAGCGAAGGCTACGACCACCCGATGTTCGAGAACCTCGTGCCGAAGCCGATGCCGATCCTGTCGAACGACCCGACATCGCATCCGGCCGACAAGCTGAAGGTGCTGGAAACGGCGATCGAGTGGCACGACATCTACGGCTATCCCGGGCCCGACACGCCGGCGATCGACGAGGTGGCCAACAACTTCATCATCCCGGACATGATGGCGAACGCGGCGACCGGAAAGATGACTCCGGAGGAAGCGATGAAGTGGGCCGAGAATGAAATCTCGGCGACCTTCAAGAAATGGGCAGCCAGCGGCCACGGTTGACGCCGCGCAGCGGCCGGAGGCGAGCCCCATGGGTCAAGTCGTAGCAAGGCGTCTGCGCAAGGAGTTCGGCGACGTTGCCGCGGTCGACGGCATCGATCTCGAGGTGCGCGACGGCGAGTTCATGGTGTTCCTCGGCCCCTCCGGCTGCGGCAAGACGACGATGCTGCGCATGATCGCCGGCCTCGAGCAGCCGACCTCCGGCGACATCGTCATCGGCAACAGCGTGGTCAACGGCCTGCCGCCGCGCAGCCGCGGCATCGCGATGGTGTTCCAGGGCTACGGCCTCTATCCGCACCTCAAGGTGCGCGACAACATCGCCTTTCCGCTGCGCACGCAGGGCATGGCGCGCGCCGTGATCGAAATGAAGGTGGCGTGGGCCGCCGGGATCCTCGGCATCACCCGGCTGCTCGATCGCAAGCCGCGCCAGCTCTCGGGCGGCGAGCAGCAGCGCGTCGCGCTGGCGCGGGCTCTGGTGCGCGAGCCGACCGTGTTCCTGCTCGACGAGCCGCTCTCCAACCTCGACGCCAAGCTGCGCACCAGCGCGCGCAACGAGATCAAGGAGTTCCAGCGCGACGTGGGCACCACGACGATCTACGTCACGCACGACCAGGTCGAGGCGATGGGCCTCGGCGACCGGATTGCGGTGCTCGAGCACGGCAAGCTCAGGCAGGTGGGCACGCCGTCGCAGATCTACGAGGACCCCGCGGACACCTTCGTCGCCACCTTCCTCGGCGCGCCGCCGATGAATCTCCTCGAGCGCGGCGAGCTGATCGAGGGCTTCCGGCCCGAGAACTTCCTGCACCAGGACCTGCAGCAGAAGGGCATCGAGCCTGCGCGCTACTCGTTCAGGGTGCAGCGCATCGAGTACCTCGGCAACGAGCGCGTGCTGTACGGGTTCATCCACGGACAGCCGAACGGCCACGAGTACACCGCGCGCATCTCCTCGCACCTCTCGGAGCCCGCGCTGCGCGAAGGAGAGACCTATCCTTTCACGGTGCACCCCAGGGACCTGAAGTATTTCGACAAGGCTACGGGCAAGCGCCTGGCCGCGGCTCGCACCGGCGGCCGGGCATGAGCGCCGACTACGCCGCCATTGCCCCGCCGAGCGCCAGGCGCGTGCGCTGGTCGCTCGACCACGCCGATTTCCTCGGCTCGCTCCTGGTCGCGCCCGCGGTCCTGTTCATCCTCTGTCTGGTAGCGGTGCCGTTCTTCCTCGCCATCTACTACAGCCTGAGCGCCTACAACATGGGCACGCTCAGCTTCTCGTTCGTCGGCCTCGACAACTTCATCGCCGTGACGAAGAGCGAGATCTTCCGCCGCTCGCTCATGAACACGCTGCTGTTCACCGTCGCCTCCAACCTCATCGCGCTGGTGCTCGGCAAGATCGCGGCGCTGCTCCTGCTGCGCGAATTCCGCGGCCGCACGGTGGTGCGCTGCCTCCTGATCCTGCCGTGGGCCGTGCCGGTGGCGCTGGCGGCGATTACCTGGCGCTGGATGCTCGACTCGATGTACAGCGTGATCAACTGGGTGCTGGTGCACTCCCACCTGGTCCCGGCCTACGTCTGGCCGAACTGGCTGGGCGAGGAGGGGCTGGCGATGATCTCGATCATCGTGATCCAGGCCTGGCGCCTGTTCCCGTTCTCCGCGATCATCTTTCTCGCCGGGCTGACCTCGGTGCCCAAGACCATCGTCGACGCAGCCTACGTCGACGGCGCGGGGTACTGGCGCCGGACCTTCCAGATCGTGCTGCCGGTGATCCTGCCGATCATGATGGTGGCGATGCTGTTCGGCCTGGTGTTCACCTTCACCGACATGAGCGTGGTGTACCTGGTCACCAAGGGCGGCCCGACCAACAGCACCCAGGTGCTCGGCTCGCTCGCCTTCCAGGTCGGCATCCTGTCCGGCGACGTCGGGCGCGGCGCCGCGATCTCGCTCTACTTCTTCCCGTTCCTGCTGGTGGCCACGTACTTCCTGCTGCGTTATCTGCGCCGCCGCGAGATCTGATGCTGAGAAACTTCTGGAAGGAAAGCGGGTTCGTCGCGGCGCTGGTGGGCCTGCTCGTGTTCGCGGCGTTTCCCTTCTACTGGATGGTGATCACCGCGTTCAAGCGCGACAGCGACCTCTACAACCTGGACTACAACCCGTTCGTGTTCAACGAGCCGCCGACGCTCGAGCACGTCAACCTGCTTTTCAACCAGACCGCGTTCGTGAGGTGGGTGGAAAACTCGCTCATCATCGGCATCGCGGTGGTCGCGATCACCCTGGTGACGGCGATTCCCGCGGGATACAGCCTGGCGCGCATGGGCGGGCGCAAGGCCGAAGGTCTCGGCATCGGCATCTTCCTCACCTACCTCGTGCCGCCGACGCTGCTCTTCCTGCCGCTCGCGCGCGTGATCTCGCTCGCCGGCCTGCAGGACTCGCTCTGGTCGCTGGTGCTGGTTTACCCGACCTTCACCATCCCGTTCTGCACCTGGCTGATGATGGGCTTCTTCAAGTCGGTGCCGCGGGCAATCGAGGAGGCCGCGATCGTGGACGGCTGCAGCCTGCTCGGCGCGTTCGTGAAGGTGATCCTGCCGGTGTCGCTGCCGGGAATCCTCACGGTCGTCATCTTCACTTTCACGCTGACGATGCAGGAATTCATCTACGCGCTGACCTTCATCTCCACCGAGTCGCAGGTGCCGGTGACCCTCGGCGTCGCCACCGACCTCGTGCGCGGCGACATCTTCTACTGGGGCTCGCTGATGGCCGCCGCGCTGATCGCCAGCGTCCCCTTCGCCATCCTCTACAACCTGTTCCTCGACCGCTTCATCATGGGCATCACCGGCGGCGCGATGAAGTAGCGTCCGCGGCTATTCTTTCGACGGTGAGGTCCGGTCCCCCTGCCCAAGGGGACGCTGCATGAGCACGCTGTCGACCCAGCGGCCGAACTTGAATCCCACCGACCTGAGCGTGCCAACGCGCAGAAACCCGGCGCTCGCGTGCAGGCCGATCGAGGCGGCGTTCGCGCTGTCGCCGATCACCGCGATCATCTGGCGGTAGCCGAGCGCTTCGCAGCGCCAGATGAGCTCGCCGAGGAGCGTGCCGCCGATGCCGCGCCCCTGCGCGTCGGGGCGCACGTACACCGAATCCTCGAGCGAATAGCGGTACGCCGAGCGGGCGCGGTAGAGCGTGCAGTAGGCGTAGCCCGCCACCATGCCGCCGGAATCGGCGACCAGGTACGGCAGGCCGCGCGCGGTCACGTCGTCGTAGCGCCGGCGCAGCTCGGCCGCGGAGGGGGGCTCTTCCTCGAACGAGGCGAGCCCTTTGAGGACGTGGTGCGCGTAGATCGCGTGGATCTCGCCGATATCGTCCGGCGTCGCCGGACGCACCCCCACCCGCTCAGCGAGAATAGTCCGGCTCCTCGCGGTCGAGGATGCGCTTGAGCGCGTTGAAGTGCGCGCCGGCGTACTTGGGCGCGTCGGCGCGCATGAGCCTGCAGGCCTCGCGCACCACCTCGGGCCGCACCGAGCGCAGCTTCCGGCCCATCGATCTTGCGAGCACCTGGAGCCGGCAGGCGCGCTCGAGGTAGTACATGAGGTCGAAAGCCTCGGCGATCGAAGGGCCGACGACGATGACGCCGTGGCTGGCGAGGAACATCACGCGCTTGCCGCCGAGCACGCGCGCGAGGCGATCGCCTTCGGCGTTGTCGACCACCAGCCCGTTGTAGATGTCGTCGTAGGCGATGTCGTCGTGGAAGCGCAGCGCGTTCTGCTCCGCCATCTCGAGGCGGCCGCCCTCGAGAAGCGTGAGCGCGGTCGCGTACGGCATGTGCGTGTGGAGCACGCAGGCCGCCGCAGGATTGGCGAGATGGATGCGCGAGTGGATGTAGAAGGCCGTCTTCTCGAACTCGCCCTCGCCCTGGAGCATCCTGCCCTCGGCGTCGAGCATGAGCAGGTTGGAGGCCGTGACTTCGCTCCAGTGCAAGCCGTAGCGGTTGAGAAAAAACCGCTTCCCGTCCGGCAGCATGAAGCTGAAGTGATTGCAGACGCCTTCGTGCAGATCGAGGCGCACGGCGAGGCGAAAGGCCGCCGCGAGGTCGACCCGCGCCGCCGCGACGTCCAGCTCGTCCATCGTTCCCATGCGTCGATTATAGTGTGGAGATGAAAAGGACCCTGCCCGCGCTTCTTGCGGCGCTTCTCCTGGCGCTCGTTGTTGCCGCGTGCACGAAGGTGAACCAGGAGAACTTCCTCAAGATCCGGGAAGGGATGAGCGAGCAGGAGGTGATCTCGCTTCTCGGCCGGCCGACCGAGTCGAACAGCGTGAACGTTCTCGGGGTATCCGGGACCGCCTCGCGTTGGATTGCGGGCAACGTCGTGATCACGGTGCGCTTCGTGAACGGGCAGGTCGCCTTCAAGAGCTTCGACAAGCCCGGCGGCAACGGCAACGACAAATAGAAAGGCCGCCAAAAAAAAGGGCGCCCAAGGCGCCCTTTTTTCCGCAGGCCGGGTAACGGGTCAGCGGGGGTGGTTCTTGTCGTAGCGCTCGCCGGCTTCGTTGCCGACCACGCCGCCCAGGACCGCGCCGCCGACCGTGCCGATGGTGCTGCCGCCCGTGACCGCAGGAGCGATGAGGTGCTTGCTCATGTCGCTTTTCCTCCGATGTAAAAAAGCTCCGAGGCTTAGGTGCAACCGCGCATCAGGAAGATGACGAACAGCACCGGGATCGGCACGCCCAGGGCCCACAACAGGATGTACCCGAGCTTGCCTTCCTGCTTCCGACGCCATTGCTGCAGCTTCTCCATATCGCCTCCAGACCAAAAATGAGTGAGACAGGCGAAGGGCAGCAATGGCCGTGCCAGCGCGAACGCGGCTTTGTCGGGAAAGGCCTTACTCAGGCTGAAGCTGCGCCGCCTTCATGACGCGCTCGGTATTGGCGACGTCCTGGGCGAGGAATTTGCGGAATTCCTCCGTATTGCCGGGGAAGAGATCGGCGCCCTGCCCCGCGAGGCCTTCACGCACCTCGTGCGCCGAGAGCGTCTTCGCCAGCGCAGCCTGCACGCGTTCAATGATCGGCCGCGGCGTGCCCTTGGGCGCGATGAGTCCGGCCCAGCCGTTGAAGTCGTAGCCGGGCACGGTTTCCGCGATCGCCGGCAGGTCGGCGAGCAGCGCGGAGCGCCGCGGCAGGCTCTGCCCGATCGCGCGCAGACGGCTCGCCTTGACTTGCGCCATGGCGGCGGGCGCAGGCGTAAGCGTCCAGTGGGTCTGGCCGGCCGCGACGGAAGCCACCGAAGGCCCGCCGCCCTTGTGCGGGACGTGCAGCGACTCGAAATGGCCCATCGTCATGAGCAGCGCGCCGGCGAGGTGGCTTTGCGAGCCGATTCCCGCGGAGGCCATGTTGATGGAGTCGCGGTGGGCGCGCGCGTAGTCGATGAGCTCCTTCACGCTGTGCACCGGAAGCTGCGGGTTCACGACCAGCACGTTGGGCGTGATGGCGAAGCTGCCGATCAGCTCGAAGTCCTGCGCCGTGTCGTAGGGCCGGACCTTCTTGAGAAGCGGCGCGATCACGCCCGAGCCGTTGGAAACGGTGATCAGCGTGTAGCCGTCCGGCGCGGCCTTCCTGCCCGCGTCCATTCCGATCAGGCCGCCGGCGCCATCGCGGTTCTCCACCACGATGCTCGCCCCGCCCAGCGCCTCGCCGAGGCGGCTACTGAGGATCCGGGTCATCGTGTCGACCGAGCTTCCCGGCGCGTTCGGCACCAGGATGCGGATGGGCCGGCTGGGATAGTCCTGCTGCGCCATTGCCGCCGACGCCGCGAGCGCCAGGAGCAGGCCAAGAACCTGCTTATGCCATCGAATCTGTGTTGTAGTCACTCTTATCCTCCTGGACCCGGATAGTGCCATGGAACCCAACACGCAAAAGATCGAATCGCTGGTGCGGCAGCTCCTCGTGGAGCTCGGCGAAGACCCCGAGCGCGAAGGCCTCGTGAAGACGCCGCTGCGCGTCGCCAAGGCGCTCGCCTTCCTGACGCACGGCTACCGCACGCAGCCCGAGGAAGTCGTCAACCAGGCGCTGTTCACCCAGACCACGAGCGGAATGGTGATCGTGAAGGACATCGAGCTCTACAGCCTGTGCGAGCACCACATGCTGCCGTTCTTCGGCCGCTGCCACATCGGCTACATTCCGAGCGGCAAAGTGTTCGGCGTCAGCAAGCTCGCGCGCCTCGTGGACGTCTACGCGCGGCGCCTCCAGCTCCAGGAGCGGCTCACCGACCAGATCTCGCAGGTCATCATGGACTCGGTCGACGCGAAGGGCGTCGGCGTGATGATCGAGGCGCGCCACCTTTGCATGATGATGCGCGGCGTAGAGAAGCAGAACTCCACCATGCTCACGTCATCGGTGCTCGGCGTCTTCCGCGACCACCTCGCGACGCGGGAGGAATTTCTATCTCTGGTGGGACGACGCTAGTAAAAACAGGGACAGACCCTATTTATTTTGTTATGCAAGCCCTGCCGGGAAAATAAATAGGGTCTGTCCCTGTTTTTTTTCCTCACCCGATTACCACTTGTTCCGCAGCTCGCGCAGCTTGAGAAAGACCGTGCGCGGGTCGGGCTTCTCCGGCAAGTCCGGGAAAGCTTCGCGCAGCGCGGCGATCACCGACGGGCTGGTCAGGCGGAAAAAAGTGTTGATCTCGCGCTCCACGGCCAAGGTGGAGACGTAAGCGCGGCTCGGGTCCTGCCCCTTCAGCTTTTCGAGCATCTCCTGCGCACGCCGGTTGTCGGGCTCCCGGCTCAGCGTAAAGCGCAGGTTGTTCTCGATGTAGTCGTGCCCCGGATAAAGCAGCGTGCTTTCCGGAAGCTTTGCCAACTGCTGGGAAAAGGTCTTGTAGAGCTCCTCCGGATGCCCGCCGTTGTGGCAATTGCCGGCGCCTGCGTTGAACAGGGTGTCGCCCGAGAAGAGCGCCCGCTGATCGGTATGAGAGAGGACGCACACGTGGCTCATGGTGTGGCCCGGCGTGTCGAGCGCCTCGAGCTCCACCGTCCTGCCCACCTTGATCACGTCGCCCGCGCTCAGGCCGCGCGCCATCTCCGGGATCTTGTCCTTGGCGTTCTTGTGCGCGAGTACCTTTGCTCCGGTCTTCTGCACGAGCGAGGCGTTTCCGCCGGTATGGTCGCGGTGCTCGTGGGTGTTCAGGATCTGGGTGATGTCCCAGCCTTCGCGCTTCGCCGCCGCGAAGCACTTCTCGTGGTCGAGCGGATCGATCGCGAGCGCCTCGCCGGTCTCGGCGCAGGCGATCAGGTAGTTGAAGTTCCGGTAGGCGTTGCCGGTCCAGACCTGTCTTACGATCATGCCCGCTATTTAAGCAGCTTCCGCAGCACGTGGCGGCGGTTGCGCGTAAAGGGCCGCACCTGCGAAGGCCACCGGCCGGCCTCGACGGCCTTCCCCCAGGCCTCGCTTGTCAGGACCTCGGCGCTTTCGAGCTCGTAGAACGCGCTGTAGCGCGGCTCGCCTTCCGCGACGATGGTCTTTTTCTCGCCGCCCAGGAACATGGTGAGGGGCTCGGTGACCCCACGCCGCACCGACAGCACGCCCGGCACCTTGAGAAGGGTCGGAACATGCTCGGTGTCGTAGACCTCGTTGAACAGCGCCTCCTTCGCCGGGTCGACGTCCATGCTGGCGATGAAGAGGTATTTCGCTTTTCCGGGCATCCTTGTCTCCTCTGTTCAGTCCTGACCTACTATACGGCAATGGCCAAGGTAGACGCGCAACCCTACGAGTTCGAGTTCGAGCCGGCGAGCACCGCGCTCGTCATCATCGACATGCAGCGCGACTTCGTCGACCCGGGGGGCTTCGGCGAGGCGCTGGGCAACGACGTCTCGCTGCTGCGCAAGGCGATCGCGCCGATCCGCAAGGTGCTCGACGCGGCGCGCCGACGCGAGATGCTCGTCGTCCATACGCGCGAGGGGCACCGCCCCGACCTTTCGGACCTGCCGCCGAGCAAGAAGCTGCGCGGAAGACTGAAGAACGGCATCGGCGACCCCGGACCGATGGGCCGCATCCTGGTGCGCGGCGAGTACGGCCACGATATCGTGGACGAGCTCAAGCCCGCGCCGGGCGAGCCGGTGGTGGACAAGCCCGGCAAGGGCGCCTTCTACGCCACCGACCTCGATTCGATGCTGCGCAACCGCGGCATCCGCCAGCTCGTGGTGTGCGGCGTGACGACCGAGGTGTGCGTCAACACCAGCGTGCGCGAAGCGAACGACCGCGGCTACGACTGCCTGGTGCTCGAGGATTGCGTCGGCTCGTACTTCCCGGAGTTCCAGGTCGCGGCTCTGAACATGATCAAGGCCCAGGGCGGTATTTTCGGCTGGGTCAGCGACTCGAAAAAATTCATAGAAGCGCTGAAAGGGAGAACATGACCAACGTAGCGGCGGCAAGGGGAGCGGCAGGGGCCGGGGTCCGGTGGTGGGTCGCCGGCGACTGGAACGGCTTTTTCGGATTGTTCACCAACGTCGTGCTCAACGTGATCGTGCTCACCGGCCTTTGCCTGGGCGTGGTCAACCTGCCCGCGGACACGGTGTTCGGGCGCATCCTGCCCGCCCTCGGCATCGCGCTGCCGATCGGCAACCTCTACTACGCGTACCTCGCCTACAAGCTCGCGCAGAGGGAGGGGCGCACCGACGTCACCGCGATGCCGTACGGCCCGAGCGTGCCGCACATGTTCATCGTGGTGTTCGTGATCATGCTGCCGGTGTACCTCAAGACCAAGGATCCGGTGCTCGCCTGGCAGGCCGGCCTCGCCTGGGCCTTCATCATCGGCGTGATCGTGCTCGCGGGCATCTTCTTCGGGCCGTGGGTGCGGGCGCACACGCCGCGTGCCGCGATGCTCGGCACGCTCGCCGGCATCTCGATCGCGTTCATCTCGCTGCGGCCCGCGTTCCAGATGTGGGAGGTGCCGTGGATCGCCTTCATCTCGCTCGCCATAGTCCTCATCAGCTGGACTGCGAACACCCGCCTGCCCTTCGGGCTGCCCGGCGGCCTCGCCGCGGTCATCGTCGGCATCGTGGTCGGCTGGGTCGCTTATTTCGCCGGCTGGAGCGACGTGGTGAAGGCCGAGCAGGTGAGAGCCTCGCTCACGCAGTTCGGGCTGCATCTTCCGTTCGTCGGCACGGAGGTCTGGCGCGGCCTCGCCGACGTGGCGCCGCTTCTCGTCACCGCCATTCCGCTCGGCATCTACAACTTCACCGAGGCGATGAACAACGTCGAGAGCGCATCGGCCGCGGGCGATTCCTACGATTTGCGCAAGATCCTCGCCGCCGACGGCATCGGCGCCATCGCCGGGGCGATGCTCGGCAGCCCCTTCCCGCCGGCCGTGTACATCGGCCATCCGGGCTGGAAGGCCGTCGGCGGCCGCATCGGCTACTCGCTCGCGACGGGCGCGGTGATCGGGCTGGTGTGCTTCCTCGGCCTGACGGCGCTCCTGCTCGCCGTCGTGCCGCTCGTCGCCATTCTTCCGATCCTGCTCTATATCGGCCTGGTGATCGGCGCGCAGGCGTTCCAGGCTTCACCGCAGAGCCACGCGCCCGCCGTGGTGCTCGCCATCATTCCTAACGTCGCGGCGTGGGGCCAGCTCCAGGTCGACAGCGCGCTGAATGCAGCCGGCACCTCGGCCGCGCAGGTCGGGATCGCCAAGCTCGGCGGCTCGGGGCTCGTCTACCACGGCATGGAGCTTCTCGGCGGCGGCGCGGTTCTCGCGGGACTGGTGCTGGGCGCGCTCGCCGCATTCATCATCGACCGCCGGCTCAAGGAGGCGGGACTCTGGGCGCTCGCCGGCGCGGTGCTCGCGTTCTTCGGCTTCATCCACGGCGGGCAGCTCGGATGGGCGGTCTCGCCGCAGGTCGCGCTCGGCTACGCGCTCTTCGGCGCGGTCTGCCTGGCGGCCGGCATGCAGGCTCGGAAAAATCCCGCCTGAGTCCATGGCGTTCGCGACCATCAACGGCATCCGGATTCACTACGTGATCCAGGGATCCGGGCCGCATCTCCTCATGTTCGCTCCGGGTGGCTTCCGCTCGGTGATCTCGCGCTGGACCGCGCAGGGCGGCAAGCGCGAATGGAAGGAGATGGACGGGCTCGCCGCGCTGTCGCGCCATTTCACCTGCATCGCCTACGACCGGCGCGAGTCGGGGCTCTCCGGCGGGCGCGTCGAGCCGCTCACCTGGGACCTCTACGTCCAGGAAGCGAAGGGCATCCTCGATCTCGCCGGCGCAAGCGAGGCCCACGTGCTTGGGAGCTGCATGGGCGCAGGCCTCGCGCTTGCCTTCGCGGTGCGCCATCCCGGGGCGTGTACGAGCCTGCTGCTGCACTGGCCGGTGGGCGGCTACCGCTGGATGATGAAGGGCCATACTTTCTTTGCGCGCCACCTCGACTTCGTGCGCGCCAATGGCCTGCAGGCGGTGGTGGCACGAGCGCGCGAGGGAGAGAACTTCTGGCTCGATCCCGAGATCGGGCCTTGGGGGTCACCTGCCGCGATCGACCCTGAATTCGGAAAAAAATTAACGGCGGAAGATTTGCGCCGCTACATTGAGATCGCAGAGAAAAGCCGCGACGCACTCTTCAACGACACCATGCCTTCGGGAGCGAGCGGCGCGGAGCTGATGAAGATCGAAACCCCCTCGTTCATCCTGCCGGGCAACGACTCGTCGCACGCCTACTCGGCGTCGCTCGCGCTGAAGGAACTGATGCCGAATGCCGAGCTGTGGGACGCGCTGCCGGACCGGCAAAACGGGCGCAATACGCTGGAGTCGATTCTGCGCTTTTGCGCTCACCTGGAGAGCCGCGCGAGCGCGCGCTCGTAGTACGAAAGGTCGAAGTACTTCTCCGGCGCCGCCGGGGCGCGGCCGCGCTCCATCTCGGCGCGCAGCGCGAGCATGTTGTCGAATCCCTTGCGGTCGAAGCGCGCATCGGGCGTGAAGCCGCGCGCGGGGTCGGCGAGCATGCGCAAGGTGCGCTCGCCGATGTCGCGCGAGAGCTTGAGCTTCTCCATCAGCAGGCCGACGGCTTCCTCGCGGTTCGCCGGCTGCAGCGTCCAGCGCAGCGATTCGACGTACGCGCCGATGAAGCGCTCGAGGAGCGGTCCGTTGGCTTTCGCCCACGAGCGCTGCACGAACGCGCCGCCCGCCTGGTAGGGCCCGAGCATGTCGAGCGTGCTGCCGAGGCTCTTCAGGCCCAATTCCTCGGCCTGGATCGTGAACGGCAGGTTGAGGATCGCCGCCGCGTTCTCCTTGTCGCTCGCCATGGCCTTGAGACGCAGCTCGCCCCGGCCGACCGGCTTCACCACGTAGTCCTTGCCTTCGGCGAGGCCGTGCTTGAGGAGAATCTTCTTCGCTTGCAGCGCATACGCGGTATCGGGCGCGTCGACGACCAGGATGCGGCCCCGCAGGTCCGCGAACGACCGGACGTAGGGCTGCACGAAGAATTCGTTCATGCCGCCGTCGCCGCCGGTGACGATGACTACGTCCTGTCCCGCCACCTCGACCATCGCGACCGCGTTGTCGACCGCCGAGACCGCGATGTCGATGGTCCCGGCGGCGAGGCCCTCGCGCTGCCGGAGCGAATTCTCGGTGAAGGAGAGCTCGAGCGCGATGTCGTGGCGGGCGAAGATACCCTTCGCGACTCCGGCGTGCAGCGGCAGCGCCTTCGCGTTCGGAAACGTATTGACGCGCAAGCGCTGCGGTTCGGCTGCCGTTGTAATCGAAAAAAAGATTAGAGAAAAAGCAAAAAAGGCGAGAAGACGCGTCATAAACCGCAGGGTACTAGAATTAGCCCATGTCGAAATTCGCTGCCGCAATCGCCGCGCTGCTGTTCGTCGCGCAAGCGGCATCCCAGGACTATCCATCGCGTCCGATCCGGCTCATCGTCCCGTTCCCGCCAGGAGGCTCGACCGACATCCTCGCCCGCGCGCTTGGCGACAAGCTCGCGCAGGGGCTTGGCCAGCCCGTGGTGATCGACAACCGGCCCGGCGCCGCCGGCTCGATCGGCGCCGAGGCCGCGGCGCGCGCGGCGCCCGACGGCCACACCCTCATGATGGGCCACCTCGGGACCCTCGCGGTGAATCCGGCAATTTACAAGAGCCTGCCGTACGACCCGGTCAAGAGCTTCGCGCCCGTGTCGCTCATGGCCATCGTGCCGAGCGTGCTGGTCGTCAACCCGTCGCTGCCGGTGACGAGCGCTGCAGAGCTCATTGCCTACGCCAAGGCGCATCCGGGAAAGCTGGCGTACGGTTCGGCGGGCAACGGAAGCACCTCTCACCTGACCACCGAGTACTTCAAGCTCGTCACCGGGACCGACATCCTGCACGTCCCCTACAAGGGCGTCGGCCCGATGCTCACCGACCTCGTTTCCGGCCAGCTCTCCATGGGCCTGAACGGCGCGCCCTCGGTCATGGCGCACATCAACGCCGGCAGGCTGCGCGCGCTCGCGGTGACGAGCCTCAAGCGGCTGGAAGCGCTGCCCCAGGTGCCGACGCTCGACGAAGCGGGCGTGCGTGGCTTCGACGCCTCGGGCTGGTACGGCGTAGTGGCGCCCGCGGGCACGCCTCAGGCGATCGTCGCGAGGCTCAACGGTGAAATCGCGCGGGCGATACAGACGCCCGAGCTGCGCTCGCGCCTCGCAGCCGAAGGCGCCCTGGCGGCGCCGGGAACGCCCGAAGAATTCGCAGCGCTGATTCGCGCCGAGATCGCGCGCTGGGACACGGTGCTCAAGCGCGCCGGGGTGCAGGCGCAGTAGGCCTCAGCGCACCACCTTCACGCCGGCCTCCTGCAGGATGCCGCGCATGCGCCCCGTAAACTCGTCGTAGAACTTGGCGAGGTCGGCCGCATTCTGATAGCCGTCCTCGAACTGGTTGTCGGCGAGGAATTTCTGCCACGACGCGGTCTTGGCGAGCTTCTGGAACACGTCGTCCCAGTAGGCGACGTTTTCCTTGGGGATCGCTGGCGGCGCCACCACGCCCCTCACCTGCGGCACCGAGGGAACGTCGAACCCGGCTTCCTTCAGCGTGGGCGCGTTGGGAAAGCCGGGCAGGCGCTTGTCGGTGACCTGCGCCAGCACGCGCATGCTTCCGGCGCGGATGTGCTCGCCGGCCTCGGCCGGCTCGATGACCATCATGTCGACGTGGCCGCCGAGCAGCGCGGCGATGCGCTCGCCGCCGCCGGGGTAGGAGATGTACGCCCACCGCGCGCCGGTGTGTTTCTGCAGCAGCTGGCGCACGATGTTGTCGCGGCTCGTGACCGAGCCGCCCGACTGCTTGAGCTGTCCCGGGCTTTTCTTCGCCGCCGCGATGAAATCCGGGAGGCTCTTGTACGGCGCGTCGGACTTGACCGCGATCACCGCGGGCTCGAGCACGAGGCGCGCGATCGGAGTCAGGTCTCTCAGGGTGACCTTGGCTTCGGAGCTGGTGAGCGGCCCAGTGAGCCACACGCCGGTGAAGAAGCCGATGGTGTTCTGGTCGCCCTTCTTCTCGGCGAGATAGGCCGCAGCAACCGCGCCGCCTCCGCCGGGCTTGTTGACGACCTGCATGCGCACCGGCAACAGCTTTTCCTTCTCCAGCATCAGCGCCACGGCGCGCGCCAAAACGTCGCTGCCGCCGCCAGGGCCGGTATGCACCACCGCTTCCACCGGCCGCGTCGGCTTAAAGCCTTGCGCCCACGCAGGGGTGTGCAGGCCGCCGAGCGCCGCGAGCGCGGCAACGGCGGCGGTTACGATTCGCGATTTCATGATCACTTCCTCCTTTGGTTACTCAAGCGCCTGCAAGCGCCAGGCGTTGAGCTTGTTGAAGAGCGGTATGAGCAGGATCAGCACCGCAACCGCGAGCAGCGCGGCGCAGATCGGGCGGGTGACGAGGATCGCAAGATCGCCCTGCGACATCATGAGGGACTGGCGCAGCGCCCGCTCCATGCCGCCGCCCAGCACCAGGCCGAGGATGAGCGGCGCCGCCGGGTAGTCGAGCTTGCGCATCAGGTAGCCGAGCAGGCCGAACCCCACCACGAGCGACACGTCGAACAGGCTTCCGGAGACGCTGTAGACGCCGACGATCGAGATGCCGAGGATCAGCGGATAGAGGACGTAGCCCGGCGTGCGCAGCACCTGCGCGAAGAGCGGCACCAGCGGCAGGTTGAGCACGAGCAGCATGACATTGCCGATGTACATGCTCGCCACGAGGCCCCAGAAGAGCCCCGGGTTTTCCGAGATGAAGAGCGGCCCCGGCTTGAATCCCCACAGCACGAGCGCGGCGAGCAGGATCGCCGTGGTCCCGGAGCCGGGGATGCCGAGCGTGAGCAGCGGCACGAGCGCCCCGCCGGTCTCGGAGTTGTTCGCGCCTTCCGGCGCGGCGACGCCCTCGACCGCGCCCTTGCCGAATTCCTGGGGGCGCCGCGACACCGCCTTCTCGACCCCGTACGAGATGAACGAAGCGATGGTGGAGCCCGCGCCCGGCAGCACGCCGATCAGGAAACCGAGCACCGAGCCTTGCACGAAGGCGAAGCGGCAGTCCTTCAGGTCCTGCACCGTGGGCAGAAGGTTGCGCAGGCCTCTGGGCACGGGCAGCGCCTTGCCCTCGGCGCGGGTCTCCATGCACGCCAGCACCTCGCCGAGCGCGAACACGCCGATCGCGACCACTACGAAGTCGATGCCCGAGAGCAGCTCCAGCTGCCCGAAGGTGAAGCGCGAAGTGGTGCTGAAGGGATCGGTGCCGATGCCCGAGATCCAGAGTCCCACCAGCATCGCGAGCAGCGCTTTCAGCATCGAGCGTCCGGCGAGCAGCACCACCATCGCGAGGCCGAGCGCCATGAGCGAGAAATACTCCGGCGAGCTGAACGCGAGCGCCAGCCTGGCGAGCGGCGGCGCGACGAGCATCAGGCCGACCACGCCGACGGTGCCGGCGACGAACGACGCGATCGCCGCGATGCCGAGGGCGGCGCCGGCGCGCCCCTTGCGGGCCATCGCGTAGCCGTCGAGGCAGGTCACGACCGAGGCCGATTCGCCGGGGACGTTCAGCAGGATCGAGGTGGTCGAGCCGCCGTACTTGGCGCCGTAGTAGATGCCGGCGAGCATGATCATCGCTCCGGCGGGATCCATCAGGAACGTGAGCGGCAGCAGCATCGCGATGGTCGCGGGCGGGCCGAGCCCGGGCATCACGCCCACTACCGTGCCGAGCAGCACGCCGACGAAGCACCAGAACAGGTTCGCCGGCTCCAAGGCGACCGCGAAGCCGTGCATGAGCCCGGAGAGGATGTCCATGTCCTAGGGGAGGTTCACGCCGAGAAGGAGCGGGAAGACCAGGTAGAACCCGCCGGCGAGGCCTATGGCGACCGCGGCGGCGAGCGGCCATGGCCGCCGATACATGACCCACACGACGAAGAACGCGAGCGCGGCGAAGCCGACCACGAAGCCTGCCAGCTTGAAGAGCAGCACCGATACCGCGAGCGCAGCCGAAACCGCGAGCGCCCGGCCGGCGCCGCGCCAATTCACGCGCTCGGGTTCGCGCAGCAGGCTCGACGCGACAAGGGCCGCGGCCAGCACCAGCATCGCGATGCCATACCAGAGCGGGAAGAATCCCGCGCCGGGGCCGTCAGGCCCGCTGTAGTCCCACCCCGAGGCCTGGGTGATGATGTAGGCCGCGAGGGCGGCGAGCGCAAGCCCCGACCAGAGGTCGGCGTTGCGCGCCTTCATCGCCTGGTTCTGGCCTTCTTCTTCTTCGCCGCTTTTCTTGCCGGCTTTTTCTTGGCCGCGGCGGGCTTTTTGTAGCGGCCCCTCGGGACCAGCTCGCACACCGTCCCGCCCGGGGCACGGAACTTCACCGGAATCACGCCGGGATCGCTGATGATCTCGCAGCCGTACGAGGTGATCTGCTTCGTAGCGGCGGCGACGTTATCCACCTCGACGGCGAAGTGATGGATGCAGGGACCCTCGCCGGAGGCCCTGGATTCCGCCGATTGCGTGCCGGCGTCGTACTTGATCAGCGCGACGTCGAGCACGCCGTCGGACAGATGGCGCGAAGTGTGGTCGCGCACTTTCTCGGTGTTCATCTCCTTGAACCCGAACACCTTCTGGTAGAACTCGGTGGTGCGCTCCAGGTCGTCGACCTTCAGCGCGAGATGCACGATGCGATTCATTGCTTCTCCTCTCTAAGCGCAAAGCAACGGGCGGAGGCTCCGCACGTCTTCGATCCTGTCCAGGTTCCAGACCGCGTCGCAGAGCCTGCGCGCCTTGCCGCGGCCGATCACGGGCTCCAGCAGGTCGTAGCTCTTGGCGTCGACCTCGGCCCGCGCCATCGGGTTGTCGGGCGTCCCGCGCACGGCGGGAGTGTGATGGCGCAGGCGCCGCCCGTCCGCGAGCTCGAGCTCGACGATGCCCTGCCGGCTCGGCATGGCGGCCGTCATGGCGTCGTCGCCCAGGAGCTGCACCTTCTGTCTAATTGCGAGGACCCGCCGGTCGCGCATGCGCTTCTCGTCGTGCGAGGACTTGAAGCTCACCGCGCCGTCGAGCAGCATGACCGCGCACATGTGCTGCATGCATATATCGGGCATGTCCCGATTGTCCACCGTGTTGGCACCCTGGTGGGCAACGCGCACTACCACGCTCACAACATCATTCGCCTTTAAGGAATTTTCTCGTATGAGAACCAAAAGCGAATCCAGCGGCGCCTGGATCGGCGAGCCGACCGACCAGCGCTTGATGCTCGCGTTCATGATCTCGAACGTCTCGCCGAGGCCGCGGACGAGCGCCTGCGCATCGCCGGGATAGGCAACGAAGAAGCTGCGCTCGCCGGAGAAGACGTCCTCGACGCCCGACAGGCCATGCGCCGCCATCGCCGCGGCGGTGGCGCCGTTGCGCGCCGGCATGCCGCCGAAATCGAACGCCTTCTCGATGTGCTCCGGGTCGCGCATCCAGCACGAGATCCCCGAAACCTGCTGCGCCGCGTACGACAGCGCGTGGCGCACCTGGGGCGCTTTCAATCCGGCCAGCGCCGCACAGGCGGCGGCGGCGCCGAACGTGGGCCCGAAGCTGTGCGTCGAGTGACCGGCTTCGCGGAAACGATAGGGATCGAGCGAAAGCGTCAGGCGGCAGCCGATGTCGTAGCCGAGCGCGACCGCGCGCAGCAGCGCGGTCCCGCCGCGCCCCTCGCGCTCGGCCGTTGCGAGCGCCGCGGGCACCACGCCGCAGCCCGGATGGGTGAGCGACGCGGCGTGCGAATCGTCGGTCTCGTCGGCGTGCGCGCACATGCCGTTGGCGAGCGCCGCGTTGAGCGCGCTGGTGACGAGCCGGCTGCCGGCGACGCAGGCCTCCTTCGCTCCGCCGAGCGATTTGACGAAGGAAATCGCCTTTCGGCCCGGGAGCAGGCGCGAGCCGGATACCATCGCGGCGAGCGTGTCGAGGATGTGGTGCTTCGTCTTCTCGACCACCGCGGCCGGCAAAGCCTTGCGCGGCGCCCGCGCAATGTAGCCGCTCAGCTCCGACATCACCGGCGACAGCGAATGCCTGTTCATGGCATGAGGTTGCCGCCATTCACGTGGATCGACTGTCCGGTGACGTAGCGCATGTCGGGCCCGCACAGCGTGCGCACCATCGCCGCGATCTCCTCGGGCTCGCCGCGGCGGCCGATCGGCGGCAGCGAGCGCCGGTGCTGCGGGCGCTCGGGCGCGCCCGGCAAGCCGCGCACGGTTTCGATGGTTCCCGGAACCACGCAGTTGACCGTGATCCGATGCGGCGCGAGGTCGATCGCCAGCGCCCGCGTCAGGCCGGCGAGCCCGGCCTTCGCGGCGATGACGTGCGCGCGGCCATCCGCCCCCTTGTGAGCGGTGAGGCCGCCGATATTGATGACCGTCCCTCCCCCCGCCTTGACAAGATGTGGAAGCGCAGCCTGCGTGCAGAGGAAGGCGCCGTCGAGCACGATCGAAAGCACGCGGCGCCAGTCTTCGAAGCGGATCTCGGCGAACGGCGTCTCGGCGCGCACCGCGGCGTTGTTCACGAGCATGTCGAGCCGGCCGAAGCGCGCCACCGTCGCCTCGACCATCGCCGCGACCGCTCCGGGATCGGTGACGTCGGCGATGTGCACCCCCGCGCGGGCACCGGCCGATTCGATCATCGCGCGGGTCTCGTCGGCCTCCTTGCGCGAGGTGTTGGCGTTCACCATCACCGCGGCGCCGCCGGCGGCGAGCGCGCGCGCGATCGCACGCCCGATGTTGCGTGCCGCGCCGGTGACGAGGGCTACCTTCCCGGCCAATTCGGTGCCCGGGGTCATTCCTACGGTGCTGGGCATTTCCTTAGGGTACTAAAATGCGCACCGCAGATGGCGAAACAGATCATCTTCACCACCCTGCGCCTGGCGTTGGCGGCGCTGCTGCTCGCCTGCGCGGCGACGCATGCTCCGGCGCAGGGTTTTCCCGAGAAGCCGATCCGCTTCGTGGTCGGCTTCACTCCGGGCGGACCGAGCGACATCCTGGCGCGAGCGCTCGGGCAGAAGCTCGCCGAGCGCTGGGGCCAGCAGGTGGTGATCGAAAACCGTCCGGGCGCCGGCGGCAACGTCGCGGCAGAAGCTGTGGCCAAGAGCGCCCCCGACGGCTACACCTGGCTCCTGGGCAACAACAGCATCCTCGCCACGAACCAGAGCCTCTACCGCAACCTCGGCTACGACCCGGTCAAGGATTTCGCCCCGGTTTCGCTGGTGGCGGTGCAGCCCAATATCCTGGTGGTGAACCCCCAGGTGCCGGTCCATTCGGTCGTAGAGCTGATCGAGCTTGCGAAGAAAAATCCGGGAAAGCTCAACTACGCCTCCTCCGGCGCAGGGGCGGCAGCGCACCTTGCCGGTGAGCTCTTCAAGACCATGGCAGGCGTCGACCTGGTGCACGTTCCCTACAAAGGCGCGCAGCCCGCCCTAACCGACGTCATCGCGGGCCAGGTGCAGCTCATGTTCGCCACTTCGGCGTCGGCGATTCCGTTCATCAAGGCCGGGAAGCTCCGCGCGCTGGCGGTCACCACCGCGCGGCGCTCCGCCAGCGTGCCCGACCTGCCCACGGTCGCCGAGGCGGGCGTGCCCGGCTTCGAGGCGATCACCTGGCACGGCGTCGTGGTCCCGGCCGCGACACCCGCGCCCCTCGTCGAGCGGCTTAGCCGCGACATCGTCGGCGCGCTGGCGCAGCCCGATCTGCGCGAGCGGCTGGCAGCGCTCGGCGCCGAGGTGCACGCCGGAACGCCGCGGGAGTTCGCCGACTATATCGCCAGCGAGATTCCCAAGTGGTCCAAGGTAGTGCGAGACTCCGGGGCGAGAATCGAGTGACTGGGAGACGGCGTTCATGAAGACGAAGCGCATTGCAGCGGCAGCACTCGCCATGGTCTTCTCCACGACCGCCGGTGCGGCCGAGATCAAGGTCTTGAGCGCCGGCGCCCTCGAGCCCGGCATGAAGGCCGCCGCGGCCGAGTTCCAGAAGGCGAGCGGCCATGCGGTGAAGCTCGCGTTCAATACCGCGCCGCAAATCCGCAAGCGGATCGGCGACGGCGAGGTCCAGGACGTAGTCGTTGCGCCGCCCGCGGTCATCGACGAATTCGCCAAGGCCGGCAAAGTCGGCCACGACCGCGCCAATGTCGGCCGCGTGGGAATGGGCGTGGCCGTGAGGCCCGGCGCGCCGGCGCCGGACATCTCCACCCCGGAAGCGCTCAAGAAGTCGGTGCTCGATGCCGAATCGCTCGTCTTCAACCGCGCCTCGACCGGCATCTATCTCGAGAACCTGCTGAAGAAGATGGGCGTCTACGAGCAGGTCGAGAAGAAGACCACGCGCTACGACGATGCCGCCGCGGTCATGGAGCACGTCCTCAAGGGCAAGGGCAAGGAGATCGGCTTCGCGCCGGTCACGGAGATCCTGCTGCATCGCGACCGCGGCCTGCGGCTGGTCGGTCCGCTTCCCGCCGGGGTGCAGAACTACACCAGCTACGCCGCCGGCGTCATGAGCGGCGCGCCTTCAGCCGCCGCCGCACAGGAGTTCGTGCGCTACCTGGGGACGCCAGCGGCCAAGAAAGTATTCGCCGCGGCAGGAATCGAATAGCTCAGCGTTCGAACTCGAGCACGTCGAAGCCGCTTACCCGGTCGACGATGTAGACCAGTCCCTTCGCGTCGACGTCGACGTCGTTGGTCTGCGGCGCGGCGTGGCCCGGCGCAGGCTCGGGAATGAAGTGCCCCACTTCGCGCGGAGCGAGCGGGTCGGCGACGTCGACGATGCGCAGGCCGCCCGAGAACCACGTGCAGTACACGAGCGTGTCGCTCATGTGCTCCTGGAACTGGTGCGCGCCGAAGCGGCCCGGCGCCGCGCGGCTCCAGGGCGAGTCGAGCTCGCTCACCTCGAACAGGGAGAGCGGCTCGATCTTCTTCAGATTCGTGACATCCAGGACCCACAGGCAGGCGTGCGGGCGCCCGCGCCGGCGCTCCATCTCGGCCGCGCTGTGCGCGTGGTCCTCTTCGTCGATCGCCACCGCGATCGAGCGCCCGCCGACGCCGGCCGGCACCGGCATGAAGGTGTGGGAGGGCTCCGGAAAGGGCGGGTGGTAGTTGTATTCGCCCACCGTGCGCGGCGCGCGAATATCGGAGATGTCGATGACACGAAGGCCCGCGTGCCAGCAGCCGGCCCACAGCCGATCGCCGAATCGCAGCGCGTGGTGCAGGCGATTGCGCCGTCCGGGCCAGTGCGGCTTCTCGCCTCCCGCGACGTACTGCCCGGGCAGCCACCAGCGGGCGATCTCTTCGGGCCGGGCCGGGTCGCGCAGGTCGTAGATCACGAGGATGTTGCCGACGTAGCCGGCCATCTCCGTCGAGATATAGGCGTAGCGCTCGTCCACATCGAAGCGGTGCACGCCGCGCCCACCGGTTTTCTGAAAGTGGACGAGCCTTGGCTTTGTGCGGTCTGCAACATCGTAAATCCTGAACCCGCCGCCGTCGTAGGCCTGCTCCGGGGACGTTTGGAGGTCGGCCTGCTGCCGATTGGGACCGTTCTGCTCGCTGTTCACGAACAGGAGGTCGCCGACGATGCGCGCCTTGTGGCTGTGCGAGCGCGAATCCTCGAGGTGAATTTGCGAGACCACGCGCGGCTTGCGCGAGTCTGAAACATCGATGATCGAGGTTCCGAGCTGCGCGCGGTTCGGAAGGTGACCGACGTAGGCGTAGTTGCCCACGACTCGCACCTGCCCGGCACCCGGCAGGTCGAGCCGGCCGAGCCTTTTCACGTTCTTCGAAAGCGCGGTTTCCATCGGTCCATTCTAGGGCACAAAAAAGGGCGCTCGTGGCGCCCTTTCTTCCCCGGGCCATCCCTCGGCCGTTACAGATCCTGCAGCACCGCACCGATGAGCGTCTTACCCACCTCTATCGCGATGACCGCATGGCCCGCCCGGGTCGGGTGGATGCCGTCCCAGAAGAAGAAGCCGTCCGGTCGGGCGCAGCGGAACGGCGGTGAGCTCGGGAAACCGAACGCCGGGACGTCGGGCTGGATGCATGCGTTGGTCGCGTCGATCAGCCCGAACCGGCGAGGGTTGGTCTGGACGTCCTTGAGAAGGTTGAACGCATCGAACGGCACGATCGTGATTCCCGGCAACGCGGCGCCAAGACCCTGCAGGGCGCCGGCGAGGCCCTGGTTGTAGAGTCCGCTGAGGGTCGTTGCGCCCGCCGCAATCCCTGGCGCCACAAAGGTGTCGAGGCGTCGCAGCGCAGGCGTACGCCCGACGTCGGGGGCGCTCCAGACCAGAAAGTGTCGCGCTCCTGCGCCGTACAGCTTCCCGACGTTGTCCGCGACTGACTTGAGCGCGGCGGCGATGACTACCGTTGGGTCCTGATGCGCTTGGGCGGCTGCCAGCGCTGCGCGAATATCGTTGCCGCCGATCTCGACGACGTACAGCGCATCGGCGGGAGCGCTCCCCCTGACGTCGGTAAGAAACAGGTTCACTTGCACGCTGAGAGGAAACTGGCTCCCGCCGGAAGCGCGGAGATCGGCCGCGGTCGCGCCGCCGACCGCATAGTTGGATGCGCGGCCGTCGTCCTCGCCGAACAGGGCCCCCGCAACGGCCGGCCTCGCATTCTGCGGCAGGCCGACGGCGGCCGCGAAATCCTCGATCCAGGTCCGGCCGTTGCTGAACCGGCGCGACGAGTACGGCGCATCGGGAATGAGGCTGATCACGTCCGGGATCCCGTTCGTCACTCCGGACATCCCGTAGTCAGGAGGCGAAATCGTCTGGCCGCCGTTCAGCGCGAAGGCGTTGCCCGGGTCGGACAGGCTGTCGCCGAAGATGACAAGCCTGTCGAACGGTCGGTGGTGACCATCGGCTGCGGCCCACCCTGGCGCGAAGGCGACGAACGCAAGCAGGATCGAGACGAGCCAGGATTTCGCGCGTGCAGAATGAATGCTCATTGGTGCCCTCCCCCGGGCGATTATCTTCTTGCGAAGGTTCGGGCCACGCTACCGAAGCCACGGTGCAACGTCAATCCCGAATCCGGGTGTAGAACCGCAGGCAAGAAAAAGGGCGTCCGTGGACGCCCTTTTGAAAGCTGCGTGAAAGCGCTGCTTAAGGTTCAGGGTACGAAAGTCTGTACCGACGCAGCCACTTCCTTCACTTCTTTGTGTCCGAGGCTGGTTCGCACCGCTTCATTCGTCAGCCAGCGCTCCAGGAACTGCGCGTAATTGGGGCTGCCGAGGACGCCGCTCGTACCGCCCGGCCAGATGTCGGCCACGCGCATGCCGTCACTATCCGCCTCGGCCACCATCCGGTGCCCGGACGTGACTGTGAACATGAAGTCATCCGGCGCCTTCCCGCGCGCATTGTGGCTCGAGGCATCGACCGTCTGGAAGCCGCCGTCGGTCGGGATGCCGCGCACGCCGGGAAGCGGTGGCGGGAAAGCGCCGCCGGCCGGCGGAATGCTGAACACGGAGCCGAGCGGGTGCGTGAACTCGATGCGATGCAGGCGTCCCCAGCGATAGTCGTCCTGATTGGGCGAGCCGAAGAACGCCGGTGTCGCCAGCATGTCGAGGCCCGTACGCACGCTCTTCAGGATGACGAAATCGCGCCGGTCGGCCGGCGCGCCGATGCCCGGCGCGGTAAAAAAGTCAACGCCGGAAACCCCGATGCCGCCGTTCGTCGCAAAGTTGTCGAGGAGATTGCGGAGCGCCGCAAGGCTGTCGAAATCGTCGGGCGCCGGCAGGCCTGCGATCGAGCCGTTGATCACCGTGCTCAGCACGCTGGAGCGCCACGCAGCATAGATCGACGCCGCCACGCTAGTCTGCACTTCGCTGGCTGAAGGCGGCTGCAGCGCGCCGGGGACGTCTACGGCGTCGTAGCCCTGTGCGATGCCGGTCGGGGTCGACCGGTTCCAGGCGCGCAGGCGACCCACCGCTTCGGCGATACCCGCGTCCACGGCGAGCGCACGCAGCTGCGGGTCCGCAGCCGGATCGGTGAGCGCGCGGTCGAAGGCCTTCACGATATAGGGCGTGAAGACTTCGCCGTCGTGCACCACCACGTCGGCCTGGATCGCCCGCATCTCCTTGAAGGACACGCGGCGATCGCCCGTCTCGAAGTACTCGTGCAGCCGCTTCTCGATGCGCGCGACACGGAAGCCCGCTTTCCACGAGTACGCCGTATAGGAAATGCCGCCGCCCGGGCGAAGCTGGTTGAGCGGATTGTTGTCGCGCGTCGCGCCCGAAGGATCGTTGTTGGCGTTGACGAAATAGCCCCCTGGCGGATTGACGATCTGCGCCATCTCGCTGAACGGCAGAATCTCGAACGCGCTCGCCTGGTACGGCTGGGGATTCTGCACCGGCAGCCATTCGTTGCCGCCCTGTCCATTGCGCACGAACCAGGGTGGCACGCCGTTCACCGTTCCCGCCTGCAGGTCCTCGCGCACCGGAATCTCGCCCGAGGTGAAGTAGGCGATATTGCCGCGCACATCGATATAGACGAAGTTCTGCGCGCCGACGTCGAAGCGCTGCAGCGCGTTCTTGAAATCGTCGAGATTGCGCGCGCGGTTGATCAGGAGGAATGCCTCGATCTCCTGCGTCGGCCCGTTGCCCACGTACTGGACGCTGAGCGCAGCCCCGGTCGTGGCATTGAGCGAGATGATCGGTCCGAGGTCGCGTCGCGGCATCACCAGCGTGGCCGCGGGAATGCTTCCGCCGGACGGAATGACCACCACGCTGCCGCCCACATTGGCGCGGAAGGTTTGCGGGATCGGGATCAGCGGCTCGCGCGCGCCCTTGTAGATCGTGGACAGGCCGCTCGGCGAGGCTGGGTCGGGCACGACCTGCTCGGCAAAAGTATCGGTGACGTCGACCTCGTTGTTGGTCGAGCCCCAGGCGATCCAGCGGTTGTAGCCGTGGATGATGCCCGGCGCGCCGGCGATGCTGCTGCCGAACACCGGCTCGCCGTCTTCCTCGAGTCCCATCGGATAGAAGACCGAAGGCGTCGGCGCCGTGAGGTGCGGATCGTTCGCGAGCAGCGGACGGCCGTCCCTTGTCAGCGCGCCGGAGACCGCCCACAGATTCGAGTTGCCGCGATACTCGTGCTTCAGGATTCCCTGGAACACCGGCATATCGCGCACGCGGTCGACGTAATCGCGCATCAGGCTCAGATGGTCGTCGCTGTGCAGCCCTTCGTGCGCACGCTCCATGCCGCGCTGCCCGCCGCCGGCAGAAGGCGCATGCGGAGGCGCCATCATCGCGTCCGGCACGGTCGCATTCGGCTCGAATGCCGCCGAGCGCCACAGATCCTGCGAATAGAGCGCCGTGCCTCGCGCGGGGCCGAATGCCGCGATATACGACTGCAGCGCCACGGTGCGGTCGATGTCGAGGGCGAAGCCGTTCGAAAAGGAGACCAGCTTGCCGATGACGATGCTGTCCACCGGCGTCCACGCCGCGACCTGCGTCACGTGCAGCACGCCGTATTCCGGCGGCAGGGTCGCCGCTGAAAGTTCGGCGAGGCGCGCATTCACGCCTTCGGCGTAAGCCTCGAGCACGCCGCGGAAGAAAGGCGACCCGGCTGCGTAGGAGCGCTCGGCGCTGCGGCGCAGGCCGAGCGTGCGAAGCTGGACGTCGGTCGGGAGCGCCGCGGTGCCGAGCAGCTCGGCAAGCGTGCCGCTCGCGAGGCGGCGGTTGTAGTCCATCTGGAACAGCCGGTCCCCCGCGTGCACCCAGCCCTGCATGAAATACAGGTCGTGGTCGTTGTGGGCCCGTACGTGCGAGATGCCCTCGTTATCGATCGTGATGCGTGCGTGCTGCTGCAGGCCGGCAAGGCGCTGCGGGCTGCCGGAATCTGCGGAAAAGACTGCGTTGCTCAGGCACAGCGCCACTGCCAACGCGATAAGTCGCGGCATGGGGTCCTCCCTATTGGTGAGCTGCACGCTAGCACTGAGGTTGTCGCGCGCAAATCCCGCACATATGGGATGCGCCGTGGTCGCGGGAGCTATGGACGGCAGGCTTCCTCCTCCCGAAAAAGCCTGCGGCGACGCTACGCTCGCACTAATGCAGTGTCAACGATTTGACGTAGGTCATTTTTCAGGGACCTGTGAATTGGAAGTCGAGCTCGGCGCAGTAGCGGTGCAGATGGTTGTGCACGCGATTGGTGGCATCAAGTGAACCTCGCAAAAAAAAGCCGCCCCAGGGCGGCTTTTGATACTCCTTGAAGCTGTGATCAGGAGCCTGGAGCGGCGGCCTGTTCGGTCGGCACCGTCTGCGGCTGCGCCGCGGGCGCTGCCGTCTCCGGCGCGGCGGCCGGAATGTCGGCGAGCACCGGCTCGGCGGCTTGCGCCTTGCGGATGTTGTGGTACGCGAGGCCGGTTCCCGCCGGGATGAGCCGCCCGACGATGACGTTCTCCTTCAGGCCGCGCAGCTCGTCGCGCTTGCCCATGATCGCCGCCTCGGTCAGGACGCGCGTGGTCTCCTGGAAGGAGGCCGCGGAGATGAACGAGTCGGTCGAGAGCGACGCCTTGGTGATGCCGAGCAGGATGTTGCGGAAGGTGGCGGGCTGCTTGCTCGCTTTCAGCGCCTTTTCGTTCTCCTCGAGCAGCTCGGCGCGCTCTACCTGCTCGCCTTGGATGAACGGCGTGTCGCCAGGGCTGTCGACTTCGATGCGGCGTAGCATCTGCCGCACGATCACCTCGATGTGCTTGTCGTTGATCTTCACGCCTTGCAGGCGATACACGTCCTGCACTTCGTCGATGATGTAGCGCGCCAGCTCCTCGATGCCGAGCAGGCGCAGCAGATCGTGAGGGTCCACCGGGCCGTCGACGATCATCTCGCCCTTGTTCACCACCTGGCCGTCGTGCACCAGCAGGTGCTTGTCCTTGGCGATCAGGTACTCGTGCTCCTGGTGGTCGAGGTCGGTGATCACCAGGCGCTGCTTGCCCTTGGTGTCCTTGCCGAAGCTCACCGTGCCCGTGACCTCCGCCAGCATGCCAGCGTCCTTGGGCGAACGCGCCTCGAACAGCTCCGCCACGCGCGGCAGACCGCCGGTGATGTCGCGGGTCTTCGACACTTCCTGCGGGATGCGCGCGAGCACCTCGCCCACCTGCACCTGCTGGCCGTCGCGCACGGCGATCACCGCGCCCACCGGGAAGCTGATGTTGACCGCGTGGTCGGTGCCGGCGATCTTCACCTCGTCGCCGGCCTCGTTCACCAGCTTGACCGAGGGACGCTGCCCCTTCGCCGTAGCGGTGGTGCGACGCTTCGCGTCGATCACCACGAGGGTCGAGAGGCCCGTCACGTCGTCGATCTGCTTCGCCACCGTCGTGCCTTCCTCGACGTGCTCGAACTTCACCGTGCCCGCGTATTCCGTGATGATCGGGCGGTGGTGCGGGTCCCAGTTGGCGATCTGCTTGCCCGCCCGCACCTGGTCGCCGTCCGAGGCCTGAAGCGTCGCGCCGTACGGCACTTTGTGGCGCTCACGCTCGCGGTTGTTGTCGTCGGCAATGATGACTTCGCCCGAGCGGCTGATCACCACCTTGTCGCCCTTGGCGTTCGAGAGATAGCGCATGGTCGGCGTGAAGCGCACCGTGCCCGCCGACTTCGCTTCGACGTGGCTCTGGACCGCGGTCCGCGATGCCGCGCCGCCGATGTGGAAGGTCCGCATCGTGAGCTGCGTGCCGGGCTCGCCGATCGACTGCGCCGCGATCACGCCGATGGCTTCACCGACGTTCACCAGCGAGCCGCGCCCGAGGTCGCGCCCGTAGCACTTGGCGCAGACGCCCCAGCGCGTGTCGCAGGAAAGCGGCGTGCGCACCTTGACCTCGTCGATGCCGAGGTTGTCGATCGCCTCCACCGCGTCCTCGTCCAGCAGCGAGCCGGACGGATAAAGCATGTCCTGCGTCTCCGGATGCACCAGGTCTGCGGTCAGCACGCGGCCGAGCACGCGCTCGCGCAGCGCTTCGACCACCTCGCCGCCCTCGACCAGCGCCTTCATCGAGACGCCGTTCTGCGTCTCGCAGTCGTCTTCGGTGACCACCAGGTCCTGGGTCACGTCGACCAGGCGCCGGGTCAGGTAGCCCGAGTTCGCGGTTTTGAGCGCTGTATCTGCCAGACCTTTCCGGGCGCCGTGGGTCGAGATGAAGTACTGCAGCACGTTCAGGCCTTCGCGGAAGTTCGCCGTGATCGGCGTCTCGATGATCGAGCCGTCGGGCTTGGCCATCAGGCCGCGCATGCCTGCGAGCTGCCGGATCTGCGCCGCGGAGCCGCGCGCGCCCGAGTCGGCCATCATGTAGATCGAGTTGAACGCCTCCTGCTTCACCTTCTTGCCGTGGCGGTTCTCGACTTCCTCGGAGCCGAGCTGCTCCATCATTACCTTGCCGACCTGCTCGCCGCAGCGCGACCAGATGTCGACCACCTTGTTGTAGCGCTCGCCGGCGGTGACCAGGCCCGAGGTGTACTGGTTCTCGATCTCCTTCACCTCGGTCTCCGCGTCGCGGATGAGCTGCGGCTTCTGCGTCGGGATCTGCATGTCGTTCACGCCGAAGCTGATGCCCGCGCGCGTGGCGATGCTGAAGCCCGCCTGCATGAGCTTGTCGGCGAAGATCACCGTCTCGCGCAACCCGCAGCGGCGGAAGCCCGTGTTGATCAGGCGCGAGATTTCCTTCTTCTTGAGCGGCTTGTTGAGCAGCTCGAAGGACAGCCCGACCGGCAGGATCTCGGAGAGCAGCGCCCGGCCGATGGTGGTCTCGTAGCGCGTGATCTTCTCGCGGATCTCGCCGTCCTCGGCAAGCTCCTTCTCCTTGATCCGCACCCAAACGCGCGCGTTGATCTCGGCCTGCCGCGAGTCGTACGCGCGGTGCACCTCCGCGAGGTCGGAGAAGCTCATGCCTTCGCCCCTCGCGTTGACACGCTCCCGCGTGGCGTAGTACAGCCCGAGCACGATGTCCTGCGACGGCACGATGATCGGCTCGCCGTTGGCGGGCGAGAGCACGTTGTTCGAGGCAAGCATGAGCGTGCGCGCCTCCATCTGGGCCTCGAGCGACAGCGGCACGTGGACCGCCATCTGGTCGCCGTCGAAGTCGGCGTTGAACGCCGCGCACACCAGCGGGTGGAGCTGGATCGCCTTGCCCTCGATCAGCACCGGCTCGAACGCCTGAATCCCCAGGCGGTGCAGCGTCGGCGCGCGGTTCAGCATCACCGGGTGCTCGCGGATCACTTCCTCGAGGATGTCCCACACCTCGGGCACTTCCTGCTCCACGAGGCGCTTCGCCGCCTTGATGGTTGTCGCGAGGCCGAGCAGCTCCAGCTTGTTGAAGATGAAGGGCTTGAACAGCTCGAGCGCCATCTTCTTCGGCAGCCCGCACTGGTGGAGCTTCAGCTGCGGGCCGACCACGATGACCGAGCGGCCGGAGTAGTCGACGCGCTTGCCAAGCAGGTTCTGGCGGAACCGCCCGCCCTTGCCCTTGATCATGTCGGCGAGCGACTTGAGCGGGCGCTTGTTGGCGCCGGTCATCGCCTTGCCGCGGCGGCCGTTGTCGAGCAGCGAGTCGACCGCCTCCTGCAGCATGCGCTTCTCGTTCCGGACGATGATCTCCGGCGCTTTCAGCTCGAGCAGGCGCTTGAGGCGGTTGTTTCTATTGATCACCCTCCTGTACAGGTCGTTGAGGTCCGACGTGGCGAACCGGCCGCCGTCCAGCGGAACCAGCGGACGCAGCTCCGGCGGCAGCACCGGCAGCACTTCCATGATCATCCAGTCGGGCTTGATGTTCGAGGCCTTGAAGCCCTCGAGCACCTTCAGGCGCTTGGCGTACTTCTTGATCTTGGCGTCGCTCGAGGTGGCCTCGAGGTCCTTCCTGAGGGTATCGATCTCCTTGTTGAGGTCGAGCGCGCGCAGCAGCGCCCGGATGCCTTCGGCGCCCATCGCGGCCGAAAAGTCGTCACCGAACTCCTCGACCTTGGCGAGGTAGTCATCCTCGGTGAGGAGCTGGGTGCGCTTGAGAGGCGTCAGACCCGGATCAGTGACAACATAGGCCTCGAAGTAGAGCACGCGCTCGATGTCGCGCAGCGTCATGTCGAGCACCAGGCCAAGACGCGAGGGCAGCGACTTCAGGAACCAGATGTGCGCGGTCGGGCTGGCGAGCTCGATGTGGCCCATGCGCTCGCGGCGGACTTTCGCCAGCGTCACTTCCACGCCGCACTTCTCGCAGATCACGCCACGGTGCTTGAGGCGCTTGTACTTGCCGCACAGGCACTCGTAGTCCTTGATCGGCCCGAAGATCTTGGCGCAGAAGAGGCCGTCGCGCTCCGGCTTGAACGTGCGATAGTTGATCGTCTCGGGCTTCTTGACCTCGCCGTAGGACCACGAGCGGATCTTCTCGGGCGAGGCAAGCCCGATCTTGATCGCATCGAACTCCTCGTCCTGCTGGACCTGCTTGAAGAGCTCAAGTAGCGCTTTCATCAGTACCTCTCCAGATCGATGTCGATGCCAAGGGAGCGGATCTCCTTCACCAGCACGTTGAACGACTCCGGCATCCCGGCGTCGATCTTGTGATCGCCCTTGACGATGTTCTCGTAGACCTTGGTGCGGCCGGTGATGTCGTCGGACTTCACCGTCAGCATCTCCTGCAGCGTGTAGGCGGCGCCGTAGGCCTCGAGCGCCCAGACCTCCATCTCGCCGAAGCGCTGGCCGCCGAACTGCGCCTTGCCGCCGAGCGGCTGCTGCGTGACGAGCGAGTACGGCCCGGTCGAGCGCGCGTGCATCTTGTCGTCGACCAGGTGGTGCAGCTTCAGCACGTGCATGTAGCCGACGGTAACGTTGCGGTCGAAGGCCTCGCCCGTGCGCCCGTCGAAGAGCTGCACCTGGCCGCTGGTGGGCAAGCCCGCCATCTCCAGCATGGAGTTGATCTCGGTCTCGGCCGCGCCGTCGAACACCGGCGTCGCGAACGGCACCCCCTCGCGCAGGTTCTGCGCGAGCTGGATCACTTCCTCGTCGGTGAACTTGGACAGATCCTTCTCGTCGCCGCCGCCCGCGTAGATGCGCTCGAGGCTCTTGCGGATTTCCGCCAGGCTTTGCTCCTGCGCCTTCTTCACCAGCTCGCCGATGCGATGCCCCAGGCCCTTCGCCGCCCAGCCGAGGTGGGTTTCGAGAATCTGACCCACGTTCATGCGCGAGGGCACGCCAAGCGGGTTGAGCACGATGTCTACGGGGGTGCCGTCGGCCATGTGAGGCATGTCCTCGACCGGCGTGATCTTCGAGATCACGCCCTTGTTGCCGTGGCGCCCGGCCATCTTGTCGCCGGGCTGCAGGCGGCGCTTCACCGCGACGTACACCTTCACCATCTTGAGCACGCCCGGGGGCAGCTCGTCGCCCTGCGTCAGCTTCTTGCGCTTGGCTTCGAACATCGCGTCGAATTCGCGCCGCTTCTGGGCGAGCGACTCCTTCAGGCCCTCCACCTGCGCCGCGGCATCCTCGGCGGCGAGACGGATGTCGAACCAGTCGTACTTCTCCACGCCGTCGAGGTATTCCTTGGTGACCTTAATGCCCTTGGCGAGCCGCTTCGGACCGCCGTTGGCGGTCTTGTTCAGGAGCAGGCGGGCCAGACGCTCAAACGTATCGCTTTCTACAATCCTCATCTGGTCGGCCAAGTCGGTCTTGTAGCGCTTGAGCTCGTCCTCGATGATGCTCTGGCTGCGCTTGTCGCGCTCGATGCCTTCGCGCGTGAACACCTGCACATCAATAACAGTCCCCGAAATCCCCGAAGGGACGCGTAGCGAGGTGTCCTTAACATCCGAAGCTTTCTCGCCGAAGATCGCGCGCAGAAGCTTTTCCTCCGGGGTGAGCTGGGTCTCGCCCTTGGGCGTCACCTTGCCGACCAGCACGTCGCCCGCTTCGACTTCGGCGCCAATGTAGACGATGCCGGATTCATCCAGCCTGGCGAGCTGAGCCTCTGACAGGTTGGAGATGTCGCGGGTGATCTCCTCCGGCCCGAGCTTCGTATCGCGCGCCACCACGGTCAGTTCCTCGATGTGGATCGAGGTGAAGCGGTCCTCGCCCACCACTCGCTCGGAGATGAGGATCGAGTCCTCGAAGTTGTAGCCGTTCCACGGCATGAACGCGACCATCATGTTCTGGCCGAGCGCGAGCTCGCCGAGGTCGGTGGACGCGCCGTCCGCGATCACGTCGCCCCGGGCGATCTTCTCGCCCTGCTTCACGATCGGGCGCTGGTTGATGTTGGTGTTCTGGTTCGAGCGCGTGTACTTGGTGAGCTTGTAGATGTCGACGCCGACGTCGCCCGCCACGGTCTCGTCGTCGTTGACGCGCACCACCATGCGGTTCGCGTCGACGTAGTCGACCACGCCGCCGCGCAGCGCGATCACGCACGTGCCGGAATCCACCGCGGCGGTGCGCTCGACGCCGGTGCCGACGAGCGGCTTCTCCGGGCGCAGGCAGGGGACCGCCTGGCGCTGCATGTTGGAGCCCATGAGCGCGCGGTTGGCGTCGTCGTGCTCGAGGAACGGGATGAGCGAGGCCGCCACCGACACGATCTGCGAGGGCGCCACGTCCATGTACTGCACTTCCTCCGGCGCCTTCAGCTCGAACTCGTTCTTGAAGCGGCACGACACCAGGGTGTCGGTCAGCTTGCCGTTCTTGTCGACCGTGGCGTTCGCCTGGGCGATGACGTAGTTGCCTTCCTCGATCGCCGACAGGAAGGTGATCTCGCTGGTCGGCTTGCTGTCCTTCACCTTGCGGTACGGCGTCTCGAGGAAGCCGTACTTGTTGGTGCGCGCGTACAGCGCGAGCGAGTTGATCAGGCCGATGTTCGGACCCTCGGGGGTCTCGATCGGGCACACGCGGCCGTAGTGGGTCGGGTGCACGTCGCGCACCTCGAATCCGGCTCTTTCCCGGGTGAGGCCGCCCGGCCCGAGCGCGGAAACGCGCCGCTTGTGCGTGATCTCCGAAAGCGGGTTGGTCTGGTCCATGAACTGCGACAGCTGGCTCGAGCCGAAGAACTCCTTGATCGCGGCCGAGATCGGCTTGGCGTTGATCAGGTCGTGCGGCATCAGGTTCTCGGATTCCGCCTGGGACAGCCTTTCCTTGACGGCCCGCTCGACCCGGACCAGTCCGGCGCGGAACTGGTTCTCCGCCAGCTCGCCGACCGAGCGCACGCGGCGGTTGCCGAGGTGGTCGATGTCGTCGATCTCGCCGCGGCCGTTCCTCAGCTCGACCAGGATCCGGATCACCTCGACGATGTCCTTCGGCGAAAGGGTCAGGCGCTGCTCGATCTTCACCTCGAGCTTCTGCTTGTCGATGCCCTTGCCCTTGAGCTCCTGGAACATCTTGTCGACCAGGCCCTGGGCCTCGGCCTCGGTCGAGATTCCCTCGAGCCCCACCTTGCCGAGCGAGAGCTCGGGCGCGTGGTTGAAGTACTTGCGCAGCTCTTCCTCCGCCTCCTTGGGGAGCGCGATGCCGCGGAAGCGCAGCTGCCAGCTGGTCTCGGCGGGGGCGCCGATGCGGCGGTTGAACTTCATGCGCCCGACCGCCGAGAGGTCGTAGCGCTCCTCCGCGAAGAACAGGCCGTTGAAGAGCGCCTCCACCGCGTCCTCAGTCGGCGGCTCGCCCGGCCGCATCATGCGGTAGATCGCCACGCGGGCCGCCTGCATGTCGGCGGTCTCGTCCGCGCGCAGCGTCTGCGAGACGTAGGGGCCCTGGTCGAGATCGTTGGTGAACAGCGTCTGCACCTTGCCCACCTTCGCCTCGCGCAGCTGGGCGAGCAGGGTCTCGGTGATCTCGTCGTTCGCATTGGCGATGATCTCACCGGTGTCCGGGTTGACCACGTTGTGCGCCAGCGTGCGGCCGAGGAAGAACTCGTCGGGCGCGCCGATGCGCTTGACGCCGGCCGTCTCCATGTCGCGGATGTGCTTGACCGTGATGCGCTTGTCCTTCGCGACGATCGTGTTGCCCGCCTTGTCCTTGATGTCGAAGCGCGCCACCTCGCCGCGCAGTCGCTCGGGCACCACCTCGAACTCCGCGCCCGCCGGCTTGATGTGGAAGGTGTCGAAGTCGAAGAACTCGCCGAGGATGCGCGCCGGGCTGTAGCCCAGCGCCTTCAGCAGGATCGTCACCGGCATCTTGCGGCGCCGGTCGACGCGGAAGAACACGATGTCCTTCGGGTCGAACTCGAAGTCCAGCCACGAGCCGCGGTAGGGAATCACGCGCGCCGAGAACAGCAGCTTGCCGCTGGAGTGCGTCTTGCCGCGGTCGTGCTCGAAGAACACGCCGGGCGAGCGGTGCAGCTGGCTCACGATGACGCGCTCGGTGCCGTTCACCATGAACGTGCCGTTCTTG
>DASXAO010000150.1:0-3075 GCA_036406675.1 Burkholderiales bacterium
GCATGCGCAGTGGCCAGCAGCTTCTCTGCCGGTTTCGGCGCCGGCGCGTCGGCCGTGGGAATCACGGCCACTCTAGGCGCATTCGCCTGCACCGCCGCAGCATGCGCCGATGCCCACATCGCTTGTCCGGTCTTGAGCGCCCACTGCGTCCAGATCGTGAACGGGTTCACAAACAGGCGCAAAGGCTTGTCCGATTCAGAGTCCATGAGATTCCTCTTCGGCCAGTGCAGCAAGGGTTATGCCATCGGCGGTCGTGCATTCAAGCATCTCGAGCGCCCGGTCCGCCGTCGTACTGGAATTTTATACAGCATTAACTTATAGTCGCGGCCGTGACGGCGGCGGCGACGGCGACGGCCTTCGAACGGCTCAATCCCCGGCAGCGCGAGGCGGCGCAGGCGGGGCGCGAGCCGCTGCTCGTCATCGCGGGCGCCGGCACCGGCAAGACCAACACCCTGGCGCACCGGGTCGCACACTTGATCCTGCAAGGCGTAGCGCCGGAGAGGATCCTGCTTCTCACCTTCACGCGCCGCGCCGCGCTGGAAATGATCCGGCGAGCGCAGCGCATCCTGGGCGAAGTCCAGAAGGAAGTGCGGCTACCCTGGTCGGGGACGTTCCATTCCGTGGCGAACCGCCTGATCCGCCGCCATTGCCGGCGCCTGGGGCTGGACGAGAGCTTCAGCGTGCTCGACCGCGGCGACGCCGCGGACCTCATCGATCTAGTGCGCCATGAGCGGGGCCTGTCCAAGGCCGAGAAGCGCTTCCCGCGCAAGGACACGTGTCTCGCGATCTACTCGCACCGGGTGAACACGCAGCGTCCGCTCAAGGAAACGCTGCACACCCTGTTCCCTTGGTGCGCGGAGTGGGAAGACGCTCTTACTGGCCTATTCAAAGCGTATGTCGAGAAGAAGCTGGCGACCCACGCGCTGGACTACGACGACCTGCTCCTCTACTGGCACGCCATGAGCTCGGACGCGGCGCTCGCCGCGGAGATCGGCGCCCAGTTCGATCACATCCTGGTCGACGAGTACCAGGACACGAACGTGCTGCAGGCCGAGATCCTCAAGGGCTTGAGGCCGTCGGGAGAGGGGCTCACGGTGATCGGCGACGACGCCCAGGCGATCTACTCGTTCCGCGCCGCGACGGTGGAAAACATTCTCGGCTTCCCGGACCAGTTCGAAAAAACCAGGGTCGTGACCCTCGAAGAGAACTATCGGTCGACCCAAGCCGTGCTGGACGCGGCAAATGCGGTGATCGGAAAAGAGCTTCGCTCGAGGAAGGGTCGAGGCCCGAAACCGCGCTACGTCACGGTCGCCGACGACGAGGCGCAGGCGCAGTACGCGGTGAAGCAGGTGCTGGAAGCGCGCGAGCGCGGCGTGCTGCTGCGGCGCCAGGCGGTGCTCTTCCGCAGCTCGCATCATTCCGACGTGCTGGAGCTCGAGCTGGTGCGGCGGAACATCCCGTACGTGAAGTACGGCGGGCTCAAGTTCCTCGAGGCGGCGCACGTGAAGGACCTCCTCGCGGTGCTGCGCTGGGCCGACAACCCGAAGAACCGCGTGGCTGCGTTCCGGGCGCTGCGGCTCCAGGCCGGCGTGGGGCCCGCGGGCGCGGAGCGGATCTTCACGCGCTTCGAGGCCGAAGTCTTTTCATGGACGACACTCAATACCGGCTCGCCTGAGCTGGACGAATTGTTGCGCGGTCTTTCCAATTCGCCGTGGGAGGGGCAAGTACAGCGCGTGCGCGAATGGTATGCGCCGCACCTCGAGCGCCTCTACGATGCCGCCGAGGTGCGCGCCGGCGACCTCGTGCAGCTGGAGAGGATCGCGTCCCAGTTTGCGACCCGGGAGCAATTCCTGAGCGAGATGGCGCTCGATCCGCCGAGCGCCACGAGCGACCTCGCCGGCGCGCCTTACCTCGACGAGGACTATCTCGTGCTGTCCACCATCCATTCGGCGAAGGGGCAGGAGTGGGACGCGGTGTTCCTGCTCAACGTCGCGGATGGCAACTTCCCCTCCGAGTTCTCCACCGGGCGGCCCGACCTCGTCGAGGAGGAGCGGCGCCTCCTCTATGTCGCCATGACGCGCGCGAAGACCGACCTGCACCTGATCGCGCCGCTCAAGTACTACGTGACGCAGCAGTCGCGCATGGGCGACCGGCATGTCTACGGCGCGAAGAGCCGCTTTCTCACCCGGGCGGTGATGGAGTGCCTCGAGCAGGTCGCGTACGGAGAAAGCGCCGAGGCCGTCTCGTCTTCCGGCGGAAAGGCCCAGGTCGATGTCGCCACGCGCTTGAGGAGCATGTGGTAAGGCTCAGCGCATCCGGCGCGCAGTTTTCGCGCTGCCGCAGGTGGCGCTACCTGCTCTGGCGGCGGTGGGACTCGGCGGCGCCTGTCGCCAACTTCCTCATGCTCAACCCGAGCACCGCCGACGAGGTGAAGCTCGATCCTTCCTGCACGCGCGCGCGGGTCTACGCGGAGCGCTGGGGGTTCGGGGCGCTGATCGTGACCAATCTCTTCGGCTGGCGCGCCACCGATCCGGACGACATGAAGGCCGCGCGCGATCCAGTCGGGAGCGGAAATGACGCCGCCATCCTCTCCGCGGCCAAGGCAGCTTCGCTTGTCGTTTGCGCCTGGGGAAACCACGGCGCGCACCTGGAGCGCTCAATCAAGGTCGTTTCGCGTCTCAGGAAGAAGAAAATTCCGCTGCACGCGCTGCGGCTGAACGGCAACGGCGAGCCGGCGCATCCGCTGTACCTTCCGGCCTCGCTCGAGCCTCAACAATTCAAATAGAAGAATGGAAGCAGAAAAATAGGGTCCGTCCCTGTTTTTACGGCTTGGCGTACTCCACGAACTCGCTCTTGCCGTTCTTGATGACCCATTGGCCCATGCCGCGGCCGAGCTGGTCGCCGTTCGGGGTGAAGTCGCAGGTCGAGCCCGCGCCCTGGAAGTTGACCGGCTTGCCGGCGCGCACCAGCTTCAGCGCCTCGGCCACGTCGTCGACCTCCTGGCCGGGGCCGTTGCCGACCGCGATGATCTGCTTCGACCAGTCGGCCGCCATCGGGCTCTTCGCCTTTTCCATG
>DASXAO010000151.1:0-5171 GCA_036406675.1 Burkholderiales bacterium
GCCGTGGCGATGCTCGGCAAGCTCAAGCTGTCCGGGTTCCCCGCCTGGTTCGTGTGGCTCACGGTGCACATCTACTTCCTCATCAATTTCCGCAACCGGCTGATGGTGATGTTCGACCTCGCCGCCGCGTACTGGACGTTCCAGCGCTACGCGCGGGTCGTGATGCGCCCCATTCGAAGGCCGCAGGCATAGAATCGAGCTCCGTCTTTCCGGGGAGGAGAGCATGGACGAGCCTTCAGGCCGCCGCCGTTTCCTGAAATCGTCGGTCGGCGCACTCGGCGTCGCCGCCGTTCCTGCCGCAACCGTTTCGGCGCCGGCTACCGCGGCAGAGCCTCATTCTCACGTTGCAAATCGAAAAGCAGAGAAATACATGTTCTTCAGCGCGGCGGAGGTCGCGTTCGTCGACGCCGCGGTCGCGCGGCTGATCCCGGCCGACGCGCTCGGCCCGGGGGCGAAGGAGGCCGGCGTCACCTACTTCATCGACCAGCAGCTCTTCGGCGGCTGGGGAACGATGGCGAAGATGTACCGCCAGGGGCCGCACGCCGAGGGCACGCCGCAGCAGGGCTACCAGTCGCCGCTCACGCCGCAGGAGATCTTCCGCGTGGCCATCCGCGAGATCAACCTGCAGCTCGGCAGGCCGTTCGAGAAGCTGGCGCCCAAGGAGCAGGACGAAGCGCTGAAGAACCTCGAGGAAGGCAAGCTCGCGCTCGAGAGCGTGCCGTCGCGCTTCTTCTTCAACCTGCTGCTCGAGAGCACGATCGAGGGCTTCTTCTCCGATCCGATCTACGGCGGCAACCGCGACAAGGCCGGCTGGAAGCTGGTCGGCTTCCCGGGCGTCGCCGCCGCGTACACCACGCTGGTCGACAAGCACGGCGTGCCCTACAACGCCGAACCGGTGTCGATCGCCGACCTGCTCGAGGGGCGCGTCGCGGCCGACGAGCACGGCCATCCGAAGCACGTGATGATCACGCGGAAGGACTGACGCCATGGCGACCCGACTCAAGCCCGTCGACGCCGTGATCGTCGGCGTCGGCCTCACCGGAACCATCCTCGCGAAGGAGCTCGCCGAGAGCGGGCTGCAGGTCGTCGGCCTCGAGCGCGGACGCTGGCGCGACACCGATCCCGACTTCGGCATGCCGTACGCGCACGACGAGCTGCGCTTCGTGAAGCGCCACGCGCTGATGCAGGACCTGTCGCGCGAGACGATCACGTTCAGGAACAGCGCCAGCGAGACCGCGCTGCCGATGCGCAACCTCGGCTCCTTCCGCCCCGGCGAGGGCGTCGGCGGCGCGGCGGTGCACTGGGGCGGCCTCACGTGGCGCTTCCTGCCCTGGGATTTCGAGACGCGCACGCGCACCCTCGAGCGCTACGGGAAGAACCAGGTCGCCGCCGATTGCACGATGCAGGACTGGGGCGTCACCTACGACGAGCTCGAGCCGCACTTCGACCGCTTCGAGCACCTCTACGGCATCAGCGGCAAGGCGGGGAACATCAAGGGCAAGATCATTCCCGGCGGCAACCCGTTCGAGGGCCCGCGCTCGCGCGACTATGCGACGCCGCCGCTCAAGAGCTCGTACGCCGGCACGCTGTTCAAGGCAGCCGCGGAGAAGCTCGGCTACAAGCCCTTCCCGGCGCCGAGCGCGGCGCTTTCGCGCCCCTACACCAACGAGTACGGCGCGACCATCAACGCCTGCGTCTACTGCGGCTACTGCCAGTTCTTCGGCTGCGAGATGGGCGCCAAGGCGAGCCCGCAGACCGCCGTGCTGCCGAACCTGGTGAAGCAGAAGAAGTTCGAGCTGCGCACGCACGCCAACGTGACGAAGGTGAACCTGGACTCGGCGAAGAAGCGCGCCGTCAGCGTCAGCTACGTCGACTCGCGCGGGCGCGAGTTCGAGCAGCCGGCCGATCTCGTCCTGCTCACCTCCTACGTCTTCAACAACGTGAGGCTCATGCTCGTCTCGGGCATCGGCAAGCCTTACGACCCGGCGGCGGGGAGCGGCGTGGTCGGGCGCAACTACGCCTACCAGACGCCGTCCTCGGTGACGCTCTTCTTCGAGGACAGGATATTCAACCAGTTCATGGCCGCCGGCGGCCTCGGCATGGTGATCGACGAGTTCAACGGCGACAACTTCGACCACTCGGGGCTCGGCTTCATCGGCGGGGGCTTCTTCCAGGCGGCGACCAGCGGCGCGCGCCCGATCGAGGTGCGGCCGGTGCCGCGCGGCACGCCGCGCTGGGGCGCCGAATGGAAGGCGGCGGTGGCGAAGTACTTCAACCGCTCCTTCCCGATCACGATCCAGGGCGCCTGCCAGAGCTACCGCGGCAACTATCTCGACCTCGACCCGACGTACCGCGACATCCTCGGCCAGCCGCTCCTGCGCATGACCTTCGACCGGCACGAGAACGAGCACAAGATGTCGGTGTGGCTCACCAACAAGGCCGCCGAGATCGCGAAGGCGATCGGGCCCTCGAAGATGAACGTGAATCCGCGCACCGAGAAGTACACCATCGTCCCCTACCAGAGCACGCACAACACCGGCGGCGCGGTGATGGGCGCGGACCCCGCGACCAGCGCGGTGAACAAGTACCTGCAGAGCTGGGACGTGCCGAACGTGTTCGTGGTCGGCGCGAGCGCCTTCCCGCAGAACGGCGGCTACAACCCCACCGGCACCGTCGGCGCGCTCACCTTCCAGGCCCTCGACGCGATCAAGACGAGGTATCTCAAGAAACCCGGCGCCCTCGTCTAGGGCTATTCATTCCACAGCCACGCGGCGCCGCGCACGCCGCTGGAATCGCCGTGCGCGTTGCGCGCAAGCCGGGTCGCCACGTGGTCCGAGAACACGTGCTTCGACCACAGCCGCGGCACCTCCGTGTACAGCCGCTCGACGTTGGACAATCCGCCGCCGAGCACGATCACGTCGGGGTCGAGCACGTTGATCACCGATGCAAGCGCGCGCGCCACCCGTGCCTCGTAGCGTTCCAGGCTTTCTCCCCGGCGCGCAACGATTTCCTCGGGCTCCAGTCTTTCCCCGGTAAGTTTGAAGTGGTGAAAGGCGAGCCCGGGACCGGACAAGTAGGTCTCGATGCAGCCGGCGCGGCCGCAGTAGCACACAGGCAAGGGCAGGTCTTCGGGGCCCGGGGTCGGCAGCGGGTTGTGCCCCCACTCGCCGGCGATCGCGTTCGGACCCGTCAACAGCTGGCCGTGCGCGACGATGCCGCCGCCGACGCCGGTGCCCAGGATCACGCCGAACACGACCTCGGCGCCGGCGCCCGCGCCGTCGACCGCCTCCGAGAGCGCGAAGCAGTTGGCATCGTTCTCGAGCCGCACTTCGCGGCCGATCGCCTGCTCGAGGTCGCGCTTCAGCGGCCGCCCGATCAGCCAGGTGGAATTGGCGTTCTTTACCAGGCCGCTCACGCGCGACAGCGCGCCCGGGATCCCGACGCCCACCGTACCGGCGCCTATTTCCCTGACCAGCTCGGCAACTTTGGAAATCGTAGCTTCATAGTCACCTCGTGGCGTCGGAATTCGCCGGCGCGCGAGCTCGCGCGAGCCTTCGAGCGCGATTGCCTCGATCTTGGTGCCGCCCAGGTCGAT
The DNA here is from genome assembly GCA_036406675.1 of Burkholderiales bacterium. Taxonomy (GTDB): domain Bacteria; phylum Pseudomonadota; class Gammaproteobacteria; order Burkholderiales; family SG8-39; genus SCGC-AG-212-J23. The sequence continues at coordinate 3,596 of DASXAO010000151.1, forward strand.
TCCAATGCGCATGCCTCCATCCTGAAGCGTTTCTGGCCGCCCGGACGAGGCGGGTTCGTCAGCCCGGTACGCGGCTTGCAGCAACTCCGTCGGGCGCCGGGCGCCGCGTACGGCACGGCCCTTGCTCTCTGAAAACCGTTACTACCCATGGAGATACCATGCCTAGGCTAATTTTGGCGACTATTGTTGTATTAGCAGCGACTCTCGGTATCGGCGGCTGCGCCAGCCAGACCCGAGCCGAGAAGGTCGGCACCATTGGAGGCGCAGCGGCGGGCGGCGCGATCGGAAGCGCTGCAGGCGGCGGCACCTTGGGCACGCTCGGCGGCGCTGCGGCCGGCGGCTATATCGGCGACAAGGCCGGCGAGGCTTACGACAAGCAGAAGCACTGACCAGGCAGCTTGCGGTCCGGAAGCCCGGTCCCGCGAAGGGTCCGGGCTTTTTTGCGCCCGTGGCGGTCGTGGCGCTAGAATGCAGGCGCTGGCCCGGACAAGAAGTACAAGAAGGAAGGGACACTGAAAAAGATCGGTGCAAGCCGGCAAGCGGAGGTCCAAGAGGAGCTGCGCACGCAGCCCACGCAGCCTGCGCACTTCGATTCCCCTCCCCCCGCCGCAAACACCGAAGAGAGCGCCGCAACCGCCGAACGCACGACCGGCGAAAGCCCCTCCACGTTCAGGTGCTCGCAGTTCCTCGACCTGGTCGAGGCCGCCGCCTGGGCCGCGGCCACAAAGCCCGAAGCCTCGCCGCAGGGCTATCGCAAGGTGGCGCGCGAGTTCCTCACGGTCCTGGAAGTCCTCGCCGAGCACCCGGGCGCCGCGCTGAGCGTCTGGGTGTACCTCGCCGCGCAGACCCTCGAGTGCACCTTGAAAGCGTACGTCACCAAGCTCGGCATCCAGGCGCCGGTGCGGCGCAAAGGCCACGATCTGCTCAACCTTTGGCGCACCGCGGCGGAAGCGAGCGCGGCGGCGCCGACGAAGCTCAGCATTTCCGTGCGCCCGCCGGAATGGTGCGTGATGCTGAACGTGTTCCACGACTACCCGTTCCTCGACCGCTATCCCGGCGTCTATGGACTCTCGGTGAAGACGAAGCGGACGCAGCTCGCGCGGATCCTCGGCAGGATCCTCGCCCAGGTCGACGCAGCGTTCCAGTAGCCCGCCCTTCCCCGTCCTGACCCATAATCAGGGACAGTCCCTACTTAATTCCCGCTACTTGATTTCCGAGGAGATTGCCAATGGCCAAGGCCTACTGGATCACCTGCTATCGCTCCATTTCCGACCCCGAGGCGCTCGCCGCCTATGCCAAGCTTGCCGGACCGGCGATCCAGGCTGCGGGCGGGCGCTTCCTCGTGCGCGGCAATCCCGCCAAGACCTACGAGCATGGCCTGAGCCAGCGCACCGTGGTCACCGAATGGGAAAGCGTGGCGAAGGCCGTCGCCGCGCACGACAGCCCGGGCTACCAGGCGGCGCTCAAGGCGCTCGGCAAGGGCGCCGAGCGCGACGTGCGGATCGTGGAGGCCGCCGCATAAACGTGGTCCGTCCCTGGTTTCGGCTCAGACCGCTTCGAAGCGCAGCCGCTTGAT
>DASXAO010000152.1:0-6829 GCA_036406675.1 Burkholderiales bacterium
TCGGGCTGGCCGAGGAGAACCACCACGTCGCCCGGCTGCAGCGGGCCTGCCTCGCTCGCCGCGAGGTTCATGCGCACGCCGCGCCGGCGGACTGCCCGCACCTGCACGCCGCCGAGGCGCAAGTCCGCGAGCGCCCGGCCCACGGCGTGGGCCTGCGCGTCGAGCGTGATCGAATGCAGCCGCGCCGGCGCCTCCTGCGCGTCCTGCTCGTCGCTTTCCCCGCGAAAAAGCCCGCGCAGGAGCTCGTAGTGCTCCTCGCGCACCTGGGCCACGCGGCGCATCACCCGGCTGAGCGGCATGCCGAGCCAGACGAGGGTGTGCGATGCGAGCATCACGCCGGATTCGAACGCCTCCGGCACAACCTCCGAGGCGCCGGCCGCGCTCAGCCGCTCGATGTCGGCCTCGTCGCGCGCCCGCACGACGACAGGAACGCGCGCGTTGAGCTCGTGCACGTGCGCGAGGACGCGCACGGCCGCGTTCGCGTCGGCAAAGGTGATCACCAGCGCCGCCGCGCGCGCGATGCCGGCGGCGACGAGCGCCTCGCGCCGCGCACTGTCGGCGAACACCACCGTGTCGCCGGCGGCGGCGGCCTCGCGCACCCGCTCCGGGTCGAGGTCGAGCGCCACGTAGCGCACGCCCTCCGCCGCGAGCAGCCGCGCGAGGCGCTGCCCGTTGCGCCCGTAGCCGAGGATGATGACGTGGCGCTCGGCTTCGATCGACTGCACCGCCACCTGGTGCAGCGCGAGCGAGCGCAGCATCCACTCGGAGCGCGACAGCCGCATCACGATGCGGTCGCTCGCCTGGATCAGGAACGGCGTCGCGAGCATCGACAGGATCATCGCCGCGAGCAGGACCTGCAGGAAGCGCTCGGGCACTACGCCCGCGGCGTTGGTGAGCGCGAGCAGCACGAAACCGAACTCGCCGGCCTGCGCCGCCGCGAGGCCGACGCGCAGCGCCGTGCCGGGCGCCGCGCCGAAGACACGCGACAGCGCAGCGATCAGCGCGAACTTTCCCGCCATGAGCGCGGCGAACAGCGCCACCACGGAGACGAGCTCGCGCAGCACGAGCGGCAGGTCGAGCAGCATCCCGACCGTGACGAAGAAGAGCCCCAGCAGCACGTCGCGGAACGGCTTGATGTCCTCCTCGACCTGGAAGCGGTACTCGGTCTCCGAGATCAGCATCCCGGCGAGGAAGGCGCCGAGCACCATCGAGAGCCCGGCGAGCGACGTGAGGTACGCCATCACCAGGATCACGAGCAGCACGTTCAGCACGAACAGCTCGTTCGAGCGGCGGCGCGCCACCACTCGGAGCCAGCCGCGCATCAGGCGCGGCCCGGCGACCATCACGATGGCGAGCGCCGCGACCGCCTTGCCGAGCGCGATGGCGAGCGCCGCGCCGAGCTCGCCGCCCGGATGCCCGAGCGCCGGCACGATCACGAGCAGGGGCACCACCGCGAGGTCCTGGAACAGGAGCACGCCGATGACCTCGCGGCCGTGCGGCGAATCGAGCTCCATGCGCTCGGCGAGCATCTTCGAAACGATCGCGGTCGACGACATCGCCACGATGCCGCCGAGCGCGAGCCCGGCCTGCCATCCCCAGCCGGCGAGCGCGGCGAGCGCCATCACGATCGCGACCGTCGCGGCGACCTGCGCGAGGCCCAGGCCGAACACCACGCGGCGCATCGCCAGGAGCCGCGGCAGGCTGAACTCCAGGCCAATCGAGAACATCAGGAACACCACGCCGATCTGCGCGAGCAGGCGCGTGTCCTCGCGCTCGGGCGACATCAGGTGCAGCGCATACGGCCCGAGCGCGAGCCCGGTGACGAGATAGCCGATCATCGCCGGCAGACGCAGGCTCCTGCAGGCGACCACCGCCACGACCGCGCAGGCGAGCACGATCAGCACCGCTTGCAGGGAAACGGCGGCAGGGTCCATGGGCTATACTCAGCGCGCATGATAAGGGCAGCCTCGAAGACGCGGCACGGCCAGGCGTCGAGCGGCGGAGAAACGGCGCTCGAGCTGGCGCGGCGCGTGCTCGCGATCGAGGCCGACGCGGTGCGCGCCCTCATCGAGCGCGTCGACGAGCGCTTCCTTGCCGCGGTTTCGCTGATCCTCGAGCGGCGCGGGCGCGTGGTGGTGAGCGGCATCGGCAAGTCCGGCCACATCGCGCGCAAGATCGCCTCGACGCTCGCCTCGACCGGAACGCCGGCGGTGTTCCTGCACCCCGCCGAGGCGCTGCACGGCGACCTCGGCATGATCGAGGCCGGCGACGTGTTCGTCGCCATCTCGCATTCGGGCGAGAGCGAGGAGCTGCTCAACATCATCCCGCAGGTGAAGCGCCGCGGCGCCAGGCTGATCGCGCTCACCGGCCGGCGCGACTCCACGCTGGCGAAGGAATCCGACGTGCTGCTAGACGCCGGCGTGGCGCAGGAAGCCTGCCCGCACAATCTCGCGCCCACCGCGAGCACCACCGCCGCGCTCGCCCTCGGCGATGCGCTCGCCGTGGCGCTGCTCGACGCGCGCGGCTTCTCGGCCGACGATTTCGCGCGCTCGCACCCCGGCGGCGCGCTCGGCCGGCGCCTGCTCACGCACGTGAGCGACGTCATGCGCACCGGCGCGGAACTGCCCGCGGTCCCCGCGGACGCGAGCTTCAAGCAGGCGCTGCTCGAGATTTCGCGCGGCCGCATGGGCATGACGGCCGTGCTCGACGCCGAGCGCCGCGTGCGCGGCATCTTCACCGACGGCGACCTGCGCCGCTCGCTCGAGAAGGGCGTCGACCTCGAGCGCACCCGGGTCAGCGAAGTGATGACGCCGGGGCCGCGCACCATCCGGCCCGAGGCGCTCGCGGTCGAGGCCGTGCAGATCATGGAGCGCCACAAGGTGAACCAGCTCCTGGTGGTCGACGGGGACGGGCGGCTCGCGGGGGCGCTCAACATGCACGACCTGTTCCGCGCCAAGGTCATCTAGCGCCCCAGCGCATGCCGATCTCCGCTCCCGACGCGCTGGAACGGGCCCGGCGCGTGCGGCTCATGATTTTCGACGTCGACGGGGTGCTCACCGACGGCAGACTCTGGTACGGTGCCGGCGGGGAGGAGCTCAAGGTGTTTCATTCCTTCGACGGGCACGGGATCAAGATGCTCGCGGCGAGCGGCGTCGCCTGCGCCGTGCTCTCGGGCCGGCGCTCCGGCGCGGTGGCGGCGCGCTGCGCCGAGCTCGGCATCGAGCACGTGCTCCAGGGCATCGACGACAAGCTTCCGGCCTTCGAAAAGCTGCGCACCGGCCTTGCGCTGCCCGCGGAGGAGTGCGGCTTCATGGGCGACGAGGTCGTGGACCTGCCGGTGCTCGGCCGCTGCGGCCTCGCCTGCGCGCCGCCCGAGGCGCGCGCGCAGGTGCTCGCGGCCGTGCATTACGTTTCCGAGGCGCTCGCGGGCCGCGGCGCCGCCCGCGAGGTGTGCGAGTTCGTGATGCGCGCCCAGGGCACGCTCGAGCGCGCGCTGCAGGGCAGCGCTGGCATGAAAGCCGGCGCATGAGGCTCAGCACGACGCGGCTCTTCCCGCTTGCGCTGATGCTCTCGCTCGCGCTCCTCACGTTCTACCTCGACCGCATGGTGCACGAGGACGAGGGCGCGCCGACCAAGCGGCGCCACGACCCCGACTACATCGTCACCGATTTCACCAGCACGACCTACGACCGCGAAGGCCGGCCGCTCAGCCTGCTGTCGGCGGCGCGCATGCTGCACTATCCCGACGACGACACCACCGAGCTCACCGCGCCGCACATGGTGCAGACGCGCCCCGCCGAGCCGCGCATGTCCGTGACCGCCAAGCGCGGCGCGGTGTCGGCCGACGGCGAGGAGATCTTCCTCTACGACAACGTCGTCCTGGTGCGCGAGGCGGACGGCGAGCGCCCGGAGGCGCGGCTCACCACGAGCTTCCTGCACGTGCTGCGCGAGCGTGCGCTCGTGCGCACCGACCGGGAGGTGACGATCGTCGAGGACTCGCGCTCGCTCACCGGCCGCGGCATGGAATACGACGCCGAGTCGCGCGTGTTCAATCTGATGGCGGACGTGCGCGGACGCTTCGAGCCGAAGAAATGACTCGCGGGATGTTGATCGTCTTTCTGGCTGCCGTCTTGCCCGCGTGGGCGGAGAAGGCCGACCGCGACAAGCCCACCCAGATCGAGGCCAACCGCATGAGCGCGGACGACATCAAGCGCATGACGATCTTCGAGGGCAACGTGATCCTGACCAAGGGGACCGTCGCGGTGCGCGCGGAGCGCATCATCGTGCGCCAGGACGCCGAGGGCTACCAGCTCACCAGCGCCACCGGCGCGCCGGTGCGCTTCAAGCAGAAGCTGGACCCGAAGGAAGGCGAGAAGGAAGGCCAGTGGATGGACGGCGAGGCGCTGCGCGTCGAGATCGACGAGCGCAAGCAGACCCTCGAGCTGTTCGACAACGCGCGCGTCAACCGCGGCGGCGACCAGGTGACGGGCGCCTACATCTTCGTCGACCAGCGCTCGGATTTCTACCAGGTGACCACCGGCAAGGGAGGCAAGGAACCGGGCCGGGTCACCATGACGATGCAGCCCAGCAAGGGCGGCGGCGCCACCAAGGACGGGAAGAAATGACGGGCCGGGGACGGACCACGTCTTTCCTGGAAGCGCGTTGAGCCAGCTGCGCTCGCAAAGCCTGCGCAAGCGCTACAAGTCGCGCACCGTGGTGCAGGACGTCTCGCTCGAGGTCACCAGCGGCGAAGTCGTCGGCCTGCTCGGCCCCAACGGCGCCGGCAAGACGACCTGCTTCTACATGATCGTGGGGCTGGTGCCGGTCGACGCGGGCTCGATCCACCTCGACGGCAACGAGCTCACGCACCTGCCGATCCACCGCCGCGCGCGCCTGGGCATCTCCTACCTGCCGCAGGAGAACTCGGTGTTCCGGCGGCTCTCGGTGGAGGAGAACGTGCAGGCGATCCTCGAGCTGCAGGGCCTGCCGCAGGCCGACATCGAGCCGCGCCTGGTGGAGCTTTTGAAGGACCTGAACATCGCCCACCTGCGCAAGCACACCGCGATCTCGCTGTCGGGTGGCGAGCGGCGCAGGCTCGAGATCGCGCGCGCGCTCGGCACGCGTCCGACGTTCATCCTGCTCGACGAGCCCTTCGCCGGCGTCGACCCGATCGCGGTGCTCGACATCCAGCGCATCATAAGGTTCCTCAAGGAGCGCGGCATCGGCGTGCTCATAACAGACCATAACGTCCGGGAAACGCTGGGCATCTGCGATCGCGCGTACATTATCAATGAGGGCGCGGTGCTCGCATCGGGCCATCCCGAGGAGATTGTTTATAATGACAACGTGCGCCGGGTGTATCTGGGAGAGAACTTCCGGATGTAGCTCGATCGTAGCTTTGTAACCTTCGGCCCGGCAATCTGCGCATCTCGATGAAGCCCTCGCTGCAGTTTCGCCTATCCCAGCATCTCACGCTGACGCCGCAGCTCCAGCAGTCGATCCGCCTGCTGCAGCTCTCCACGGTCGAGCTCAACCAGGAGATCGACCGCATCCTCATGGAGAACCCGGCGCTCGAGCGCGAGGACGCGGAAGGCGGCGAGCACGAAGCGCCTCCCGTCACCCCGGTTTCTTCCAGCACCAGCGCGCCCACCGAGCCGACCCCCGCCGAGACCGACTGGTCGGCCGACATCGCGTCGAGCTGGCGCGGCGCGCCCGAAGACGAGGAGGACGGCGACCGCAGCTTCGGCACGCCCGACACGCCGACGCTGCGCGACCACCTGCTTTCCCAGCTCACGCTGACCAAGCTCGACGAGCGCGACCGCGCCTTCGTCGTGGTGCTGATCGACGCGCTGGACGAGGACGGCTACCTGACCCAGCCGCTCGAGGAGATCGCGGCGCTCCTGCCGCCCGAGGCCGAGGCCGGGATGGAGGAGCTCGCCATCGCGCTGCGCCACCTGCAGCACTTCGAGCCCGCTGGCGTCGGCGCGCGCTCGCCGGGCGAATGTCTCTGTCTTCAATTGAAAATACTTGAACATGATGCAGTGCGCGCCTTGGCGCTCGAGATCGCCGAAAAGCACCTCGATCTCCTCGCGAGCCGCGACTACACGCGGCTCAAGAGCGTCACCGGCGCGGGCGACGAGACGCTGCGCGCGGCGCAGCGCCTGATCCAGAGCCTCAACCCGCGGCCGGGGGCGTCCTTCGCCAAGGTCGAGGCGCGCTACGTGATCCCGGACGTCATCGTGAAGAAGGTGCGCAACGTCTGGCGCGCGAGCCTCAACCCGGACGCCATGCCGCGCCTGCGCATCAACCGCCTGTACGCCGAGCTCGCCGCGGGGGCCCGCGCCGGCGGCGCCGGCATCTCCTCGCAGCTGCAGGAGGCGCGCTGGCTGATCAAGAACGTGCAGCAGCGCTTCGACACCATCCTGCGCGTGTCGCAGTCGATCGTGGAGCGCCAGCGCCACTTCCTCGAGCACGGCGAGGTGGCGATGCGCCCGCTGGTCCTGCGCGAGATCGCGCAGGCGCTCGGCCTGCACGAGAGCACCATCTCGCGGGTCACGACGCAGAAGTTCATGGCGACCCCGCGCGGCACTTTCGAGCTCAAGTATTTCTTCGGCAGCCACGTCGCCACCGAGGCGGGCGGCGCCGCCTCGTCGACCGCGATCCGCGCGCTCATCAAGCAGCTCGTGTCCGCGGAAGACGCCAAGGCCCCGCTCTCCGACGCGCGCATCTCGCAGATCCTCGGCGAGCAGGGCATCGTGGTGGCGCGGCGGACTATTGCCAAGTACCGCGAGTCGCTGCAAATTCCTCCCGTCAACCAGCGCAAAGCCCT
>DASXAO010000153.1:0-17162 GCA_036406675.1 Burkholderiales bacterium
GAGAGCTCGCGGCGGATTCGCGGCTCGTCGGCGTCGGGGAGGCGCAGGACGATGTCGCGCGCGGTGACCAGCATGCCCGGCGTGCAGTAGCCGCACTGCAGCGCGTGCTCCGCGGTGAACGCGGCGCGCAGCGCGGCCATCACGGGGTCCTCGGCGAAGCCCTCGATCGTGCGCACCGAGGCGCCTTCGCAGGCGACGGCGAAGGTGATGCACGAGCGCGCCGGGGCGCCGTCGATCTCCAGCGTGCACGCGCCGCACACGCCGTGCTCGCAGCCGAGGTTCGTGCCGGTGAGGCCGCCGCGCTCGCGCAGGAAGTCCGCGAGGTGCGTGCGCGGCTCGACCTGCTCGTCGACCGGCGCGCCATTGACCGTCATGCGCACCCGCGTCAGGGCCACGGGTCCGCCCGTTCCACGCGCTCGGCGCGGCGCTTCGTCTCGTCGTAGACGGAGAGATCGGGCACCACGAAGCGCTCGACCAGGATTGCCCCCAGGGCCGAATGTAAGGACGGTTCTTCGTGAACCGCTCGGAACGCTGATCGCAGTTGCTCTGTTTGATTCTCTTTCAGAGACGCCGTCGCGACGAGCGGCGGCATCGGAGTCGGGTCGGTAACGGCGATGACCCGGACCTGCGAGGCGAACTGCGGATCGCCGGCGCGCAAGAGGTCGAAGACGTAGCCGTCCAGCGGACCCACGTCGATTTTCTTGCTTGCAAGGGCTTGGATAACGCCGCGCGGGTTGAGGAGGCCGCCTACGATCTGCCGGTATTTCGCGTTCGGATACTTCGTGAGGAGGAGCGTTCGCCAGGCGAAGTAGCCCGACTGCGAGTCCTTGAGCGTGTAGCCGGCGACGCCGCCAAAAGTATCTTCGAGCGTCTGGAAGGGCGCGTCGGCGCGCACCGCGATGTCGCTCATGTAGATCGCTTTGCCCTGGTAGCGCGGCAGGCTCGGCTGCGGCGCAGCCAGAACCGTGGGAGAAGGCTTACGCAGAGAGGCGGGTAGCCCACACATTTGCACCACGCCGAGGTCGTCGCGCGCCCAGAGGTCGGAAAGGAGCTTGGGCGGCCCGTGCTCGACGAACTCGACCGGGACATCCGCTTCGCGCGCGACCCAGCCGATCACCTCGCGCCAGGCTGCCGCCGCCGCGGGCGTCACCGAGTACATGCGCGCGTTCGCTACGAGCATCAGTCTGCTCTGATGTTGGCCTTGCGCACGACTTCGCCCCAGCGGTCGTACTCGGTCTTGATGCGCTTCGCGAGCTCGGCCGGAGGCTCGCCCGAGGGCTCGGCGCCCATCGCAGCGAGGCGCTCGCGCACGTCGGGCATCTGCAGGACCTTCGCGGTATCCGACCAGATTTTCTCGATGACTTCCCGCGGCGTGCCCGCGGGCGCCATCAGCGCGTACCAGGACACTGCCTCGTAGCCCGGGATGCCGGCCGCGGCGGCGATCGTCGGCACGTCGGGCAACTGCGCGAGCGGCGCGCTCGCCGCGACGCCGAGCGCTCGCAGCTTTCCGGCCTTGATCTGCGGCAGCGCCGAAGGCACCTGCGCGAGCATGAGCTGGAGGCGGCCGCCGAGGAGGTCCTTCATCGCGGGTCCGACGCCCTGGTAGGGAAGGTGGACGAGATCGAGTCCGAGCTGCATTTTGAGGAGCTCGACGCCGACGTGCGCCTGGCTGCCGTTGCCCGGCGAGCCGAAGTTGAGCGTGCCCGGCCTGGCGCGGGCGAGGGCGATCAGCTCCTTCATCGAGCTCGCCGGCACTTCGGGGTTCACCACGAGAACGTTCTGCACCGCCGCGATCCGCGTGACCGGCGCGAGGTCCTTGAGCACGTCGTAGGCGAGCCTGGAATACATGTGCGGGTTCACCACCAGGTTGCCGTTCGGCGCCGCGAGCAGCGTGTAGCCGTCCGGCGCCGACTTCGCGCCCGCCTCCATGCCGATGTTCCCGGCCGCGCCCGGGCGGTTCTCGATCACCACCGGCTGGGCCCAGATCGCGGTGAGCTTCTCGCCGACGACGCGCGGCATCAGGTCCGACGCGCCGCCCGGCGCGAACGGCACGATCACGCGCACCGGCTTTTGCGGCCACGACTGAGCCTTCGAAACAGGAACGGCGAGGAGGAGGGCGGTGATGAGAAGAAGTCGAAGCATGAAAGTCCTATTGGATCTGGGCGAGCGCGCGCTTGAGCGCCACCGCGTGGAGCCGGCGCGAATAGGCATCCTCGCCGATGCCCGCCACGCTCGAAATCAGGCTCGCGTCGTCGAGGGTTTTCTCCTGGATGAGGCAAGGAGGACCGGAGAGGGCGCCGAGCACCGCGCGCCACTCCCTCGTTTCCGGGTCTTGCAGCACCGCGCCGATGGCGTGGGCGAATTCCCCCGCCTTGCGGCAGAACTTCCAGTAGCCGTAGCGCGCGCGCCGCGAGCGCTTCGGGATGCGCAGCGCGACGATGAGCTCGTCGGCGGCGAGGACCGTGGTGAAGATCCCGGTGATGAGCGACTCCACCGGTATCTCCCGCCTGCCCTTGGGACCTTGAATGAGAGCAACAGCGTTCAAAAGCGTGAGGGCGGTCGGCCAGTCGGCCGCGGGATCGGCGTGGGCGAGGCTGCCGCCGATCGTGCCGCGGTTGCGCACCGCGCGATACGCGATGCTCGCGGCGACCGACGCCATCGTCCCGCCCGTCGGATCGGGGACCTTGCGGTCCTCGATCTGCGCGTGCGTGATGCAGGCGCCCAGCGTCACGGCTTTTTCGTTCTCCGAAACGGAACGGAGCTCGTCGATTCCCCTGAGGTCCACGAGAAGAGTCGGATGCGCGACACGGAGGTTCAGCATCGGGCCGAGCGACTGCGTGCCGGCGGCGGCCCTGCCGCCTTCGGCCAGGAGCTTCACCGCCTCTGCGACGTCCTTGGGGCGCGCGTAGTCGAACGCCGGCGCTTTCATCGCCCCGCCCTCATTTCCCCACCCTGAGCAGCGCCTCGACGATGCGCCGCGGCGTGAGCGGCGATTCGGTGATCTCGACCCCGAGCGGCGCCAGCGCGTCGTTCACCGCGTTGGCGATCGCCGCCGGCGGCGCGATGGCGCCGCCTTCGCCGATGCCCTTCTGGCCGAAGCGGGTGTAGGGCGAGGGCGTCTCGAGGTGGTCGATGCGCATCGCGGGCACCTCGGTGGCGCTCGGCAGCAGGTAGTCCGCGAGCGTGGTGGCGAGCGGCTGGCCCTGCGCGTCGAACGGCATTTCCTCGTAGAGCGCGGTGCCCACGCCTTGCGCCGTGCCGCCGTAAACCTGGCCGTCGGCGATCAGCGGATTCACGAGCGTGCCGCCGTCCTCGACGATCACGTAGTCGAGGATCTCGACCTGGCCGGTCTCGGTGTCGACCGCGACGCTCGCCGCGTGGCAGGCATAGCTGAAGGTCCCGGTGTCGACCTTCGCCTTGTAGCCCGCGGTCGCTTCGAGCCCCGCCGGATCGACGTCGGCCGGAAGGAGTTGCGGTTTCCGATACCAAGTGTGGGCTACCTCGGCCAAGGTTAGCCTACGGTCGGTTCCCTCCACGCGAATGTTTCCGTTTTCAAAAATCAAATCCGCCGCCGACACCTCCAGCAGTTTCGAGGCTATCGACTTCACGCGAGCGCCGATCGCGTCGCACGCCGCAGCGACAGCGCCGCCCGACATGACCATGCTGCGCGAGCCCCAGGTGCCGGTGGAGTAGGGCGTCAATGCCGTGTCGCCGTGAATGAGCCTTACATTGTTCGTATCGATTCCCAGCACGGTGTGCGCAACCTGGGCGAGCGTGGTCTCCATGCCCTGGCCGTGGGAGTGCGCGCCGATGCGAAGCTCGAGCACGCCGTCGGGCGTGAGGCGCGCCGCGCACTGCTCGTGGCCCGGCACCATCGGGATGCCCCAGCCGTGGTACACCGAGGTGCCGTGCGCCGCCTGCTCGCAGTAGATGGAAAAGCCGACGCCGATACGCCGTGCAGCGGGGTAACCAGAAGAGAGGTTCTCAGTGGCTGATTTCTGTTGTTCTCTTATCTTGGCAAGGCCAATCATCTGCGCGGCACGTCGCACCGCCTCGGGATAGTCGCCGCTGTCGAAGTGCTTCTTCGTGATGTTGTCGAACGGCATCTCGGCGGGCTGCACCAGGTTGGCGAGCCGCATCTCGTGGGGCTCGATGCCGAGCTCGCGCGCGGCGGCGTCGACCATCAGCTCGAGCGCGAAGCACACGCCGGTGCGCGCCACGCCGCGGTAGGGCAGGATCGGCGCCTTGTTCGTCGCGACCGACCAGGTGCGGCAGCGGTAGCGGTCCATCTTGTAGGGGCCGGGGAGGATCGAGCCGACCTGCGCGGCCTCGAGGCAGGCCGAGAACGGGTACGAGGAATACGCGCCGGAGTCGACCGTGGCCTCGCAGTCGATGCCGAGGATCTTTCCCTTCGCGTCGGCGTAGAGCGTGAGGTCGTAGTGATGCTCGCGGCAGTTGGCGTTCGCCGAGAGCTGCTCGCGCCGGTCCTCGATCCAGCGCACCGGACGGCCCAGGCGCCGGCACAGCCACGCGAGCGCCACCTCTTCGGGGAGCAGGATCCCCTTGTAGCCGAAGCCGCCGCCGACGTCGGGCGCGATGACGCGGATCGCGCCCTGGTCGATGCCGAGGCACTCGGCGAGGCCGGCGCGGTTGACGTGCGGCATCTGCGCCGCGCTGTGCATCACGAGCTGTCCCAGGCGCCGGTTCCACTCGCACACCACGCCGCGGCCTTCCATCGGCGACATGTGCTGACGTGCGGTCTTGATTTTCCTCTTTACGGAAACAGCGGCATCTCGCTTTACCTGGGATAAATCATCGTCGACGAGCGATTCGAGAAAGACGTTGTCGCCCCATTCCTCGTGCACCAGGGCGGGCGGATGGGCGCGCGCTTGCAGCATGTCGACCACTGCCGGAAGCTCCTCGGACTGAATCTCTACCAGATCGGCGAGGTCTTCCGCTTCGGCGCGCGTCTGCGCGACGCACATCGCGACCAGCTCGCCCACCTGGCGCACCTTGCCGCGCGCGAGGATCGGCTGCTCCGAAGCCTTGAAGCCCTTGAGCCCCGAGACGGCGCGGATCGGCTGCACGCCTTCCAGATCCTCTGCGGTAAACACCAGCGTCTCCAGTCCGGCGGGCTTGGCGACGGCGCGAATCCTGGCGTGCGCCATCGGCGAGCGCACGAAGGCGACCTCGAGCAGGCCGGGAAGGCGGATGTTGGCGACGTACTCGCCCTGGCCCCGCAGGAAACGCTCGTCTTCCTTGCGCGGGAGCCGGGCCCCGACGCCCTTTGCGGTCACGCCGCTTCCGCGAGCGGCGGCAGGATCGAGGCGTCCGCGTCGTGCCGAGCGCCCTGGCGCAGGCAGAAATCCGGCCGCAGCATGCGCTCGGTGCGCACCTGGGTGCCTTCGTTGTCGCGCAGGGTCCAGCGGCCGCGCTCGTCGCGCAGCACGCTCACGTCGGCGGTGACGCCGGGCTTGAGGCTGCCGATCTCGCCCTGCATGCCGAGCATGCGCGCAGGGTTGGTGGTGACCATCGGCACGATCGCCTCGAGCGGCAGGCCGAGCGCGAGCATCGAGCTCATCGCCGAGACGAGCGAGAAGCGCGTCTGGCCGAAGAACATGTGCTCCTTGTCGGGGTGCTCGTTCGGCGTTCCCTTCAGGGAAGATGAAGGAGCAGGAACGCGGGTGTTGTAGCCGTGCATGTCGGCGCCGAGCGTGTCGGGCACGATGCCGGCGTCGAGCGCGATGCGCGCCATGCGGTAGCTGAAGTGCGAGCCATGGCCGACGTCGGTCTTGAGCCCGCGCGCGAGCGCTTCCTTGACGATCGGGTGGACCTTGCCGTCGCGGCCGACGAAGCCGCCGGGATGCCGCGTGAAGGGATGCGCCAGGATGTCGCCCGGCTTGAGGAGCGGCGCGACCTGCTCGAGGATGGTGTCCGGGTCGACGCCGTTCGCGCCCGATTCAGGGAGGTCCCAGAGCTGGCCGAAGTGGATGTAGACGGGCAGGTTCGCCTGCTTCCCGATCTCGGCCGAGAGCCGGATCGACTCGATGCCCCAGCGCGCGAAGCCGCCGAGCTCGGCGTGCGCCTTGAAGCCCTTGACGATGTCGCGGTTCTCGTTCGCCGACTTCACCGTCGCGTCGACGTCGATGCAGTCGGGCCGGTAGAGGTTCGGATAGAAATGCCCCTCCATCCCGCCCACCAGGTAGGCCGAGAGAAACACGACCACGCGGCTCTTCTTCGCCTGCACCACGAATTCGCGGAACGCGGGCAGCGTCATGCACGAAGGGCCGCCCTGGTCGACGAGCGTCGTGACGCCGGAGCGCACGCCGCACAGGTCGGCCTCGAGGCCGAAGCGGCCGGTGACGTACTGGAACACGTGCGCGTGCGTGTCGATGAGCCCGGGCAGCACGAGCTTGCCCGAAACGTCGATCGCCTCGCGCGCGCTCGAGGGCGCGATCGCCGGCAGCACCGCCGCGATGCGGCCCTCCCGGATCGCAACGTCGTAGGCGCCGTCGAGGCTTTGGGCCGGGTCGATGACCCGGCCGCCGCGTAACAGGAGGTCGTAGAGCATGGCGCTCCGATTCTAACCAAACGCATACAATCGCGACGAGAGGAGAGGCCCATGAAACCCATCGCATTGCTGGGCGCGCTGGCCGTCTTGGCCGGGTGCGCGCAGACCCCGCCGGCCCCGTCGCCGGAGGCGAAGAGTCAGCTCGCGCCGTCGGGCACGCTGCGCATAGCGGTGCTGACGTCGAACCCCATCATCGGCGTGAAGGACGCTTCGAGCGGCGAGGTGAAGGGCACCACGGTCGACCTCGGCCGCGCGCTCGCGGCAAGCGCCGGCGTGCCGGCTCGGATCATCGACTACCCGGCGATCCCGAAGCTCATGGCCGACTCCGCCACGAACACCTGGGACGTCGCGGTAGTGGCGATCGACCCCGCGCGGCGCAACCTGGTCGACTTCGCGCCGGCGCATCTCGCCGCCGACGGCTTTCTCACCATCCTGGTGCCGCCGGGCTCGAGCGCGCGCACCATGGCCGACTTCGACAAGCCGGGCATGCGCGTCGCCGCGGTGAAGAACGCGGCGCCGCTCATGATCCTCGAGCGCACGCTCAAGAACGCCAAGGTGGTCGCGTCGGACAACGAGAACGAGGCCTTCGGCCTCATGCGCGACGGCAAGGCCGAGGGCTACGCGCAAAACCGCTTCATCCTGCGCTCGCGCGCGCAGACGCTGCCGGGCTCGCGCCTGCTCGACGACGCGTTCTCCGGGCTGCAGCTCGCGTTCGCGCTGCCGAAGAACCGGCCGGCGGCGGCGCAATACGTCGCTGCTTTCGTCGAGGACGCGAAGAAATCGGGCGAGGTGCAGCGCGCCATCGACAGGGCCGGCCTCGCCGGCGAGGTCAAGGTCGCTCCGCCGAAGTGAGCCTCGGGAGTTCGCAGCGCGTCTCCGGCGTGCGATCGGGAGGCTGGCGCAAGCGCTTTCCCCATCTTGCCGGGGATTTTCGCGGCGGCCTGGCGAGCTCGATCGTAGGGCTGCCTTACGCGGTCACCGCGGCGATGCTGGCCTTTGCGCCCCTCGGCCCGGACTACGTCGGCCACGGGATGCTCGCCGGGCTGGTCACGGCGCTCGTCGCCGGCCTGGTCACGATCAACGGCACGCCCTGCCAGATCAGCGGCCCGCGGGGCTCGGTCTCGGTGCTGACGGCCGGCATCGTGGCGCTCGCGCTTGCGCACCCGGCATTGAGCGACGCCGGCGCGGCGCTCGGGCCGCGCGTGCTCGGCGTGCTCCTGCTTTGCCTGATGATGGCCGGCGCGATCCAGGTCGTCTTCGGCGTGCTTGGCATGGGCAGCGCGCTGCGCTTTCTTCCATACCCGGTGATTTCGGGCTTCATGGTCGCGCTAGGTATTCTGGTTGCCCTGCCGCAGGTTCCGACGCTGCTCGGAACGCCGGGCCCCGGCGACTGGTGGAGCGCGCTGCACCAGCTTCCGGCCATGCGGCCCGGCGCGCTGTTCGTCGGCCTGGCTACCATTGCCACGCTGGTGCAGGTGCGCAAGCGCCTGCCGAAGTGGCCGGCGCCGGCGGTGGCGATCCTTGCCGGCACGCTGGCGCACTACACGCTCGCGTTCTTCTCCTCCTTTCGCGTCGGGCCGGTTCCCTGGGACCTGGTCAACGGCAGCTTTCCGCCGTTGCCCTGGGAAGTGCCCAAGGTCGTGCTCGACAGGCCGACCTTCTCGGTGCTGATCGACCTGCTGCCCGCCACGCTGACCCTTGCATTCGTGGGATCGCTGGAGAGCCTGCTTTCCTCCTCGGTGCTCGCAATCACCAGCAACATGCGCTACGACAGCCGGCGCGAGCTGGTCGGCCAGGGAATCGCGAACATCGCCATAGCGGCGGCCGGCGGCGTGGCGAGCGCCGCCGCGCCGTTCCGCGGCGTGACCAACTACAACGCCGGCGGTCGCACGCGCCTGTCGGGTGTCGTGAACGGCCTGATGATCGGCGGCATCGGCCTCGCCGCGGCGCCGCTCCTCTTCTGGATGCCGCTCGCTGCCTGGGCCGGCGTGCTGGCGGTGGTCGGCTTGGACGTCGCGTCGGCGTGGGCGCGGCGCCTCGCGGGGAATCCGCGCGCGGATGTCGCGATCGGCGTGCTGGTCATGCTCGTCACGCTCGTGCTGGGCACCGCGCCGGCAATCCTGGTGGGAATCGCCGGCATGGTGTTTCTGTACGTGCACAACACGAGTCGCGTGCCGATCCGCGGAACCTACGACGGCACTGCCCGCGCTGCGCTTCGCGTGCGTCCCGAGGCGCAGCGCGTCTTCCTCCAGGAGCACGGCCTGCAGCTCCTCGTGGTGGAGCTGGAGGGGGCCGTGTTCTTCGGCACCGCCGATCGTTGCGGCAGGGAGATCGAGCAGCGCGCGGGCGGACGCAAGCATCTGATCGTGGACATGAGTCGCGTATCCGAGATCGATACCACCGGCGCTTTCGTGCTGATGCAGACGTTCGCGCGGCTGCGCGACGAAGGCACGCGCGTGGCGCTCGCCGAAGTGCGGCCCGGCGGGCGCCGCGGCCGCGTGCTTCGCCTCGCCGGCGTAACGCGCGTCGTTCCGGAGCACGCCTGGTTCGCGGACCTGGATGCGGCGCTCGAGGACGCCGAGGACCGCATCCTGGAGCGCCACTGGCCCGAACGGCGCGATGCCGACGAGCTCCCGCTCGCGCAGATGGAGCTTTGCAGCGGCATGTCGCCGGACGAGACTGCCGCCCTCGCAGGCTTTCTGCGCCGCGAGGCCTATCCCGCCGGCGCGGTGCTGTTCACCGAGGGCACGGCACCCGGCGCCATGTACCTGCTCGCGCGGGGCGCGGTCACGCTGCGCATCCACCTGGCCAATCCGGCGCGCACGCGGCGGCTTTCCACCTACAGCCCGGGGCTCGCCTTCGGCGAAATGGCCGTGCTGCAGAATCGGCCGCGCTCCGCGGAGGCGGTCTGCGAAGGCCCGACGGTGCTGTACGCGCTGAACCGCCCCATGCTCGAGCGAATGGCGCGGGAAGCGCCATCGCTGCACGCAAAATTACTGTTCAACCTGGCGCTGCACATGGCCACGCGCCTGCGCGCCACCACATTGCAGCTCCGGGCCGCGCTCGAATAGCGCGTCTAGCCTTCGCCCGCGGCCAGCAGGCTCAGGAACTCGCGGCGCGTCTTCGGGCCGTAGGTGAGGAAGTGCGGCTCGGGATGCTCCCGATACGCCGTTCTTTCCCTGAAGACCTGATCGGTCCGGGTGTATTTCTTGATCTCTTGGGCGCTCAGGCCGTAAACCCTGGCGGCGTTCAGCCCGAAGATCTTCGCGCGCACCGACGGGGTGATTTCCGCATAACCAAACCGATCTCTCAATGGGGCCGAAATTTGGAAAGTGCGGAAGGCCTGGATCTGGTCCTGCGGCGAGCCGTACCAGATCGAGTCGGTGCCCCAGAGCACGTTGTTCTCGCCGCAGTAGCGGACGAGCTTGCCCAGCGCGTGCGCGGCCTGCTCCGGCTCGCGCATCAGGAAGCGCCAGGTGCTGCCCAGCTCGGCATACACGTTGGAACCTTGAGCAATGTCGTTCTTCCGGAGGGAGGTGATGAGAGTATCAATGCCATCGCGCCGGCCGCTCTCGTCGTAGGCCTGCTCGGGGACGCTCGTGACGAAGCCGGAGTGGTAGACGAGGAAGTTCACGTCCGGGAAGCGCTTCGCCACCACGCCGATGTCGCTGCACTGGCTGTGCTCGTAGGACTGGCGGCCGAACGGCAGCCCCTTGTGCACGCAGATCGTCTTCACGCCGAGCGCGCGCGCCTTCTCGATGAAGCGCACGCCGACCTCGTCGGAGAGGAAGTAGCCCCTGTTCTGCGGACCGTACTGGGTGTAGGTCTTCCAGGCGCTGACGTGCCACTTCTCCTTCAGCTCGTCCATGGTCTCGAGGTCGCCGGGCTGGTTCGGGTTCACGCGCCCGTGGACCAGGAGCCGGTGCGTTCCTTCGAGCTTGTCGACGATGCGGCGCACCGCATCGGCGGCCTCGATGGTGACCGGCTCGTCGGCGCGCGTGGAAGGGACGAACGACAGCACCATCACGTCGGTGTCGCTGTCCATGAACACGTCCTTGATGAAGACCTCGGGCCCCTTCGAATTGCCCTTGGGCGTGTCGATGAAGTGGCCCTGCACGTCGAAGATGAACTCGTCTTTCGCCGGGCCGGTCTGCGCGCGCGCGAGCTGCAGGTCGCGCGCCGCCTCGGGCGAGACGTCGAAGAAGCCGCCGGCCTTCCCCGCGGCCGCGTTGGCGCTGTTGAACGCGAGCAGCGTGCTCGCCGCCCCGCAGGAAGAAACCAGGAATTTCCTTCGGGTAAACCCTAACTTCTTTGAAGAATCCGAAGCGGCTTGATGCGCCAACCTGTTCGCGGCGCGGTTGGCGCCCGAGAGCGGCACCGGCACGAATTCGCCGTTGGAAGTGCTGTCGAGCTTGATCGGCAGGCGCCTGCCTTCGGGATCGATGCGCGAGTCCGCTCGCGGGTCGATGCGGGGGCCGGCGTGGCGTGACATAAGACACCTCCTTGGTGCGCAAGATTACGCCTGCGGTTGCAAAAGAATCTCAGGGGTCAAAGACTCTGTGGGCATTCGTGCGCGATTCCTCGGCCGCGCCGCCGAGTGCCCGTATTTTGCAGGGACGCGCACAACCGGGAGAGCGGCATGGAAACCGGGTTGCTGGCTAGATTCGCAGTGGGCTGTCTGATCGCGGCCGGGTCGTTCTCGGCTCGCGCGCAAAGCCTGGACAAGCCTCTCCTGCTCGTCGCCTCGCCGCAGACGACGGGGTTCTACAGCCGCGCGGTGGTATTCGTCATGCCGCAGGGCGCAGAGCACGTCGGCTTCATCATCAACCGCGTCACGCAAACTACGGTGGCCGCGGCGTTTCCCGACGAGCCGGATGCGAAGAAGGTCGACGAGCCGATCTATCTCGGCGGCCCGAGAAACCGGCAGGCGCTCTTCGCGCTGGCGCACGCCGATGCCGGCGCGGGCTCGCGACGGCTCTTCGACGATGTCTTCCTCGCGGTCGGCACCGAAGCGCTCGACCGCATCATTCGCGAGTCTCCGCACGACGCACGCTACTTCGCCGGCTTCGCGACGTGGGGACAGGGCGAGCTCGCGCGCGAGATCGCGCGCGGCGCATGGTCGACCGCGGAGCCGGACGAAGGGATGCTGTTCCACTCGCACCCGGCCTACATGTGGTCCGCGCTGCAGCAGCGCACGCAGGCCAGCCGCTAGGCAATTACCGGCCGGGCAGGTCGCTGCCGTAAGGCCGGGTGATGATCTCGAGCAGGTGGCCGCTCGGATCCTCGAAGTAGACGCCGCGGCCGCCGTAGTGGCGGTTGATCTTCCCTTCCTGCTTCTGCCCGGGATCCGCCCAGTACTTGAGCCCGCGCGCCTGGACGCGGCCGAAGATCTGGTCGAACTCCTGCTCGCTCACGAGAAAGGCATAGTGCTGCGCCTGGACCTCCATGTCCTCGGCGTCGAGGAACGCGAGCGTCACCTCGTTCTGCACTTCCACGTCGAGAAACGGCCCGAAGGGCCGCGGCTTCTCCAGGCCGAAGAGCTCGGCGAAGAAGCTCGCCGCGGCGCGCGGGTCCTTCGAGTGGACGATGGTGTGGTTGAGCTTGATCGTCATGCGGGATTGACAGCGCCTTGGGCTCAGGGTTCTTTGGGAATGTCCACCGCGATCCAGATCGCGGCGACGCCGGCGCGGTTCTCGGCCCAGTGCGTGGTCGACTTGCCTTCGGCGAGGCCTTCGCCGACCTTCACCACCTTGGGGGGCTGGCCTTCCTCGTGGTAGGTCACTTCGCCCTGCAGGACGTAGCTCACCGTCGGGCGGTCCTTGTGGCTGTGCAGGCCGATCACGCCGCCCGGGAGGAGCAGGATGCGGCGCATGCGCAAAGGCCGGCCCTTGACCGAGTCGATCTCGTTGGTGAGGTCGATCGAGCGCAGGTGGTCTGCGCTGATGCCCTTGCTCTCGGCGGGCGGCTTCATCTGCCCGACCGCGATGCCGGCGGCGAAGCCGAGCGCGAGCGTCGATGCGGCGACGAGCGATACCTTGGTGCGGGTGAATTGCATCGCTTCTCCTGGGTGGTGGCGGATACGCTAGACTGAAAATCTCCAGGGAGGATACATGCTCGCACGGGTGCTCGCTGCCGCATCGGCGTTGTTTCTGCTTGGCATGTTCGGTGCAGACGCGCTGGCGCAATATCCGACGCGGCCGATCCGGCTGATCGTGCCCGCGGCGCCGGGCGGGGGCACCGACATCACCGCGCGCAGCTTCACCCCGGCGCTGCAGGACCACCTCGGCCAGCCGGTGGTGATCGAGAACCGCGGCGGCGCGGGCGGCGTGATCGGAAGCGACGTGGTGGCCAAGGCGGCGCCCGACGGCTACACGCTGCTCCTCTGCTACGTGAGCCACGCGACCAATCCGACGCTGGTCGAGAAGCTGCCGTACGACACGCTGCGCGATTTCACGCCGATCACGCTCGTCTCGCACGAGCCTACGGTGCTGGTGACGCATCCTTCGGTGCCGGCAAAGACGCTCGCCGAGTTCACCGCCTGGGCGAAGCCGCAGGGCGACAAGCTTTCCTACGCCACCGACCCGGGCAGCGCCGGCTTCCTCGCCGCCGAGCTCTACAAGCAGCTCGCCGGGGTGCGCGCGGCGTATATCCCGTACAAGGGCAGCGGCCCCGCGTCGGCCGACGTGCTCGCGGGCCACGTGCCGTACATGTGGTCGGTGATCTCGATCATCACGCCGCACGTCAAGTCCGGAAAGATGAAGGGCCTCGCGATCGCCGCCGAGAAGCGCGCGCCCGGCCTGCCCGACGTGCCGACGACGGCCGAGGCCGGCATGCCCGATTTCGCCGTGAGCGGCTGGTACGGCCTGCTGGGGCCGGCGAAGACGCCGAAAGAGATCGTCGACAAGGTCCACGCCGCGGCGGCGAAAGCGCTGAAGGACGAGAAAGTGCTCGAGCGCCTTGCGACCACCGGCTCGCAGCCGATCGGCGCCGGCCCCGCCGAGCTCGACGCGCACATCCGGCGCGAGATCGCGCGCTGGGACAAGGTCCTCAAGACCGCGGGGATCCAGCTCAACAAGTGAATTCGGGAAAATAGGGACAGTCCCTAATTTCCGTTAGCTGCGCGTCCCCGGAAATTAGGGACTGTCCCTATTTTCACGTACGCAACAGCGAATTCGGGCTCTGACCCCGAATCAGCTGGTACCAGTCCACGCGCCACGTTCCGAGCATGACCGCGGCGAGCAGGCCGAAGACCAGGAGCGAGCCGCCGAGCAGCGAATAGTCCTCGGCCTGCAGGAGCACGTACAGCACCGCGTAGAGCGCGCCGAGCGCGGCGCCGAACCCCAACCCGAGGCGCGCGCTGCGGAGCGCGCGCACGAGATACGCGCTCACGAGCCCGACGCACGCGGCCGCGGCGATCGCATATGCCGCCGCGAACGCGATGTGCTCCGAGAGCGCGACCAGCAGAAGGAAGAAGATCGCGAGCGCGAGGCCCACGAGCGTGTATTGGACCGGGTGCAGCGCGAGCCGCCTCAGCAGCTCGAGCAGCATGAACGCGGCGAAGGTGAGGCCGATGAAGAGGAACCCGTACTTCGAGGTGCGCTCGAGCTGCTGGTACAGCCCGGCCGGCTCGATGAACGAGACCGCGATGCTCTCCGCCGCCACGCCGCAGGGCCAAGGGCAGTCCGACTGCGAAGGGCTCTGGCCGGCGAAGCGCGAGACCTTCCATTCGGCGGTGAATCCGTCGGGGCCGATCTCGTGGCGGGCGGGCAGAAAGCGCCCCTGAAACGACGGGTGCGGCCAACCGGCGCGCATCGAGACCGAGGTGTCCGCGCCGAGCGGCGAGATGGCGAAGGATTCCGACCCGCCGAGCTCGAGCGAGAACGAGAAGGAAAGCGTCTGCGACGCGCCGACGTGGGCGTCGGATAGCGGCGCATGCAGCCCACCGGGAAATGCGGCCTCTCCGGTGCCGGGAACGAAGTTGTAGCGCCTGTTGCCGACGGCGACCGATTCGGCGGCGCGGATGCCGTGGGGGTCGCCGATGCCGATCACGAGGCGCGGCGTGCCCCACTTGTAGCGGCTCTTGCCGTCCTCGAGGCTCGCGCCCGGCGGAATCCGGATCGTTCCCTGCGCCTCCAGCTTCGCGTTGTAGAGGCGCGCCTTGTAGATGCCGCGCGCCTTCTCGCCGATCTCCGCGGAGGCGACCCACGTCACGTTCTCCGGGGGGACATGCACGATTTGCGATTCGGTGCGCTCGGTGCGCCGCTCGCGCGCCTTGCCGTCGGCCACTTCCTGCGTGACCTGGGTCCAGCTGCGCGCGTACGGCAGCGCGACGTAGGGCCCGGCAAGCGTTTGGCGCTTGCCCCAGCCCTCGGCGATGCCGTTCACGGCCTCGTCGCGCCGCTGCTGGCGCTCGGCGACGAGGCTCTGGATCATCGCCACCGGCACGAAGAGCGCGACGGCGAGCACGACGATGACGGCGATCTTCGCAAGCGCGGTTTTCATTCCGACCCTCCGCGGAGGTTGGAGAGCAGGATGCCCGCGAAATCAGGCGCGGCCGTGGCTACGTCGGGGCGGATTCTGGCGCGCGCGCGCACTCCTCCCTGACCTTTGTGCGGATGATCTCCGCAAGCCGCAGCGTTCCGGGACCTGCGGCGTCGCGGTCGGCGAAGACGAGATGGAGGCTTCTGCTGCGCTCGGCTCCCTCCCGCAGCGGTACCGGCGCGAGCGCGCCGCGTTCGAGCTCGCCCCGGATCGCCTCGTCGGGAAACCAGGCGTAGCCGTGCCCCAGCAGGACGGCGTGGAGCGAGGTCGCCTTGTGCGACACGGTCCAGCGTCGCTCGTTGAGAAAGCCGGCCCCGCGGGTGCGCTGGATTCCCGAGTCGCGGATCACGATGTGGCGGTACTGCCGCAGGTCTTCGAGCGTCGCCGGCCGGCCAAGGCGGTGCAGCGGGTGCGAAGGCGCCGCGACCAGCACGCCGCGCACTTGCATGAGCTCGTCGCCCAGGAAACCCTGCGGCAGGTTCGAAGTGATCGCGAAGTCGACGCGGCGGGCGGCGAGCGCCTCGTCGGTGCCGCCGAGCACCGTCTCGTAGAGCTCGATGCGCGTGTCGAAGCGCTCGGCGGAGAACGCCCCGATGCACTGCACCAGCAGCCACGTGGGGAAGAGCATCTCGACCGCGATCCGGATCTCGGCCTCCCAGCCCTTTGCGAGCTCGCCCGCGGCGTGCTCGAGGCGGGTGGCCTCGTCGACCAGCGTCTTGCCGCGGCGATAGAGCACCTCACCCGTCGGCGTAAGGACCGCTCTTCGACCGCGGATCTCGAACACCTTGACCCCGAGCAGCTCCTCCAGCCTTTGAATGGCATACGTGAGCGTGGACTGACTTTTGTGGAGCGCCTCGCCCGCCTTGGCGTAGCCGCCTGATTCGACCACAGCGACCAGCGTCGTCCACTGGTCGAGCGAGATCTTGGGGAGGGCCATATAAATCTATTAAATCGAATGATATAGCCTAAATATTCCGCTTTTTAATCGATGGGATCAATAGTTGAATACCTCCAACGATCAATTGGAGGGCTCATGAACATCCTGCAAATCAAGTCCAGCATCCTCGGCGGCACGAGCCAGTCGAGCCGCCTCGCCGACGAGTTCGTGGCCGTGCTGCGCGAGCAGCACCCCGAAAGCAGACTCGTTCAAAGGGACCTGGCAGCCGAGCCGGTGCCGCACCTCGATGGCGCGCGGGCGGGGGCTTTCTTCGCGAAGCCGGAAGAGCGGACCCCGGAGCAGCGCGCGGTGATTGCCTACTCGGACGCGCTGATCGACGAGCTGCGCCGCGCCGACGTGCTGGTGCTCGGGCTGCCGATGTACAACTTCGGCGTGCCCTCGCAGCTCAAGGCGTGGTTCGACCATCTCGCCCGGGCCGGCGCGACGTTCAAGTACACCGAGAAGGGCGCCGTGGGCCTGCTCACCGGCAAGAAGGCGTACGTGTTCGCGGCGCGCGGCGGCATCTACGGCGACAAGGATTCGCAGACGCAGTTCGTGCGCCAGTTCCTCGGCTTCATCGGCATCGCCGACGTCGAGTTCGTGTACGCCGAAGGGCTTGCAATCTCCGCCGAGAGCCGCAATAACAGCTTGATTGGCGCCCAGGCCCGCGCGCAGCGCCTTGTCACAGAGTACGCGGAGAGGCCGCTTACAAAGCAGCAAACGCGGCTTGCGGCATAGAGAAAGGAAGAGCGAATGACCATTCGTAAACTGGAGAGGGTAATTCCGTCGATCGCGGCTTCCGACGGCGCGGGGGTGAAGCTGCGGCGCAGCCTCGGCTCGAGCCAGCTCGCGCGCCACGACCCGTTCCTCATGCTCGACGAGTTCTTCTCGGACGACCCCGACGACTACCTCGCCGGCTTTCCGTCGCATCCGCACCGCGGCTTCGAGACCGTGACCTACATGCTCGACGGCCACATGCAGCACAAGGACGACCACGGCAACACCGGCGACCTCGGCCCGGGCGACGTGCAGTGGATGAGCGCCGCGCGCGGCATCATCCATTCCGAGATGCCGCAGCAGAGCGAAGGGCGCATGCGCGGCTTCCAGCTCTGG
>DASXAO010000154.1:0-11470 GCA_036406675.1 Burkholderiales bacterium
CCTGACCGAAGTTTTCACCGGGCCGTATGGCGACCCGGTAAGGTGCGAGGTATGGCAGCGGTGCGCGAATTCGGCTTCATCTGCGGCGACTTTGCCGTCGGGCAGGAAAACGGCGTGCTGGTCCCGCGTTCGGAGGCGACCTGCTTCGCCCGCTCGCTCATTCCGGGCGGCGAGGAAGCCGAGCTCACCGGGCGCTATCTCCTGCGGGTCTACCACAAAGGCAGCGTCGTCTGCAAAGCCAAGGTCGACGTCGCCTGGGACGCGCAGACCGCCCAGTCCGACGCGTGCCTCGGCATGAAGGTCGACGACGCCGCCGCGCTCACCGAGGCGCTGGGCAAGGCCTGCGGCAAGCACGTCGAGCTGCGCTTCACCCGGATCGCCAAGGGCCTGGCGGTCGTCGGCGACTAGCAGCAGCCGCACTGCATCCCCGCATCGACTTCCAGCGCCGGCTTGTACCAGGCGGGCGGAAGGTCGTCCTCGACCACGTCCTCGAGCGGCTTGAAGATGCGCCAGTGGTAGTGCCTTCGCTCCGCGGTCCAGAACGCGACGACCGTGGACAGCGGCGGAAATCCCGCCTGGGCGCTTTCGATCTCCGACACCAGGAGGGTGGCGTCGGCGGCCAACGAGAAGCGGCTGCGGGCCCACGCCTTCAGCCGCGACGCGGCCTCGAGGCGGCCGGGTTCCTTTCTGGAGGGCGCAAGCATGAGAAACTCGCCCCCATTATCCGAGCAACGTCGGAGGAATGCGACGGTGGAAAAAGTACTGGCGGCGGTGCGGACCGGGCCGGGCAGGACCGAAATCCGCGAGTTCCCCATGCCCGAGATTCCTGCGGACGGCGCGCTCCTGAAGATGGAGGTGGCCGGAATCTGCGGCACCGACGTGAAGCTGTACAAGACGCCGCCGTCGAATGCCCCGGTGATCATGGGGCACGAGAACATCGGCGTCATCGCGAGCGCCGGCCGCGAGTTCACGCGGCGCAAGGGCTTCAAGGAAGGCGACCTCGTCTTCGTCGAGCACTACGTGATGTGCGGCAAGTGCGAGTGGTGCCATCAGGGCCAGTACCGGCATTGCGAGAACACCGACTGGCGCACCAATCCCGAGGGCATCCGCTACGGCTACACCTCGGCGGAGCGCGCGCCGCATCTCTGGGGCGGGTTCGCGCAGTACGTCTACCTGCCCTGGAACGCGGTCGTGCACCACGTGCCGAAGGGCGTCAGCGCGGAGCTCGCCGGGCTGGTGACGCCGATGGCGAACGGCGTCGAGTGGTCGCTCTTCGACGGCGGCGTCGGCTACGACTCCAGCGTGCTGATCCAGGGCCCGGGACAGCAGGGGCTCTCGCAGACGGTGATCTGCAAGCAGGCGGGGGCATCGCTCATCATCGTGACCGGGACCTCGAAGGACAAGGCCAGATTGGAAACGGCGAAAGCGCTGGGCGCGGACTACGTCATCGACGTCAATGCCGAAGACCCGTTGGCCCGCATCAAGGAGATCACCGGCGGCAAGGGCGTCGACGTGGTGCTCGATTGCACCGCCGGCGCCGGGACGATTCCGATCCTGCTGGGAATCGAGGCCTTGAAGCGCAAAGGCGGCACCATCGTGGTCCAGGGGGAGCTCAAGGAGTTCCCCAGCTTTCCGCTCGAGCGCGTGACGGTGAAGTTCATCACCATCAAGAGCGCGCGCGGCCACAGCTACAAGGCGTGCGAGCTGGCGCTGGCGCAGCTGGCGTCGAAGCGGTTTCCGCTGGAGAAGGTGACGACGCATCGCTTCGGCCTGAAGGATGTCGACCTCGCGATCCGGTCGGTCGGCGGGCAGGGCGTGCCCGACGTGATCCACGCCTCCCTGATGCCCTGGCTCTAGCGCGGCGCGTCCGGCCGCGGCGCCGCGGTGAGCCGCTCGATCGCTTCCGTCAGCTCGTCGGCCGCACCGAGCTTCCCCATGAGCTGGCGCACGCCCGACTCGCGCGCTTTGCGCCTGAGCTCGTCGTCGATGTGCCCGGAAAAGAGCACGACCGGCAGGCCGGGACGGAGCGCCGCCACTTCCCTCGCGAAGTCGAGGCCCGAAGTCCCCGGCATGATGTAATCGGTGACGACGACGTCGCACGCGTGTGAGACATCGCGCAGCGCTCGCAGCGCGTCTGCGGGCGAGCTGTAGCCGCTCACGCGGTAGCCGCGGCGCGAAAGGCTGCGCACCATGACCGAGACCAGGGCGTCGCTGTCGTCCACGAAAAGGACGTGGCAGGGTCCGCGCGGCGATTGCCCCGTCGCCTCGGACGTGGCGGGCGGCTGGATCTCCTGCTTCGCGCCCTGAAGCGCGGGAAAGTAGATGTCGAACGTGGTCCCGCTGCCTGGCTCGCTCCTGAGCTCGATGGTTCCTTCGTGCGCGCGCACGATACCGTGCACGATCGCCAGGCCGAGGCCGGTCCCCTCGCCGACGGACTTGGTGCTGAAGAACGGCTCGAAGATGCGGCTCTGGGTGGCGGGATCGATGCCGCTGCCGGAATCCGACACCGAGAGGCGGGCGCGGGGTTCCGGCGAGAGCTGATGGTCGCCGGAGGGTGGCGCGGGGACGCGGCACACGCGCACGTCGATCCTTCCTCCGTGGACGGGCATGGCCTGCGACGCATTGGTGCACAGGTTGAGCAGGAGCTGGTGGATCTGCGTCGCATCGCCGAGGATCTCGGGCGTATCGGCATCGAGCTGCGCCGCGAGCTCGACTCGCGCCGGCAGCGTAGGCTCGAGGAGCCGGATCGCTTCCCTCGCGACGTCGGGGAGACGCAAGCGCCGGCGCTGCGCGGCCTGCGGGCGCGCGAAAGCGAGCATGCGCTGCACGATGTCGCGCGCACGCCGGCTCGCCTTGTCGATCTCCTCGATGCTCTCGCGCACCGGATGCTCGGGCGGCGCATCCATGCGGGCGAGCTCCACGTTCGCGAGAATGGCTCGCAGGACGTTGTTGAACTCGTGCGCGATGCCGGTGGCGAGGGTACCGATCGCCTGCATCTTCTGCGCCTGGTGGAGCTGCGCTTCGAGGATCTGGCGCTGCTCGTCGGCCTGCCGCCGCCGCAGGAACTGCCCGATCTGGGCGCCGATGGCGGTGATCGCCTGGAGCAGCTGCTCCTCGGGCTCGCGCGGGCGCCGGCTGGCGAAGTTGATGACGCCGAGCGTCTCGCCCGACGACACGATCGGGAAGACGAAGGTTCCGTGGATCCCGATCTCGCGCGAGCCGACCTTGTTGGCGAAGTCCTTGGACGAGCGCGGGTCGCTCGCCACGTCGGTCGCCCAGGCCGGCTCTCCCGTCTGCCATGCGCGGCCCGACATGCCGGCCCCCAGCCGGTAGACGAGCTCGCGCGACAGGACGATGAAGCGCTGCACGGCGTCGTCGTCGATGCCCCAGCCCTCCGTGAAGCGCAGCAGGTTCGCTTCCTTGTCGACGCTGAAGTAGCGGCCGCAGTCCCAGCCCTCGGTGTCGCACACGGCGCGAATCACGCTCTGGAGGGCGGCCGCGGGACTCTGGGCGTCGGCCAGGATCCGGGTCACCGCGTGCTCCAGCTCGTGGAGCTCCTCGGCGCGCCGGCGCTCCGTGATGTTGCGAGCGATCCCCTGGTAGCCCCGGAAAACGCCGCCCGCGTCGAACACCGGCTCTCCGCTGATCCTGAGCCATACCTTGCGGCCGGTGTCGTCGTAGCGGCAGAGCTCCAGGTCGCGAAAGGGCAGGTGCGCCCGCAGCATGGCCCGGTGCGCCGCCCAGTCCACGCCGGTCATGTTCACGTACTCGGTTTCCCAGCGCGCCTTGCCAAGGAGCGCTTCGGTGCTCGGCCACGGAACGTCGGTCGCTGCGATGCTCGAGAACGAGGTGAAGCGCAGGTCCTCGTCCTGCTCCCAGTACATGTCCGCCGACAGCGCGGACAAGCGGCGGAACCGCGCCTCGCTCTCGTGCATGCCCTCGATGGTAGAAGCAATTACGCGTCTCGTCAGTTGTCGACGTCGCGCCCCTGCGACCCGAGCTTGTCTTGGAAATCATCCGCTTGAGCGAGCCGCCGGGCGTGCGAGCCGCGCGCAGGCGACGTTCTTTCCGGCCCATGCCGCGTCGCTCATGCTGTAAGCGCCTGTTTTCTAGGCGGTCGTGGATCCAGGCACGGCGCTTGCTGCCACCTGCTGTCCATAAGCAAGCCAAAACGCGTGGTCACCTACTCGCTTGTAAAGACAGCCTCGGATGAAGCCGGCGACCGGCAGCTCGCGCGCGAAGCGCAGTGGCTGCGCGAGCTCGCCGACGTGCGCAGCCTGGAAGGCCAGGTCCCGCGCCTCCTCGAAGAGGGGACGAATGTCGACGGCCGGCGCTTCCTCGTCGTGAGCGTGGCGCAAGGCTGGGGCGAGACGCGTGCCTTCACCGCCGGCCATGAGCGCTTCCTCTCGAATCTCGGAAAGGCGCGCTTCCGTTCCACCGACTTCGAGGTCTCGGGCTGCTCCGAGCAGATCAACCAGTCGCTTTCGCGCCTCGAGGGCTGCGCGCCCGCGGCGACGCTGAAAACGCTGCGCGAGGCCCGCCGCGATTGCGAGACGGCGCTGCTGTACTGGACGGGTCCGTACGTGCTGTCGCAGGGCGACTTCGCGCCGTGGAACATCCGCACCCTCGGCTCGCAGCTCTTCGTCTACGAATGGGGCCAGGCGCGGAGCGAGGCGAGCCCGCTTGACGACGTGCTCCACTACCTGCTCGTCCAGCGCGCCCTGCATGGCCGCTCGGTCAACGCGCGGTTTCTCGTTTCGGCGATGAAGCGCGCGCACCAGTTTGCGCTGGCCGCCTACCCGGACTGGACCTGGCGCCCGCAGGTGATCGGCGCCCTCACGCTCGTGTACCTCCTCGGTGCGCTGCTGCACCACTCCCTGGCCGCACGCCGCGTCGACCGGAGCGACCCGCTGGCGAGGTCCTACTGGAACCTGATTCAAACCCGCTCGGCGTGGATGCCGGGCAACACCTGAAGGAGCCGAAACAACCCATGAGCGCAGCAGCAACCGCAGCCGGTTATCTCTACGCGTCCGGCCGCCTGCGCGGCCGCGGCAGCCGCGAGGACGATGCCCAGGAGCCCGAGCACAAGGCGAAACCGGCCCGCAAGGCGCTGAGGGTCGCGGTCTACGATCCGGTCCCGCCTGCGCAGGCTCCGGCGCATCCCGCGGCGGCCAGAAAGACGCCGAAAATCCAATATCGGACGCGGCGCTGGAAGCCCGAATGACCGCGAGCGCTCGCCGCGGCGGCCTGTACGTCGGCGGTTTCGCGCCGGAGGAGGGCATCGACGTGCTGCTCCGGGCGCTCGAGTTCAATCCCGGCGCCCGGGTCGAGATCGCGACGGCGGGCGCGACCACGGCGGAGCTGCGCAGGCGCCTGCAGCGGTGCGCTTACCTGGTGGTGCCCGGATTGAGTTGCGACGCGCGGCCCCACGCGCTCGTCATGGCTTTCGCCGAGGCGGTTCCGGTCATCGCGAGCCGCCTGCCGGTGTTCGCCAACCTGGTGGAGCCCGGCCGCAACGGCCTGCTTTTCGATCCGGGCTCGGCGCGCGAGCTCGCGCGGCGCCTCGCCTGGGCCGAGGCGTTCCCGGAAAAAATGCGCCAAATGGGGGAATGCGCCCAGGCAGATTACCAGGCGCGGTTTGTCGCAGACTGGAACTGGCGGCGCCTTTACGGCGAGCGCCGGCGCCAGGCGCGCCCGCATCCGTAGACCCGCCAAGAAGAGCACCGGGTCGTCCCCGGTTTTGCGAGGAGGAAACTTGATCGAACTGGGCGTCGTACCGACGCTGATCCAGCCGGTCGTCCTGTGCGGCGGCTCCGGCACCCGGCTGTGGCCGCTCTCGCGCGAGCTTCACCCGAAGCCGCTGCATGCGCTGAACGGCGCACGGACGCTGCTGCAGGAAACTCTGGCGCGCGCGGCCGGGGTCGACGGCTCGATGCAGCCGCTCGTGATCTGCAACGAGGCGCACCGCTTCCTCGTCGCCGAGCAGGCTGCGGCGATCGGCGCGCGCCCCAAGGCGGTCGTGCTCGAGCCGGCCGGGCGCGGCACCGCGCCGGCTCTTACCCTGGCCGCGGTGCACGCGGTTACGGCCGATGATCCGGTGCTGCTCGTCATGCCCTCGGACCACGCGATCGCGCGCAGCGACGCATTCGCGCGCGCGGCCCTGCGCGGCGCCGCGCTCGCGCACCGCGGCTACCTCGTCGCCTTCGGCGTGCCGCCGGCCTCGCCCGAGCCGGCCTACGGCTACATCGGCGTCGCCGGCGCGATGGCGGAGCCCGAGGCGAGCTTCATCGACGCGTTCGTGGAAAAACCCGACGCGGCGCGGGCGCGCGAATACTTCGAATCCGGCCGCTACCTGTGGAACGCGGGCATCTTCGCCGTGCGCGCGTCGGTATGGATCGACGCGATCGGAAACCTGCGCCGCGACATCCTCACGGCGTGCGAGCGCGCCTACCGGCAGGGCCGGCGCGACGGCGCGTTCGTGCGCGTGGACGCTTCCGCGTTCGAGAATTGCCCCGCCGACTCGATCGACTATGCCGTGATGGAGCGCATCGTCGGCAATCCCGCTCCGCCGGAGGCAGTCGTGGTCCGGCTCGACGCGCAGTGGACCGACGTGGGCGCGTGGGATGCGCTGTGGCAGATCGGCGACAAGGATGCGCGCGGCAACGTCGTGCATGGCGACGTGCACCTCGCCGACACCGCGAATGCCCTGGTCGTGGCGCAGCACCGGCTGGTCGCGTGCGTCGGGCTCGACGACGTGGTGGTCGTGGAGACGCCCGACGCCGTCATGGTGGCGCGAAAAGACCGCGCCCAGTCGGTCGGGCCCCTGGTGTCGGCGCTCAGGGCACAGGGCCGCCCGGAGACCCTCGCGCACCGCAAGGTGCACCGGCCGTGGGGCACCTACGACAGCATCGAAACCGGCGAGCGCTTCCAGGTGAAGCGCATCGTGGTTGAGCCCGGAGCCGCGCTATCGCTTCAACTGCACTACCACCGCGCCGAGCACTGGATCGTGGTGCGCGGCACCGCGCGCGTGACGCGCGGCGACGAGAGCTTTCTCCTCACCGAGAACGAATCGACCTACATTCCGCCGGGCACGCGCCACCGCCTCGAGAACCCGGGCAAGCTGCCCCTCGAGCTGATCGAGGTCCAGTCCGGCAGCTACCTCGGCGAGGACGACATCGTGCGGCTGGAGGACGCGTACGGACGATAGGTCTCACCAGGCGTAGGCGATGTTTCCCATCACTGCATTGAACTTGTAATCGCGGCCGGCGATATTGGAATCGCGCTCGCCATGGTCGAAGGCGGCGCTCAGCTGCCAGAATCGCGCCGGCTCCCAGCCGACCGACAAGCGCACCAGGTGGATGAGCTCGTCGCGCAGCGTGTTCCCGGCCGCGAGGCTCGGATCGCCGTCGAAGACGCGCCGCTCGCGTACGAGCTGTGCCCCGAGCACAGTCTTGTTCGTCACCGCCCAGCGCGGGCCGAAGCTGACGCCGCTGATGATCATGTGGCTCGCTGCCACGTCCACCACCGTGCGCGGCTCGCGATAGACCTCCAAGCCGAGAATCGTCTTGTACCCCGGCAGCCACTCGAACAACACGCGCCCGGTGGTGCCCCCGAAGTTGTGCTGGGTGGAGGTCTCCTGGTCGTAATCGCGCTTGGTATACCCGAGGCGTCCTGCCATGCGCAGCTGGGCGCCGAATGCATAGGCCATCACCACGGCGAGCTCGTGCTCGACGTAGTCCGTGTCTGCATCCGTCCCGACCGTGAGGGGGGCTTGACCCTGCGTGTCTCGATACTCGAGACCGATCGTGTTGAGGAGCGGACTGACATATTCGATCGCCGCGGTCCCGGAAACGGCGTTAGCGTCGGTCTTGACAGCTTGCGTGCGCTCGTCCCTATACCCGGCAAGGCCGCCGCGCAGCCGCAAGCCCGGCGTGATGAGGTAGGCGGCCGTCCCCCCAGCCGTTGTCGTTTTCACCAGGTCCAGGCGGTTCGCCTGGGTCTCGCCGGGATCCGCTCGGCGTTGCACGTAGCCGGCCGTGAGGGTTCCCGCCAGGCTGTTGCCGGCTTCCCACAGCCAGCCGCCGCCCAGAGCGTAGGCCCCATGGTCGAGGTCGGAGAGGTGGTCGTATTTGTAGTAATCGCCGCGCGCGTCCAGGCGCAGCCGCTGGCGGCCGACGATGCGCTGCTCGTATCGAAAGGCGCCGCCGACGCGAGTGACAGTATCGGACTGCGGATTGGTCTCCGTGCGCAGTACGTTGTCGTCGCGCATGACGCCGGCTTCCAGCATGATGCCGGTGGGACGGGTCTCATCGGCGGGGTAGGCAGGGAACGCCCCGCGCGAGGGCCAGGTAATGGTATCGATGGCGTCGAAGGCGCGGGCGCTGGGCGCGGCGAGTGAGAGAGCAGCGGCGAGAGCGGTGACACGGCGTTGTAGATTTTTCATGGGCCCGATCCTAGCCAGCCGTTTTCGTGGCTTTCAACCGCATGTACCAATTTGTCACAGGCTGAACGGACGGCGTTTGCGTCGCTTTCGCGACACATGCAAACTGGCGAAAACCAACCCGATCAAGGTGATGTCGGCGTGACAGGCAAGGGGAAGGGCTGATGGACGAGCGCGGCTACGTGGCCGAGGCGCTGCTCGACCGGTTGCGCGACGAAGGCGTGCAGTTCTGCTCCCTGGGGCCGGAGGGCGCCTCCGCCGAGGTGGCGCTCGCGCTCGCCCAGGAGGCCCTGCCGGGGATGCCGCGCCGGATGGCGCGCTTTGCGCAGGACTTCGACCTGCGCCTGGTCCAGCTCTCCCGCGACGAGCGCCAGCGGGTCCAGTTCACCGTGGCGTGGAGCGACGAGGTGGGCCATCCCAGCTTCCTCGAGGTCCATGCCGTCGGAGATTACTACCGCGCCGGACGGGTCCTGCTGCGCTCGGAGGAGCTCCTTTCGGGCCGATCCGAGGTGCTTCTCCTTTACAGCCTGGTCGAGGCGATCTACGGGCAGAGCATCGACGAAGCCCGCGCCGCCTGGCTGTCGCGCCTGTGGCACGCCGACCCGCGCGGCGCCCTCGAGCGCATCGGCGACTTGTGGCCAGGGCGTCGCGACATGCGGCTTCTTGCCCACGCGGCCAAGCAGGCTTCCTGGGACCAGGTGCGCGCCGCCCTGCCGCGGCTGCGGCGAGTGCTTTACCGCGCCCTGCCGAGTCCGTTCGCCCTGCTTGCCAAGCTGAATCTCGTCCTGCAGCCGCGGCATGCCGCGGTGGCCTTCGTCGGCTTCGACAACGGCGCGCTTCGCGAGCGCGTGGTGCGCGATCTCGCGCCCGCGTTTCCGTCGGGCCTGGACGCGCTCGAGCTCTCCTATGCGGAGCGGCCGCGCGGCGCCGACGTAGCGGTGCTGTTCGATCCGCCGGACACGTACCGCCCGCGCATCGAATCCATCGTCGTCGAGCGCGCCGAGGCGCTGCCGCCCGCGGCCGCCAAGGTCGAGCGCGCGCTGCTGCGCTGGCTCGAGCGGCGCGTCGAGCGGCGCTTCTCGGACACCGTGGTCGGCGTGAACCCGCTTGCCGCGCGCATCCTGCAGTTCGCCTGCCGGCACCGCGTGCCGTTGCTGTCGGATTTCATGAGCACGCTGCTCAACTGCGGCATCTACTGCCCGTTGCCGGCGCCGATCCTGATGCCGCATCCGTATGGAATCTTCATCCACCGCAACGCCTCGATCGGCAGCCGCGTCACCGTGATGCAGCAGGTTACGATCGGCACCAAGCATCCCTCGGACTCCGCCGCACCGGTGATCGAGGACGACGTGTGCATCGGCGCCGGCGCGAAAATCCTCGGCGCGGTCTGCGTGGGCCACGGCGCGACCGTGGGCGCGAATGCGGTGGTCACCCGCGACGTTCCGTCCCACTGCACCGTGGTCGGCGCGAACCGGATCCTCGGCCGGCCGAGCGTCGTGCCGGAGCGACAGCAATCTGTCGTGAACACCTGACATTGGAGTTTGTCCAAGCGCGTGTAACGATTTGGCGTTGAATGACTTACCCGCGCTCCTTCCTCGGGCTGTTGCTGGCAGGCTTCACTCTCGTGGCGCTTCCCCTCGTGGGCGCGCTCGCCTACTCGGCGTGGAACACGGAGCGCCTCGCCGGCGAAAGCCGCAGCGCGGTGTTCAATGCCTCGCAGGCCGCGCGCGCCAGCCGGGCCCTCGTCGAGCGCATCGGCACGATCGAGCGCCTGGCGCAGCAGGCGGCGGTGCTCGACGATCCCGAGCTGCTGCAGGGCTACGCGAGGGTGCACCGCAGCTTCCGCAGCCTCGCCGACGAGATCGGGCAGCTGCCGCTCGACGGCGCGCAGCTCGGTGCGCTCGGCCGTGCCGTGGGCTACGAGCAGGCGCTCTACGACCTCCTTACCGGGATGCCGCGCGTGCGCGTCGACCCGGCCGACATCACCGAGCGCGTCGACCAGCTGATCGACGCGGCGCGCGAAGTCCTCGCGATCAACAACCTCATCGTCGACCGCGAGGTCGAGCACCTGCGCGCGAGCGCCGACGAGGTGCAGCGCGGCCTCATCCTGCTGCTTCTCTTCAGCACCGCGGTCGCGCTGACCATCGCGCTCGCGCTGACCCGCTACATCTCGCGCCCGATCGCGGCGATCGACAACGCGATCCGCCAGCTCGGCGGCGCCGACTTCTCGCGGCCGATCGCGGTGCGCGGACCCGAGGATCTGCGCCATCTCGGCCGGCGGCTCGACTGGCTGCGCCGGCGCCTCGAGGAGTTCGAGACGCAGAAGAACCGCTTCCTGCGCCACGTCTCCCACGAGCTCAAGACGCCGCTCACGGCGCTGCGCGAAGGCGCGGAGCTCTTGAACGACCAGGTGGCGGGTCCGCTCGTACCGGCGCAGAAGCAGGTGGTGTCGATCGTGCGCGACAACAGCGTCAAGCTGCAGCGCCTGATCGAGGAGCTGCTCGACTACCAGCGGGCGCTGCATGCCGCGGCATCGCTCGAGGTGAAGCCGGTGCTGCTCGACACGCTGGTGGCCGAAGCGGCGCGGGCGCACGAGCTCGCGGCGCGCTCGAAGGAGCTGCGCCTCGAGGTCGACGCCGAGCCGGCCCTGCTCGAGGCCGATCCGGACAAGCTGCGCTCGATCGTCGACAACCTCGTAAGCAACGCGGTCAAGTTCACTCCGCCCGGCGGCCGCATTACCGTCAAGGCGCGCGTGCAATCGGGCGAGGCGGTGATCGAGGTGATCGATTCGGGCCCCGGCGTGGCGCCCGAAGAGCGCGAGTCGATCTTTGATCTGTTCTTCCGTGGCCGCGGCAAGGGCGAGGGCGCGCGCATCAAGGGCAGCGGCCTCGGCCTCGCCATCGCGCGCGAGCTCGTCGAGGCGCACGGCGGCCAGATCGCCGTCGTGCCCGAGGGAAGCGGCGGTCATTTCCGTGTCACACTTCCGCGCCGTTCGGCGCGTGCGCTCGCCGACGCCGCGTAACGACAGCC
>DASXAO010000155.1:0-40682 GCA_036406675.1 Burkholderiales bacterium
TCCGGCGTGCCGGGATTCGACGTGTCGTCGTGGTACGCCCTCTTCGCGCCGGCGAAGACCCCGCCGGAAGTGATCCGCAAAGCGAACGCCGCTACGCGCGCCGCGCTCGCCGTGCCCGCCACCCGCGCGCGGCTCGACGAGCTCGGCGTCGTCGTCATCGGCTCCTCGCCCGAGGCGCTCGGCGCTCATCTGCGCGCCGAAATGGACAAGTGGGGCCCGGTCATCCGCGAGGCGGGGATCAAGGGAAGCGACTAGACTAGGTCCACCGTTTTGGGGAACTTCATGAACGTGCCTTTCGAATCGCCTGCGTTGGAGGCCGCGATCGCATGCGCGACCCTCGTCGCGCTCGTATCCGCATGCGCGGGACCGACGCGTTCGGCCAGCGCGCCCGACGAGCGTACGTCGTATTCGGCTGAACACGGATGGGCGAAGCTCAACAGGCCCTGGGGCTCGACCAGCGCGATCGACGTCGATGGCAACGGCAACGTGTGGGTATTTGAGCGCTGCGGCGACAACTCTTGCGCGGGTTCGAGCCTTGCGCCCGTCCTGAAGTTCGATGCCTCTGGTCGGCTGGTGCAGAGCTTCGGCGCCGGCCTTTTCGTGTTCCCGCACGCGATCCATGTCGATCGCGAAGGCAACGTCTTCGTCGCGGACGCGGACGGGAAAGACGGCAAGGGCCATACCGTCACCAAGTTCGCCCCGGACGGAAAGGTGCTCATGACGCTCGGCCGGCCTGGCGTCGCCGGCGAGACAACCGATACCTTCAATCGACCCTCGGCTGTCGTCACGGCGCCCAACGGCGACATCTACGTCGCCGATGGCCACGGCGGCAGCTCCAACGCGCGCATCGTGAAGTTCTCGAAAGACGGAAAGTTCATCAAGACCTGGGGACGCAGAGGCACAGGCGCGGGCGAGTTCGGCGAGCTGCATGCGATCGCGCTCGACTCGAGCGGCCGCGTCTTCGTCGGCGACCGCGGCAACAACCGCATCCAGATCTTCGACCGGGACGGCGGGTTTCTCGCGGAGTGGAGGCAGTTCGGCCGTCCGACCGCGATCTATATCGACGCGAACGACACGCTCTACGTCTCGGATCATCAGTCGTCGGCCAAGCTGAATCCGGGATTTCGCCGAGGCATTCGTATTGGCAACGCAAAGGACGGCATGGTGAGGACGATGATCCCGGGCACCGGTCCGGAGCCCGATCGCGAAAACGTGCCCGAAGGCGTCGCGGTCGACGCGCGAGGCAACGTCTACGGCGCCGAAGTCGCCCTGAAGAACGTCACCAAGTACGCGAGGCAGTAATCGGCGCGGACGGGTTTCTGCAACAATAGCCGCATGCTCGAGGCGGCGGAGCTCGAATGCGAGCGCGGCGCGCGGACCCTGTTCCGCGCGGTTTCGTTCGTCCTCGCCCCGGGCGAGCTGCTGCGCGTGGCAGGCGCGAACGGCAGCGGCAAGACCAGCCTGCTGCGCATCCTCTGCGGCCTTTCCCGCCCGAGCGCGGGCGAGGTGCGCTGGAACGGCGAGCCGATCGGGAGCATCAGAGAGGACTATGCGCGGGAGCTCGTGTACATCGGCCACGCGCCGGCGGTGAAAGATGACCTCACCCCGCGCGAGAACCTCGACATCAGCTGCCGCCTCGCCGGCCGGCCTGCGAACGCGCTGGCGCTCGCCGAGGCGCTCGAGCGGCTCCGCGTGCCGGACCTGCCGGTGCGCAAGCTCTCGCAGGGGCAGCGGCGGCGCGCGGCGCTCGCGCGGCTGCTGGTGTCGCAGGCGCCGCTCTGGCTCCTCGACGAGCCGTTTGCCACGCTCGACGTCCAAGGCATCTCGCTTCTCAATGATCTCCTGGAAAAACAAGTGGACGGCGGCGGCGCGGTGGTCTACACCACGCACCAGGAGACAGTTGCCCGCAGCACGCGCGTGGTCGACCTGGGCCCCGGCGCCTAGATGCTGGCGGTCGCACGCGCGGTCGTCCGACGCGACCTGCTCCTCGCGCTGCGCCGGCGCAGCGACGTCGCCACGGCGCTCCTTTTCTTCGTCATCGTGGCGAGCCTGTTCCCGCTCGGCGTAGGCGCCGAGCCGAACCTGCTGCGCTCGATCGCCCCGGGCGTGATCTGGGTCGCGGCGCTGCTCTCCTCCATGCTCTCGCTCGGGCGCCTTTTCGCCGCCGACCACGCCGACGGCACGCTCGAGCAGATGCTGCTCGGCGCCGCGCCCCTGGGCGTGGTGGTGAGCGCGAAGAGCCTCGCGCACTGGCTGGTGTCCGGGCTGCCGCTGGTCGCCATCGCGCCGTTCATCGCGCTGCAGTACGATCTCGCTCCCGGACTCTACGGCGTGCTCGCTCTATCATTGCTCCTGGGCACGCCGGTGCTCAGCCTGATCGGCGCCATCGGCGCCGCGCTCACGCTGGGCTTGCGCGGCGGCGGCGTGCTGCTCGCGCTGCTCGTGCTGCCGCTCTACGTCCCGGTCCTCATCCTCGGCGCCGGGGCGGTCGAGATGGCGGGCGCGGGCCTCGGGCCCGAGGGACAGCTCCTGCTGCTCGGCGCGCTGCTCGTCCTCGCGGCCGCTTTTTCGCCCTGGGCGATCGCCGCCGCATTGCGCATTTCGATGGAATGAGAATCTATGGATTCGAGCATTCGCTGGTTCTGGTTCGCTTCTCCGCAGACGTTCTTCCCGCTCGCCGGGACGATCGCGCGCTGGTGCGCCGCGGGCGCAGCGCTGTTGGCCGTGGCCGGCCTGTACGTCGGCCTCGTAGTGGCGCCCACCGACGCGCAGCAGGGCGAGGTCTACCGCATCATCTTCATCCACGTGCCCGCCGCATGGATGTCGATGTTCATCTACCTGGTGATGGCCGGCTGGGCGGCGGTCGGGCTCGCGTTCAACACCCGCCTCTCGTTCATGCTGGCGCAGGCGCTCGCGCCGACCGGGGCGCTTTTCACCTTCATCGCGCTCTGGACGGGGTCGCTCTGGGGCCGGCCCACCTGGGGCACCTACTGGGTCTGGGACGCGCGCCTCACCTCGGAGCTGATCCTGCTCTTCCTCTACCTCGGCTTCATGGCCCTGCACGCGGCCATCGACGAGCCGCGGCGCGCCGACCGCGCCTCGGCGCTCCTGGCGATCGTCGGGGCCGTGAACGTGCCGATCATCTACTACTCGGTGCAGTGGTGGAACACGCTGCACCAGGGCGCCTCGGTGAGCATTACCCGCGCTCCCAGCATGGCCGCGATCATGCTGACGGGGATGCTCCTGATGGCGCTCGCGTTCTGGCTGTACTCGATCGCGGCGGTGCTGGTGCGCGTGCGCTGCATGATCCGGGAGCGCGTATGAGCCACGGCTTCTTCATCTGGGCGTCCTACGGCGTGACCTTCGCCGCCCTGGCGCTCGAAGTGGCCCTGCTTCTTCGCCGAAGCCGAAATTCCACCCGCCAGGCGGATAAAATGCCGGAATGAAATCCAGGCACAAGCGCATGGCGGCGATCGCCTTCGGCGTGATCGCGCTCGGCGTCGCGACCGTGCTCGTGCTGCAGGCGTTTCAGAAGAACCTGGTGTTCTTCTTCAGCCCGACCCAGGTGGCGGCGAAAGAGGCCCCGCTCGGCCGCACCTTCCGCATCGGCGGCATCGTGGAGCCGGGCAGCGTCAAGCGCAACGGCGTCGACGTCAGCTTCACCGTGACCGACACGGCGAAGGCCATCCCGGTCGTCTACCGCGGCTCGCTGCCCGACCTGTTCCGCGAGGGCAAGATGGTGGTGGCGCAGGGGCAGCTGCAGGAAGACGGCGTGTTCCATGCGCGCGAGGTGCTCGCCAAGCACGACGAGAACTACATGCCGCCGGAGGCGAAGGAAGCCGTCGAGAAGGCGCACCGCGCCGCAAAGAAAGCCAACCCATGATCCCAGAGCTCGGACAGCTGGCGCTCGCGCTGGCGCTGGCGGTGGCCCTGATCCAGGGCATTCTCCCCCTCGCGGGGGCCGCTAAAGGCAACCTCGCGTGGATGTCGCTCGCCCGCCCCGCCGCGCAGGCGCAGGCGGTGCTGATCGCGGCCGCCTTCGGCTGCCTCGTCTACAGCTTTGTCAGCAACGACTTCTCGGTGGAGTACGTGGCGCAGCACTCCAACAGCGCGCTGCCGCTTCACTATCGCATCGCCGGCGCCTGGGGCGGCCACGAAGGGTCGCTCCTCCTGTGGTGCCTGATGCTCGGCGTGTGGATGACGGCGGTGACGCTCTTCAGCGCCCACCTTCCCGAGGAGATGACGGCGCGCGTGCTCGGCGTGATGGGGCTGGTGAGCGCGGGCTTCATCGCCTTCATGCTCTTCACCTCGAACCCGTTCAACCGCCTGTTCCCGGCGGCCGCGGACGGCCGCGACCTGAATCCGCTGCTGCAGGACCCCGGCATGGTGATCCACCCGCCGATGCTCTACATGGGGTACGTCGGTTTCTCGGTCGCCTTCGCCTTCGCCGTCTCGGCGCTGCTGTCGGGCCGGCTCGACGCGGCCTGGGCGCGCTGGTCGCGCCCCTGGACCACGGTGGCGTGGTCGTTCCTCACGTGCGGCATCGCGCTCGGCAGCGGCTGGGCCTATTACGAGCTCGGCTGGGGCGGCTGGTGGTTCTGGGACCCGGTGGAGAACGCCTCGTTCATGCCCTGGCTCGTCGGCACCGCGCTCATCCACTCGCTCGCGGTCACCGAGAAGCGCGGCGCGTTCCGCAGCTGGACCGTGCTCCTCGCCATCGTCGCCTTCGGCCTGTCGCTCCTCGGCACCTTCCTGGTGCGCTCGGGCGTGCTCACCTCGGTGCACGCGTTCGCCACCGACCCGAGGCGCGGCATCTTCATCCTGGGACTGTTCGCCTTCCTGATCGGCGGCGCGCTCGCTCTGTACGCGTGGCGCACGGCCCGCATCGGATTAGGCGGGAACTTCGAACCGATTTCCAGGGAAAGCTTCTTGTTGGCCAACAACGTCATCCTCGCGGCCGCGGCGGGAACCGTGTTCCTCGGCACGCTGTACCCGCTCCTGATCGATACCCTCGGCGTCGGCAAGATCTCGGTGGGACCGCAGTATTTCGAGGCCGTGTTCGTGCCGCTGATGGCGCCGGCGCTCTTTCTCATGGGCGTGGGCCCGCTCGCGCGCTGGAAGCGCGTGAGCCTGCCCGAGCTCGCGGTCCTGCTGCGCTGGGCGCTCGGCGTGAGCCTCGTTCTCGGCCTGATCCTCCCGTTCGCCTTCGGCGAATGGCACGCGCTCGTCGGCTTCGGCCTGGCGCTGGCCGCGTGGATCGTCCTGGCCGGGCTTTTGACCTTGAAGAAAAGACCCAGGGATTCGAGGGCGTATTGGGGGATGTTCATCGCCCACATCGGCGTCGCGGTATTCGTCGTCGGCGTGACGCTGGTGAAGGGCTACGAGAGCGACCGCGACGCGAAGATGCGCCCGGGCGACACCATCGAGCTGGCCGGCTACGTGTTCCGCCTCGAGAGCGTCTCGCCGGTGCGCGGACCGAACTACACCGCGGCGCAAGCGAAGATTGAAGTTACCAGGAATGGAAAGCCCGTAACCACGATGTATCCCGAGCGGCGCATGTACCCGGTGGCCGAGCAGGTGATGACCGAGGCGGCGATCCACCCGGGGCTGACGCGCGACCTGTACGTGTCGCTCGGCGACGCGCTCGAGGAGCCGGGCGGCAAGCAGGGCGGAAAACAGGACGGAAAACAGGGCGCCTGGCTCGTCAAGGTGCAGCATAAGCCCTTCGTCGACTGGATCTGGGCAGGCTGCCTCATCATGGCGATCGGCGGGGTGTGCGCCGCGAGCGACCGCCGCTACCGCTTCAGCCTGCGGGCCGAGCGCAGGAGCGCCGAGGTCACGGCTTGAGGTTCTGGCTCGTCATCGCGGGATTCCTGGCGCTGGTGGCGCTTCTCGCCGTCGGCCTGCGGCTCGACCCGCGCGAGGTGCCCTCGCCGCTCATCGGCAAGCCGGCGCCCGCGTTCGAGCTGCCGCTCCTGGAGCAGCCCGACAAGACGTTCTCGGAGAAGGACATGCTCGGCAAGGTGTGGGTGATGAACGTGTGGGCGTCGTGGTGCCCGCCGTGCCTGGTCGAGCACCCCGTGGTGAGCGAGCTGGCGCGCTCGGGAATCGCGCCGGTGGTCGGGCTGAACTACAAGGATGCGCGCGAGGACGCCCTGCCGTGGCTCAAGAGGAACGGCGATCCGTTCAAGGTCATCGCCTTCGACGCGGCCGGCCGCATCGCCATCGACTACGGCGTCTACGGCGTGCCCGAGACTTACGTGATCGATCGCAAGGGCATCATCCGCTACAAGCGCGTCGGGCCGCTCACGCCGGAGATCACGCAGAAGAAGCTGCGCCCGCTCATCGAGGAGCTGGCGAAGGGTGGCTAGGCTCTTCCTGGTTTCTCTTCTCTTCGTCCTCGCGTTCCAGGCGCGCGGACAGGAAGATCCGGCCCTCGAGCGGCGCGTGATGGCGCTCGCGCACGAGCTGCGCTGCCTCGTGTGCCAGAACCAGACGATCGCCGACTCAAACGCCGCGCTCGCCCAGGACCTGCGCAACCAGATCCGCGAGCAGCTCAAGGCCGGCAAGAGCGAGCGCGACGTGATCGACTTCATGGTCGCCCGCTACGGCGATTTCGTGCTCTACCGGCCGCCGTTCAAGGCGACCACGGTGGCGCTCTGGACAGGGCCGTTCGTGCTGCTCGCGCTCGGCGTCTGGCTCCTCGTGCGCCGGGTGCGGAAGAAGGCGCCGGCGCCCGAGCTCACCGAGGCCGAGCGCCGCCGCGCCGCGCAGCTCCTCGAATGACGCTCTTCTGGCTGATCGGCGCCGTGGCGGCGGCGGCCGTCATCGCCTGGGTGCTGCGGCCGCTCCTCACGCGCAAAAGCGCCGCGCTTCCCTCCCGTGCCGCCGCGAACGTGGCGATCTACCGCGATCAGCGGCGCGAGCTCGACGCCGACCTCGCCGCGGGCACCCTGGCGCGCGAGGACTACGAGCGCGCCCGCGCCGAGCTGGAGGCGCGCGCGCTGCGCGATGCCGCCCAGCCCGATGCGCTGCCGGCGCAGCCGCGGGGCCGCCGCTTCGCGTGGGGGCTCGCCGCCGCCGTGCCGCTCGTCGCCGCGTCCCTTTACGCCCTCGTGGGTACTCCCGGGGGCATCGACCGCGAAGCGCAGCTCCACGCCTCGCGCGCGCAGGTCGAGGCCATGGTCGAGCGGCTCGCCGCGCGCCTGCGCGAGAACCCCGACGACGTCACCGGCTGGAAGCTCCTCGGGCGCTCCTACGGCGTGATGGGGCGCTACGGGGAGGCCGCCCTTGCCTACGCCAACGCCGC
Source organism: Burkholderiales bacterium (assembly GCA_036406675.1). Classification (GTDB taxonomy): domain Bacteria; phylum Pseudomonadota; class Gammaproteobacteria; order Burkholderiales; family SG8-39; genus SCGC-AG-212-J23. The sequence goes on from DASXAO010000155.1 coordinate 7,310, forward strand.
GAAGCTCGCGCCGCGCGACGCGCAGCTCCTCGCCGATCTCGCCGACGTGCTGGCGATGGCGCGGGGCCAGAGCCTGCAGGGCGAGCCGGAACAGCTCGCGCTGCGCGCGATCGAGATCGAGCCGGGCAACCTCAAGGCGCTGGCGCTCGCCGGCTCCGCGGCGTTCGAGCGCAAGGACTTCGCCGGCGCTGCGAAGCACTGGGAGCGCATGCTCGCGTACGTCGAGCCCAACTCCGAGGATGCGCGCGCGATCCAGCAGAACGTGGCCGAGGCGCGCTCGCTCGCCGGAGAACCGGCAAAGCCAGAGGCCAAGAAATCAGAATCGAAACAGCCAGCGAAGACTGGCTTGCGAGGCACGGTGTCGCTTTCGCCGCAGCTGAAGGACAAGGTCTCGCCCGAAGACACGGTGTTCGTGTTCGCGCGCGCCGCCGAGGGCCCGCCGATGCCTCTCGCGGTGGCCCGCGTGCGCGTACGCGATTTACCTTATCGCTTCGCGCTCGACGATTCGATGGCGATGAGCCCGGCGCTCAAGCTCTCGGCGTTTCCGAAAGTCGTGGTGACCGCGCGGGTATCGAAGAGCGGCGGCGCCAGCGCGCAGCCCGGCGACCTGCAGGGCGCGAGCGGGCCGGTGGCGAACGACGCCGCCGCGGTGAGCGTGGTGATCGACGCGCCGGTGCGCTAGCGCTAGAAGCGCGCAGCCAAGTTTGCTACGCTCGCAGTCGCAAGCAACGCGCTGGAGAAACACAATGGCTGAGAGCAACGAACGCCGCAAGACCGCACGCAAGCCCACCCAAGCGACGCCCACGCCCGACAGCAAGGCTGCCGGGCCCCGGGCCCCGATGCCGGCGGCCGGCACGGCCCGCAGCGAGCACTCGAGCGAAGAAACCCGACGCCGCATCGCGGAAGCCGCCTATTTCCGCGCCAAGGGGCGCAATTTCGAGCCCGGGCACGAGCTCGAAGACTGGGTCGAGGCCGAATCCGAGGTGATGGGCCGCATCAACGGCGCCGACCGCCACAGCTGATTCTCGATACTCGTCGATTCAGGGCAGATCGACGCGGGTCCAATCGACGAACGGCGAGCCCCACACCTCGATGCGGCGCATGCCGGGCAGCGGCTCGTCGTCGCGGGAGAGATGGGTGTCGCCGTGGATCAGGATGATTGCGCGGGGGCGCCGCGCGGCGAGGTCCTGAAGGCGCTCGCGCAGCGGGGCGAAGCCGTCGCGCACGAAGGGCCTGAACGGATTGGCCTGCATCAGGACGACCAGGCCTTTCGAGTTCGCGGCGAGCTTCGCGGCTTCGTCGAGCCAGGCAAAGACCGCGCGCATTCGCGGCTCGCTCTCGGGATGCCGGATGTGGTTGTCCGGACCGGGCACGTTGAGCGCGACGAAAACCCAGCCGTTCTTCTCCCAGCGCACGTGCTCGCAGTATTCGCCGCCTTGCCTCGAGAGCTTTGGGATGGTTTCACTGCTGCAGAAGACCTGTCGCCAGGCCTTCAGCCGTTCGAGGGGCTGCTTGCAGTCGCTCCACTCGTTGTCGCCGGGAATCAGGAGGAAAGGATGGCGGATGCGCGCGAGCTGTTGCTTGCGCGCCTCGAGCCAGCGGTCGCCGCAGGCCTGCTCGGGGGTGCTCGAGCCGATGTCGCCGACGTGCACGACGAAGGCGAGCGGCTCGGCGTTGATCCGGTCGATCACGGCGTCGAGCCGCCCGATCTCGGCTTCCGTGTAAGGCGCGTCGCCCAGCACGCCGAAGGCGAGCGCCCCGGGGGGGATCGGCACGGACGTGGCGCACCCGGCCAGCACGAAAAACAGGGACAGACCCCATTTTCCCAATCGACGTCGCATCGGTGCGCCACTCTAGCGCATGGCTGCGGGACAGGCTGGCGCGCCCTGGCTCCTCAGACGGCGGAAATACCACGCCTTGACGACATTCGTCTCGATACCCGGATAACAATCACCCGCGCGCGTTCGAATCGGCTCTACGTTGTCGGTCGACGCGCGTCCGCCGGCCGAAGGAAGCGAAGGGCCCCAGTTCGGGTCGTTCCGAGCCGGCTGCACGAAGTGGCGCACCATGCGTGCGGAGCATCGATGAAGCCGCGAGCTGCCTCCACCTCCCCGCGATGAGCCATTCGGCGAGACGCCGGATCAAATGCCGTAGGCCTTGCGCAGCAGGGTGAGGGGATGCGCCTTCTCGGCCTTGGCCTCCTCGCCGATGCCCTGCTGGATGTGCCGCGCGGCGATCGGGCAATCGGAGGAGAGGTAGTCGGGCGCCCCTTCGGCCATCTGCCGGAACACCGGGCGGCCGATCTTCATCGAGTTGTCGAAGTACTCCACCTTCACCCCCCAGGTGCCGTCGTGGCCGGCGCAGCGCTCGACGGTCTTCACCTCGGTGTGCGGGATCGACTCGAGCAGCTCGCGCGTCTTCTGGCCCATGTTCTGCACCCGCGCGTGGCAGGGGACGTGGTAGGACACCTTGCCCAGGCCGTGCTTGAAGTCGGTCTTGAGGAGGCCCGCCTTCCTGCGCAGCACGAAGTACTCGAACGGGTCGAACATGGCGTCGCGCACCGCGATCGTATCCGGGTCGTCCGGGTAGACGAGCGGGAGCTCCTGCTTGAACATGAGGGCGCAGGAGGGCACGGCGGCGAGGATCGCATAGCCCTCGCGAGCGTAGCGCGCCAGTACCGGAATGTTTTTCTTTTTCAGAGCGTCGAGCCCATGGAGGTCGCCGAGCTCGAGCTTGGGCATGCCGCAGCAAACTTCCTGCTCGACGAGGACGTACGGGATCTCGTTGTGCTCGAGGATCGCGACGAGATCGTGGCCCATCGCCGGCTCGTTGTAGTTCACGTAGCAGGTCGCGAAGATCGCCACCTTGCCGGGCGCGTTCGGCGAGTCCTTCACCGGGAAGGAAGCCGAAGGCTGCACCGCCGACCTGAATTTCCTGGGCGCGTAGGGCGGGAGCACGCGGTCCTTGTGCACCCCGATCACCGCTTGCATCGCCCCTCGGGCCGCCGCGTTGCGGTTCATGAAGTTCACCGTTTGCGCGACCACCGGGATGGCGGCGAGCTTGCCCATCGCGTCGGTCGACGAGAGCAGCCGGTCGCGCAGCTTCACCCCCTCCTCGAACTTGATCGCCTTCGCGCGCAGCATCACGTGCGGGAAGTCGACGTTCCAGGGATGCGGCGGAACGTACGGGCACTTGGTCATGTAGCAGAGGTCGCACAGGTAGCACTGGTCGACCACCTTCCAGTAGTCCTCCTTTTTCACGCCGTCGACCTCCATGGTCGAGGAGGCGTCGACCAGGTCGAACAGCGTCGGAAAGGTAGTGCACAGGCTGACGCAGCGCCGGCAGCCGTGGCAGATGTCGAATATCCGCTCGAGCTCCTTTTCCGCCTTCGCCTGGTCCCAGAAGTCCGGGTTCTTCCAGTCGAGCGGGTGTCGAGTGGGTGCTTCGAGCGAGCCTTCGCGCATATCGATGGGTTGGCCTCTTAGAGGTGCCGCACGACCACGACTTCGGTGCCATCGCGCGACGACACGGTAAACCCGAGGTGCTCGGCGAGGCGCAGCATATCGTGATTGTCGGCGAGGATGCTGCCATAGAGCGCCGCGTAGCCGGCGTCGCGGGCGCTCGCGCACAGGCGCTCGAGCAGGGCGCGGCCGATGCCCTTGCGCTGCCATGCGTCGGCGACCGTGAGGGCGAATTCCGCCGTCGTGCCGTCCGAGCGGGGCGCGTAGCGGCCGACGGCGACGAACCTGCCCTCGTGCAGCACCACGAGGGCGAGCTCGCGCTCGTAGTCGAGCTGCGTGAAGCGCGCGAGCAGCGGCGGCGGCAGCTCGCTCAGGTGCTGCATGAAGCGCTGGTAGCGCGAGCGCTCGGAAAGCCCGCGGAAGAACGCGACCTCGAGCTCGACGTCGTCCGGGCGGATCGGCCGCACCGCCAGGCGCGTCCCGTCCTTCAGCTCGAGCTCGCCTTCGAGCCAGGTGGGGTAGTGGGAAGTCGGGGTCAGACCCCGATTCTAATCAGGCGCTCCGGCTACGGGCACCGCGGCCACGCGCGGCCGCGGCTTGTGCGTCCGGTAGACGCCCGCGAGCTCCCAGTGGTCGCTCGTGGGGGCGTGGCGCAGCAGGAAGCAGCGGCCGTCGTCGGCCTTGACCTCGAAGTAGCGGTGCGAGGCGTCGTGCCATCGGTCGAGGATCGCGACCACGGGAAGCCGGCGCGTGCCGAGGTAGAAGACGTGGGGCTCCGCTTCGCCGCCCCGGCCAGGACATCCGTACACGCAAATCTTCATGACGCCGTATTTCCTTTCGACCCGCCGCTTGCTGTTCTCTTGCAAGGAGCCGGCCACGCGTCATGCGCCGTTCGGCGGATGCGCGCCTTACCTCGCCATCGTCCTCGTCATTGCGCTCGCAACCTTGTCGGCGGGGAGCGGGTGCTGGCAGGCCCACAGTCCCAGCGCCGCCGCAATGAAGAGAACGCTGGCAAAATTGACCGATTTCATGGCACGTCATTCAACCAGCGACCGCGTGATGGACCCACCTGAGCGCGATGGTTCGTACGGCGCATGACGAACGAGGACATCGCCCGGGTGTTCGGCGAGATCGCCGACTTTCTCGAGCTCGGCGACGAGAACAGCTACCGCGTCCTCGCCTACCGCAACGCGGAGCGCGAGCTGCGCTCGACCGGCTACGACCTCCCGGCGCTGCTCGCCGCGGGCGAGCCGCTGCCCAAGATGCCGGGCATCGGCGACGAGCTGTCGGCCAAGATCCGCGAGATCCACGGCACCGGGACGAGCAGGACCCTCGAGAGGCTGCGTAAGGATTACCCGGCGGGGATCCTCGATCTGCTGCGGCTGCCGGGGATCGGTCCCAAGCGGGTGCGCCTTTTCTACCGCGAGCTCGGCGTGGGCTCCCTCGAGGAGCTCGAGCGGGCGGTACGCAGCGGACGCCTGCGCAGCCTGGGGGGCTTCGGGGCCAAATCGGAACAAAGGCTGCTGGAAGCGATCATGACTGTAAAATCGGCCCATGCCAGGCGCATTTAGGGCCCTGATCGAGCGGGTCGGGGCCAATACGGCGACGCCGTTCCGGGCGCGCTTTCCGGACGGCGCCGAGTACCGCAACTCGGAAAGCCCGCCCGCGTTCACCCTGGCGGTGCGGCACGAGCGCGCGCTGAGGCGGGCGGCGCTCTACGGCCACGTGGGGGTGCTCGAGGCCTATTTCGACGGCGAGCTCGACATCGAGGGCAGCCTCCCGGCGGCGCTCGCCGCCGGCATGGAAGCCCACGCCGACGAGGCGACCTGGCTTGTGCGCCTGCGCAACCGCTGGCACGAGTTCATGCACACCAACGCGAACCGCCGGCGCGCGAACAGCAACGCCGAGTTCCACTACGCGCTGCCGCCGGAGTTCTACAAGCTCTGGCTGGACGATCCGTACATGTTCTACACCTGCGCATACTGGGGCGAGGGGGTAAAGACGCTGGAAGACGCGCAGCGCGCCAAGGCCGACCACGTCGCGCGCAAGGTGCTGCTCAAGCCGGGCGAGGAGGTGGTCGACGTCGGCAGCGGCTTCGGCGGCTTCCTCATGCACGCCGCGATGCACTACGGCGTGAACATCACCAGCATCAACACCACCGGGTCGCAGGCCGAGCACGCGCGCCGGCAGATCGAAAAGTTCGGCATCAAGAACGCGGTGCAGATGCACGCCGACTTCCGGAGCAATCCAAAGCAGTTCGACAAGGTGGTGAGCATCGGCTGCCTGGAGCACGCGGGGCGCGACCAGCTCGCCGAGGTGATCGGCTCGCACGCCGACCTTCTCAAGCCGGGCGGCCTCGGGCTGATCCACTTCATCGGCCACGTCGGAACCACCGAGACCGATTTCTTCATCCGCAAGTACGTTTTCCCCGGCGGCTGGATCCCGAGCCTCGCCGAGGTCATCGTGGCGATGGAGCGGGCCGGGCTCGAGGTGATCGACATCGAGAACCTGCGGCGCCACTACGCGCTCACGCTCGACGTGTGGGCCGAGCGCTTCGACCGCAACTGGGAGCGCATCCGCGCGCTCGACCCGCAGCGCTTCGACGAGCGCTTCCGCCGCATCTGGCGCGTGTATCTCTACGGCTGCGCGGAGATGTTCCGCTCGGCCTCGAGCCGCACCCATCTTTTCCAGATCGTGTTCTCCAAGGGCAATGTCTCGAGCGCGAGCTACCCCATGACCCGGGACTTCCTCTACGAGCGCCAACCCGCATACCAGGAAAAAAGAAGCGCTGACCGCGCAGCTTAGGCAGGGAAGCGGCGCGCTTGCTCTAAAAAAAGAGACCTCCAATCTCTTCCGCGACCGCGCGGCGCAGCCGCGCCGCCGCCTCGACGTCAGCGCGTTCCGCGACGTGCTCGCCGTCGACCCGCAGGCAGGCTGGGTCGAAGCCGAGGGCATGGTGACCTACGAGGCGCTGGTCGCGGCGTGCCTGCGGCAGGGCGTGATGCCGGCGGTGGTGCCGCAGCTCAAGACCATCACGCTGGGCGGCGCGCTCGCGGGCGTGGGCATCGAATCGTCCTCGCACCGCCAGGGCCTGGTGCACGACACGGTGCTCGAGCTGGACGTCCTGCTGGGCGACGGGCGCGTCGTCACCTGCACGCCCACCAACGAGCACGCGGATCTCTTCTTCGGCTTCCCCAACTCCTACGGCACGCTCGGCTACGCGCTGCGCGTGAAGGTGAGGACGCTGCCGGTGAAGCCCTACGTGCACCTCTTCCACCTCGACTATTTCGACGGGCGCATCTACTTCCAGGAGCTCGAGCGGCGCCTCAACGCGCGCGACGCCGACTTCGTCGACGGCACGGTGTTCGCGCCCGACAAGATGTTCATCACCCTGGCGCACTTCGTCGACAAGGCCCCGTACGTCAGCGATTACACTTTCGAGCGCATCTACTACCGCTCGATCCCGCAGCGGCACGACGACTACCTCACTGTGCACGACTATCTCTGGCGCTGGGACACCGACTGGTTCTGGTGCTCGAAGAACGTGCTGGCGCAGAACCGTTTTTTCAGACGATATGTTTACGGGAAAAAGCGGCTCGGCTCACGCCAGTACACCAAGATCATGCGCTGGAACAGCCGCGTAGGCGTGACGAAGAAGATCGAGCGCCTGATGGGCCTGCACTCGGAGTCGGTGATCCAGGACGTCGACATCCCGATCGCCCGCGCCGCCGAGTTCCTGCAATTCTTCGCGCGCGAGATCGGGCTGTGGCCGCTGTGGATCTGCCCCATCGGGCCGGGCGCCGCGGGGCAGAACTTCTCGCTCTACCCCATGCGCGAAGGCTGGTACGTGAACTTCGGCTTCTGGGACGTCAAGCGCACGCGCGAGGCGTACCCGGCGGGGCACTTCAACCGAATGATCGAGCGCAAGGTGACCGAGCTCGGCGGCATCAAATCGCTCTACTCGGACAGCTTCTTCCCGCGCGACGAGTTCGAGCGCCTCTACGGCGGCGACACGTACAGGAAGCTCAAGGCCAAATACGACCCGCTGAACGCGTTTCCGGGGCTCTACGAGAAGGTCGTGCTCAGAGCCTGAACGAAAAAGGGGTCAGAGGAATTTTTCTGTAACAGTTTTGGCCGGGCGGCCGCGCACGGGCAGGCGCACCGACCTACCGAGCTTCGCTTCGGCCTCGTCCAGGAATGCGTCGCAGCCAAACGCAGAGTCCGAATTGATGGTCGCGCGGATGTGCTGAAGAACGCGATCGTCCAATGCTTCGGCGAACAACGATAAGTAGGCCACACGGCGTTCGCCCGCAGTGAGGGCGAGCCGGCGATAAATCGGGTGCTCGGTGATGATGCGGCTCGCGCGGTCGGTGGCATAGTGCGCGTGGCTCGACCAAGGATAAGCGGCCGGATCGTCTACCAGGCTTGCACGCACCGGATTGAGCTCGATGTATCGCTGGCAGACGAGAAGGTAGTTCTCTGAATCCACGAGGCTCGACCGGAACCTTGCTTCCCAAAGCGTTCCCGTCCGTGCGTGGATTCGGTTAATCACCCGAACATACCGTCCGCCGAGTTCCTGCATCATCGCTCCCAAGGCGCCTGCCTCAAGCGGAGTGATGAGAAGGTGAACGTGATTGGTCATCAGAACGTACGCGTGCACCTCGCAGTGACGCCGCTGGGCGGCGTCCTCCAGACACTTCAGATAAAAACGCCGGTCCGCGTCGCCAAAGAAGCATGCGCCTCGGTTATTGCCGCGTTGGATCACATGGTGCGCAACACCGGGCAATTCGAGTCGAGGAGGCCGAGGCATGCCTCCTCAACGCGCTCGCCTTCGAAAGGTTTCGGCGCGGGGAAATTGTTACTGGAAAATTCCTCTGACCCCTTTTTTGGGGTTAACCCCGAATTCGCCCTAGAGGGTCGGGCGAGACGTGCCGTGGGTCTTCTCGAACTGCGTCTGGCAGCGGATGCAGCGCTCGGCGCCGGGGCTGGCGCGCAGCCGCTCGAAGCCGATGTCCTGGCCGCAGTTGCTGCAGATGCCGTAGCTGCCGTCGTCCAGGCGCCCGCGGGCGGCGTCGAGGGTGCGCAGCTCGGCGAGGTCGCGCGAGGCTTCCGCCTGGTCGAGGTCCTGGATCAGGCTCTGCACCGATTCGTCGCCGGGGTCGGGCACCGCGCCGACGACCTGGTCGAGCCCATCGGTGCGCATCCGGTCGAGATCCTGGCCCAGCTCGCGCAGCAGCGCGGCGCGCCGCTCGTCGACGATGGCCTTCAGCTCCTCGTTCTGCTTCGGTGTGAGCGCCATGGGAATTCCTTTCGCAAGGTCCATGCCTGTCAGCCGTCGAAGCGCGCGCGCGGGTTGAAGCGCGATACCCGGCGCAGCTCCTCGAGCAGCTTTTTCTCCGGCTCGGTCAACGGGTTGGGCGCCTCGAGGCTGAGCACGGCGTAGAGATCGCCGGCGCCGCCGCCGGGCTGAGGCAGCCCCTTGCCGGCGAGGCGCAGCTTCTGGCCCGCCTTCGAGCCGGGGGGAACCTTCATGGTGACGCGCCCCGTCAGCGTCGGGATTTCGACCTCGGCCCCGAGCGCCGCCTCCCAGGGCGCCAGCGGCACGTCGAGTTCGAGGTCGTGGCCGCTCACCCGGTAGAGGGCATGCGGCTCGAGGTGGATCTGCAGGTAGAGGTCGCCGGGCGCGGCGCCGTTGGTCCCCGGGCCCCCTTTGCCGCGCAGCCGCAGCCGCTGCCCGTCGGTTGCGCCGGGCGGGATGCGCGCGGTGAAGCTGCGGCCGTCGAGCTGGACCGTGCGCTCGGTGCCGCGGAACGCTTCCTCCAGCGTGAGGCGCACGGGCACCTCGTAATCCTCGCCGGGAAAAGCCATGGCCGGACCGCGCCGGCCGCCGCGACCGCGGCCGAAGCCGGTGGCGCGGCCGAAGGCGCCGAGCGAGTCGAAGAGGTCCGAAAGGTCGACCCCGCCGAGGTCCTCGCCGCGGCCCCCGCCGAAGCGATCGAACCAGTCGGGCGGCGGACGGAAGTCCTGGCCGGGCCGGAACCCGCTGCCCAGGCTGTCGTACGCGGCGCGCTTTTCCTTGTCGCGCAGCGTTTCGTAGGCTTCCGAGACCTCCTGGAATTTCTCCTTGGCGTTGGTTTCCTTGGAGACGTCCGGGTGGTACTTGCGCGCGAGCTTGCGGTAGGCCTTCTTGATCTCGTCCTCCGCTGCGGTGCGGGGCACTCCCAGGATCTTGTAGTAATCCTTGTATTTCATGACCTGAGTACGTGGGGGCGGGAGCGGCAAGCTTAAAGCTCCCGCGCACGGCGCGGGGGCCGCCCTCCACCGTCCTAGAACCGCACCAGGCCCAGGACCCCGATGACGATCAGATAGAGCGCGACGATGTAGTTGAGAAGGCGGGGCACCGCCAGGATCAGCACCCCGGCGACGAGCGCGACGACGGGCTGCACGGCGACGTACATGCCGCGAGGCTACGCAGGCATTGCTACGCGGAGGTGCTCGCGCGCCTAGTGCGTTCGGCGACGGCGTAGACCAGCATCCCGATCAGCATCGCGGCGACGAACACCGCAGCCTTGTCCTGTCCCGAGCCGAACGAGACCAGCGCCGGCCCGGGACAGAACCCCGCGAGCCCCCAACCGATGCCGAAGACGATGCTGCCGGCGATCAGCCGCGCGTCGATATCCCGCTTCTGCGGCAGGTGCATCGCTCCTCCCAGAAGACTTCGGGTACGACGTTCCGCCCACATGAACGCGGAAAAGCTCACCAGGATCGCACCCAGCATCACGAAAGCGAGCGACGGATCCCACACGCCCGCGACATCGAGGAAGCCGATCACCTTGCCCGGATCGGTCATGCCCGAAAGGATGAGGCCGATGCCGAATACGAGCCCGGCGAGAAATGCCCACAGCGTGCTCATGCCAGCGACCGCCACAGGAAGACCGTCGCCATGCCGGCGAGCATGAACGCCGCGGTCGCCGCGAGGGAGCGCGGCGAGAGGCGAGAGATGCCGCACACGCCGTGGCCGCTGGTGCAGCCCGAGCCGTAGCTCGTGCCGATGCCGACGGCGAGCCCCGCGGCGACGAGCGTGGGGAAGCTCGCGTCGATCCTTGGCACCACCGAAGTTCCGAGCAGCCGCATGAGCGCGGGCGCGATGAGCAGGCCGCCGATGAAGGCGAAGCGCCAGCCGATCTCGCCCGAGCGGGGCGAAATCAGGCCTTTCACGAGGCCGCCGACGATGCCGCTTATTCCGGCGACGCGTCCGTTCAGGAGCACGAACATCGCCACGGCGACGCCGATGAGGAGCCCGCCGGCGAGCGAAGTCCACGGCGTGAAGTGCGCCCAGTCGATGGTCATGACTCAAATATATCAAGGATGAACATATCGATCACGCCAGGGCCTTGAGGTGCATCAAGGGGCCGCGCGCCCGCAGCGCTAGGCTGTCCCTTGAGGCAACTTGAAGGAGACCACGATGAAACGCAATCATGTTCTAGGTGCGGCGGTTGCGGCGGCGCTCGCCGTCGGGGCGAGCTTCGCGCTCGCGCAGGGGCCCGGTTACGGCTACGGGCCGGGGATGATGGGCGGTTACGCTGGCGGGATGATGAGCGGCGGCATGATGGGCGGCTATGGCCCCGGGATGATGGGCGGCGGCTACGGCGGCCCGATGGCCTCGCTCAACCTCACCGACGAGCAGCAGGACAAGCTCTTTGCGATCCAGGAAGCGAACCGCAAGAAGAACTGGGACGCGATGAGCACGCTGCGCTCCGAGACGTTCAAGCTCCAGCGCATGTACAACGCCGATAGCGTAGACTCGAAGGCGTTGCTCGGGCAGCAGAAGAAGGTCGATGATCTGCGCAGGCAGATGGTCGCCTCGCGGCTCGACATGCGGAAACAAATGGAGAGCGTGCTTACGCCCGATCAGAGGAAGCAATTGCGCCAGGTCGGCCCATGGTGGATGAGAGGGGATGCGGAATAGGGCGTTAGCCATGGCGGCGGCTGCGGCCCTGTGGGCGCACACCGCCGCCGCGCAGTCGCCGCATACGCACCAGCACAGCTTCGGCGACGCCGAGAAGTGGTCGCACGTCTTCGACGACCCGGAGCGCGACGCGTGGCAGAAGCCGCACCAGGTGCTCCAGGCGCTCGCCCTCAAGCCCGACGCCGTGGTCGCCGACCTGGGCGCCGGCACCGGCTACTTCTCCGCGCGGCTCGCCAACATGTTCCCGAGGGCGACCGTCTATGCGGTCGACGTCGAGCCCGACATGGTCAAGTACCTCGGCGAGCGCGCGAAGCGCGAAGGCCTGAAGAACCTCAAGCCGGTCGCCGCGCGCGCCGGTGATGCACAGCTTCCGGCGAAGGTCGACCTCGTCCTGCTGGTCGACGTCTATCATCACATCGAAGACCGCGAGCGCTACTTCCGCAAGCTTGCCGCGTCTCTAAAGCCCGGCGGCCGGCTCGCGGTGATCGATTTCCGCCTCGACTCGCCGGAAGGCCCTCCGAAGGAAGCTCGCATTGCGCCCGATAGGGTCAAGGCGGAGCTTTCGGCCGCGGGCTATTCGCTCGTAGCGGAGCACGGCTTCCTGCCGCGACAGTACTTCCTCATTGTCGGCCCGAAGCGCTAGCGTCAGGAACTCTGGAGTCGCGCCAGTTCAGGTGCCGGTTCATTGTGCAACGGCAGTCGCACGATGAACTCGGCGCCGGCGCCCTTTCCCGCGCTGTGAGCCGAGACGCCGCCGCCATGCAACCGGACGAGCTCGCGCACAAGCCACAGCCCGATGCCGACCCCGCCGCGCTCGGCGCCGGCGGGGCCGAGCTGGAACAGCTCGAAGATCCGCTGCAGCTCATGGGCCTGGAGGCCCGGGCCCTCATCGCGCACGCATAGCAGGGCCTCTCCCGCTGAAGCCGCGAGGCTCAGCCAGATCCGGCCGCCGGCCTTGCCGTACCTTGACGCGTTGCCGAGGAGATTGGCGACGATCTGCGCGACGCGCGTGGGGTCGGCGAGCGCGGGCACCCTTCCCGCGGGCAGCTCGAGCTCCAGGGTCTGGCGCCTTTCGGCAAGCTGCCGCCCGCACGCGTCCACTGCGTCCTGCACGCACTCGCGCAGATCCACCGCTCTCTTCTCCAGGCGCAGCTTGCCCTGCACGATCCGTTCGACGTCCAGAAGCTCCGAGATCAGCCGCTCCATGTGCGCGACATGGCGCTGCAAGATGGCCGACATCTCGAGCACCCACCCGCGTTCGTCCGGCTTGAGCGTGAGCGACTGCGCCGCAGAGCTGATCGCCGAGAGCGGATTGCGCAGCTCGTGCGCGAGGATGCTCATGAACTGGTTCTTGTGCCGGTCGGCCTCCTTCAGGGCGCGCATGCTCTTTCTCGCCCGGTCGGCGAGGAACACGATGATGGCTGCGATGAACAGCGCGCTCCCCGTGCCGATCAGCTCGAGCTCGGAGAACGGCGCGGCAATGAAGAACACGTTCGCCCAGCCAACGCAGAGCACGGTGGTGAACAGGCCGGCGAACCAGCCGCGGTACCAGGCGGCCACCGCCACGGCGCCGAACATCCAGGTGTAGGGGTGGTGGTAGCCGAGATAGGGCTCGAGCGCCTCGCGCGCCGCGAGCGCGGCCAGGCTCGCCACGATGGCAATGCCGAGGTCCAACACAAACCTGCGCAAGCTCTGCTTCAAACCGCCCCCGGTCCATTATAGGTTCGGACCAGGTCCTCCGAACTGGTGGAGAGAGGTCCTCGGAGGCTACCGTACGGTCATGTAGAAAGCGAGCAGCAGGCCGAGCGCGCCGATCGCGGCGCTCGTATACACGCAGAGATTGGTCCAGTAGCCCGGCGGGATTTCCACCGGCCGCAACGTCGCGACCACGCGGCGGTACTGCGCGATGGACAGCGCGCTCAGCGCGACGCCGAGCAGCACGAAGGCGACGCCGATCCAGAAGCCGAAGCTCAGCCTCGGCGCCCCGGTGCCCAGAAGCAGCGTCGTGCGGTCTACCAGGAACCCGAAGGCCATCAGCCCCGCCGCGGTGCGGCTCCACGCCATGAGCGTGCGCTCGGCGGCGAACAGAACGCGCGGGTCGTCGAGGCTGCTCAGGCCTACTTGCCCGGCGCCGGCTTGCCGTAGTTGGCAGCCAGGTACTCGGCGATCGCGTCCACGTCTTCCTTCGCGATCGGCGCGCCGAACGCGTTGATCATCTTGTTCACCGAGGCGGTCCAGCCGGCCTTGTCGAGGAAGCGGGAATTCATCCGGATGTAGTCGACGCTGTGGCAGGCGACGCAGGCCTGCGCCTTCTCCTTGCCGGGCGCTTCCTTCAGGGCAAGCTTCGATTCCTGCGCCAAGCCGGGTGCGGCGGCGAGCATCAGCGCGAAGCCGAGGGCGGGTTTCATACGATCTCCACGTAGATCCGTTGCGGAACGTTGTGGTGGTATCCCGCCGGATTGTGGATCAGCTTGTCCGCCTGGGTCTCACCCGAGTTGCCGCTCGCGCGCGCCATGACGACCCGCGCGCCGCGCGCCTTGGTCGGCGCACTGAAGGCGAATTCGCGGAACGAGTATCGGCCGAGGTCCTTGCCGAGCCTTGCGCCATTCCAGCTCTGGCCGCCGTCGAGCGAGACCTCCACCTTGGCGATGCCCGAGCCGCCGTCCCACGCCAGGCCCCGGACTTCGAGCGGCTTGCCGAGGGGGATCTGCTGCCCCGTCTTCAGCGACGTGACGAGCGAGTTCACCACCATTGCGGTGATGGGCTCGTTCGGCGCATAGAGCTGCGAGGTAAAGGTCGGCGTCTTGAACAGGCCGCGCGGCAGCCGGTAGGCGGCGCTCATCCAGAAGCTCTTTTCCGGCTGCGATACGGCCCGCAGGCTCACGAGCTGCTTCACCCAATACGTGCCGGTCCAGCCCGGGACCACGAGGCGCACCGGGTAGCCGTTCCAGTGCGGCAGCGGGGCGCCGTTCATCTCGAAGGCGACGAGCGTCTCGTCGCGCATCGCGATGTCCATCGGCAGCGACTTCACGAAGTCGGGCGTCTTGTCGAGCGCGCCTTGGTCGGCGCCGTCGGCGACCACTTCGAGCGCGTTGCCTTTCACGCCCGCGCGCGCGAGCACGTCCTTCAGCCGCACGCCGCGCCATCGCGCGTTGCCCATCGCGCCGGCGCCCCATTCCACGCCGGCGACGTGTGGCTCGAACAGGCCGCGCCGGTTGCCCGAGCACTGGTTGACCGCGGTGACCTCGGCCGGTTTGAATGCCTGCTTAAGCTCGGCAAGGGTGAGCTTGAGCTCGCGCTCGGCGGCTTCACCTCCGACCGCGAGCGTCCAGGTCTTGGCGTCGACTTGCGGGATGCCGGCCAGGTGCCAGCGCACGAAGAACGCGCGGTTCTGCGTGATCGGCGTGCGGAAGTACTGGATCGGGGTCTCGAAATTCGGCGGCCGGAACGTCTTCTTGATGAGCGGCAGCTTGCCGGGCAGCGCATAGAGCTCCTGCTCCGCGAGCGTGCCGTCGGGGAGCTCCGCAAATCCCAGCTCTGCCATGCCGCCAACCTGCGCCGCGAGCGCCTGCCCCGCCGCGCCGAGCGCCGTCAGCGCGCCCATGGCGCCTGCGCCGCTCAGGAATCTCCTGCGTGAAGTCATGGCCGGCCTCCTCGCCATGGATTATAGGACCCGCTCGCGCCCGTGCCACCTCTTGCCCCGCGCTGATTCAATGGGACGACCCGGGCGCGGCCATCGCCGCCGCGTTCGCCGACGCGCGCCGGCGCGTGCCATGCACAGGGATTCGGAGGTAACCTTCACGGGCGCGGGTCCGCGCTGGCGCCGACGCAGCACGTGTTGCGGCGATGTAGCAACCTAAAGGAGGCCGTATGACACCCAAACCGGAAGATTTCCTGCTCCAGGCCTGGAAGCAGCAGCTCGATATCGGATTGCGCCTCATCGAGACCATGGTGGAAGGCGCGATCAAGATGCGCCAGGTCCAGCTCGAAGCCGCGACCGAGACCTACGCCAAGGCCGTAGCGACGCGCAAATCGGCCGCCGACGCGGGCGATCTCGCGCAGCTCGTCAGGCTGCAGGCCGAGTGGACGCGCGTCAACGTGCAGAACTGCGCCGCCTACTGGCGCGACCTGTACGAGGTCGCGACGCGGACTCAGGGCGAGCTCGCGAGCCGCTCGGGCGTTCAGACCCCGGCGGCCGCCTTCGAGGGTGACGCGAACAAGGCGCTGTTCGGCATGATCGACGACGCCTACCGCGGGTGGCTCGACGCGACGCAGAAGCTCTACAGGATCGATCCGGCCAAGTTCGTGGAAGAGAAGCTGCCGGGCGAAGGGCTCGCCGCGGCGGTCAAGTCCAAGCCTTCGAGGAGAGCAGCGGCTTAATGAGCGCCTATCGCAGGATCCTGGTCGCCGTGGACGGCAGCGCGACGTCGATGAAGGGCCTGCGCGAGGCGATCCGGCTGGCGAAAGACGATCGCGCACAGCTCTTCGTCCTCCACGTGGTGAACGAGCTCTACGCCTTCGCCAACCTGGAGGGCTTCACCGCCGGCGTGGATATCGTCCCGGCGCTGCGCGAAGGCGGGCGCCGCGTGCTCGCCAAGGCCACGGCGGTCGCCGACAAGGAAGGCATCCGCGCGAAAACGCTCATGCGCGAGACCCCCGGCGGCGCGGCCGCCGACCTGATCGTGCGCGAGGCGCGCAAGCAGCGCGCCGATCTGATCGTGCTCGGCACGCACGGCCGGCGCGGGCTGCGGCGCGCGGTGCTCGGCAGCGACGCCGAGCAGGTCGTAAGGCGCTCCCCCGTCCCGGTGCTGCTGGTGCGCACGCCCAATTGATCGCGACGTCGCACTGAGACGCCCGTCGCGCTAGAAAATCGCGCGGCGCGGCGCTAAGCTTGCCGGCGCAAGGAAGCCATGAACGCCGCGCGCAGCACCGTTGCGCTCGTCCTCGCGGGAGGCCGCGGCGAGCGGCTGCGGCAGCTCACCGACCTGCGCGCCAAGCCCGCGGTCCCGTTCGGCGGCAAGTTCCGCATCATCGACTTCACGCTTTCGAACTGCGTCAACTCGGGCATCCGGCGCATCGGCATCTGCACGCAGTACCGCGCGCAGAGCCTGATCCGCCACGTGCAGCGCGGCTGGAGCTTCCTCGACGGCCGCTTCAACGAGTTCGTCGAGCTGCTCCCCGCGCAGCAGCGCGAGACCGCCGAGTGGTACCGGGGCACTGCCGACGCGGTGTGCCAGAACCTCGACATCCTGCGCCGCCACGATCCGGAGCACGTGCTGGTGCTCGCGGGCGACCACGTCTACAAGATGGACTACTCCAAGATGCTCGCGCAGCACGTGGCGCGCGGCTCGAGGGTGACGGTGGCCTGCACCGAGGTCCCGCTTGCCGACGCGGTGAACTTCGGCGTGGTGCAGCTCGACGAGCGCGGCCAGGTGCGCGCCTTCGCCGAAAAGCCGCCGCGGCCGACGCCGCTGGCGGAGCGGCCGGAGGCGGCGCTCGCGAGCATGGGCATCTATCTCTTCGGCGCCGAGTTCCTGTACGAGGAGCTGCGCGCCGACGCGCGCGAGCGCTCCTCGGGGCACGACTTCGGCAAGGACATCCTGCCGCGGCTGGTGAAGCTCGGCGTGCCGGTGCACGCGCACCGCTTCTCGGAGAGCTGCGTCAACATGGCGCGCGGCCTGCCGTACTGGCGCGACGTCGGGACCGTGGACGCGTACTGGGAGGCGAACCTCGACCTGACCCAGGTCGTCCCCGACCTGAACATGTACGACCAGGCCTGGCCGATCTGGACCTACCAGCAGCAGCTGCCGCCGGCCAAGTTCGTGTTCGACGACGAGGAGCGCCGCGGCCACGCGCTCGATTCGCTGGTCTCGGGCGGCTGCATCGTCAGCGGCTCCAGGCTCAAGCGCTCGCTTCTCTTCAGCAACGTCCGCGTGCACAGCTACTGCTCGATCGAGGACTCGGTGATCCTGCCGAACGCCGACATCGGCCGCGGCGTGGTGCTCAAGCGCGTCATCGTCGACAAGGATTGCAGGGTCCCGGCGGGGCTGGCCGCGGGCGTGGATCCGGACGAGGACCGCAGGCGCTTTCACGTCACGCCGAAAGGGGTGACGCTCATCACGCCGCAGATGCTCGCGGCGCGTCAGTGAAGCGTGCGGGCGAAGGTGCGGCCGCGCAGCTCGTGCACGGCCTCGGGCTGCTCGTCGATCAGCTCGAGCAGCTCGGCCGCGATCTCGCCCAGGAGGTGCTCGGAGTGGTCGAACGTCGTGGTGGCGACGTCGGCGAGGTAGAGCCCGGCTTCGAGCCGCCCGGAGGCGCGGTCGCGCGTGAGGGTCGCGGCGTCCTGCACCGAGAACCCGCACAGCTCCGGGCACATCGCGAAGATGTGGCTGACGGTGGCGTGGACGGTTTTCATCGGTTCACCCGTTGCTGGTGGTTCGGCAGCCTGTACATTGGATGCCGCGAGTGTCGAAGCTATTGCAGCTTCCGCGGCGCGTGTTTAATTTGAAACACGCCCGCCAAGAGCGAATGGACAAGGACTTCTGGAAGAACGCGGCGAAGGTCGTGGGTGTGGTGGCTCTTCTCTCGGTCGTCGCGCTGCTGATGTATTGGCTCGGTCGGTATCGAGGCCCGCGCTAGGGCCATCCCTAGGGCCGAGAAAAGCTCCTCGTTCCGCGCCCAACTTTGCGAGCACATTGTCCCCGCGGCGCACAAAGTCGCCCAAGCCGCTCGCGCCGCGCATGGTCGAATTGTTGCTTCCGGGATCGAGCCCTCGAGAGGCGATGCATTACCCGACGCTCATCAAGCGCCTTGTGGCCTCAGGCTTCGTGCTCGCCGGAGGAATCGCCATCGTGCTGATGATCTGGCCGGACGGGATCGCCGATCTCGCCGCGGAGGACATGACCGCGGGCACGGTCGCGCGCGCGATCGGTGCAGTGGCCGTGGGGGCCTTCGGCGTGATGGTGCTGTTGACGCTCTGGGATGAATGACTTCCAGCGGCGCGGCTGGAATGGCGGCGTGTGCGGACCTGTATACACCGTACGCCCGGTCCGAGGCAGCAAAGCCTTGCGCCCAGGCGAAGGAGCCGCCATGTACAAGCACGTCCTCATCCCGATCGACGGCTCGCCGACGGCCGACAAGGCGGTCGCGGCCGGCATCGACTTCGCGCGCGGCGCGAAGGCCAGGGTGACCCTCTTCACGGCGGTGCCGGAATACCAGCCGCCCGGCGACGCCGCGCCGATGGCGCGCAGGGCGGTGTCGCTATGGGACCACGAGCGCATCTCGCGCGACAAGGCGCAGGCGATCCTGCGGCCGGCCGCCGAGCGGCTGCGCGCCGCCGGCATCGAGTGCGCAACCGCGTACGCGGAGTGCAACCGCCCGCACGAGGCGATCATCGACGCCGCGCGCGCGCATGGGTGCGACCTCATCCTCATGTCGTCGCGAGGCCGGCGCGGCCTGAGCGAGCTCTGGTACGGAAGCGAGACGCATGCCGTGCTGAAGCATTCGAGCATCCCCACGCTCGTCTACCGCTGACTGCGCGTAGGCCGGGTAGTTCACCCCGGTTCGCACGTCGCCGCGACCCCAGCGGGCAAGCGCGGGATTAGAATGGGGCGGCAAGACGATGGCACAAGAGTCATGACGCAAGCGGGTCCCTCATTCGACCGACCGCTCGAGATGCTCGCGGCCTGCCACGAGCGCATCGAGGAGAAGCTCGCCGCGCTCGAGCAGCTCGTGCGGCACCTCGAGACGCACGGCTGCGACCCCGACGCGCGCGCCGCCTCGCAGGCGGTGCTGCGCTACTTCGACACTGCCGGCGTGTACCACCACCAGGACGAGGACCAGGACCTGTTCCCGCTCCTGCGCGTGCGCGCCGCGGCGCAGGGCCGCGTCGGCATCGCCGCCGCGATCGAGGAGCTCGAGCGCGAGCACGAAACCATGGACGCGCAGTGGCGGCGGCTGCGCCAGCGCCTGCTCGCGATCGTCGAGGGCGAGCCGCGCCTCGCCGCGGAGGACGTGACGCGCTTCGCCTGGCTCTACCGCCGGCACATGGAGCGGGAAGGCGCGGCGGTGCTGCCGTTCGCGCGCGAGGCCCTCGACGCGGCCGAGCGCGCCTCGCTCGGCGAGCGCATGGCGGCCCGGCGCGGCGTCAAGCCGCGATGAAGGAATCGCTCAAGGCGGGCCTCGCCCATTCGAAGACCGTGCAGGTCGACGAGTCGCGCTGCATCGGCTTCATGGGGAAGGAAGGCGCGGTCTACGCCACGCCGCGCATGGTGAGCGACGTCGAGTACACCTGCCGCGAGTTCCTGCTCGCGCACCTCGACCCGGGCGAGGACTCGGTCGGCGCGCACGTCTCCATCGACCACCTCGCGCCGACGCCGATGGGGCTCTCCGCGTCAATCGACCTGAAGGTGGTGGAAGTCGACCGCAGGAAGGTGACGTTCGAGTTCTCGGTGCGCGATCCGCTCGAGCAGGTTGGCCGCGGCCGCCACGTGCGCTTCGTCGTCGAGACTGCCAAGACCCGCGAGCGCCTGGCGGCGAAGCGCGCCAAGGCCGGGCTGTAAAAAATAGGGACAGTCCCTATTTCTTATTTCCAACCCCCGCCGAGGGCCTTCATCAGGTCCACGGTGAACGCGAGCCGCGCCTGGCGGTTGCGCACGAAGGCGAGCTCGGCGTCGTTGGCGGTGCGCTGGGCGTCGAGCACCTCGAGGTAGGGCGAGTAGCCCGACTCGTAGCGCACGTTGGAGAGGTCGAGCGCGTTGCGCGCCGCCTGCAGCCGCACCCACAGCTCCTCCTCGGTGGCCGCGCTCTCGCTGACGTTGACGAGCGCGTCGGACACTTCCCGGAACGCGGCCTCGACCGAGCGCTGGTAGCCGGCGAGCGCCTGCTCGCGCCGCGCCTGGGTCTGCTCGACGCGCGCCTGGCGCCGCCCGGCGTCGAAGATCGGGCCCGCGAGGCCCGCGCCGACCGACCAGATGCCGCCGCTGCGCGAGAGGACGTCGCCGAGCTCGGCGCTCTGCGCGCCGAGCGTCGCGGTGAGCGAGATGGAGGGGAAAAGCGCCGCGCGCGCCACGCCGATCTGCGCGTTCGCGGCATGCAGGGACTCCTCGGCCGAGCGGATGTCGGGCCGGCGCTCGAGCAGGGTGGAGGGCAATCCCGCGGGCGGCGTCGGCGGCACCGGCAGGGAGAAGAGATCGCCGGGAGCGAGCTTGAGGTCGAGGCGCCCGGTGAGCACCGCGAGCAGCCGCTCGGTGAGCGCGCGGGTGCGCTCGGCGTCGCGCTTCTGCACCAGGGCGTCGGAGAGCGCGCCCTGCGCCTGGTACACGTCGAGCTCGGAGGCGAGCCCGGATTCCAGGCGCGCCTTGGCGATCTCGAGCGAGTCGCGCCGCGCCAGGATCGAGGTGTCGAGGACCAGGATCTGCGCGTCGAGCGAGCGCAGCGCGAAGTAGGCCTGCGCGGTGCTGCCCGCGAGCGTCAGGTCCACGACGTCGCGCGACAACTGCGTTGCCGCGAGGTTGGCGCGCGCGGCCTCGCTCGCGCGGGCGAATTTTCCCCAGAAGTCGAGCTCGAAGCTGGTCGAGGCGCTGATCTGGTACTGGTTGCGCGCCACCGGGATGCCGGGCTGCGGCGGCGGGATCACGACGTTGCTCACGCGAGTGCGGGTGCCCGAGGCGCTTCCGGTCACCTCGGGGTAGTACGCCGCGCCGGTCTCGCGCAGCAATCCCGCGGCTTCGCTCACGCGCGCGATGGCGAGGCGCATGTCGGCGTTGCCCGCGCGCGCCGCGGCGATCAGCTCGTCGAGCGTGGCGTCGGCGTAGAGCGTCCACCATTCCATGCTCACTTCAAGAGCCGCCGTCCCCTCTGGGGCGGCAGTGGGATATTCGTTCGGAACCGCCATCGCGGGCCGCTCGTAATCGGGTCCGACCGTGGTGCAGCTGCTCAGGAGAAAAGCGAGCGCCACGAAAAACGTGGTCCGTCCCTGATTTTCGGTCTGATCCTTCATTGCGTCGTTGCGCGCGGCTTCTTGCGGCGCGCGACTACGACGAAGAACAGCGGCACGAAGATCGTCGCGACGAAGGTGGCGGCGAGCATCCCGCCCACCACGCCGGTGCCCATGGAGCGGCGCGCGCCGGCGCCCGCGCCGGTCGCGATCATGAGCGGCATCACGCCGAGCACGAACGCGAGCGAGGTCATCACGATGGGCCGGAAGCGCAGCCGCGCGGCGTTGAGCGCGGCCTCGGCGGCGCTCTTGCCCTCGAGGAAGCCCTGCTGGGCGAACTCGACGATCAGGATCGCGTTCTTGGCGGCGAGGCCGATCAGCACCACCAGCCCGATCTGGAAGTAGATGTCGTTCTCCAGCCCGCGCAGCGCCACCAGCCCGAGCGCGCCGGCGACCGCGAACGGCACCGCGAGCACCACCGCGAAGGGCAGCAGCCAGCGCTCGTAGAGCGCGGCGAGGATCAGGAACACCATGACGATGGCGAGGCTGAAGGCGATCGCCGACTGGCGGCCGGTGCGCTTCTCCTGGAACGCCTGGCCCGACCACGCGATGGTGTAGCCCTCGGGCAGCGCGCGCGCGGCGACCTGCTCGACCGCGCGGATCGCCTCGCCGGAGGACACGCCCGGTTTTCCGTTGCCGAGCACGCGCGCGGAGAGGAAGCCGTTGAAGCGCTCGAGCTGCTCCGGGCCGACCACGTTAGAGGTCTGGATCAGCGACTTGAGCGGGATCATCTCGCGCGTCATCGCCGAGCGCACGTACACGGCGCCGAGATCCTCGGGCTGCGAGCGGAACGGCGCGTCGGCCTGGATCTGCACGCGGTAGGTGCGGCCGAACTTGTTGAAGTCGTTCACGTACAGCGCCGCCATGGTGCTCTGCAGGGCGTCGAAGATGTCCTGCACCGGCACGCCGAGCGACAGCGCCTTCTCGCGGTCGACCTCGACCTTGAGCTGCGGCACGGTCGGCCGGTAGAAGGAGTTGATCGCGGTGAGCTCCGGGTGCCGGCGCAGCTCCTCGAGGAACGCCTGGGTCACGAGGAAGAGCCGGCGCGGATCCGGATCGGTGCGCGCCTGGAGGTAGAGCTCGAAGCCGCCCGCGGTGCCGAGGCCGCGGATCGCCGCGGGGTTGAAGGCGATCACCATGCCGTCGCGAAGCGGCGCGCTCTTGCTCGCCACCTCGCGCGCCACCCGCGCGGCCGGGGCGTCGGGCCGCACCTCCCAGGGCTTGAGCGGGATGAAGAGCGTCGAGGTGTTGGTCTTGTTGCCGCCGCCCAGCAGGTCGAAGCCCACGATGCCCATCACGGTCTGCACCCCGGGCGTCTTCTGCGCGATGTCGCTCACCGCGGCGGTGAGCTTGCGCGTGCGCTCGAGCGTCGCGCCGTCGGGAAGCTGGATGTTGCCGAAGATGTAGCCCTGGTCCTCCGCGGGCACGAAGCTCGACGGCACCACCAGGAAGAGGCCCACGCACACGGCGATCACCGACAGGAAACCGACGAGCGAGAGGACCGGGTGCGCGAGGAGCCGCTCCACGCCGCCGAGGAAGCGCCGGGTGGTCCAGGCGAAGGCGCGGTTGAACGGCGCGAACAGGAGCGCGAGGCGCCCGCCGTGGTGGCCGCCCTTCTGCATGAGGAGCGCGCACAGCGCCGGCGTGAGCGTGAGCGCGATGAAGCCCGAGATCACCACCGCGAAGGTGAGCGTGACCGCGAACTGGCGGTAGAGCTGGCCGGCGATGCCGCCGAGGAAGGCCACCGGGACGAACACGGCGCACAGCACGAGCACGATCGCCACCACCGCGCCCGAGACCTCGCGCATCGCCTCGAGCGCGGCCTCGAACGGCGGCATGCTGCTCTCGCGCATCAGGCGCTCGACGTTCTCCAGCACCACGATGGCGTCGTCGACCACGATGCCGATGGCGAGCACCAGCGCGAAGAGCGTGAGGGTGTTGATCGAGAACCCGACCAGCCACAGGCCGGCGAAGGCGCCGATGAGCGACACCGGCACCGCGATCATCGGGATGAGCGTGGCGCGCCAGGTCTGCAGGAACAGGAACACCACCGCGAGCACCAGCAGCGCCGCCTCGAAGATGGTGGTGTTCACCTCCTTGATGGAGGCGTCGACGAAGCGCGTGGTGTCGAACGGAATCGAATACTCGACGTCCTGCGGGAAGCCGGGCCTCAGCTCCTTCATCTTGTCGCGCACCAGCCCCGCCACCTCGAGCGCGTTCGCGCCGGGCTGCAGGTAGGTGGCCATGCCGATGGTGGGCTGGCCGTCGAGCGTGTTGGAGGTGTCGTAGTTGAGCGCGCCGAGCTCGATGCGCGCGATGTCCTTCAGCCTGAGGACGCCGACCGGGGCCCCCGACGGCCCCGCCGTCGGCGATCCGGTGGCGCGCACCACGATCTCGCCGAACTGCTCGGGCTCGACCAGGCGCCCGGTGGCGGTGACGGTGTAGACCAGGTTCTGGCCCGGCGGCGCCGGCTCGGTGCCGATGCGCCCGGCGGCGTACTGCGCGTTCTGCACGCGCAGCGCCGCGGCGACCTCGGAGGTGGTAATCCCGAGCTGCGCCATCTTTTCGGTGTTGAGCCAGACGCGCATCGAGTAGTCGCGCGCGCCGAAGATGGTGACGTCGGCGATGCCGGGCACGCGCTTCAGCTCGTCGACCAGGTTGATCGAGCCGTAGTTGGAGAGGAACAGCGTGTCGCGCGTCTTGTTCGGCGAGAACAGCGACACCACCAGCAGGATGTCGAACGAGCGCTTCTGCACGATGACGCCGTTCCTGCGCACCTCGTCGGGCAGGCGCGGCAGCGCGATCTGCACGCGGTTGTTGACGTTGAACACCGACTGGTCGACGTTGGTGCCCGGCTCGAAAGTCGCCGTGATGGTGAGGCTGCCGGTGGACGACGAGGTCGAGCTGAAATAGGACAGCTTCTCCACGCCCGAGAGCTGCTCCTCGATCGGCGCCGCCACGGTGCGCGCGAGCGTCTCGGCGCTGGCGCCGGGATAGGTGGTGAGGATCTGCACCGTCGGCGGCGCGATCTCGGGGTACTGCGCCACCGCGAGGAGCTTCGACGCCACGAAGCCGGCGAGCACGATGATGATCGCGATCACGCCCGCGAACACCGGGCGATGGATAAAGAACTTCGACACTTAGAGGAAGCCCCTCAAATTCAGCCCGCCTTCTTGCCCTGCACGGGCGTGCCGGGCCGCAGGCGCACGAGGTTGTCGACGATCACGTTGTCGCCGCTCTTCAGGCCGTCGAGCACCACCCAGTCGTTGCCGATCCAGTTGCCGGCGCGGATCTGCCGCTGCGTCGCTTTTCCGTTGTCGGCGATCCACACGAAGCGCCCGCTCTCGTTCTGCATCACCGCGGCCTGCGGCACGACGAACGCCTGCTGCGAGCCCGCGACCACGCGCACGCGCACGTACTGGCCGGGCAGCAGCGCGAGCTTCGGGTTCGGCAGCTCGGCGCGCATCTGCACCGTGCCGGTGGCGGCATCGACGGTGGAGCCGGAGAAGTTCAGCTTGCCGGGCTGCGGGTAGGCCGAGCCGTCGGCGAGCTCGAGCTTCACCTCGATCGCCTTGGCGCCGCCGCCGCGCACGCGCGAATACTCGGCCTCCGACAGCGCGAAGCGCACCCAGATCGGGTTGCCGCGCGTGAGCGTGGTGAGGAGCGCCGAATCGTTGTTGGGCGAGACCAGGCTGCCGATCGACTGCAGCGCGCGCCCGGTGACGCCGTCGATCGGCGCGGTGACGTTGGTGTAGGAGAGGTTGAGCTCCGCCTGGCGCACGCGCGCCTGCGCGACCTGGACGGTGGCGCTCGACTGGCGCGCGGCCGAGGCGGCCTGGTCGGCTTCCTTCTGGCTGATGGCGCGCCGGTCGGCGAGGCGCTTCAGCCGCTCGGTCTCCTGCTGCGCGAGCTCGTCGCGCGCGAGCGCCTCGGCGAGCGTGCCGCGCGCCTGCTCGAGCTCGATCTCGAAGGGCGCGCGCTCGATGCGGAAGAGCGGCGCGCCGGCCGCCACCGCGTCGCCCTCGCTGTAGAGCTGGCGCTCGAGGATGCCCGAGACGCGCGCGCGCACCTGCACCTCGCGCGAGCCCTCGGTGCGCCCGACCGCCTCGAAGCTGACCGGCACCGTGCGCGGCGCCATCTCGAGCAGCGTCACCCCGAGCGGATCGGCCGGAGCCCCGGCAGCGGCAGCTTTCTTGGCGCCGTCCTGCGCGCCGCCCGGGGAACAGCCTGCCAAGATCAGCGCCAGGAAAAGCGACGGGAAAATCGGGGTCAGAGCCCTATTTCCGGCAAGACGTAGTCGTAGGAAATAGGGCTCTGACCCCGATTTTCTTTGATCCGAAAATCGGTTCATGGCGCGTAGGCCCTCAGGAAGCAATCGACGATGCGCGCCGTGCGGCGGCCTTCATCCTTCTCCTCGCAGTGGACGCCGAAGAGCCGCTTCAGCCGGTCGTGGCCCACCAGCATGCCGAGGAAGATCTCGGCGGCGAGCTCCGGGTCGTCGCGGCGCAGCTCGCCCGCGGCCATGGCGCGCGCGAGGTAGGCGGCGAGGCGCGCGACCAGCGCCCCGGCGCCGCCGGCGTACATCGCCCGGGCGAGCGCCGGGAAGCGCGGCACCTCGGGCACCACGGTGCGCAGGGTGGCGATGCCCTGCGCGCCGAGCACCCGGCCGCGGTAGGCGCGCGCGACGCGCATCAGGCCGCCGCGCAGGTCGCGCGGGCCGGCGTCGAGCTCGACCAGCACGCGCTGCGTCAGGTCTCGCGCCACCGCCTTGAAAAGCTCGTCCTTGCTGGGAAAATGCTGGTACACCGTCTGCTTGGCCACGCCCGCGCGGCGCGCGATCTCGTCCACGCTCGAGCGGTAGCCGCGCGTGAGGAACGAGCTGGTGGCGGCGCGCAGCACGCGCTCGCGGTGGATCTGGGGCATCCTGCCTTTGCCGCCTTTCTAGGAACGGGCTGGGTGAAAATTTGGAACTGAACCGTGAACTAGACTGGGGAGTCTAGCATGGCGAATCTAGACCGAGGAGTCTAGTATGTCTCGGCTTTTGCAGGGCGATACGGCGCTGGTGACCGGCGCCGGCGGCGGCATCGGCCGCGCGCTCGCCGCGGCGCTCGCCGCCGAGGGCGCGGCGGTGTTCGGCGCCGACCTCCAGGACGCCGACCTCTCGCGCCCGGGCGAGGCGGTGCGGCTCGCCGGCGAGGCGGTGCGCCGCCTCGGGAGCGTGTCGATCTTCGTGCACGCCGCGAGCCCGCGGCGGCAGGAGGCGCAGAAGGCGCTGCAGGTGGCCGAGGCCGAGTGGCGCGAGATGCTGGAAGTGAACCTCAATGCCGGCTTCCTCATCGCCCAGGCGCTCGGTCGGCACATGGTGGAGCGCGCGGTGAAGGGCCGCATGCTCTTCGTCACTTCGCTGCACGCCTGGAGCCCGCGCAACCTGCCGCACTACAGCGCGTCCAAGGCCGGGCAGACCATGGTGGTGAAGGAGCTCGCGCGCGCCCTCGGCCCGCACGGCATCCGCGTGAACGCCATCGCCCCGGGTGCGATTCCCGGGGGCGGCTTCGCCGCGCCGCAGGCGTTGGCGGATAAAATCGCGCTCAGGCGCTTCGGCACGCCGGCGGAAGTCGCGGCGATGGCGCTGGCGGTGCTCTCGGAGCGCTTCGGCGCCTACGTCACCGGGGCCACGATCGCCGTCGACGGCGGCATCGCGCTGCACAACTGGATCGAGCCATGAGCTACCTCGTGCGTCAGTCGGATGTGAAGCCGTATTCGCCCGCCAACCACAGCGGCACGAAGAACTTCCGCCTCATCGGCCCCGAGACGGTGGGTTCTCGCAATCTCGAAGTCATTGTTGGCGAGATCGAGCGCGGCAAAGGCGCCCATCCCCACCTCCACACCGGCATCGAGCAGGTGGCCTATCTCCTCGAAGGCACCGCGCACGTCGAGATCGGCGAAGAGAAGTTCGACATGAGGCCGGGCGACGCCTGCTTCTTCCCGGCCGGAGTCATGCACGTCTTCACCGTCACCAGCGAGCGCGTGCGGGTGCTCGTGGCTTACGCTCCGCCGTATCTCGAAAGGCCCGGTTGAAAGACCTGCCCGAGCCCTGGTTACCCCTCAGGGGAATCAAGGTCGTCGACTTCTCGATGTTCGTCCCGGGGCCGTTCGCCTCGGCGCTGCTGGCCGACCTGGGCGCCGAGGTGACCAAGGTCGAGATGCCGGGCGGCGATCCGGGGCGCGGCTACGTCCCGGTGCAGTTCGAGACCGAGAACCGCAACAAGAGGAGCCTCGCGCTCGACCTCAAGAACCCGGCGGCGAAGGAGATCGTCCAGCGCCTGGTCCGCAACGCCGACATCGTGGTGGAGGGCTTCCGGCCGGGCGTCGCGAAACGCCTTGCCATAGATCATGAATCCCTGAAAAAAGCGAACCCGAAGCTCGTGTATTGCTCGATCTCCGGCTACGGCCAGACCGGCCCGTGGCGCGAGCGGCCCGGCCACGACGTCAACTACATCGCCGCGGCCGGCGCGCTCGCCTTTCCCGGCCAGTGGCTGAAGCCCCCCGCGCGCTCGTCGCTGCCGCTCGCCGACATGGGCGGCGGCGCCTTTGCCGCGGTCGCGATCCTCGCCGCGCTGCACGAAGGCAAGGGCGCCTATCTCGACCTGTCGCTCTTCGAGACCGCCTTCTTCTGGGCGGCGATGCGCCACGGCCTCGACCCCGCGGTCGACCCGCGCGCGCACATCTTCCCGGTGAACGACGTGTTCGAGACGCAGGACGGCAGGCGCCTCACGCTCGGCATCCTCGAGGAGCACTTCTGGAGGAACTTCGTGAAGCTCGCGCCCGAGCTGGACGAGGAGCGCTTTTCCACCGATTCTCTCCGTCGAAAGAACGGCGACGCGCTTTCCATGCTTCTTCAAACTTTAATCAAAAGCCGTGATGCGGAAGAATGGCTTCGCCTCTGCGACCAGAACGACGTGCCGGTGGACCTGTGCGTCACGCCCGGCGAGGCGGCGCGGCACCCGCAGCTCGTCGAGCGCCAGGCGACCGAGCGCGGCTACGCCAGGTTCCCGGTGTGGGCGAACGGCCGGCGCGGCGGCGCCATCCGGCGGCGCACGCCGAAGCTCGGCGAGCATTCGCGCGAGGTCCTGGTCGAGCTCGGCTTCGACGACGCCGAGATCGCCGATTTCCTGAAAGCCCGCGCGGTGAGCGCCGCCTGATGGCCGAGCGGCGCAAGCTCGTCTGGCCGATCGTGCTCATCGTCGTGGGGCTGCTCTTCCTCGCCTACAACCTCGGCTACCTCAAGTACTCGGAGCTGAGAGAGATCATCGGCACCTGGTGGCCGCTCATCCTCATCGGCCTGGGCATCGCCGGGCTGCTGGGGAAGGGATAGCGGTGGACTTCGCTTTCTCCGACGAGCAGCAGCGCATCCGCGAGGCGATCGCGAAGCTCTGCGCGGGCTTTCCCGACGAGTATTGGTTGAAACGAGACCAAGCTTCGGAAAGAGGCGAAGAAGCAGGCGGTTTCCCGGCCGACTTCCACCAGGCGCTGGCGCGCGACGGCTGGCTCGGCGTCGCCATGCCCGAGGAATTCGGCGGCGCCGGCCTCGGCATCGCCGAGGCCGCGGTGATGATGCAGGCGATCGCCGAGTCGGGGGCCGGGTTCTCGGGGGCGTCGGCGGTGCACATGAACATCTTCGGCCTCAACCCGGTGGTGGTTTTCGGCACGCAAGCGCAGAAGGAGCGCATGCTGCCGCCGCTCATCAAGGGCGCGCAGCGCGCCTGCTTCGCGGTGACGGAACCAAATACCGGGCTCAACACGAAAAAGATCAAGACCAAGGCCGAGAAGCGCGGCGACCAGTACATCGTCTCCGGACAGAAAGTCTGGATCTCTACGGCCCAGGTCGCCGAAAAAGTCTTGCTTCTAGCAACAACAAACAATGGCTTAACGCTCTTCTATACCGCGCTCGACCGCCGCCACGTCGAAGTCCGCGAGATCGACAAGATGGGCCGCCACGCGGTCGACTCGAACCAGGTGTTCTTCGACGCGCTGCCGGTGCCCGAGGACGACCGCATCGGCGAGGAGGGCAGGGGCTTCGAATACATCCTGCACGGCATGAACCCGGAGCGCATCCTGATCGCCGCGGAGCTCGTCGGCCTGGGCCGCTGCGCGGTGAACCGCGCAGCGGCATACGCAAAGGAGCGCATCGTCTTCGACCGCCCGATCGGCCAGAACCAGGCGATCCAGCATCCGCTCGCGGCGAACTGGATGGCGCTCGAGGCGGCGAACCTGATGGCGTTCAAGGCGGCCTCGCTCTACGACGGCGGCAAGCCCTGCGGCGCCGAGGCGAACGCGGCGAAGTACCTCGCCGGCGAAGCCTGCTTCGACGCCTGCCAGCAGGCGGTGATGACCCACGGCGGCTTCGGCTACGCGCGCGAGTACCACGTCGAGCGCTACCTGCGCGAGTCCTTCGTCGGCCGCATCGCGCCGGTGAGCCGCGAGCTCATCCTCTGCTTCATCGCCGAGCGCGTGCTCGGCCTGCCGAAGTCGTACTGATCGCGGGTTTCGACATGGCAAGCGAGCCGCAACCCAGCCCCCGGCTTCTCGTCCCGCCGGTGTACTTCGTGGTCGCGCTGCTGCTCATGGTCTTCTTCCACCGCGTCGCGCCCTGGGTGCAGGTGCTCGAGGCGCCTTACCGCTACGCCGGAATCGTCGTCGCCGTCATCGGGCTCGGCCTGGGGGCGTGGGCCGCGGCGCTCTTTCGGCGCGCGGGGACCAACATCCGGCCGTTCATGCCCTCGAGCGCGCTCGTGGTGGCCGGGCCGTACAAGCTCACGCGCAACCCGATGTACCTCGGCATGGCCGGAATCCTCCTCGGCGCCGCCATCTTCATGGGCTCGCTCACGCCGTTCGCCGTGATCCCGGCCTTCATGGCGCTCATCGCCGAGCGCTTCATCCTTCCCGAGGAAGCGAAGCTCGAGGCCGCGTTCGGCCGCGACTACCTGGACTACAAGACGAGAGTGCGGCGCTGGTTGTAGGGCCTCAAACCATCCGCCACAGCGGGATGCGGCCCGGCGGCGGCGCAGCCTTGGGCGCCGGCTCGAAGCTGCCGAACCGTACCTCCTGGCGACTCTCGTCGAGCGGCGTATCGGCCCACACGTCCCACAGCACGCCGCTTGCCCCGACCGCGGCGTTGGCGAAGAGGGCGCGCCAGAACTCCACCGCGCGAACGGTGCAGTGGGCATTCTCGCCGTTCGGCAGCGTCTTCGCCGCCGGATAGCACGCCACGTTGGCGAACACGAAGAGCCGCGCGTAGCCGAAGAGCTCTCCCACGATCCAGGGCAGGTCCTCCTCCGGGCAGTGCTCGAGCACGTCGGTGCACACCACGCCGTCGAAGCGCCCTTCGGGCAATGCCGAGAACGGCGGATAGCCCGGGTCGTAGCAGCGGATCGACTCGACGCCCCAGTACTCCTGCATGCTGTTCCAGCGCACCACGCCGTTCTCCATGATCCCCGCCGGCAGGTACTGCTTGCCCTTGCCACTGCCGTAGTCGAGCAGGGTCCTCGCGCCGGTTCGTTGGATCAGCTCGCGGATGCGCGGCGCCTGCCGCGGCAGGCTCTTGCCGTCGAAGGTCTGCTGCGCCGGCGTGCCGCGGCGCACGTCGCCGTCGCGGTGCATCGCGCGGTATTGCTCGAGAAGCTCCCGGAAGCGCGGGCTTGGGCTGCTGCGGCTGTAGGTCATCGTTTCGGTCGCCGGAGAGCGGCAAGCGTATCAGAAACGCTTCGCGCGACCCGGCCGCCGTCCGAGCGCGGTCGATGTCGGAGCACGGGATGAATGGACAGCGCGCGGCGCGGCGAGGATACTAGCCCGAACGCAGAGAGGCTCCTGGGAGGTGCAAACCATGCGACGCTCATTCCTGCCGATTTCCCTGATCATCGCAGTGCTGACCCTGGGCGGCTGCGCCGGCATGTCGGGCCGCGAACCGGTTCAAGTGAGCGTGGCCGGCATCGAGACGCTGCCCGGCGAAGGCCTCGAAATGCGGATGATGGTGAAGCTGCGGGTGCAGAACCCGAGCGAGACCCCGGTCGATTTCGACGGCGTGTTCGTGAAGCTCGACGTGCTCGAGAAGACCTTCGCCAGCGGGGTCAGCGACGAAAAGGGCAGCATTCCGCGCTTCGGCGAATCGGTGATCAACGTGCCCGTGACGGTCTCGACGCTGCGCGTGGGCTTGACCACCCTGGGCCTGGTGATGGGCAACAAGCCGATCGAAAAGGTCCGCTACAAGCTGAGCGGCAAGCTCGCCGGCCCGAGCTTCGGCTCGACGAGCTTCCAGGCCGACGGCGAGCTCGCGCTTCCAGGCGCCCCCGGCGCCCCCGCCGCCCAGTAGCGCGCCGGCGGCTCCTCGAGCCGGTCGAGCGGGCTCTTCACCGCGCGCGCCCCCTTGTTCATCACGTGCGTGTAGACCATCGTGGTCGACACGTCCGAATGCCCCAGCAGCTCCTGCACCGTGCGGATGTCGTAGCCGCGCTCGAGGAGGTGCGTGGCGAAGGAATGGCGCAGCGTATGGCAGCTCACGGGCTTGACGATGCCCGCAGCGGCTGCCGCCCGCTTGACCGCGTTGCCGAGCGTATCGGCGTGCAGGTGGTGCCGCCGCATCGCGCCGCTTTCCGGGTCGGCGGAGCGGTTTGCCGACGGAAACACGAACTGCCACGCCCATTCGAACCGTGCGCGCGGATATTTCCGCGTCAGCGCGTGCGGCAGCCACACCTCGCCGAAGCCTTCCTTGCGATCGCGCTGATGGAGCTGTCGGACCTTGCCGAGATGCGCCTGCAGCGGCTGCACCAGGTTCTCGGGCAGCATCGTCGCGCGGTCGCGTGCCCCTTTGCCGTCGCGCACGATGATCTGGCGGTACGCGAAGTCGATGTCCTTCACGCGCAGGTTCAGGCACTCGGCCTGGCGCAGCCCGGCGCCATAGAGCAGGCCCGTCATCAGCCTCGCGCCGCCGTCCATCGCGTAGAGCAGGCGCCGCACCTCGGCCTCGGACAGCACCGTCGGCAGGCGCACCGGGCGCTGCGCGCGCACCAGCTCGTCGAGCCAGGGCAGCGCCCGCCCGAGCACGTGGCGGTACAGGAAAAGCAGAGCCGCGAGCGCCTGGTTCTGCGTCGCCGCGGCCACGTTCCTTTCGGTCGCGAGCCAGCTCAGGAACGCGGTCACCTCCGGCGCGCCCATGTCCGCGGGGTGGCGCTTCTTGTGGAACAGGACGAACTGCCGGATCCAGTACCAGTAGGCCTTCTCCGTCTCCCGGCTGTAGTGGCGCGAGCGGATCTCCTCGCGCAGGCGATCGATCAGCCGTTTTGTCCCCTTGTCCGACGCGCGAGCCGTTTCCACAGCCTAATCAGATCCTTGATCCGAAATCATCGGGATAACATGGAAACTGTATATCCATACAGTACCATAACTGCTTGATCTGAGTACTGGTTGACTGTCCTCAGCGGCACCTCCAGCTAAGATATCCCGATATGTTTCGGTATATACGACGTTAGCCGCCAGTGAACCGCCGCGCTATACTCGCGCCGTGGGCAAGGTTGAAAAGATCGAGCAGGAGATTCAGGAACTCTCCGCCGACGAGTTGGCGAGGTTACGAGAGTGGTTTGCTGCATTCGACGCAGCAGCCTGGGACAAGCAGCTCGAAGAAGACGTTAACGCCGGGAAGCTTGACGCGCTTGGCGAAAGGGCGCTCAAGTCCCATGCTGCAGGCAAGACAAACAAGCTTTGAATCACCACGCTTCGCCGGAGTTCTGGCAAAGCTATCGCTCCCTTCCAACATCAATCCAGCGTCTTGCGGATCGTTGCTACGAACTGCTAAAGCGCGATCCTCGCCATCCATCGCTTCACCTGAAGAAGATTCGCCGCTTCTATTCAGTGCGTGTGGGGCTTTACCATCGGGCGCTGGGTGTCGAGGCA
>DASXAO010000156.1:0-44999 GCA_036406675.1 Burkholderiales bacterium
TCGTCGCAGTGCGCCCCGAGAAACAGGATCGTGGGTGCAGTGCTGGCGCCGAACTGGAGCTGGAGCATCGTCGTTATCAACTTAGTCGCCGCCCCTGAAGCCGCGGCATGACCCCCCGGAAATAGCCGGACGATTATGCCAGCCGGACTTCGCTCAAAGCCTTAGCCCGAAGTAGCTAAGCCCCTCGTTTTTTAAGAACTTTTTACCGCCTGGGGGACGTCCTCGAGCACCTGCAGCAGCGTCCCCGGGCTGACCGGCTTCAAGAGGTGCAGGGCGAACCCGGCCTTCTTCGAGCGCTCCTTGTCCTCGTCCTTGCCGTAGGCGGTCACGGCGATCAGCCGCGCCGCCGAGGTCTCGGGGTTCCTGCGCAGCGCCCGGGCGAGGGAGAAGCCGTCCGCATCGGGCAGGCCGATGTCGCACAGGATGACGTCGGGGCGCATGCTGCGCGCGGCATCGAGGCCTTCCTTGGCGGTCTCGGCGACGGTGACCGTGTAGCCGCAGAGCTCGAGCAGCCGCCGCAGCGATTCGGCCGAGTCGCGGTTGTCCTCCACCACGAGCACGCGCAGGTGCTTGGGTTCGACGGCTGGAATCTCCGGGCGCGAGGGCTTGCGCGATTCGAGCAGCTCGAGGCGGCCGCGGAAGGCGCTCAGCTCGTTCGCGATCTGGAGGCGAACGGCGTGCACGCCGTGCAGGTCGCCGATGGCGATGCCGAAATGCCCGTCGTCGGAGTAGAGCAGCATCGCGAGGCTCTTCACTCCGCGGATCGCGACGCGACTTTCGACGTCGTTCACCGCGTCGACGGCCGCGTCGCACAGGCCCTGCGCCCGAGCCAGCGCGCCGGCATTGCTCGCGCCGCCATGCTCCTGGATGAACAGCGCGAGGAGCGCAGCGTGTACGGCGTACGCCTTGTCGAGATCGTGTACCGCCATGACAGAACCCGAGACAGTACAGGGAAACTCTGCCGTCGTCTAAATGACACGACAACCTCGGCCGAGCATGTAGATTTCCATCTACACACGTGTAGTTTTTCCCGAAAAAAAGAGGCGGGAGCGTTACGCTCTCCGCCTCTTTCGTTTTCGGCTTGGCTACTTAGTACTTCGACGACTTGCCGCTCGAGCCGGTCGAGCCGCTCGAGGTGCCGGACGAGGAGGGCGACGAGGCGCTCGCGCCTTTCGACGAGTCGCTGCTGCCGGAGCTCGCGCCGCTAGAGGACCCCGTGGAGCCACTCGACGCGGAACCGGAGCTCTCGCTCACGCCCAGGGCGGCGAGGGTTTTCTGGTCGAGCTTGCCCGAGGCCTGGATACCCTTGGACTGCTGGTACTCCTTCACCGCGGCCTGGGTCTTCGGACCCAGCTTGCCATCGGCAGGGCCGGCGTCCATTCCGGCCGCGCTCAGTTTCTCCTGAGCCTGCTTCACCGTGTCGGGGCTCTGGCTGCTCTGCGCCGACGGGCTGCCCTGGGAGGACGCGCCGCTCTGCGCCTGAGTCTGGTCGCTCTGCCCCTGCGACTGTTTCTGGTTGCCCGCCGCGATCGCGCTGAACGAAACCGCGGTCGCGCTTGCGAGTAGCAAATATGAAAGCTTCCTGATCATTGATCTCCTTTCGGTTGGTAAGGTTTCAGAATCCCTCTTGCGGGGTTCGATCCCTAAGCAGCAAGCCGCGTTCCGCGGCGCGCATCGGATTGCGGGCGGGAACGGGTGTTGCAGGTCGCTCGCTCATGATGACCAAGGAAAACCTGGGCCGCTGGCTCGTCGTCGGCTTTCTGAGCGGCGCGGTGTCCGTGCTTCTCTTCCATCAAGTCATAGCCGAGCTGCTGCATGCGATCGGCATCACGCCGCGCGCTCCGTATTCGATGCAGCCCACGCGACCGCTCGGAGTGGCGCAACTCTGGTCGATCGTCTTCTGGGGCGGTGTCTGGGGCATCGTGCTCGCCGCGGCGCTTCGCAGGCTCGGCGACGGTGCGCTCGTGATCGCGGCGACGATCTTCGGCGCGCTGTTCCCGTCGCTCGTGGCGTGGACCCTGGTCGCGTCGCTGAAAGGCCAGCCGCTGTTCGCAGGCGGCGCGCCCAAGGGCCTGATGGTAGGGCTGCTCGTCAACGCGGCTTGGGGGCTTGGCACCGGCACGGGGCTCGCGCTGTTCGGCCGGCCCCGCTGGAAAACGCGCAGCGCCTGACCCTGTAAGAAGTTCCGCCCGTTGCACCATCTTCAGCGGGCAGCGGGACCGCTCTCACGCCGTCAGCCGAGATTGAGGGCGAGCCGGATGCGGTTTCTGCCGTAGAGGTAGGCGTATTCGCGCGAGGCGGCGAGCTTGCGCGTGAGCAGCACGCCCAGGCCGCCGATCTTACGCATTTTGACGGTCGTGTCGGGCGGCGCGTCCGGGGGGGTGCCGTAGGGATTGAAGGGCGGCGCAGCATCCTCGTAGGTGAGATTCACGTTGGCGCCTGCGGTGCTCAGCGTCAGCCAGACCGGCGAATCGCTGTCGCCGCGGTGCCCGTGGCGCACGGTATTCGTGAACAATTCCTCAAGCACGAGGTTCAGGCGCAGGCACTGGTCGCCGCCGAGACCGGCGTCGGCGCAGAAGCGCTCGAGGAATTCACGCAGCGCCCGCAGCCGATCGATGCGGGCGAGAAACATGGCGGTTCGTGAGAGCGCGGGCATTGTGCACGCCTGGGTGTTGACCCTCATTATAGAATTTGGACGTAGCGGAACCTAAGGGAGGGTCCGATGCGTTGGATATTCGCAGTGGCCGCCGCGGCATTGATGGGCTCCGCGGCATATGCGCAGGACGTCGGGCAGATCAAGAACGCGAAAGGCGCGGTGCACGTCGAGCGCGAAGGCAAGCGCATTCCGGCGAGCGCCGGGATGCCGGTGCGCAGCTCCGATACGCTCGTCACCGGTGCCGACGGCGCGGTCGGCGTGACCTTCCTCGACAACACCATGGTCTCGGCCGGGCCCTCGACCGTGTTCTCGATCGAGAGCTATCGCTTCGACAGCACGACGCACGACGGGCAGTTCGACGCCTCGCTCAAGAAGGGCTCGCTCGCCGTGGTTTCGGGCAAGATGGTCAAGCAGACGCCGGGATCGATGCGCGTGCGCACCCCTTCGAGCGTGATGGGCGTGCGCGGAACCGAGTTCCTCGTGCGCGTCGACTGACGTGGCGGTCGCGCTCGTCGGCGCCGCCCTGGCGCTGTTCCTGCTTTTCCCAGCGACGAAGGAAATGGTGGTGGTCGTGCCGAGCGCCGACGGCCACGTCGGCATGGTGGTGGTGGAGCGCGGCGACGACCGCGTGATCCTGAACGAGGCCTACGCCACGAGCCGCGTCACCTCCGACGGCCAGATCCACCTCGAAAAGCTGGAGCCGAAGGAAGCCCAGTCCCAGGTCGTCGCGTCGACTTCCGGCGCGGTCCCGGAGGAGAAGCTGCCGCAGATGGAGCGGGTCGCCGCGTCGCTGCCGATGTTCCACGATGCGATCGCGGCGCTGCCGCCGCGGCCGGCCTCGTTCTTCCTCTATTTCGTCACCGGGACCGACGACCTGACCGATGCCTCCAAGCTCGAGCTCGAGCGCATGCTCGCGGAGCTGCGCCGGCGCGATGTCGCCGATATCGTGGTGATCGGGCACACCGACCGCGTCGGCAACGAGCAGGCGAACGACGAGCTCTCGCTCGCCCGCGCCGAGCGCGTGAAGGCCGAGTTCGTCGCCCAGGGCATCGCCCCCGCCGAGCGCATCCGCGCCGCCGGCCGCGGCGAGCGCGAGCCGATCGTGCCGACCGACAACGACGTCGACGAGCCGCTCAACCGGCGCGTCGAGATCAACGTCCGCTAGCCCCCGACTAAAGCACTCGGGGGCGACGGCTTCGACATCGCAAGTCGTTTTCGATGTCGTTCCCGCGAAGGCGGGAACCTAGTTCCAGCGCAACGAGAGGAGCGTCAGGTCATCCGAGGCTGCCGCCTCGCCGACGAAGCGGTGCACGTCGTCGATCACGGCCGAGTTGATCTCGCTCGGCGCGCTCCCCGCCGGCAGCGAGGCGAGCAGCCGCTCCAGCCGCTCGTGGCCGTAGAGCTCGCCGCGCTCGTTCATCGCCTCGGTGACCCCGTCGGTGAGCGCACAGAGCGCGTCGCCGCGAGCGAGGCGCACCGACTGGGTGGTGAACGAGAACGCGCCCGGCACGCCGACCGGCGGTCGCGGCGCAGTCGGCAGCCGGTGCACGCCCGACGCGCCGCGCAGGTACGGCGGCTCGTGCCCGGCGTTGCAATAGGCGAGCTCGCCCGTGTCGAGCTCGAGCGCCGCCGCGAACACCGTGACGAAGAAGGTTTCGGGGTTGTCGCGGGCGATCTCCTGCGCCGCGCGGCGCAGCGCCGCGGCCGGCTCCGCGCCCGCGCTCACCACGGCGGCCTTGATGGTCGCCTTGCACAGCGCCATGAAGAGCGCGGCCGGCATGCCTTTCCCCGAGACGTCCGCCACGACGAAGAACAGGCGCCGCTCGTCCAGCTTGAAGCAGTCGTAGAAGTCGCCGCCCACGCTGCGCGCGGGCTGCACCAGCGCGCGCAGGGCGAAGCGCCTTTCGGCGTCGAATACCGCGGTGTCGGGAAGCAGACCCATCTGGATGCGCCGCGCCGCCTCGAGCTCGCCCGCGGCGCGCGCCGCCGCCTCGCGCAGCTCGCGGCGCTGCCGGTCGGCCTCCGAGAGCGTCGCGGCGAGAAGCACCGCGAAAGCCACGACCAGGCCGATGGCGGGCCACGCGGCGTCGAGGAGCAGGCCGCGGGAAAAGGCCCAAACCCCCGCGGCAAAGAACGCCACGAGCAGCGCCCCGGTTGTAGCGACCGAGTAATGCACCCGCGAGGAAGGCACCAGCCAGATCAGGACCCCGGCCCCGGCGGCGAGCAGCGCGAGCTCGAGCCAGCGCGCCCAGTCGGGCCGGACCAGGTAGGTGCCGTCGAAGATCTGCTCGATGAGCTGCGCGTGCAGCTCCACTCCGGGAACCTGCTCGCCGAGCGGCGTCGCCTTGTAGTCGAGCAGCCCCACGCCCGTGACGCCGAGGAGCACGAGCTTCGAGCGCAGGAGCTCGGGGTCGGCGTCGCCGGAGAGGAGCTGCGAGGCCGAGACGAAGCGCGTCTGGTCGTGCGGGCTGTAGCGCACCCACATCGAGCCGTCGCGCTGCACCGGCACCGACGCGCCGCCGAACTCCACCTGCAGCAGGCCGTTGCCGGCGTCGCTCAACGCGAACTGGCGCGCACCCGTGCCCACGCGCCACAGCTCGAGCGCGAGCGCCGGCACCAGGGTGTCGCCGACGCGCACGACCAGCGGCACGCGGCGCACCAGCCGCTCGGGCATGTCGACGCTGATGAGGCCGCGCCCGGCGGCCGCGCGGTCGATCTCCGGCACGCTCGCGAGGAGCTTCGCGTACTCGCGCAGCGGCGGGGTGCCGTGCGGCTCGCGCTCCTCCAGCCCGGCTACGGCGAGCACCACCTTGTGGTCCTGGATCGCCAGTGCGAGCCAGGCGTCGTTGCTCGGCAGCCGCTCCAGACGCTGCGCCAGCTCGTCGGGAAGCGGCACCAGGCGCGACACCTCGGCGGGCGAGAAGCGGTCCGGCTCGGGGAACAGCAGATCGAAGCCGATCGCCGCGGGCTCGTGCTCGGCGATGCGCGTGGCGAGCTCGGCCACCAGCGTGCGCGGCCAGGGCCACTGGCCGTACTCGGCGAGCGTCTCCTCGTCGATCTCGACGATGGTCGCCGGGGCGCTGCGCCGCTCGCGCGGCAGCAGGCGCTGGTAGGAGTCGAACAGCGTCTCGCGCACCGCCTGGACGGCCGCCGGCGACCATCCGACGAGCGCGAGCAGCAGGGCGACGAGCGCGGCGGCGGCGACGCGCGCGCGGGTCAGAGATCGATCTCCATCCCGTCGTAGGCCGCGGTCACCTCGAGGCCGCCGCCTTGGCGGGTGAGCTCCTCCAGCCGGCGCGCGTCCCTCAGGATGCGACGGATCGCGCTGTCGTCGTTCGCCGGCTCGTGGTGGAAGAGCGCGAGCTTCTTCACCTGGGCCATCTGGCAGAGCTCCACGCCCACGACGTTGCTCGAGTGGCCCCAGTCGGCCTTCACCGAGACCGCCTCGGCGAGCGAGTACATCGCGTCGAAGACCACGAGGTCGGCGCCGCGGAAGAACTCGACGATGCGCTGGGTCTCGCGGACGTCATCGAGCTTGTGCTCCGAGTCGGTGCTGTAGACGAAGCTCTTGCCTTCGCGCTCGAAGCGGAAGCCGTACGAGTCGCCCGAATGGAACTGCGGCGCGGGCGTGACCTTGACCCCGGCCACCTCCCGGGTCTCGCCCGGGACGAGCGGCACGAATTCGATGGTCGCGGTGAGGTGCGCGAACGGCACCGGAAAGGAAGGCGGCTCTTGCTGGCGGCGCAGCGCGTGCTCCAGTTCGCTATGACAGCCGTAGATGCGCAGGCGCGTGCCCGGGACGTAGGCCGGCCCGAAGAAGGGAAAGCCCATGATGTGGTCCCAGTGCATGTGCGACATGAAGATGTTGACCACCGCGGGCCGGCCCGACTGCCGGGCGAGCACGTGCGCGCCGAACGGGCGGGCGCCGCTGCCCATGTCGCAGACGAAGTACTGGTCGCTCCCGGTCTCGAACTCCACGCAGGGGGAATGGCCGCCGAAGGTGTGCGACAGCGCGAAGTCGAGCTCGTGCTCCACGAACGCGGCGGCCTTCTGGACGTCGTCCAGCCCGCGGCCGTTCGCGGCGACCAGCGCCTGCACCAGGCGGTCGCGCAGGTCGAGCGACGTGAGCGACACCGGCATCGAGCCGCGGGTGCCCCAGAAGCGCACGCGCATCGCGGCGCGCTAGCCCCGGTCGAAGGCCGCGGCCGCGTCCGCCGACACGGCGGCGAGGGCCTCGCGGACCGACGGATGAAGCTCGAACACCATGTCGAAGCGGCTGATCTGGAAGATCTCCGCCACCACCGGGCGCAGCGCCGCGAGCACGATCTTTCCGCCCTGGGCGCCGGCCTGCTTGGCCGCCAGCATGAAGCAGCGCAGGCCCGCGGAGGACACGTATTCGAGGCCGGAGAGATCGACCACGATGCGCTGGCGCCTGGCGAGCGCCTGGTCGAGGAGGGGCTGCAGGCCCGCGCGGAATGCCTCGCAGTTGTCGTGATCCAGCCGGCCGGCCGGCGCCACGACGAGGGTATCGGCATACGTCCGGGAGTCGAGTTTCATCTTATGGTCTCTGGGGCGCTGCAGCGCTATTCTAGAATGACTGCGGAATATACGCCCGTGGCGCTTTCCGCCTTCAATTTCAGCCGCTGGATCGACGAGCACGCGCACCTGCTCAAGCCGCCGGTGGGCAACCAGCTCGTGTTCCGCGAGGCCGAGGACCTGATCATCCAGGTGATCGGCGGGCCCAACGCCCGCACCGACTACCACGACGACCCGTACGAGGAATTTTTCTTCCAGCTGCGCGGCGACATCGTGCTAAAGGCGGTCGAGGACGGCCGGCCGCGCGACATCCCCATCCGCGAAGGCGAGATCCTGCTCATCCCGGGACACTTCCGGCATTCGCCGCAGCGGCCGGCGGGCTCGATCGGCCTGGTGGTGGAGAAGATGCGCCCGCGCGACGTGGACGACGCCTTCGAGTGGTACTGCCCGCGCTGCTGGACGCGCATCCACCGCGTCGAGGTGAACGTGCAGGACATCGTCGCCGACCTGCCGCCGCTCTTCGAGGCGTTCTACGCCGGCGAGCGCCGCTGCACGGCGTGCGGGCACATTCATCCAGGGCGCGGATGAAGCCGCCGCGATTCGAGCGCGCGGCGCGCCTGCTCCACGAAGCGCACGAGCGGCGCGAGCCGTTCCGGCCGCTCCCGCCGGACCTTGCGCCGCGCACCGGCGAGGCCGCCTACGAGATCCAGGACGCGTTCGTCGCGCTGCGCGCCGAGAAACGAGGTGCGATCGCGGGCTACAAGATCGCGCTGGCGAGCCGGGCGATGCAGCGCTTCGTCGGCGTGGACCGGCCCCAGGCCGGCATGATGTTCGAGTCCACGCTGCTGCGTTCGCCGGCGACAGTGCGCGCGGCCGACTACCTGCGCCTCATCGTCGAGTTCGAGATGGCGGTGCTGCTCGCGGAAGACCTTCCCGCGGCCGATGCGCCGTTCACGCTCGAGCGCGTGGCGGCCGCGGTCGGCGCCGTGATGCCGGCCATCGAGCTCGCCGATGACCGCCGGGCGGACTATGCCGAGCTCTCCAAGCATCCGTACGATTTGATCGCCGACAACAGCTGGAACGAAGGCGCGGTGCTCGGCTACCCGGTGAGCGACTGGAAGGGGCTCGACCTCGCGGCGGTGCGCGGCCGCGCTACCGTCAACGGCAGCCTCGTGGGCGAAGGCAACGGCGGCGACGCGATGGGCCACCCGTTCAATTCAGTGGCTTGGATCGCCGACCACCTCGCCGCGCAAAGCCGCGGCCTCCTGCGCGGGAACGTCGTGATCACCGGCAGCATCATCACCTCCAAGAACATGAAGCCCGGCGACTTCGTGAACTACTCGATCGGGGGCCTCGGCCAAGTCGAGCTTCGCGTCGACTAGGCGCTGCTAAAGGGAAAACGCGCCGACGCTCGCCCCGCCGCAGACGTAGAGCAGCTGGCCGGTGACGAAGCCGGCCTCGCGGTCGGCGAAGAACATCACGGCGCGCGCGACGTCGCCCGGCTCACCTAGCCGCTTCACGGGAATGGCCTGCGCGATGCGCTCGACCTGCGGGCTGCCCTCCGGCACGACGCCGTGGAAGTTCGCGGTCCGGATCGGGCCTGGCGCGACCACGTTCACGGTAATGCCGGAGGGCGCGAGCTCGAGCGCCCAGGTGCGGGCCATGCCGACGATCCCGGCCTTGGTCGCGGCGTAGGCGGTGCGGGTCGGCACGCCGAGCAGCGCGCGCGACGAGACGAACACGATCCTTCCGTAGCCGGCTGCCTTCATCGCCGGCAGCGCCGCCTGCGTCAGCGTGACCGCGGCTGCGAGGTGGAGGTTGGCGAGCGCGGCGAGGTCTTCGAGCCGGACATCCTGGAGGAGGGCGGGGCGTATCGCTCCGGCGTTGTGGATGAGCGTGGTGACGGCGTGGTCGCGCGCGATCTCGGCGGCGGCCTGTCGTGTCGCCTCCACATCTGTCAGATCGACCGCGACATGCCTCACCTTCAACGGGGAAGGTTGAAGGTCGATCGAAAC
Source organism: Burkholderiales bacterium (assembly GCA_036406675.1). Lineage (GTDB taxonomy): Bacteria > Pseudomonadota > Gammaproteobacteria > Burkholderiales > SG8-39 > SCGC-AG-212-J23. The sequence goes on from DASXAO010000156.1 coordinate 9,208, forward strand.
CACGTCGTAGCCCGACGCGAGCAGGCGCTCGGCGACTGCCCGGCCGATGCCGGCGCTGCCGCCGGTTACGAGCGCCGTGCTCACAGGAAGAGCTGGATCGAGGGCAGGGCGGCGTCGCAGTTCAGGATGTCGACCCGCTTCAGGCGGATGCGCAGCCGCCCTTCCAGGCAGGCGAGCTTATGCCAGGCGGTCGCGGCGTAGCGCTGCGACTCGTCGCCGTGCGTCTCGGTGTAGAGGAAAGGCGTGCGCAGGAGGAACTCGTTGCGCGCATGGTCCAGGGTTTCGATGTCCGGCTCCTGCAGCACGTGCAGGCAGCGGCTCGGCGGGCGCTGCGAAAAAGCGCGCTGGCTCTTCAGGCGCTCGACGCGCAGCTCGAGCAGCAGCCGGTCCTCGTAGGCGATCGAGTTGTGGCCGAGCGGGTCGGTCTGTCCGGGCGCCGCCGGCACCCAGTAGTGCGCGTCCTCGGCGAAGAGCGCCAGCCACTCGTCGAAACGCTTCTCGTCGATAAGCCGCGCCTCGCGGCGGACGAAGCGGGCGAGATCCTCCTCCACCGGGAAAACGTGGTCTGTCCCTGTTTTTTCGATTTTCACGGGACCATCAATTCCTTCCATGCGCGGAACTGGTTGCGCATGGAGGCGTCGCTCGTGCCGTTGCAGGTGAGCTCGCCGCGGCGCTCGAGCTCCGCGGACTCGCCGTGCGCGTGGTTGCGGTGCAGGCTCACCCATTCGTTGCCTTCGCCGGCAAGGCCTTCCTGGATGGCGCGGTAGCAGTGCAGGTCGTCGTGGCCGACGATCGACATCGGCGAGTTGATCAGCCGGTTGTAGGCCACGGTGCGCTCGAGCAGCGCGTCGGGCGCGCCCTTCAGGCGGAAGGTCCACGATTCGACGATGGTACGGTCCGCGGCGAGCGGCCGCGCCACGCGGATCGACTGGATCGCGCCCTTGATGGTGAGGCTCGGGTAGTACACGGTGTTGTGGCGCACCGTGCCGAGGATCTGCCGCGCCCGCTCTTCGCCGTGGGCTTTCTTCATCAGCGCCTCGTAGTCGCCGAGCGCCGCGTACGAGGAATGGATCGAGAAGTTGACCCCCGAAAAGCCGTGGCCGTGCGGGTAGACCCGGATGCCCATGTCGTCGAAGAACTTGTAGTCCGAGGCGAACGGCGCGATCTGCTCGATCGCCATCGGCTTCGGCGCGTCCGCGGGCTTGCCCTCCCACAGCCTGCGCGCGGTGCCGGCCGACGAGGCGTGCGCGATCATCGGGTGCATCATGTCGTTCAGGTTCTCCACGAACATCTTCCAGTTGCAGTTGTGGAGGTAGCGCAGGCAGCCGCCGGCGATCTCGAGCTCACCCTCGGGCGAGCGGTCGGCGAGGTTGTCGATGGAGGAGAGCGACGCGCCGAAGTAGTCGCGAAAGCCGAGACCCTGCGGCGAGAGCCGCACGAAGATGAAGCCGCGGTAGGTCGCCACGTTTTCGACCGCGGCGAGGCCGCGTCCAGCCTCGGTCCCGGCGAGCCGCGTGCCGTCGTAGCCCTGGGCGAGCGGAATATTCAGGATCGAGCCGTCCAGGCGATACGTCCAGGCGTGGTACGGGCAGCGCAACGTCTTGCCGCAGTTCCCGGCCGGCTCGCCGACGAGCTTGGTTCCCTTGTGCGCGCAGCGGTTGATCAGCACCCGCACCGAGCCGTCCCCGTGACGCAGCACGATGAGCGGCTGCGCGGCGACGTCGACCGTGAGGTAATCGCCCTCGCTCCGGATCTGGCTTTCGTGGCCGGCATAGATCCATGCGCGCGACCAGAGGCGCTCCATTTCGAGCTGGAAGAGCTCCGGGTCGAGATAGACGTCGCGGTGCACCCGGTCGGCCTCGACCAGGGCCTGGAGCGCCGCCGGATCATTGCGGTATCGCGCCATCCGGAGCATTGTAGAATCAGTCAAATGATTGTTTTCGATCTGCTTTGCGGCGGGGGCCACCGGTTCGAGGGCTGGTTCGGCTCGGCCGCGGACTTCTCTGCGCAGAAGGAGCGGCGCCAGCTTGCCTGCCCGCGCTGCGGCAACGTGCAGGTCGAGCGCGTGCCGTCGGCCTCCCGCGTGAACCTAGGGGCGCCCGAGCCCAAGGCGGCGACCAAAGAGGCGCCTGGGCAAGGGCCTGGGGTGCCGCAGCGCACCCCCGAGATGGAGGGCAAGGACCCGTTCGCCATCGCCCAGATGCTCTATTCGCGCATGCTGGACGAGCTCCTCGCCAAGAGCGAGGACGTGGGCAAGCAATTCCCCGACGAGGCCCGCAAGATCTTCTACGAGGAGGCGCCGGCGCGGGCGATCCGGGGCGAGGCGAGCGCGCGCGAGCACGAGGAGCTGCTCGACGAGGGGATTCCGGTTGCCCGGCTGCCAATACCGCCGGGACGACTGAATTAGTCTTCTTAGGCGGCGGTCTTGTAGACCGCGGGGTGCTCGGCCAGGCGCTTCCCGGCGCGCTCGATGATGATGTCGATCACGTCGAAGAACACCGTGTCCGGCGGCGTTCCGATGTCCCGCATCCAATAGTCGAGCTGGCGCGCGGGCAGGCGCAGCCGCTCCGCGAGGCGTTCCAGCCCGCCCATCATGGTTGCCGCGCGCCGGATGGCGAGGGCGCGCGCCGCAAGCTCGGTCTTCATGAGTCTCCTGTCAGAAACGCCGAGAGCATGGCGGTTCGACCCGGTCGCCTCAAGTCGCTAGGTGCCGCTTCGTGTTGTAAGGATGCAGCGTCACGAATTCTCCTCAACGATTGCAGAATGCATGCAATCAGTATTATGTCAAATACGACCATTATGCCCCGAAGGGGCGCTCTACGGGGGAGCCGCAAGCCTCCGCCCTCCCACCTAAAGGGCTCACGGCGACTCCGCCTTAACCTTGCGCGAACAGAGAGTTAGGGATTTAACCTGAGGCGTGACTTTACTTCGATGGCAGTCCCGCCAGCATTTCGGTGGAGAAGAGCTTCGGATTGAGCGGGTGGCGGCTGAGGAGGCGCCGCTCTCCCATCCCCCGAGCGAAAGTTAGCCACTCCCGTGCCTTGACGGGGTTGCGCTCGGCAGATCCCGCGAGCGACCCCGTCTGGTACTTCTGCGCCAGCCCCAACGCGCTCAAGGCCCGATCGAGGGCGATTTTCTGGAGGGCGTCGGCGAGGGGCTCGAGCTCGTCGCGGTCGTCGACCGGAAGCGGCCGCTGGAGCAGCCGCTCGAGCGCGTCGCCATTGGCGGCGTACTCGAGCGCGCGAAGCGGAGCGCCGCCAGCGTAGGCAAGCCAGCGCTCGGGGTTGCGGGCGCCCTGCCCGGCCAGCCAACCGAGCGCCGCCGGTCCCGGCGGAACCGGCACGCCCAGGCCCACGCAGCGGCTCCGGATCGTGGGCAAGAGCTCGGCCGGCCGGTGCGCTACGAGGATGAAGATCGCGCCGGCGGGCGGCTCCTCGAGGCCCTTGAGGAGCGCGTTGGCTGCGTTCGGATTCATGTCCTCGGCGGGGTGCACCAGGGCAACGCGCAGCGCCCCGCGATGCGAGCGCAGGTTGAGAAAGCCGGCGAGGTCCCGGACCTGCTCGATCTTGATCTCGGTGCTCGGCTTGGCCCGTTTGGCGGGCACGTCGACGGCATCGTCCGGGTCGGCGGCGGGCTCGCGCGCGAGCGCCTCGGGCTCGAGGCGGCGGAAGTCGGGATGGCTGCCCGCGGCAAACCAGCGGCAGCCCTCGCAGCGGCCGCATGGCCGGCGCGCAGCGTCCTCGCAGAGCAGGAACTGCGCCGTGTGCTCGGCGAGCGCCAGCTTTCCGGTGCCGCGCGCGCCGTGGATCAGCAGCGCGTGCGGAAAGCGCTCGGCGCGCGCCTTCAGCGATTCGAAGAGCGGCGCGTTCCAGGGATGGATCATCAGAACGCCAGCGCGCCTTCCAGGCTTTTCCGGATGGCCGGCATGTCCGCGGCCGCGTCGATGACCCTCATGCGGCGGGGCTCGGCCCGGGCGCGCGCGAGGTAGGCGCCGCGGACACGCTCGAAGAACGCCTCGTCCTCGCGCTCGAAGCGGTCGAGCTTCTTCCCCGAGCCGGCGAGGCGCCTGCGCGCCACTTCGTAGCTGCAGTCGAAGACCAGCGTGCGGTCGGGGGCGAGCCCGGGGTGAGCAGCCGCGCTCAAGCGCTCGATGAGGTCCGCCGGCACGCCTTTGCCGGCGCCCTGGTAGGCATGCGTGGCGTCGAGGAACCGGTCGCACACCACCCAGCTGCCCGCCTCGAGCGCAGGACGGATCACCTTGCGCACGTGGTGAGCGCGCGCCGCGAAGATGAGCAGGGTCTCGGCCATGGGGTCCATCGCCTCCTCGAGGATGGCCCTGCGCAAGTGCTCCGCGAGGTCGGTGCCGCCGGGCTCGCGCGTGACGATCGCGTGCCTGCCCGACGCGGCCGCGACCGCGTCGGCGATGAATTGGAGGTGGGTCGATTTGCCGGCGCCGTCGACGCCCTCGAGCGTGATGAATTTCGCCGCCGCGCTCACTTCGGCGGCCGCCGCAGCTGGTAGCGCGAGACGGCGCGGTTGTGCTCGTCGAGCGTGCGGGAGAACTGGCTCGAGCCGTCGCCGCGGGAGACGTAGTACAGCGCCTCGGTCTTGCCGGGGTGCATCGCGGCGTGGAGCGAAGCCATGCCCGGCATCGCGATCGGCGTCGGCGGCAGACCTGCGCGCGTGTAGGTGTTGTACGGCCCGTCCTCGATGAGGTGGTTCTTCTTCAGGTTGCCGTCGAACGTGTTGCCCAGGCCGTAGATGATGGTCGGGTCCACCTGCAAACGCATGCCGATGCGCAGGCGATTCACCAGCACGCCGCCGATGAGGTCGCGTTCCTCGGACTTCCCGGTTTCCTTTTCGATGATCGAGGCCATGATCAGCGCGTCGTAGGGCGTTTGATAGGGAAGCTCCGGCATTTTCCCGTCCCACTCCTTCTTCAGCTGCCGCTGCATCGCTTGGTACGCCCGGCGAAGCACCGCGAGGTCGCTCGAGCCTTTGCCGAAGAGATAGGTGTCCGGCAGGAAAAGGCCCTCGGGATGCGGCTCGGCGACCTGGAGCCGCGTGAGGACCTGCGTGTCCTCGAGCCCGGCGGTGTCGTGGCGCAGGTCCGGGCTCGCGTCGAGCGCGGCGCGGAATTGGCCAAAGGTCCAGCCTTCGATCAGGCGTACTTCGGCCTGCGTGACGTCGCCGCGCGTGAGCTTCTCCAGCAGCTCGGTCGGGGTCACCGGCTCCGCGATCTCGTAGCTCCCCGCCTTGATCGCGCGCTCCTTGCGCAGCGCGCGCGCCAGGACCTGGAATTCGAAGCGCCGCAGGCGCACGCCGGAGCCCTCGAGCGCGTCCATCACGCCGCGCAGGCTCGCGCCGCGCGGGATCTCGACCTCCGCCGGCATCTGGGCCAGCGCAAGCGGCGTCGAAACGTACCACGCGGCATAGCCGCCCGCGCCGAGCAGCGCGAGTATCAGTAGACCGAGCAGGGTCTTAAGGGTTTTCAGAGAATCACGCGCGGTAAAGGCTGCATTTTACGATGCGGCGCACGCCTCTACTTCATGACGAAAACACCGTGACGACCGCCCAGTTGAAGAAGACGAAGAAAGCGATCGACGCCGCGATCGCGCACCAGAAGAGCGGCGACTCGGCCAATGGCCGCTCCGCGACCCTGTCCAGTAAGCTCTTGCGGCGGTTGCCCATATCGGTTGCAAGGCTATCAGCCGCGCGGTTACAGCCGTATGAATTTGTCCACCGTTGCTTGACTTAGAATGGGCGCTCTCCATGGAGTGCGCGCGACTGACCCGCTACGGCCTGCTCTCGGTGCAGGGCGCCGATGCGCGCGAATTTCTCCACGCGCAGCTCACCAACGACATCCAGAACCTTTCGCCCGAGCGCGCCGCCCTCGCGGGCTGGTGCTCGGCGAAAGGACGCCTTCTCGCGACATTTCTCGTGATTCCCGCGCCGCAAGGCTTCCTGCTGCAGCTCGCGCGCGATCTGGCGCCCGCTGTAGCGAAGCGCCTGTCGATGTTCGTCCTGCGCTCCAAGGTGAAGATCGCCGATGAGAGCGAAGCCTGGGCGCAATTCGGCGTCTGGAACGAGGATTCCGGCCCGTCCGGGATCGAGTGGAAGGCGAGCTCCGCGATCGTCCCGGTGGGGGAAAAGCGCTTCCTGCGGCTCGAGCCGGCGGCGTCTGCGTCAGCCGGATGCAAGGGCGACGAGGAGACCTGGGCCTTGCAGGAAATCCGCGCCGGCCGGCCGCTGATCACCGCCGCCACGCAGGACCAGTTCGTGCCGCAGATGGTGAATCTCGAGACCCTCGGCGGGGTCGACTTCCAGAAGGGCTGCTATCCCGGCCAGGAAATCGTGGCGCGGGCGCAGTACCGGGGGCAGGTGAAGCGGCGCATGGTGCGGCTGCCGGCCCCGCAGGGCGAGCGCCTGCGGCCGGGACAGGAATTCAACGGCGGCACGGTGGTGGACAGCGCCGGCGGCGAGCTTCTCGCCGTCATGCCGCTATGAACCACTATTACGTCTACTACAAGATCGCTCCTGACGACTTGTCGCGGCTCCGCGTTGCCGTGCAGACCCTCTTCACAACCATCGAGAAGCAGTGCGGCGTGCGCGGCCGCTGGATGCGCCGGCGCGACGACCCGTCGACCTACATGGAAGTCTACGAGGAGGTGAAGGACGCGGCGGTGTTCGAGGCGCTCCTCGAGCGCGAGGGCGTCAAGCTCGGCGTCCCGCGCAAGCTCGAGCGCTTCGTGAACGCGAGCTGATGTGCCTCATCCTGCTCGCGTGGCAGGTCCCGGGCAGGCACGCGCTCGTCGTGGCGGCGAACCGCGACGAGTTCCACGGCCGGCCGGCGGCGCCGGCGGCGTTCTGGCCCGACCACCCCGCCATCCTCGCCGGTCGCGACCTCGAGGCGCGCGGCACCTGGATGGGCGTTTCGCGCGGCGGCAGGTTTGCCGCGGTGACCAACTATCGCGGTGGAACCGAGCCGCGCGCAGAGCAATCCCGGGGTTCCCTGGTCAGTGGTTTTCTCGCAGATGGACAAGCGCCCGGGCAGCCGCCAGCGCAATACATCGATCAAGTTCGAGCGAAAGCCGCCTCCTACAGCGGCTTCAACCTCCTGGTGAGCGACGGCAAGGAGCTGTGGTGGCTGTCCAACCGCGACGGGACGCCGCGGCGCCTGGAGCCCGGGATCTACGGCCTGGGCAACGCGCTGCTCGATTCGCCCGACGTCGAGCCCAGGAAGGCTCGCTTCGCGGAAGCGCTCGCCTCGGGCACAGCGGCGGAGCCGCTCTTCAGCGTGCTCGCCGAGGCACGCATCGTCGACCCGCGCTACGGCACCCGCTGCTCGACCGTGTACTTTGGAAATCGTTACGCCGAGCGCTCGTTCGCGGCCGACGGCACCGAGCAGGAAACGCTGCACTACGAGCTCTAGAGCCGCCTGCGCATGTCGACGTGCGGGATGCCGGCGTCCATGTACTCGGCGCCCTCCTCCACGAACCCGTGCCCGCGGTAGAACTGCGTCGCGTGCACCTGCGCCGAGAGCACGACCTCGCGATCGCCGCGCGCACGCGCCGCGTCCATGAGCTTCGCCAGGATCCGGCCGCCGATGCCGCGGCCGCGCCAGGGCGCGAGCACCGCCATGCGACCGATGTGGCCGTCCGGCAGCAGGCGGCCGGTGCCGATCGGGCTTTCCCTGTAATACGCGACAGCGTGCAGGGACTTCTCGTCCATCTCGTCGAGCTCGATCGCGAGCGGCACGCCCTGCTCCTCGACGAATACGGCGAAGCGGATCGGCGCGGCGTGCGCGCGCGCCTGCTCCCAGGGCAGCAGCTCGATTCTGAGGTCGGTGTACACGAGTCGTGAAAAGTATAATTCGCCCATGAAAAGCCTCTGGAGCGACGCGGAAGCGGCGCAGCTCGCCGGGCCGCTCGGTCCGCGCGTCTACACCTCGCGCCTCCTCGGCCGCGATCGCTCGCTCGTGCTGCACGGCGGAGGCAACACCTCGGTCAAGCTGCGCGAGAAGAACCTCTTCGGCGAGGAAGAGGACGTGCTGTACGTGAAGGGCAGCGGCTGGGACCTCGAGACGATCGAGCCTGCGGGCTTCACGCCGGTCGCGCTCGGCTACGTGCGCAAGCTCGCCGGGCTCGGCCAGCTCTCCGATCCGCAGATGGTGAACGAGCTGAACACGCACATGCTGCGCGCCGGCGCGCCCTCGCCGTCGGTCGAGACCATCCTGCACGCGATCCTGCCGCACAAGTACGTCGACCACACCCACGCCGACGCGGTGCTCTCGGTGTCGAATTCGCCGGACGGCGAGAAGCGCATCCGCGAGACCTACGGCGACCGGGTGGTGGTGATTCCCTACATCATGGCCGGCTTCGACCTCGCCGCCCATTGCGCGCGCGAGTTCCCGAAGCAGGCCGGCAAGAACACGGTCGGCATGGTGCTGCTCTCGCACGGCGTGTTCTCGTTCGGTCCGGACGCGCGCACTTCGTACGAGCTGATGATCGAGCTCGTTTCGATGGCCGAGGAGTACCTCGCCAAGAAGAAGGCATGGCATGTCGTTATGCCTCCCACCCGGGAAGCGTCCGGGTCCGGTTTGGTTTTTCAAAGGGAGGAGATCGCGAAGCTCAGGCGAGCGATGTCCGACCAGGCGGGATTTCCGATGGTCTTACGCGTCAACGACAGCGAGAAGTTCGCCGCCTTCGCGCAGCGACCCGACGTCGAGAAGCTCTCGCAACAGGGGCCGGCGACGCCGGACCACGTGATCCGCACCAAGCCGTTCCCGATGCTCGGGCGCGACGTCGCCGGCTACGCCGGCCGGTACCGCGAGTACTTCGAGCGCTTCTCCGCCAAGGCGACGGAAAAGAAAACGATGCTCGACGCCGCGCCGCGCATGGCGCTCGACCCGCGGCTCGGCTTCGCCGCCGCGGGCCGCACGGCCAAGGACGCGGCGATCGTCGAGGAGCTCTACGACCACACGGTCGATGTCATCCTGCGCGCAGAGGCGCTCGGCGGCTGGCGCGCGCTCGACCAGCAGCACACCTTCGACATCGAGTACTGGGACCTCGAGCAGGCAAAGCTGCGCAAGGCGGGCTCGCCGCCGGCCTTCGCCGGCGAGGTGGTCCTCGTCACTGGCGCGGCCTCCGGCATCGGCAAGGCCTGCGTCGAGTCGTTCCTCAAGCGCGGCGCCGCTGTGGTCGGACTCGACCGCAATCCCGCCATCGAAGCGATGTGGAAGCGTCCGGACTTCCTGGGACTCGCTTGCGACCTGACCGACCGGACGGCCGTGGATGAGTCCTTGGAGAAAGCGGTCAAGCGCTTCGGCGGCGTTGACATGCTGGTGCTGAATGCCGGCATCTTCCCCTCCTCCCAGTCGATCCAGGACATTCCCGCCGAAAGCTGGCGCTCCGCGATGACGGTCAACGTCGAAGCGAATCTCCTCGTCATGCAGCTCTGCCATGCGCTTCTGAAGCTCGCGCCGCGCGGCGGCCGCATCGTGGTGATCGGCTCGAAGAACGTTCCGGCGCCGGGACCCGGCGCGGCGGCCTACTCGGCCTCGAAGGCCGCGCTCAACCAGCTCGCCCGCGTGGCCGCGCTCGAGTGGGCCAAGGACGGCATCCGCATCAACTCGCTCCACCCCAACGCGGTCTACGACACCGCGCTCTGGACCGACGAGGTGCTCGCCTCGCGCGCCAAGGCCTACAACCTGACCGTCGAGCAATACAAGAAGAACAACCTCCTTAGGACGGAAGTGGCGTCCAAAGACGTGGCCGAGCTCGCCGCCGAGATGTGCGGCGCGCTCTTCGCCAAGACCACGGCGGCGCAGGTTCCCGTAGACGGCGGCAACGAGCGCGTCGTCTGATGTCCGAAGCAGTACAGCCCATTCGCTGGAAGGGCGACCGGCTCGAACTGCTCGACCAGCGGCTGCTGCCCGAGAAGACCGAGTACGTTACCTGCCGCAGCGCCGAAGAGGTCGCGCAGGCGATCCGCGACATGGTGGTGCGCGGCGCACCGGCGATCGGCTGCGCCGCCGCTTTCGGTGTAGTGCTTTCCAATGGAACGCCTTCTGCCTATGAGGTCTTAGGGAAAAGCCGCCCCACCGCGGTCAATCTCTTCTGGGCGCTCGAGCGCATGAAGAAGGCGCAAGACCTCGAAGCGGAGGCACGGGCGATCTTCGAGGAAGACCTCGCCGCCAACCGTGCCATCGGCCGGCTCGGCGCCGAGCTGATACGCGAGCGCTCGCGCGTGATGACCCACTGCAACACCGGGGCGCTCGCGACCGCGGGCTACGGCACGGCTCTGGGGGTTATCAGAGCTTCCAAAGGCAAGAACATTTCGGTGATCGCGAACGAGACGCGGCCGTATCTCCAGGGCGCGCGCCTCACGGCGTGGGAGCTGGTGCAGGAAGGCATCCCCTGCACGCTCATCACCGACAGCATGGCCGGGCACCTCATGAGCAAAGGCGAGGTCGACGTGGTGATCGTCGGCGCCGACCGCATCGCCGCGAACGGCGACGTAGCGAACAAGATCGGCACCTACCCGCTCGCCGTGCTCGCGAAGCGCCACGGCATCCCGTTTTACGTCGCCGCGCCTTGCTCCACTTTCGATCTAAAAATCTCGGACGGCTCACGCATCCCGATCGAGGAGCGCCCGGCCGACGAGGTCACCGGCTACCGCGGCGCGCGCTGGGCCCCGCAGGGCGTCTCGGTGCGCAATCCCGCCTTCGACGTGACGCCGGCCGAGCTCATCACCGGGATCATCTGCGAGAAGGGGATCGCTTCCCCACCCTGCCGGGAGAGTATCGCCGCGCTTACGAAGTGACGGCGCTGCCGAAATTCGTCGCGCTCTACGCCGCGATGTACGCGGCCTACGGCGTCGCGTCGCCGTTCTTACCCGCGTTCGTGAGCGAGCGCGGCCTGTCGCCCGGGGAGATCGGCCTGGCGCTCGCCGCGGGTACCTGCGTCCGTCTGGTCTCGGCGCCCCTGGCCAGCCGTATCGCGGACCTGGTGCAGGCGCTGCGCGTGATGCTGGTCGTCTCCATCAGCGCCGCCGCCCTGGTGACGCTGGGATACCTCTCGGCGCGCGGATTCTGGATGGTGCTCGCCGTCATGATGCTGCACGCGTGGGCGCTCGCGCCGATGACTGTGCTCGCCGACGCGCTGGCGCTCGGTACGCGCAGCTTCGAGTACGGCCGGGTGCGCGGCACCGGTTCGGCGGCGTTCGTCCTCGGCACGCTGGCCTCGGGCCAGGCGATCGGTGCGCTCGGCCTCGTGGCGATCGTGCCACTGCAGGCGCTGCTCCTCGGCGCTGCGGCCTTCGCCGCGACGCGGGTGGCCGAGATCGAGCACCACCCAAGGCAAAAGCAGCAGACGACCGCCGGCGCGGGCGCCTTGCTGCGGGTCGCGCGCTACCGCAACCTCGTGCTGCTGGCGGCCCTAGTGCTCGGCAGCCATGCCATGAACGACGCCTTCGCGGTGATCCGATGGAGCGCGGCGGGAATCAGCGCGGAGACGTCGAGCCTGCTCTGGTCGGAGGCCGTCGCCGCCGAGGTGCTGGTATTCTGGTTCATCGGCCCGGCGCTGATAAGGCGGCTCACGCCGGCGGGCGCCATGGCCCTCGCAGCGGCCGCCGGGGTGCTGCGCTGGGCGGTCATGGCGCAAACCGCGCACGTGGCCGCGGTCGCGCTGGTGCAGCCGCTGCACGGGCTGACCTTCGCGCTGCTGCACCTCGCCTGCATGCGGGTCCTCGGGCGCACGGTGCCGCCCGGATTCGAGGGCATTGCCCAGGCGCTCTATGCCACGGTCGGCGTCGGCGCCGCGAGCGCGCTGCTCACGCTCGTTTCGGGCTCGCTGTACGGCTCGCTCGGGCCGCAGGCGTTCTGGTTCATGGCCGCCCTTTGCGCCGCCGCGCTTCCCCTCGCTTTGACACTGAGAGGCGCCTGACGGCCCTACCAGGGAATCGGCGAGCCGTCGTGAGAGTAGAACTTGCCCGAATCTTCGCGCCGCAGGCCGCCGAGCACCTTGCGCAGTCCGCGAACCGAGACCTCCGGAGTGAGCGGGGCGCCCTGCCCGCCCATGTCGGTCTTCACCCAGCCGGGGCTCAGCGCGGCGACGATGATGCCGCGCGGCCGCAGCGTTTCGGCGAGGGCCTTGGCGAGGAGGTTGAGCGCCGCCTTGCTGGTCGAGTACGGCAGCGTCGCGCCGCTCGTTTCCGCGATCGAGCCCAGGCGGCTCGACATCAACGCGATGGTCTTGCGCTCGCTCGCGGCGACGTTGTCGACCAGCGCCTCGATCAGCGCGGCGGCCCCGAGCAGGTTCACGCGCAGGACTTTCTCCCATTCGGGGTAGTCGAAGCTGCCGAGCGCCATCCCGCGCTTGCCGATGATGCCGGCATTGCAGAAAAGGACGTCGAGCGCCTCGCCTTTCAACCTGGCTGCCAGGCTCTTGACCTGGGCGAAGTCGGTCACATCGACCGTCAGGGACTCGGCGCCGATCTTTTTCAGGTCTCCCTCGCGCACGGTGCCGATGACACGCCAGCCGTCCTGCGCGTACTGTCGCGCCAGCTCGAGGCCGAGGCCGCGGCCGGCCCCGGTGATGAGGATGGTCGGCATGCCTACTCCTTGAGCTCCACTGCCGTGTACGGCGGTACCAGGTCGAACAGCTCGACGATGTCGGCGTTGCGCATGCGGATGCAGCCGATCGATCCGGGCTTGCCCATCTCGGCCGAATCGGGCGAGCCATGGATGTAGATGTAGCGGCGCATCGTGTCGACGTCGCCGAGGCGGTTTTTCCCGGGCTCGCAGCCCGAGAGCCACAGGATGCGCGTGAGGATCCAGTCGCGCCCGGGAAATTTGCCGTGGAGCTCGGGCGACCAGACTTCCCCGGTCGGGCGCCGACGCACGAACACCGCGTTGAGCGGCTGCCCGGCGCCGATCCTGGCGCGCACGATGTGCCGGCCGCGCGGGGTCTGCAGGCTGCCGTTCTTCTCGCCCGGGCCTTTCTTCGCCGTGGACACGGAATAGGCTCTCACCGCCTTCTGCCCATCGCGCAGCACGAGGGTCTGCGCCGGAATGCTGATCTCGATCTTCATCGGCGCGAGGCGAAAAAGCCGCTGAGGAGCGCGCCGCATTCCGCGCCAAGGACCCCGCCCTGGACCAGGGCATGGTGGTTCAAACGCTTTTCCTGAAAAAGATCCAGGGTGCTACCGGCGGCGCCGGTCTTCGGGTCGGTAGCGCCGAATACCACGCGCCGGATGCGCGCGTGGAACATCGCGCCGACACACATCGCGCAGGGCTCGAGCGTCACATAAAGCGTCGCTCCGACCAGGCGGTAATTCCTTCGAGTCGAGGCGGCCGCCCGCAGCGCTTGAATCTCCGCATGCGCGGTCGGGTCCGACGCGGAGATCGGGCGGTTCCAGCCCTCGCCGATCACCTTTTCGTCCAGAACCAAGACTGCGCCCACCGGGACCTCCCCCTCATCCTGGGCACGCCGCGCAAGGTCGAGCGCGTGGCGCATGAACCGCTCGTCGGACTGCGCCTCGGTCACCACGGCAGGGATTTGTAGAGCTCCGGCTTGAAGCCGACCACCAGCTTCCCGTTCAGCTCCATCACCGGGCGCCTGATCAGGGACGGGTGTGCGGCCATGAGCGCCTTGGCCTTCTGCGGGTTCAGGCCTTCTTTTTGGGAATCCGCCAGGCCGCGAAAGGTGGTGCCGGCGCGATTGAGCAGCGCCTCCCAGCCGAGCTCGCCGCACCAGCGATCGAGCCGCGCCACGTCGATGCCCGAGACCTTGTAGTCGTGAAAGCGGTATTCGACGCCGCGCTGATCGAGCCAGGCGCGCGCTTTCTTCATGGTGTCGCAGTTGCGAATACCGTACAGGATTACCGATTCCATGACTTTTTCTGACGATCGGGACGCATGGGGAGGTTCGTATTGGTTATTGTATTGGCAGTCCGGATCGGCTTTACTTGCGGCCGATGAATCCGTGTCGCATACGAGGCGTCGCCTTGTGCGGGCTCCTGCTTTCGCTCCCTGCCATCGGTCAGGAAGCGCCGGTCCAGGTGCAATACGTGCACGCCGAAAATTTCTCCGACGTGGGCAATCACCGCTTCAGCGACGAGCGGATCCGTGCGGCCTACCTCGATCAGCTGCGCGGGCACCTCGTCAAGCAGGGCGCTGCCGTGCTCGCCGCCGGCGAACAGCTCAGCGTCTCGATCACCGAGCTCGACATGGCGGGCGAGTTCGAGTCCTGGCGCCCCCCGTCGGGCGATACCCGGATCGTGAAGGACATCTATCCGCCGCGCATCGATCTCAGCTTCCGCCTTGAGGCCGGCGATGGCAAGGTGATCAAGGAAGGCGCGCGCACGCTGCGGGACCCGGCATTCCTCCAGGGCACGAATCGGTATCCCGACGACCCGCTGCGTTACGAGAAGGCCCTGATCGACCGTTGGCTCGAGCAGGAGCTGAAGGGCCGCTGAGTCCTCCGCAGTAGGGCGCAGGCAAGCAGCGGGCGCGGCGCTTGCTGCGGCGCGGCCATGGATGAATCCAGACGCCGCTTCATGCAGGGCGCCGCGGCGGCGGCGGCCTATGGCTCAGCCCCCTACGCCACATCGCAGACCCCGCTACCCGACGCCGCGACGGCCGGTGCTCGAGGCGAGCACGTCCAGCAAGCCACGCTGACCGTCAACGGCAGACCGTACGTGCTCGCCATCGAGCCGCGCGTGACGCTGCTCGACGCGCTGCGCGAGTACATCGGCCTCACCGGCACGAAGAAGGGATGCGACCGCGGCCAGTGCGGCGCGTGCACCGTGCTCGTGAACGGCCGGCGGATCAATTCGTGCCTGACGCTCGCGCTCGCCCACGAAGGCGACGAGGTCGTCACCGTCGAGGGCCTGTCCTCGTTCGGGAAAGGCGCCGGGAAGCCGCATCCTGTGCAGGCGGCCTTCGTCGAGCAGGACGCCTTCCAGTGCGGCTATTGCACGCCGGGTCAGATTTGCTCGGCGGTCGGCCTCCTGGCCGAGGCGCGCGCGCAGGGCTTCGAGCTCACCGAAGACGTGATCCGCGAGCGCATGAGCGGCAACATCTGCCGCTGCGGCGCCTATCCGAACATCGTGGCCGCGGTGAAGAAGGCGGGAGACGCCGGATGAACTCTTTCACCTACGTGCGCGCGAGCGACCTGGATGCGGCAGTGCGTGAAGGAGCGCGGGCCGACACTTATTACCTGGGCGCCGGCACCAACCTCCTGGACCTGATGAAAGGCGGCGTCGAGCGGCCCGCGAGGCTCGTCGACGTAACGCGCCTTCCGCTCGCCGCGATCGAGGAGCTGCCCGGCGGGGGCCTGCGCATCGGCGCCATGGTCTCCAACGCCGACGCCGCGAGCCACCCGCTCGTCACAAGCCGCTATCCGCTGCTCGCGCAGGCGCTGCTCGCCGGTGCCTCCCCGCAACTCCGCAATATGGCGACGACCGGCGGCAACCTCCTGCAGCGCACGCGCTGCTCCTACTTCTACGACACCGGCTTCTCCGCCTGCAATAAGCGCAAGCCCGGCTCCGGCTGCGCCGCGCTCGAGGGCCACAACCGCATGCACGCCATTCTGGGCGCGAGCGACAAGTGCATCGCCGTACATCCCTCCGACATGGCGGTCGCGCTCGCCGCGCTCGACGCCGCGGTTCGGGTGCGAGGGCCGAAGGGCGAGCGCGCGATTCCGATGCGCGAGTTTCACCGCCTGCCCGGCGATGCGCCGCAGCGGGACACTACCCTCCAGCACGGCGAGCTGATCACCGCCGTCGATCTGCCGTCCCCGCAATTCACGAAAGCGCACTACCTGAAGGTAAGAGACAGGGCGAGCTACGCCTTCGCCCTCGTCTCGGTCGCCGCGGCCCTCGACATGGACGGCGAGCGCATCAAGACCGCTCGCGTCGCGCTAGGCGGCGTGGCGCACAAGCCATGGCGTGCGACGCGCAGCGAAGAATTGCTCATTGGAAAGACCCTGGAGCCGGAAGCGTTGAAACCGGCCGCAATCGCCGCGGTGGAAGGGGCGAAAGGCTATCGCGACAATAAGTTCAAGATCGAGCTCGCGCAGCGCGCTATCGTGCGCGCGCTGCGCACGGCGGGAGGTGCGGCATGAGCGTCGTCAGCCAACCGATCGACCGGACCGACGGCCCGCTCAAAGTCGCCGGCGAGGCGCGCTACGCGGCCGAATTCCAGCTGCCGCGCCTGGCGCACGCCGTCATGGTCCAGAGCACGATTGCGAAGGGCGCAATCGCCGGCTTCGATGCCGGTGCCGCGCAGAAGGTCCCGGGCGTGCTGCTCGTGCTCTCTCACCTCAACGCCCCGAAGCTGCCGCAGGGCGGCAAGGCCGGCGTGAACCCGCCGGCCGGGCGCGTGCTCTCGCTGCTGCAGGATAGCGTCGTGCACTACAACGGCCAGCCGATCGCCGTGGTGGTCGCCGACACGTTCGAGCATGCCACCGCCGCCGCAAACCTGGTCAGGGTGGCATACAGAGAAACAAAACCCGAACTGGACTTCGAGCGCGCGAAGGCCTCGGCCTATCCGCCGAAGAAGATGCCTCAAGGCAAGGCGGCGCTTGCCTGGGGCGACGCCGACAACGCGCTCGCGGGCGCGCCGGCGCGCGTCGAGCAGACCTACACCACGCCGATGGAGACTCACAACCCGATGGAGCCGCACGCGACGATCGCGGCCTGGGACGGCGACCGGCTCACGCTGTACGACTCCACGCAGTACATCTCGGGGGTGCGCGAGACGATCGCCAAGACGCTCGGCATTCAGCCCGAGCGCGTGCGGGTCGTGTCGCCCTTCGTCGGCGGCGGCTTCGGCTGCAAGGGCTCGACCTGGTCGCACGTCGCGCTGGCCGCGATGGCCGCGCAGCGCGTCGGCCGTCCGGTGAAGCTCTCGCTCGCGCGGCCGCAGATGTTCGGGCCGGTGGGCGGGCGCCCCTGCACCGAGCAGCGCGTCGCGCTCGGCGCGGACAGGAGCGGCGGGCTGCTGGCGATCCGCCACGACGTTGTTTCGCACACCTCCTTCATCGAGGACTTCACCGAGCCCTCGGCGATGCCGACCCGGGCGCTCTACGCCTGCGACAACGTCGCGACGAGCCACCGCCTGGCGCAGCTCAACGTCGGCACGCCCACGTTCCAGAGAGCGCCCGGCGAGTCGAGCGGCACCTTCGCGATCGAATCGGCGATGGACGAGCTCGCTTACGAGCTCGGCATGGACCCGCTCGAGCTGCGCCTCGCCAACTATGCCGAGAAGGAGCCGCACACCGGAAAGCCCTGGTCGAGCAAGATGCTGCGGCAGTGCTATGCCGACGCGGCCGCCCGCTTCGGCTGGTCGAAGCGCTCGAGCGCGCCGCGCAGCATGCGCGACGGGCGCGCGCTCGTCGGCTGGGGCATGGCGACCGCCACCTATCCCGCGCACCAGCGCCCGGCGAGCGCGATGGCGCGCATCCTGCCCGACGGCACGGCGCTCGTGCGCTCCGGGACGCAGGACATCGGCACCGGGACTTACACCGTCATGACCCAGGTCGCGGCCGACGCGCTCGGCATGCCGCCGGAGCGCATCCGCTTCGAGCTCGGCGACACGCTCATGCCGCCGGCCGGCGTTTCGGGCGGGTCCACCACGGTCGCGAGCGTGGCCCCGGCGGTCAAGGCCGCGTGCGAGGAGGCGCGCAGGAAGAAGGACGCCGCCGTCGCTGCCGGCCGGCGGAACGACGTGATCGAGGCGCAAGCGCACGCGCAGGAGACCGAGGCGGCGAAGAAGTTCGGGACGCGCTCGTTCGGCGCGGTGTTCTGCGAACTGCGCGTCGACGAGGATCTGGGCGTCATCCGCGTGCCGCGCATCGTCGCCGCGTACAGCGTCGGGCGGCTCATGAACGCGAAGCTCGCGCGCAGCCAGCTCATCGGCGGCCTGGTCTGGGGGGTGAGCATGGCGCTCCTCGAGGAGACGCAGCTCGATTCGCGCGACGGGCGCATCGTCAACGCGAACCTCGCCGAGTACCACGTTCCCGTCAACGCCGACATCGGCACCATCGACGTCAGCTTCTGCGACGAGAACGACACGAACTTCAACCCGGTCGGCGCGCGCGGCATCGGCGAGATCGGCATCACCGGCATCCCGGCGGCGATCGCGAACGGCGTCTATCACGCGACCGGCCGCCGCGTCCGCAAGCTGCCGATCCGGCTCGACGCCCTGATCTAGGGCGCCGGCCTTGCCGCCAGCTTCGCGTCCGTTATCCGCCCGGCACGGATGGTGAAGGAGAGATCGATCCGGTCCTGCACGGCGAGCGCGCCGCCGAACACGGAGAACGGCTCGATGCCGAAGTCGGTCTGGTTGATCGCGAAGCTGCCGCTGACCTCGAGATGGTCGGCGCCGGCGTCGATCTTGGCGGGGATGCGCAGCGGCCGCGTCACGCCGTGGAGCGCCAGCTCGCCTTGAAGCGTGCCCTGCTCCACCTTGCGCACGCGCAGCGCCACGAACGGAAAGCGCTCGGCCTCGAGCACCTTCTCGAGCATGTTGCTGCGGGTGCCGGCGATGTCGGACTCGCTCGGGGTGCTCGTGAAGCCGGCGGCGGCACGCTGCGCGGGGTCGTCGACCGTCAGGCTCTCCACGCCCGCATAGAAGTCCCCGCGGCCCTGGTCGGCATCGATGAAGCCGTGAACGTCCCGGGTGGAAACCACGTGGTCGTGACCGAGCTTCGCCAGCCGCCCGCCGCGGTAGACCCGGACGACCACGAGGGAATCCCCAGGCTCGGCGCCGTAGACCTTTGCGCCGCGCTGCACCGCGTCGCGATAGTGGGCCGCGTCGAGATCGGGAGCGCCGGTCGGGGCCGGCTTGGGCGGCGCGGCCGGCGGCACCGCCGCGCATCCCGCCGCCACCAGCGCCAGGCCGGCTAGGAGTCGCAGCGCCCGCCGCACTCAGCCGTCCTTCCGCAGGCGCACGTTGAACTTGACCCGCACGCCCAGGCCGATGGTGCTGCCGTTCGCCCATTCGCCGGTGCCGATGCCGAACTGCAGGCGCTCGACGTTCAATTCGCCTTCCATCGTCGCTCCGTTGGCGGACTCCTGCCAGGCGAAAGGCACCTCGAGCTCCTTCTTGACGCCCTTGAGGCTCAGCACGCCGCGCGCGAGATAGCGCCCGGGCGCGACGCGCCGGATGTCCTCGGCGTGGAACTCGGCCTGGGGAAACCGCGCGTAGTCGAACCATTCCGGACCGCGGATCGCCCGGTTCACGTCGCCGCTTTTCATGTCGGCGCTCGTCACCTTGACCGTGACGTCGAGTTTCGCGCCCTCGGGCTTGTCCGGCTCGAATCGCGCGAGGCGCGCGTCGAATTCCTTGAACACGCCCGGCGCCGCGTTCTTCTCGAAGGTGGCGACGAAGTCCAGCCGGCTCGCCGCCGGATCCATCTTCCAGTCCGCGCCGAGTACATGCGTGCTTATCAGTAAGCCAAGGCCGGCCATCCAGGCATGCCTCATCCTCATGCTCGTCTCCATGCCGCGGGCAGCATCCGCAGCAGCACGTCGTTGCGCTTGATGAAATGATGCCGCAGGGCCGCGGCGACGTGCACCGCGAGAACCAGGCACAGCGCGACGAGCAACGAGAAGTGCGCGAGCTTCGCGAGCTCTTCCAGGCGCTCGTCCGGCGCGACGATCGCCGGCAGCGGCACGAGCCAGAACACGCTGAAAGGCACCCCCGCTGCCGAGTTGATCAGCCAGCCGGACAGCGGCAGCGCGATCGCCAGCGCGTACAGGGCCACGTGGCTCGCGTGCGCGGCGGCGCGCTCCCAGGGCGGCGTCTGCGACGGCGGCGCCGGGCTGCGGTTGCCGAGCCGCCACGCGAGGCGCGCGAGCATCAGCACCAGGATCAGCACGCCGGTGGACTTGTGCCAGACGAAGAGCTCGAGCTTCAGCGGCGAGAGCCGCCACGCCGCCGCGGTGAAGCCGAGCGCGATCTGGATCGCGATGAGGAGCGCGATCGTCCAATGGAAGAACTTGGCGGGCGCGCCCCATGTTTCGGCCGTATTGGCTAGCATCGCGCAGGCACTTTACTCTCTCGAGTTAACGTTAGGGTTGCGGGCTTGTTTCAGCGCGGTAACGGCACTCAGGCGAGCAGCTTGTCCACGACCCAAGCGACGCCGTACGAAAGGACGCCGGCCACGATCAGGATGCTGGTGCTGCGCGTCATGCCCCTGGGGAGGTCGTTGTCGTCTGCCCAGCGCTTTAAGTAGTAGCTGAAGACGATAAACGCCAGGGCGGAAACGACGAGGCTGGTCACGGCCTGCGCTCATTCCCACTCGATCGTGGCGGGAGGCTTGGAGGAAATGTCATAGGTCACGCGGTTCACGCCGCGCACTTCGTTGATGATCCGGTTCGAGACCCGGGCGAGCAGCTCGTGCGGCAGCGGCGCCCAGTCGGCGGTCATGAAATCGGTGGTCTGCACCGCCCGCAGCGCGACCACGTATTCGTAGGTGCGCCCGTCGCCCATCACCCCGACCGAGCGCACCGGCAGAAACACGGCGAAGGCCTGCGCCGTCTTTTCATACCAGCCCTCCTTCCGCAGCTCGTCGATGAAGATCGCATCCGCTCGCCTCAGCAGCTCGGCGTACTCTTTTTTCACTTCTGCGAGGATTCGTACCCCGAGACCCGGTCCCGGAAACGGGTGGCGGAACACCATCTCGCGCGGCAGGCCGAGCGCGAGGCCGAGTTCGCGCACCTCGTCCTTGAAGAGCTCGCGCAGCGGCTCGAGCAGCTTCAGGTCCAGCTTCTCCGGAAGCCCGCCCACGTTGTGGTGCGACTTGATGGTGGTCGCTTTCTTGCCGCTCGCACCACTGCGGGCGCCGGCCGATTCGATCACGTCCGGGTAGATCGTGCCCTGCGCCAGCCAGCGCGCATTGCGGATCTTTCTCGCCTCCCGCTGGAATACTTCCACGAACAGGCGGCCGATGATCTTGCGCTTCTCCTCCGGGTCGGCCACGCCCTTCAAGGCAGACAAGAAATCCTCCGAAGCGTCGACATGCACCACCTTCACGTGCATGTGCTTGGCGAAGGTGTCCATCACGTGCCGCGCCTCGTCCAGGCGAAGCAGGCCGTGGTCGACGAACACGCACGTGAGCTGATCGCCGATCGCACGGTGGATGAGCGCCGCGGCGACCGACGAGTCGACCCCGCCCGACAGGCCGAGGATGACCTCTTCCTTTCCGACCTGCTCGCGGATCCGTTTGATTGATTCAGAAACATAATCCGGCATGTTCCAGTCGCCGCGGCAGCCGCAGATGTCGCGCACGAAGCGGTGCAGCAGCTTCGTCCCCTGGCGGGTATGGGTGACCTCGGGATGGAACTGCACGCCGTAGAAGCGCCGCGTCTCGTCGGCCATCCCGGCGATCGGGCAGGCTTCGGTCGACGCCATCAGCCCGAAGCCGGCCGGGAGCCCGGTGACCTTGTCGCCGTGGCTCATCCACACCTTGAGCATGCCGTGGCCCTCGGCGGTGCGGAAATCCTCGATGCCTTCGAGCAGGCGGGTGTGGCCGCGCGCACGCACCTCGGCGTAGCCGAATTCGCGCACGCTGCCCGCCTCGACCCGGCCGCCGAGCTGCTGCGCCATGGTCTGCATGCCGTAGCAGATTCCGAGCACCGGCACGCCCGCTTCGAAAGCGGCGCGCGGCGCCTTGCCGGTCGACTCCTCGTAGGCCGACATGTGGCTGCCGGAAAGGATGATTCCGCTGGCGCCGAAGCGGCGCACGAAGTCGTCGGCCACGTCGTGCGGATGGATCTCGCAGTAGACCTTTGCTTCCCTGACGCGGCGCGCGATCAGTTGCGTGTATTGCGCGCCGAAATCCAGGATCAGAATCTTCTCGTGCGAGCTCATTCCACCCGGTAGTTCGGGGCCTCCTTGACGATCTGCACGTCGTGGACGTGCGATTCGCGCATGCCCGCGCTGGTGATCTCGACGAACTGCGTGCGCGTGCGCAGCTCCTCGACGGTGGCGCAGCCGGTGTAGCCCATGCTCGCGCGCACCCCGCCGGCGAGCTGCTGGATCACCGAGATCACGCTGCCCTTGTAGGGCACGCGGCCCTCGACGCCCTCGGGCACCAGCTTGTCGACGTTCATCTCGGAGTCCTGGAAGTAGCGGTCGGCCGCGCCCTTCTGCATCGCTGCGAGCGAGCCCATGCCGCGGTACGACTTGTAGGAGCGGCCCTGGTAGAGCTCGATCTCGCCCGGCGACTCCTCGGTGCCCGCGAAGAGCGAGCCGAGCATCACGGCGTGGGCCCCGGCGGCGAGCGCCTTGGCTACGTCGCCCGAGTAGCGCACGCCGCCGTCGGCAATGATCGGCACGTCGGTCTTCGCCAGCGCCTCGGCGACGCTCTGGATGGCGCTGATCTGCGGCACGCCGACCCCGGCCACCACGCGCGTGGTGCAGATCGAGCCGGGGCCGATGCCCACCTTGACGCCGTCGGCACCGTGGTCGACGAGCGCACGGGCGCCGTCGCCGGTGCCGACATTGCCGCCGACGACGTCGGTCTTGAAATTCTTCTTGATCCATTGCACCCGGTCGAGCACGCCTTGCGCGTGGCCGTGGGCGGTGTCGACCACGATCACGTCGACTCCGGCTTCGACCAGCGCGGCGACGCGCTCCTCGGTGCCCTCGCCCACGCCGACCGCTGCTCCCACCCTGAGCTTGCCGTGCGGGTCCTTGGCAGCGGCCGGATGCTCGCTTTCCTTGGTGATGTCCTTCACCGTCACCAGGCCCTTCAGGTGAAACTCCTCGTCGATTACCAGCACGCGCTCGAGGCGGTGGCGGTGCATGAGCTCCTTCGCTTCCTCGCGGCTCGCGCCCTCCCGCACCGTGATGAGCCGGCGCTGCGGCGTCATGATCGCCTTCACCGGCTGATCGAGGTTGGTCTCGAAGCGCAGGTCGCGGTTGGTCACGATGCCGACCACCTTGCCCGACTTCACCACCGGGAACCCGGAGATGCGGTGCTCGCGCTGCAGCGCCATGACCTCGCGCACCGTCATCTCGGGCGTGACCGTCATGGGATCGCGCAGCACGCCGGACTCGAAGCGCTTCACCTTCGCCACCTCGGCTGCCTGGGCCGCGGCCGGCAGGTTCTTGTGCACGATGCCGATGCCGCCCTCCTGCGCGATGGCAATCGCGAGCCGCGCCTCGGTCACGGTGTCCATGGCCGCGGACACGAGCGGCAGGTTGAGCTCGAGCCTCCGGGTAAGCCGGGTCTTCAGCGAGACTTCTCGGGGCAGGACGCGGGAGTGGGCGGGGAGGAGGAGAACGTCGTCGAAGGTCAGCGCCTTCTGAATCACCCGCATGAGAATTCTTTCACGCAAAGCGGCATTATACGCGAGCGTTTGTGGAGCCCTTGTTTGACCCCCTCGGTCAAAGCCGCTAGTGTCGCCGCACCATGATGAGATCTCTCGTATTCGCCGCAGGGCTCCTGGTTGCAGGCAGCGCTTGCGCTCAGTACAAGTGGACCGACCAGAACGGACGGGTGCAGTACAGCGACACGCCGCCCGCCGGCGTCAACGCCACGTCGGTTCGCCAAAGGTCGGCGCCCGCCCCGCGGGTCGAGTCTTCGGACAGCAAGGACGACGCCAAGGACGCCAAGGACGACGCCAAGGACGCGAAGAAAGGGCCGCTCACGCCGGCCGAGCAGGACGCGGCGTTCCGCAAGCGCCAGCAGGACGCCGCCAAGGAGCGCGACAAGCAAGCCAAGGCGGCGCAGGACACCCAGACGAAGAAGGACAACTGCCGGCGTTCCCAGGAAGCCATGCGCTCGTTCGAGACCGGCCGGGTCATGCGCACCGACGCGCAGGGCGAAAACTACTTCCTGGACGATGCCCAGATTGCGCAGGAGAAGGCCAGGGCGCAGCAGCTCATGCAGGAATGGTGCAACTAAGCTTCAGGTCTTCCTGAACGCGCGCCGGCGGCGCGCCTCCTTGGGGTCTACGGCGAGCGGGCGGTAGATCTCGACCCGATCACCGTCGCGAAGCAGCGTTCCCGCGCTCACCACCCGGCCGTGGATCCCGATCGGGTGCCGCCGAAGGTCGATTTCCGGATGGCGTTCGAGCACGCCCGAGGCGCGCACCGCCTCCCCCGCCGTCGCGCCGGCCGCGAGCGAGAGCGTCACCGCGTCCTCGTCCAAGGGCAGCGCGTACACCACTTCGACGCTAAGGCTTGCCATGGAGCGCGCGCGCGCGCCGGGTGAAGGCGTCGACCATGGTGTCGGCGATATGGTCGAACAGCGGCTCGAGGATTTTCGCGAGCGGCCCGGCCATTTCATACTCGAGCGAGAATTCCACCGAGCAGGCCTGCGCCGAGAGGGGCTTGAAGCGCCAGGCGGCGGCGAAATGCCGGAACGGCCCCTTCACCAGGCGCATGTCCATGGCCTCGGGCGGGCGCAGCTCGTTTCTCGTGCTGAGCGTCTGGCTCAGGCCGCGCGCTCCCACGCTCAGCGTGGCGTGCACCTCCTCGGCGCTGCGCCCCTCCACCTTGGCCGCGCGGCACCAGGGAAGGAAGCGCGGGTACGCCTCGATGTCGTCCACCAGCGCGAACATCTCGCCGGCGGAGTGCTCGACGATAGCGGACCGGGCAATTCGCTTCATGGGAAAATCGGGGTCAAATGTCGATCGTCGAGAACCGCAAGGCGTTCCACGATTATTTCATCGAGGAGCGCTACGAGGCCGGCATCGCGCTCGAGGGCTGGGAGGTGAAGGCGATCCGCGGCGGCCGGGGCAACATCGGCGAGGCCTACGTCATGGTGCGCGGCGAGGAGCTGTTTCTCTTCGGCGCGCACGTGAGCCCGCTGCCGACCGCCTCGACCCACGTGAACCCGGACCCCACGCGCACGCGCAAGCTCCTGCTGCGCGCCGAGGAGATCCGGCGCCTCGTCGGCAAGGTCGAGCAGCGCGGCTACACGCTGGTGCCGCTCAACCTGCACTACAGCAAGGGCCGCATCAAGCTCGAGGTCGGGCTCGGCCGCGGCAAGCTCAAGCACGACAAGCGCGCCGACCAGCGCGAGAAGGAATGGAACCGGGAGAAGCAGCGCCTCCTGCGCAGCAAATAGAAAAGGTAGAAAAAGGGTCAGAGGAATTTTCCCATAACACATTGCAGCGCATACGGGCTTGCCGGAAGTGTTACAGGAAAATTCCTCTGACCCCTTTTTCAGGCGGCGGCGGACTTTTTCGCCGCAGCGGCATCCTCGGCGAGCGCCGTCCAGGTCGAAACCACGGTATCGGGGTTGAGCGAGAGGCTCTCGATCCCCTGCTCCATCAGCCAGCGTGCCAGGTCCGGGTGGTCCGAAGGGCCCTGCCCGCAGATGCCCACGTACTTGCCGTGCTTGCGGCAGGCGCCGATCGCCATGGCGAGCATCGCCTTGACCGCGGCGTCGCGCTCGTCGAAGCCTTCGGCGACGAGGCCCGAATCGCGGTCGAGGCCGAGGGTCAGCTGCGTGAGGTCGTTCGAGCCGATGGAGAAGCCGTCGAAGAGCTCGAGGAACTGCTCGGCGAGGATGGCGTTCGACGGCAGCTCGCACATCATGACCATCTTCAGGCCGTTTTTTCCTCTTTCGAGCCCGTTCCGGGAAAGCAACTTGATCACTTCCTCTGCTTCGCCGAGGGTCCTGACGAACGGCACCATCAGCTCGACGTTGGTGAGGCCGAGCTCGTCGCGCACCTTCTTCATCGCGGCGCACTCGAGCTGGAAGCACTCGCGGAAGTCCTCGGCGACGTAGCGCGAGGCGCCGCGCCAGCCGAGCATCGGGTTCTCCTCCTCGGGCTCGTAGCGCTCGCCGCCGAGGAGCTTGCGGTACTCGTTCGACTTGAAGTCCGACAGGCGCACGATGACCTGCTTGGGCCAGAACGCCGCCGCGATCGTGGCCACGCCCTCGACCATTTTCTCGCGGAAGAAGTCCTTCGGGCTGGCGTAGCCGCGCGCCTTTTCCTCGAGCTTCGCCTTCAGTGGCGCGGGCAGCGCCGGGTACTCGAGGCAGGCGCGGGGGTGCACGCCGATCTCGTTGTTGATGATGAACTCCAGCCGCGCGAGGCCTACCCCGGCGTTCGGCAGCTGCGCGAACTCGAACGCGAGCTCGGGGTTGCCCACGTTCATCGTGATCTTCACCGGGATGCGCGGCATCTCGCCGCGGGCGCGGCTCGTGACTTCGAAGGGGATCAGGCCCTCGTAGACGTTGCCGGTGTCGCCCTCGGCGCACGACACCGTGACCTGCTGCCCGTCCTTCAGGCGCCGGGTCGCCTCGCCGCAGCCGACCACGGCGGGAATGCCGAGCTCGCGCGCGATGATCGCGGCGTGGCAGGTGCGCCCGCCGCGGTTGGTGACGATCGCGGCCGCCACCTTCATGACCGGCTCCCAGTTCGGATCGGTCATGTCGGTGACCAGGATGTCGCCTTCCTTGACGCGCGACATCTTCGAGGCGTCGGCGATCACGCGCACCGTGCCGCTGCCGATCTTGTTGCCGATCGCCCGGCCGCTCACCAGCACGCGCGAGCTGCCCTTCAGGGCGAAGCGCTCCTCGACGTCGCGCTTGCGCGATTTCACCGTTTCCGGCCGCGCCTGCAGCACGTAGAGGCGCCCGTCGGCGCCGTCCTTGCCCCACTCGATGTCCATCGGGCGGCCGTAGTGGCGCTCGATGGCCACCGCATAGCGCGCCAGCTCCAGCACGTCGTCGTTCGAAAGCGAGAAGCGATGCCGCTCGGCCTCCGGCACTTCCACGACGCGGGTCGACTTGCCGGTGGCGGCGGACTGCGAGAACACCATCTTCTGCAGCTTCGAGCCGAGCGCGCGCCGCACGATCGCCGGGCGGTCTTTCTCGAGCATCGGCTTGTGCACGTAGAACTCGTCGGGGTTGACCGCGCCCTGCACCACCATTTCGCCGAGGCCGTAGGACGCGGTGATGAAGACCACGTCGCGGAAGCCGGACTCGGTGTCGAGCGTGAAGAGCACCCCGCTCGCCCCCAGGTCGCTGCGCACCATTTGCTGCACGGCCGCCGACAGGGCGACCTCGCTGTGCGCAAATCCCTGGTGAACGCGGTAGGAGATCGCGCGGTCGTTGTAGAGCGAGGCGAACACGTGCCGGATCGCCTCGAGCACGTTGTCCACGCCGCGGATGTTGAGGAAGGTTTCCTGCTGGCCGGCGAAGGACGCTTCCGGCAGGTCTTCCGCGGTGGCCGACGAGCGCACCGCGAACGACACCTGGCCGCCCGCCTGACGCTCAAGCTCCTGATAATGCTTCCGAATCTCCTGCTCTAGCGGTCCCGGAAACGCGGTCTCGAGGATCCACGCGCGGATTTCCTTGCCCGCCGCGGCGAGCGCGTCCACGTCCGCGGGGTCGAGCCGGCGAAGACGCTCGTCGATGCGTTTCTCGAGCCCGCCCTGGGCGATGAACTCGTGGAACGCCGCGGCGGTGGTGGCGAAGCCGCCGGGCACGCGGATGCCGGCCTGCGCCAGCGCGCCGATCATCTCGCCGAGCGACGCATTCTTGCCTCCGACCTCGGCAAGATCCTTGAGGCGGAGATCCTTAAGCCAGGCTATCCGCATTGCAGTATTTTATCGCCATGGATCGGCGCACCGTGTTTTTCGTCTCCGACGGCACCGGCATCACGGCGCAGATGCTCGGGCACAGCCTGATGACGCAGTTCGAAGGGGTCGAATTCAACCAGGTCACGCTGCCGTTCGTCGACAGCACCGAGAAGGCCGAGGAGTGCGTCGCGCGCATTTCCGCCGAAACGAGCAACGGCCGGGCGATCGTGTTCTCCACGCTGGTGAACCACGACGTGCGCGCGGTGGTGCGGCGCGCGAATGCGCTCGTCATCGACTTCTTCGAGAGCTTCATCGACCCGCTCGAGGCGGGCCTCGGGGTCAAGTCGAGCCATACGATCGGTCGCTCGCACAGCGCCATGGACAAGAAGGAATATGCGCAACGCATGGAGGCTATCAACTTCTCCATGGCGCACGACGACGGGGCATCGCACCGGGAACTAGCCCAAGCGGACGTGATCCTGGTCGGGGTATCGCGCAGCGGAAAGACGCCCACCAGCCTCTACCTGGCGCTCCAGTTTGGCGTAAAGGCGGCGAATTACCCCCTCATTCCGGAGGATTTCCAGCGCGGCAAGCTGCCCGAAGCCCTGCGCGCGCAGAAAATGCGGCTCTACGGGCTGACGATCGCGCCCGAGCGGCTGCACGAGATCCGCAAGGAGCGCCGGCCGGGCAGCCGCTACGCCGAGCTCGACAACTGCCGCTACGAGGTCGAGGAAGCCGAGACCATGATGCGGCGCGAAGGGATCCGCAGCATCAACTCGACCACGAAGTCGATCGAGGAGATCGCCACCACCATCCTGCGCGAGCTCCGGATCCAGCGACAGGTCTACTGAGCTTCTCCCCTCAGGTAACCCTGGTACAGGCAGATCGCCGCGGCCGCGGCGACGTTGAGCGACTCGGTTCCGGCGGCCATCGGAATCGTCGCCCGCACCTTGGCCCGCCCACGGACGCTCTCGCTGACGCCCCTGCCCTCGGAACCGAAAATCCAGCCGACGCGCTCGCCGAACGGGATCTCCGTCAGCGGGGTTCCGCCGCCCGACACCGTGCACACCGTCGTCCCCTGGAAATCGGCGACGCTCTTCGCGAGGTCGGCCACCTGCCGCAGCGCGAGCTTGAAGTGCGCGCCCATCGCGCCGCGCAGGACTTTGGACGACCACGGGTCGGCGCAGGCGCGGTCGACGAGCACTTCGCCCACGCCGAACGCGGCGGCGCTGCGCAGGATCGCGCCCACGTTCGCCGGGTCCTGGACGCCCTCCAGAAACACCGCGGGCCCGCTTGCCTTCCCCGAGCTCCTTGGAACCTCGATTTCGGCGGCGATGCCCGGCGGCGTCTCGGCGTCGGCGACGATGCCGAAGATGTGGTCGCCCAGGACGACCGGCTCGCGCCGGCCCACGAGCCTGCGCACCTCGCTTTTCTTCAGCCCCGTCTCGCTCACGATCAGCGTGATCGGCTCGAGCCGAGCCTGGAGCGCCTCGGCGACCAGGTGCGGCCCTTCGATCAAGACCCGTCCTTCGCTCCTGCGGAACCGGGAATCGGATGCGAGCCTCGCCCAGCGCCGAATCCTTGGGTTATCGCGCGAGCGAATAACTGCGGTCATACCGCGCAGGTGCGAAAGCCCGCGAAGATGTCGGCGCGATCGGGGGTGTAGAAGTTGCGAAAGCGGGCGCGCGCGATGCGTGCCGGCGTCGCGAAGCTGCCCCCGCGCAGCACCTTGTGGGTGCCGAACCAGGGCTCGGAGTACTCCTTGTACGGATCGCGCACGAAGCCCGGATACGGCAGGAAGTCGGTCGCGGTCCATTCCCACACCTGGCCGGCGTTCTCCAGGCCGTGCAGCGCCGCGAACTCCCATTCGGCTTCGGTCGGCAGGCGCCGCCCGGCGAAGCGGCAATACGCCTGCGCCTCGTGCCAGCTCACGTGCATCACCGGCTCGTCGGGCGCGCGCTCGATCCAGCGATCGAAGTGCCGCTGGTGTTTTCCCTTCCAGTAGCGCGGCGCGGCGCCGCCTGCCCCCACGAACGCCGCGTACTGCGCGTTGGTCACGCACCCGCGCGACATGCGAAAGGGCTGCAGCACGATCGGATGGCTCCACTTCTCGTTGTCGAATGCGAAGCCTTCGCCCGGCGTCGATCCGAGACGAAAAATTCCGCCAGCGTATTCATCGTCCCCTGAAGGGCTCTTCGCGACGGGCCGTAGCGCCACGTCCGGTTCAGGGTACGAGAGCGTCTGCCGGGTGTAGTGGAAAGCCTCCGCGTGCATGTCCTCGTGCCGCACGGCGAGCTGGACGAAATAGGCAAACGCCTCGGGATCCGCCGAGTCGCCGCGCTTCAGGCGGGCGATGATTCGTTCGGTCACCTCATCGCGGTATCCGAGGGTGTCCGGAAACGACGGCAGCGGGAGATCCCAGCGCGTGGCGTGGGCTACCTTGGCGGAGTCGTAGAGGCGATCGGCGTTCGCCACGAGCGAGGGGCGATCCTCGCGCGCGTCTCTCAGGCACCACCACTCCTGGAACCAGCCGACATGGCCGACCTCCCAGCGCGGCGGGTTGACGATCGCGAGCCGTGGGCCGAATTCGCGCTCGCCGTCCAGCCCGTCGGCGACGCGCTTCAGGTGCGCGCGCGCGGAGCGCAACTCCTCGATGAGTTCCGCCGTCACCCGCCCCAGTCTAAACGAGAAACTGCCTAGCTATCTGATGCGGCGTCGTAGCCGATTCGCCCGTCATCGCTGATGGCCGCGAAGAACCCGCCGACGGCGAAAAGGGTGGCGAGGCCGGCGAGGACGGCCGCGATCATCATGACCACGAGCGTGAATCCGCGAGCCCGACGCCGCAGCCCGGGCGCAGTGTGCATTCGGCTTCTCCCCCTCCTTCGCCAAGAATGCCCTGCCGCAACCTAAGATGGCAATAGGGGTGAAAATCCGAAGGATGAGGATCTCGCTCGTGACTCCGGCCGGGCCCGGCATGCGAAACGGCAACCGGCACACGGCGTTGCGCTGGGCCGCGTTCCTGCGCGCCGCCGGCCACGCCGTGGAGGTCTCGGTGCAGTGGTCGCCCGACAGAGCGGCCGACGCGATGCTCGCGCTGCACGCGCGCCGCAGCCACGCCTCGATCGAAGCGTTTCCCTCGGACCGGCCGCTCGTGGTGGCGCTGACCGGCACCGACGTCTATCGCGACATCCGGGAGTCGGCCGAGGCGCGGGAGTCCCTCGAGCTCGCCCACCGGCTGATCGTCCTGCAGCCCATGGCGGCGCGCGAGCTGGCGCCGCGGCTGCGGCGGAAGGTCAGCGTGGTGGTGCAAAGCTCTTCGACGGCGCTGCGACACGCTCCGGTGCGGCGGCGCTTCCGCATCTGCGTGATCGGCCACCTGCGCGCGGAGAAGGATCCGCTGCGCACGCTCGCCGCCCTCGCCTGCCTTCCGGACGAAAGCATCGAAGTCGTCCACCTCGGGGCGCCGCTCGACGAGGTGCTTGCCCGGGAAGCCGAGGCCGGCGTGGCGCGCGAGCCGCGCTACCGGTGGCTCGGCAGCGTGCCGCATGCGCGCGCGCTGCGCTGGCTTGCCTCGAGCCACGCGATGGTGATCAGCTCCCGCATGGAGGGCGGCGCGAACGTGGTGTGCGAGGCGCTGCGCATCGGGGTTCCGGTGCTCGCTTCGCGGATCCCCGGAAATGTCGGCTTGCTCGGCGCCGGCTACGCGGGCTATTTCCCGGTCGAGGACGAGCGCGCCCTGGCCGAGCTGATCCACCGTGCCGCCGCGGATCGCCGCTTTTATCTGAATCTGAAAACCCACGTTAGAAAACTGCGAGCGATGGTCTCGCCGCACGCCGAGGCGCGCGCCCTGCTCGCCGCGCTATCCGCGGCAGCCCTCTGAGCGCACGACTTCGGCCTCGCCGTAGCGGAACGCGGGACCGGAGGCCTGCGGGCCGGGAATCACCTGGACGCAGTCGCCGACGGAGAACTCGCGGTCCGACTGCGCCATGATCTGGCCGGTGGGCGTGCGCACCACGTACTGGAGCGTCTCCGAGGTCTGGCGCAGCGCCGGCCTGAGCACGCTTTCCCACTTGCCCAGGAGCCTCATCCCGGGCAGATCGGCCCCTTGACGGACCACGCGCAGGAC
The DNA here is from genome assembly GCA_036406675.1 of Burkholderiales bacterium. GTDB lineage: Bacteria > Pseudomonadota > Gammaproteobacteria > Burkholderiales > SG8-39 > SCGC-AG-212-J23. The sequence goes on from DASXAO010000156.1 coordinate 40,890, forward strand.
TTTCTGAACGGTGCCGGCGTAGCCGCCTGCGCGGTCGCTCGGCTTGTCGGTCGGGGCGCCCGCGCACGCTGCGAGCAGCAGGAGCGAGAGGCAGGCGGGTCGAATCACCGGCATAGCATGCCGCCGGTTGCGTGACGTGCGACACCGGGGGGGACCCTCCGGCGGACGTCCGGAAATGTCCTATTCCGTGCGCTTTTGCCGCCGGGCCGGGCGCCGCTCGGCCTTCGCGGCCGAGAGCACCTGCTCCATCAGGTCGGCGTGCGGCGACGCCTCGGCGCGGCCCAGCACGTCGGCGTAGTCCCGCCGCAGGCGGCGCTCCTCGAGCCGGAATTGGGCCAGCGACAGCCCCGGAGCCGCGGCGAGCTTCTTGGCGCTGCAGTACATGCGGTAGCTGCGCACGCGGAGCGGCTCCGCCATGCCGCCCCAGCTGTCGGCGAACAGGTCCTTCTGGAAAAACACCCCGACGGCGTAGAAGCTGCGCCGGTGGATCTCGCAGGGCCCGAGGCGGCCCAGGGCGTCGAGGTGCTCCGCGGTGGCATAGCCCTTGTGGCGGTCGAAGCCGTATTGCGGGTAGCGCGTGGAGAGGACGCACATTTCGGCGTCGCGCTCCGTTTTCGCGAGGATCGACGCCGCCGAGATGGCGGGGATGAGTGCATCGCCGTCCACGATTGCTTTTGTTTTACAAAATAAATCTGGCGAATGGTTGCCGTCGATCCACGCTTCCCCGGGTTTCACGCCGAGCGCCTGCACGGCGCGGCGCATGGCCAGCATCGACGCGTGGAAGATGTTGATGCGGTCGATCTCCTCGACCGTGGCGTGCGCCACCGCCCAGGCGATCGCGCGCTCCTTGATGCGCCCCGCGAGGACGTCGCGGCGCTCGGCGGTGAGCACCTTGGAATCGGCGAGGCCGTTGACGCGCCGATTCTTGTCCAGGATCACCGCCGCGGCGTACACCGGCCCGGCCAGCGGCCCGCGCCCCGCTTCGTCCACGCCGCACACCAGGACACTAGCCATTTTTCTTTTCTAGTACGCCCATGACCGCCTCGGCGGCTTTCTCGGCCGTATTTTGCCGCAGAAGGCGATGGAAGTCGTGGAAGCGCGCGACCTGGCGCTCGCGCGCCGGCTTGTCGTGCCAGAGCGCGAGCAGCGCCGCGCAGAGCGCCGCGGGGGTCGCGTCGTCCTGCAGCAGCTCCGGCACCAGCCGCTCGCCGGCGAGGATGTTCGGCATCCCCACGTACGGCAGGTAGAGCATCCTGCGCATCAGGCGGTAGCTGATCGGCGACTGTCGGTACGCGATGACCATCGGCGTCTTGAAGAGCGCCGTCTCCAGGGTCGCCGTGCCGCTCGCCACCAGCGCCAGGTCGGCCGCCGCGAGCGCCTCGTGCGAGTGGCCGAAGAGCAGCGTGACCGGCAAGTCGGTGCGCTGCTGCTCGTGCAGCGTGCGCTCGACCAGGTCGCGCGTCGCCCGCGTCACGGTCGGGCACACGAAGTGCACGTCGCGGAGCTCCTGCCGGAAGCGGTGCGCCGCGAGCACGAAGCTCGCCGCCATGTGGTGCACCTCCGAGCGCCGGCTCCCCGGAAGGAGCGCCACGATCACCTTGCCGCCGGGCAGGCGCAGCTGGGCGCGCGCCTCGTCCTTCTTCGGGTCGAGCGGGATCACGTCGGCGAGCGGATGGCCGACGTAGCTCACCGGGATCCCCGCCTGCTCGTAGATCGGCTTCTCGAACGGGAACATCACGAGGATGCGGTGCACGGCGCGCGCGACTCGCTTGATCCGGCCGCGCCGCCAGGCCCACACCGAGGGGCTGACGTAGTGGATGGTCGGAATGCCGGCGTTCTTCAGGCGCTCCTCGAGGCCGAGGTTGAACTCGCTCGAATCCACGCCGATGAAGAGATCGGGCCGCTCCTGCAGCATCGCGCGGCCGAGGCGCCGGCGGATCCCCGCGATCTCGAAGTAGTGGCGCAGCACCTCGGTGAAGCCGCGCACCGAGAGCTTCTCCATCGGAAAGTGCGATTCGAAGCCCTCCGCGATCATGCGCGGGCCGCCGATGCCGGCGAACATCAGCGAGCGGCGGCGCGCCTTCAGCGCGGCGATGAGATGCCCGGCGAGCAGGTCGCCCGAGGCTTCGCCGGCGACCATGCCGACCCGCAGGAGCTCGGCCATCTATCGGGCAATGCCGCGCTTGCTTTTCGAGAGAAATTCCAGGAGCAACCGGATCTCCGGGCAGGCGGCCGACTGCGCCTCGAGCTCGCGCTTCGCATCCTCCAGCGAGAGGCCGCTGCGGTAGAGCGTGCGATAGGCGCGCTTGATCGACTGGATGGTTTGCTGGGTGAAGCCGCGCCGCCTCAGACCCTCGCTGTTGATGCCGTGGGGGCTCGCCATGTGGCCGGCCACCATCACGTAGGGCGGCACGTCCTGCGAGATGAAGCTGCCCATGCCGGTGAAGGCGTGCGCGCCGATGCGCACGAACTGGTGCACCAGGGTGGTGGCGCCGAAGATCACCCAGTCCTCCACGGTCACGTGGCCGGCGAGCTGGGTGCAGTTGGCGAAGATCGTCTTGTTGCCGACCAGGACGTCGTGCGCGAAGTGGACGTAGGCCATGATCCAGTTCTCGTTGCCGATGCGCGTGACGCCGACGTCCTGCGCGGTGCCGCGGTTGATGGTCACGTACTCGCGGATGGTGTTGTCGTCGCCGATCTCGACGCTGGTCGGCTCGCCCTTGTATTTCTTGTCCTGTGGAGGCGCGCCGACCGACGCGAACTGGAAGATGCGGTTGCGCCGCCCGATGCGCACGCGGCCGTCGATCACCACGTGCGGGCCGATCCAGCTTCCCTCTCCGATCTCGACCTCCGCGCCTACCACCGAATACGCGCCGACCTCGACGTCGGCGGCGAGGCGCGCCCCCGGGTGCACCACCGCGCTGGAATGGATGCGGCCGGTCATGGCTCGGCGCGCCGCATCGCGAGCAGGATGGTGGCTTCGGCCGCGACCTCTCCCGCCACCTGCGCCACGCACGAGAACTTGCCGATGCCGCGCAGCATCCGCTCCACCTTGACGTCGAGCTCGAGCTGGTCGCCCGGAATCACCGGCTTCTTGAAGCGGGCGTCGTCGATGCCGACGTAGTAGTAGATGTTCTCGTGATGGCTGGTGCTCTTGTCGCTGCTGATGATGAGGGCGCCCGCCGCCTGCGCCATCGCCTCGAGGATCATCACGCCGGGCATGATCGGCCGCCCGGGAAAGTGGCCCTGGAAATAGGGCTCGTTCGCGGAGACGTTCTTGAGCGCCACGATGCGCTTGTTGGCCTCGCAGTGCTTTACCCGGTCGATCATCAGGATCGGGTAGCGCTGCGGCAGGTTCTTGAGCACCTCGAAGATGTCCATCTCGGTCATTTCTTTTTCTCCTTCTCTAGCGAGCGCACGCGGTCGGCGAGCCGATCGAGGTGGCGCACCCACGCGGTATAGCGCGCCCACGACGCGTTGTCGGAAGAGGGATACAGGCCGGTGTAGGTCCCGGGCTTGTGGATCGAATGGGAGATCGTGGTGCAGGACGAGATCTGCACGCGGTCGGCGATCTCGAGATGGCCGAGGATCTGCGCGGCCGCGCCGATAAAGCAATGCCGGCCGATGCGGGTGCTGCCGGCCACCCCGGTGCAGCCCGCCATCGCCGTGTGCGCTCCGATGCGGCAGTTGTGGCCGATCTGGATCTGGTTGTCGAGCTTGACGCCGTCCTCGATCACCGTGTCCTCGATCGCACCGCGATCGATGGTCGTGTTCGCACCGACCTCGATGTCGTTACCGAGACGCGCGCCGCCGACCTGCGGGACCTTGAGCCATTGACCGTCCGACGGCGCCAGCCCGAAGCCGTCCGCGCCGATCACCACACCGGGGTGCAGCAGGCAGCGGTCGCCGATGACGACCGAAGCGCACAGCGTGACGCTCGCGACCAGTCGGGTGTCCGCCCCGACGGTCGCGCCATCCAGGATTACGCAGCCCGCACCGATAGTGCTGCGCGCGCCGATGCGCACGCGCGCGCCGATCACGATCGATTGGCGCAGCTCGATCGAAGTGCCGCCACCGATGTAGCAGTCATCGCCGATCACCAGCGTCGAA
>DASXAO010000157.1:0-16286 GCA_036406675.1 Burkholderiales bacterium
GGCAGTACCGACCGATTAACTCGACGATTCGCTCCTGCAGCGGGCAGCTAGCACCAGGTCATGGAGCGGGTGAAGGGAATCGAACCCTCGTATGCAGCTTGGGAAGCTGCCGTTCTGCCATTGAACTACACCCGCCCAGCCCAAATCATACTGGGATGATCCTCCTCCAGCGACTCCTCGGCGCCGTCATGGTCATCCTGTTTCTCCTCGCGGCGCTGGTGTTCGCCTCCGTGGCGCTCGGCGTCGCGCTCGCGGCCGGCGTCGTAGTCTGGCTGTGGCTGTGGTGGCGTTCCCGCTCCCTGCCGCGCGGGCGCGTCACCATCGAGGGCGAGTACCGCGACGTCACCGACCTGGAACGCCTGCAAGGTCGAGAGGGCCGCCTCTAGCCGCATCGGCGTCTAGTATCATTCGGCCTGTGATCCAGGTGACGGTGAACGGCAAGGCCCATGCCTTCGATGCCCCGCTCGGGATCGGCGCGCTGCTTTCCAGGCTCGATCTCTCCGGCAAGAAGATCGCGGTGGAGCGAAACGGCGAGATCGTGCCGAAGAGCGCGCACGCCGAGACCATGATCCGCGACGGCGACCACCTCGAGATCGTCGTCGCCGTGGGCGGAGGCTGACATGAAAGATTCCCTCGTCGTCGCCGGCAAGAGCTATTCGTCGCGGCTCCTGGTCGGCACCGGCAAGTACCGCGATTTCGCGGAAACCCGCGCGGCCGTCGAGGCGTCGGGCGCGCAGATCGTCACCGTCGCGATCCGGCGCACCAACATCGGCCAGAACCGCAACGAGCCGAGCCTGCTCGATGCCCTGCCGCCTTCGCGCTTCACGTACCTGCCGAACACCGCGGGCTGCTACAGCGCCGGCGACGCGGTGCGCACGCTGCGTCTCGCTCGCGAGCTGCTCGACGGACACGACCTCGTGAAGCTCGAGGTGCTGGGCGACCCGCACACGCTGTATCCCAACATGCCCGAGACCCTCGCCGCCGCCGAAACCCTGGTCAAGGAAGGGTTCAAGGTGATGGTGTATTGCTCCGACGACCCGATCCAGGCGCAGATGCTGGAGAAGATCGGCTGCGTCGCGGTCATGCCGCTAGCCTCGCTCATAGGCTCGGGGATGGGCATCCTCAATCCCTGGAGCCTGCAGCTCATCCTCGAGAAGGTGAAGGTCCCGGTGCTGGTCGACGCAGGCGTCGGCACCGCCTCCGACGCGGCGATCGCGATGGAGCTCGGCTGCGACGGCGTTCTCATGAACACGGCCATCGCCGCCGCGCGCGACCCGGTGCTGATGGCGACCGCGATGCGCAAGGCGGTCGAGGCCGGACGCGAAGCGTTCCTCGCCGGCCGCATGCCGAAGAAGCTCTACTCGGCCACGCCGAGCTCGCCCACCGAAGGGAAGATCGCTCCAAAGGCCGCTTGAATCGGCCCATTCGGAGCTACGTTCTAAGGCAAGGTCGGACGACCCCGGCGCAGAAGCGCGCGCTCGAGCTTCTTGCTCCCAAATACGTGGTCGCCTTCAGCGAGAGCGTTATCTCGGGTGGAGCGATGTTTGGAAGAACGGCGCCGCTCGTGCTCGAGATCGGCTCGGGCATGGGCGAGACGACCGCGGCGATCGCGCAGGCGCACCCCGAAGCGGATTTCATCGCGGCCGAGGTCCATGGACCGGGCGTAGGGAGCCTCCTCAACCGGATCGAGGCGCTGCAGCTTGGCAACCTTCGGGTCATTCGCCACGACGCGATGGACGTGCTCGACAAGATGATCGCCGATGCGAGCCTCGCGGCGATCCACCTCTTCTTTCCCGATCCCTGGCCGAAGAAGCGTCATCACAAACGCCGCCTGGTGCAGCCCGGGTTCGCCGCGCTGGCGGCGCGCAAGCTCGCGCCGGGCGGGACGCTGCACGCCGCGACCGACTGGCCGGACTACGCCGACCACATGGACCAGGTATTCTCCCTGGAACCTCTCCTCGAGAAGGCGAAAGCCGGGTTGGTGTCGCGGCCGGCGACGAAATTCGAGGCGCGCGGGAAGCGCCTCGGCCATCCTATCCGGGACCTGTACTGGAGGCGGCGGGGAGAAACGCTTCCAGCAGGTCGTTGAGGAAGCGGCGCCCGCGCTCGGTGGGCCGAATGCGCTTCCAGTCGCGCCGCAGCAGGCCTCGAGTTTCGGTCTCGGTTAGATGTTTTTCTATTGTGGAAAGCGGCAATCCCGTCCGCTCATTGAAGAGCGCGACATCGAAGCCCTCGACCAGGCGAAGGGCGTTCAGCATGAACTCGAACGGCAGCTCCGCCGCCGGCACCACGCTCTCCTCCACCCGCGCATCGGGCTTCATGTACTCGTTGGGCTGCTTGGCGCGCGCGTGGCGCGTCACGCGATCGGGGAAGCTCAGCTTGCCGTGCGCGCCGGCGCCGATTCCCAGGTAGTCGCCGAACTGCCAGTAGTTGAGGTTGTGGCGGCAGCGCCGGCCCGCCTTGGCGAATGCCGACGTCTCGTAATGCTGAAATCCATTCTGTTCCAGAATTTCTTCGATCGTTGCCTGCATGTCCGCAGCGACGTCGTGCTCCGGAAGCGCGGGCGGCTTGCTCCAGAACACGGTATTCGGCTCCAGGGTGAGCTGGTACGCGGACACATGCGGCAGCGCGAAGCGCAGGGCCTCGTCCACATCGGCCCGCGCCATCGCGGGCGTCTGCCCGGGCAGCGCGTACATGAGGTCGATGTTCACGTTGTCGAAGCTTGCGAGCGCCGCGTCGATGGCGCGGCGCGCCTCGTCGGCGGAATGGATCCGGCCGAGCGCCGCCAGCATGCGCTCGTCGAAGCTCTGCACGCCGATGGAGATGCGGTTCACGCCGGCGCCGCGGAAGCCGCGGAAGCGCGCGGCCTCGACCGTGCCGGGGTTCGCTTCGAGCGTGATCTCGGCCTGCGGGTCGAGCGCGAGCCGCGCGCGCACGCCGGAGAGCAGCGCGTCGATCGACTGCGGAGAAAAGAGGCTCGGGGTGCCGCCGCCGATGAAGATGCTGACGACCCGACGGCCCCACACCTGGGGTAACGAGGATTCCAGATCCCGGAACAAGGCCTCCAGGTACTCTTTTTGGGGGAGATCTCCGGAGCGCTCGTGCGAGTTGAAGTCGCAATAGGGGCACTTGCGCACGCACCAGGGAATGTGGACATAGAGCGCGAGCGGCGGCAGCGCCTCGAGGCGCACCGCCCCGGGACGCTCAAGCGCGAGCGGGATCACGCAGCAGCTCCAGCAGGCGGGCGAGCGCCTGCCCGCGGTGGCTGATCCGGTTCTTCTCGGCGGGGTCGAGCTCGGCGGCGGTCTTGCCGTAGCCCTTCAGGAAGAAAAGCGGGTCGTAGCCGAACCCGTTCGTGCCGCGCGGCGCGCGCGCGATCTCGCCGTGCCACAGGCCTTCGGCGACGAGCGGAAGCGGGTCGGACGCAGTCCGGGTCAATACCATGACGCATGCATAGTAGGCCTGGCGGTCTTCCTTCAGTTCCCGAAGCAGGCGTTCGTTGTTGTGTGCGTCGCGCTCCTCCCGGCCGCCTTCACGCCCGGCGTAGTAGGCCGAGTGCACGCCTGGATCGCCGCCGAGCGCAGGCACGCACAGCCCTGAGTCATCCGCGAGCGCCGCCAGGCCGCTCGCGCGGCAGGCGTGGCGGGCTTTGGCGAGGGCGTTCTCGAGAAAAGTGCCGTGCGGCTCGTCGGCTTCCGCGATGCCGAGCTCGGCCTGCGGCACGACCTCGATCGCGAGCGGCTCGAGCAGCGCCGCGATCTCGCGGATCTTGCCCGGGTTGTTCGAGGCGAGGACCAGACGCTTCATGAGCGAGGAAAAGACAGAACAAAAACGTGGTCTGTCCCTGATTATCAGTTTAAGGGTTTCAGGGAAGCCGGTAGTCGGCCAGCCAGAAGTACTCCAGCGCTTCGACTTTCAACGTAGACGGCAGGCAGGCGCGCAGCTCTGCTTCGTCGGGGAAGTTCTTCAGCACGCGGACCTGGCTGCCGTCGCCCAGGCGCCGGAGCTGGTAAGTGTTGCCCTCCGCGTCGATCTCCGAGATCGGGGTGCTGGAGCCTTCGACGAAGCGGTTGTCCATCAGCACGACGCGCGCCCCGGGCTCGAGGCGGGCGTGCAGCGAAGAGAGGAATTCGGCGATGCGCCGCCGCGGGATGTGCGACCACCAGAATACCGCGAGCGCAGCGTTGAAGCGTCCGAGGGAATCCGCAAGCGCGTAGGCGTCGGCAAACGAAAATGTGGGTTGTTTCCTGTAGGACTTGGACTGAGCGATGCGCATCGGCTCTTCGGCGAAATCGGTCGCGACCACCTCGCTCGCGACCTCGGCGACGAGCTGCGTCCAATAGCCCGTGCCGCAGGCGATCTCCAGCACGCGCATGTTGCGCAGCTTTCGGGGGATGGCTTGCCGGAGAATCGCGAGGTCGGACTGGCGTTCCGGCTTTGCGTAGATAGCTTCGTACTCGGCGGCGCGCCGCCGGTAGTAGTCAACCAGCTCAGCCGAGGCCAAGCGTCCTTCTCTGTTCGCGCACGAGCTGCATTATACCGCCCTCGGCCAAGCCCAGGAGCGCGTCCAGTTCGCGACGAGAGAAGGTCGCGCCCTCGGCGGTGCCCTGGACCTCGACGAAGCTGCCCGCGCCGGTCATCACGACGTTCATGTCGCAGCCGCAGGCAGAGTCCTCGGCATAGTCGAGATCGAGGATCGGCGTGCCCTGGTAGACGCCGACCGAGACCGCGGCGACGCAGTCCGACACGGGAAGGGAGGCGAAAGCGCCTTTCGCCGCGAGCCACGTGAGCGCATCGTGCAGCGCCACGAAGCCGCCGGTGATGGCGGCGGTGCGCGTGCCGCCGTCGGCCTGCAGCACGTCGCAGTCGATCTGGATGGTGCGCTGGCCGAGGGCCGCGAGGTCGGTGACCGCGCGCAGCGCCCGCCCGACGAGGCGCTGGATCTCCTGCGTGCGGCCCGACTGCTTGCCGCGAGCGGCCTCGCGCTCGCTGCGCGTGTTCGTCGCGCGCGGCAGCATGCCGTACTCGGCGGTGACCCAGCCTCGGCCGCTGTCCTTCAGGAAGGGCGGAACCCGCTCCTCGACGCTCGCCGTGCAGAGCACGCGCGTGTCGCCGAACTCGATCAGCACCGAGCCTTCGGCGTGGCGGGTGAATTTGCGCTGGATGCGCACCGGGCGCAGCTCGTGCGCCGCCCTGCCGCTCGGCCGCGCGCCGCTCATTGCGGCATCTTGCGAAGGACCGCCTTGATCTCGGAGATCGCCTCTTCGATGTCCGCGTCGGACATGCGCATGAAGTCGGGTTGGGTGGCGGTAAAGTCCTGCACGACGGTCGGCAGATCGTAGTAGGGCACGGTGCGCGGCTCTTCGCCGGCGGCATCGTCCTCGCCCCAGCGCAGCGCCAGCACGCTGACATTATCGCATTGCGGCCCGGCGCGGCGCTCGGCGAGCCCCGCCAGCTCGGCGATCGCTTCCTCGAGCGGCAGCGCCCCGAGGGACTGCACGAGCTGGCGCTGAGTAATCGAGCCCCACAGGCCGTCGGAGCACAGCAGCAGCACGTCGCCGCGCGCCAGGCGCGTTTTCGCGACGGGGTCGGGCCGCGGCGGCATGTACCCGCCCAGGCACTGCAGGATGCGGTTGCGCTCGGGGTGGATGCACGCCGCCTCCTGGGGGATGCTCCCCGAGTCGACGAGCTGCTGCACCACGGTGTGATCGCGCGTCTGGACCGCGATGCGCCCCTGCCGCACCAGGTAGAGGCGGCAGTCGCCGATGTGCGCCCAGTAGGCGTTGCCGTCCTGGACCAGGCACGCCACGATCACCGTGCGCGGCCCGTCGGGCAGGCCGAGCCGGTACGCCTCGCGCAGGATCGCGCCGTGCGCGTCGGTCAACGCGGTGTTCAGGAAGTTCTTCGGGTCGGGCAGCGCCGGGCGCGCGGCGCGCTGGAAGGCGTCGCCGAAGTGGTCGGTGGCGATCTGCGCCGCGAGCTCGCCGCCGAGATGCCCGCCCAGCCCGTCGGCTACGACCAGCAGAAGCGAGCGCTCGGTGCGCCAGTAGCCCACCCGGTCCTGGTTGGTGAGGCGCGTGCCGATGCGCGAATCGCTCGCCAGCGTGCAGTTCAAAAGAAGCTTCCCTTGAGCCTCAGCATCGCGCCGCGGAGCTGGTCGAGCACCGGCTCTTCGGCGCGACGCTCCGGCTCGCGCTCTCCGCGCAGGGTCTTCTGCAGCGCGAGCACGCTCTGCGGCCGCTCGAGGTGATCCAGCCGCAGGCACCAGTCGACGATGTCGAGGAGCTCGGCCGAGTACTTCGCGCCCCAGGTCTTGCGCGCGGACACGTAATCGTCGCGGTCGACCCGGACGTTGGCCGGGATCGGCGGCTCCCCGCCCGAGAGCGCCGCATGCATCGTCGCGCCGACCGAATAGATGTCGCTCCACGGCCCGAGGAGATCGCGCCACAGGTGCTGCTCGGGCGAGGCGTAGCCCGGCGTGTAGGTGGGCGGGAGCTTGGTCCCCTCCTCGCCCGAGAGCGCGTAGCGCGCGGCGCCGAAGTCGAGCAGCAGCGGGCTGCCGTCGTTGCGCAGATAGATGTTCGCCGGCTTGATGTCGAGGTGCAGCAGCTTGTTGGTGTGCACCTCGCGCAGGCCGTTCAGGAGCTGGGCGAAGGTCTGGCGGATCCAGCTCTCGTCGAGCGCGCCGCGGTGCTGCGCGAGGTGCTCGTGCAGCGTGCGGCCGCGCTCGTAGCGCATCACCAGGTACACGGTGTCGTTGGCGCGGAAGAAGTTGAGCACCCGCACCACGTTGGGGTGCGAGAAGCGCGTGAGGGCGCGGCCTTCCTCGAAGAAGCAGCGCATGCCGTGCAGGAACTTGCCGCGGTCGTCCTCGGCGATGCGGTACTCCTTGATCGCCACCGGCACGTCGTTCTCGTCGTGCGCGAGGTAGACGCGCGAGAACCCTCCGGTCGCGAGCAGGCGCTGGATCCAGTAGTTCTCGAGACGCGTCGCAGGCGGCAGGGGATGGGCGGGCGCCGGCATCGTCCGCTATGATAGCCTCCGGCAACTGCGGCCGGACCCGCGCCCGCAGGCGCTCTGCGCACTTTGTCACACACCATTCAAAGCATGACCGGCTACGCCGCCGCGTCGGCGGATTCTCCGCGCGGCAGGCTCACGCTCGAGCTGCGCTCGGTCAACGCGCGCTTCCTGGATGTGCAATTTCGCATTGCCGAGGAGCTGCGCGCGCTCGAGCCGGCGCTGCGCGAGAGCATCGGCGCGCGCGTCTCCCGCGGCAAGGTCGACTGCCGATTTTTCCTCGGCGAGTCCGGTATCGGCGAAACGCCGCAGCGGCTCAACCCTCAGGCGCTGCAGCGGCTCAACGAGCTAAGCGAGCAGGTGCGCAAGGCGTTTCCGGAAGCCGGTCAACTGCGCATCGCCGACATCCTGCGCTGGCCCGGCGTGATCGCCGAAGAGCCGGCGGACGAGGAAACGCTGCGCAAGCTCTCGGGCGAGCTCTGCGCGCGCGCGCTGGAAGAGCTGGTGGCGGCGCGCGGCCGCGAAGGCGCGAAGCTCGCGGAAACGATCCGCACGCGGGTGGCCGCGATGCGCGCGCGCGTCGACGAGATCGCGCCGCTCGTGCCGCAGTCGATCGCCGCCTACCAGGCGAAGATCACCGAGCGGCTGAAGGAAGCGCTCGGCTCCGCCGACGACGACCGCGTGCGCGCCGAGCTGGCGCTCTTCAGCGCCAAGGCCGACGTGCACGAGGAGCTCGACCGCCTGCGCGCGCACCTCGGCGAGGTCGAGCGCAGCCTGCGGCAGGGCGGCCCGGTGGGCAAGCGCCTCGACTTCCTCGCCCAGGAGCTGAACCGCGAGGCGAACACGCTCGCCGCCAAGTCTTCGAGCCCCCAGCTCTCCGACGGCGCGCTCGAGCTGAAGCTGCTCGTCGAGCAGATCCGCGAGCAGGTGCAGAACATCGAATGAGCAAAAAGGATGTGACGCGCAAAGGCAAGGATGTTCCCCGCAAAGGCAGCCTCTTCGTGGTCACCGCGCCGTCGGGCGCCGGGAAGACCTCGCTCATCAAGGCGCTTCTCGAGGCCACGCCGGGCCTCAAGCTCTCGACCTCCTACACCACGCGCCCGCCGCGCCCCGGCGAGCAGAACGGCCGCGAGTACCACTTCGTCGACGAGGCCACGTTCCTCGCGATGCGCGAGCGCGGCGAGTTCCTGGAGAACGCGCTGGTGCACGGCAACCGCTACGGCACGTCGAAACGGGTCATCGCCGAAACCCTCGAGCGCGGCCAGGACCTGGTCCTGGAGATCGACTGGCAGGGCGCGGCCCAGGTGCGCACGCTCTATCCCGACTGCGTCGGCATCTTCATCCTGCCGCCCTCGGTGGAGGAGCTCGAGCGGCGCCTGCGCGCCCGCGGCCAGGATTCCGACCAGGTCATCGCCGGGCGCCTCGCCAACGCCCAGGCCGAAATGGCGCACGCCGGCGAGTTCGAATACCGTATAATTAACAAAGACTTCGATACCGCCAAGGCGGAGCTGGCGCGCGTCGTGCGCAGCCGCCGCCGCAACAGCTGAATTTCCGGAAAGGTTCCATGGCCCGCATCACCGTCGACGATTGCCTGAAGCGCATCAACAACCGGTTCCATCTCACGCTCGCCGCGACCTACCGCGCCCGCCAGCTCGGCGCCGGCGCCTCGCCCATGGTCGAGCCCAACCGCGACAAGGCGACGGTCATCGCGCTGCGCGAGATCGCCGCAGGCAAGGTCGGCACCGAAGTGCTGAAGAAAAACGCGACGCCCCCCGCCTCCACGCTGTGACGAAAAATGGGGTCAGATCAGCATTTCCTTGCCCTAGGGGAGGAAATGTTGGTATGACCCCATCATGGCGACTGCGGTAGTCCCGACTCTCGAGCAGGGACGCTTCGGCTATCTCAAGCCGAAGGACGTGGCGCGGCTTGCCGAGGCGTACCGTTTCTCGGAAGCCGCCCACGCCGGGCAGACCCGCCAGTCGGGCGACCCGTACATCTCGCACCCGCTCGCCGTCGCCGAGATCCTGGCCGACTGGCACCTCGACGGCCAGACGCTGATGGCCGCGCTGCTGCACGACGTGACCGAGGACACCTCGGTCACCAAGGACGAGATCTCCGATACGTTCGGCAAGCCCGTGGCCGAGCTGGTCGACGGCGTGTCCAAGCTCGACAAGATCGAGTTCCAGTCCGCCGAGGTGGCCCAGGCCGAGAACTTCCGCAAGATGCTGCTCGCGATGGCGCGCGACGTGCGCATCATCCTGATCAAGCTCGCCGACCGGCTGCACAACATGCGCACGCTCGGAGCCGTCCCTCCGGCGAAAAGGAGAAGGGTCGCGCGCGAGACCATGGAGATCTACGCGCCGATCGCGCTGCGCCTGGGCCTCAACACGCTCTACCACGAGCTGCAGGAGCTCGCGTTCTCGCACCTGCACCCGCTGCGCTACCAGGTGCTCGCCAAGGCCACCAAGGCGGCGCGCGGCAACCGCCGCGAGATGATCGGCCGCACGCTCGAGGCGGTGAAGAAGAAGCTCGCCGACTCGGGCATCGACGCGGTGGTGCAGGGACGCGAGAAGCACGTCTACTCGACCTACCGCAAGATGATCGACAAGCACCTGTCGTTCTCCGAGGTGCACGACATCTTCGGCGTGCGCGTGATCGTGAAGGACGTGCCGTCGTGCTACCTGGCGCTCGGCGCGCTGCACGCGCTCTACAAGCCGATCCCGGGCAAGTTCAAGGACTACATCGCGATCCCCAAGGCGAACGGCTACCAGTCGATCCATACCGACCTCATCGGCCCCTACGGCGTGCCGGTCGAGGTCCAGGTCCGCACCGAGCAGATGCACCGCCTCGCCGAGTCGGGCGTCGCATCGCACTGGATGTACAAGGACGATTCCGACCGGCTCTCGGAGCTGCAGAAGCAGACCCACCAGTGGCTGCAGTCGCTGCTCGAGATCCAGCACCAGTCGGGCGACCCGCAGGAGTTCCTCGAGCACGTGAAGGTGGACCTCTTCCCCGACGAGGTCTACGTGTTCACGCCGAAAGGCAAGATCCTGTCGCTGCCCAGGGGCGCGACCGCGGTCGATTTCGCCTATGCCGTGCACACGGACATCGGCAACCGCTGCGTGGCGGCGAAGGTGAACGGCGAGCTCGTCCCGCTGCGCACGGAGCTGCGCAACGGCGACCGGGTCGAGATCATCACCGCGAGCCACGCCAAGCCCAATCCCGGCTGGCTCCAGTACGTGCGCACCGGCAAGGCACGCTCGAACATCCGCCACTTCCTGAAGACGATGCAGTACGAGGAGTCGGCGAGCCTGGGCGAGCGCCTGCTCGAGCAGGCGCTGAAGGCGCTGAAGAGCTCGGTCGCCGAGATCGACGACGCCGGCTGGGAGCGCGCGCTACGCGACTCCGGCGTGCGCTCGCGCGAGGAGCTTCTCGCCGACATCGGCCTCGGCAAGCGCCTTCCGGCGGTGGTTGCGCGACGGCTCATCAAGAAAAGCGATTCCAGGGAAGACCTGAAGAGCGCCGGCAGCGTCACCATTCGCGGCACCGAGGGAATGGCGGTGCAGCTTGCGTCGTGCTGTCGCCCGATCCCGGGCGACGCGATCGTCGGCTCGATGAAGAAGGGGCAGGGGCTGGTGGTGCACGTTTCCGAATGCACCGTGATCGAGCGCTCGCGCAAGAAAGAGCCCGAGCAATGGATCGACGTCGAATGGGATTCGCGCACCAGCCGCCTTTTCCAGGCGGCGGTCAACGTCACGGTGGAGAACCAGCGTGGAGTTCTAGCCAAGGTGGCTTCCGAGATCGCGTCCGCCGGATCCAACATCGACGCGATCAGCATGGACGAGGACCGGGCACTTTTTACAACCATGCACCTGGTGGTGGAAGTGGCGAACCGCCAGCATCTTGCAAGGGTGCTGCGCGCGCTGCGGCGCCTGCCCGACGTGAAGAAGATTTCCCGGGCGCGGGAATAACCGCGTTTCTGTTGTCTTTTCGTCCGCCTCCGCGTTAGGGGGGTCCATTTTAGTGTAGTCTTTGGCTACAAAGTCAAAAGCGTACCGTGGGAGCCGGCATGGGCAATGCACGGGCGCGCGTCAGCGTCATCGATGACGACGCCCTGGTCTTGAGGTCGCTCGATCGCCTGCTGCAAGCGCGTGGGTTCGAGGTTCAAACCTACTCCTCGCCGCAGGCCTTCCTCGAGCAGCGCGATGCCGATACTCCCGGCTGCATCGTGATGGACCTCTCCATGCCCGGCCTGAGCGGCCTCGAGCTCCAACAGGCGCTGGCGCGCGCGGCCGATCGCCGGCCGGTCGTGTTCATCAGCGGCCGCAGCAGCATCGAAGCGACCGTGCGGGCGATGAAAGCCGGCGCGGTGGATTTTCTGACCAAGCCGTTCGACGAAGCCGATCTCGTGGCAGCGGTGTACGCCGCGGTCGAGAAGGATCGCGCCTCGCGCGAGGGCCTGGCCGAGCTCGCCTCGATCAACCTGCGCCTCTCCACCCTGACGCCGCGCGAGCGCGAAGTGCTGAGCCGCGTGGTGGCGGGCAAGCTCAACAAGCAGATCGCGGCCGAGCTCGGCACCGCAGAGAAAACGGTGAAGGTGCACCGCGCACGCATGATGCGGAAAATGCAGTTCGACTCCCTCGCCGAGCTGGTGCGCGCATGGACGGTCACCCAGCCTCTCCCGCCGGCACCGCCGCAGGCTTAACGCCCTGGGGCGCGCGGCCCGGCCCGGTCGCGAGCTGGGCCGCGCCGGCGCTGCTCGTCGCCGTCGGCTATTACGTGGCGGCACGCGTCGGCTTCGCCTTCACGCTGCAGCCGTACCCGATCTCGACCCTGTGGCCGCCGAACGCGCTGCTCCTCGCCGCGCTTCTGCTCGTGCCGACGCGCGCATGGTGGTGGGTGCTCGCCGCGGCCCTGCCCGCCCACCTGCTGGTCGAGCTGCAGAGCGGCGTGCCGATCGCGATGGTGCTGGGCTGGTACGCCACGAACTGCAGCGAGGCGCTGCTCGGCGCGGGGCTCGCGCGCGCCTTCGTGCCCTGGCCGCTGCGCCTCGATTCCCTGCGCAGCGCCGGCATCTTCCTCTGCAGCGGGGCGTTAGTGGCGCCCATCGTTTCGTCGTTCCTCGATGCCGCCCTCGTGAGCCTGGTCGGCTGGGGCGAGCGCAGCTATTGGGATCTCGTGTGCACGCGCATCTTCTCCAACACCCTGGCGTCGCTCACCGTGGCACCGCTCGTCCTCACCTGGGCTTCGGTCGAGCTCTCGCGTGTGCGTGCGGCGCGGCTCGTGCGTTGCGCGGAAGCCGCCGCCCTTTTCCTCGGGCTGCTCGCCACGTGCATGCTGGTGTTCGATCTTCCGCAGCTGGGTCCCCACACCACGCCCGCGCTGTTCTATGCGCCTCTCCCGTTCCTCATATGGGCGGCGCTGCGCTTCGGGCCGGCGGGCACCGCCAGCGCGATCGCGGTCATGGTCGTGGCAACCATCTTCGGCACGGTGAACGGCCTGGGGCCCTTCGCGGGCAGCACGGCGCAGGAGACGGCGCTCGAGATGCAGCTCTTCCTCAGCGCGGTTTCGGTGCCCATGCTGCTCCTCGCGGTGGCGCTCGACGAGCGCGCGCGGGTCGAGCTCGACGCGCGCGAACAGCGCCTGCAGCTCACGCACCTCTCGCGCGTCGCCATGCTCGGCGAGCTCTCCGGCGGCATCGCCCACGAGCTCAACCAGCCGCTCACCGCGATCCTCAGCAATGCCCAGGCCGCCCAGCACCTCGTCGGCAACAAGTCGGCCGATCCCGAGATCCTGGTGGAGATCCTGCGCGACATCATCGCCGCCGACCAGCGGGCGGGCGAAGTCATCCGGCGGCTGCGCACGCTCTTCAAGCGCGGCGAAACGCAGTTCCAGCCGCTCGACGCGAACGAGCTTGTCCACGAGGTCCTCGGCATCGTGCACGGCGACCTCGTCACGCGCTCGGTCGAAGTCGTTCCGGAGCTCGCCGCGGCCCTCCCCAAGGTAAACGGCGACCGGGTCGAGCTCGAGCAGGTGATGCTCAACCTCGTGATGAACGCCTGCGATGCCATGGCCGGGCTGCCGCCCGAGCAGCGCCGGATCACGGTGCGCACCCGCGCGGTCGAGGTCGACGACGGCGCGGTGCACGTCAGCTTCAGCGACTGCGGCCCGGGGTTCACCGCGGAGCAGTACGCCAGACTGTTCGAGCCGTTCTACACGACCAAGCCGCGCGGGCTCGGCCTGGGGCTTTCGATCTCGCGAGCGATCATCCGCGCGCACCATGGCCGCCTGTGGGGGACCTCCACGCCCGGCGCGGGCGCGACCTTCCACCTCATCCTGCCCGCGCTCCGGGCCCGGACGCGATAGCGGACAATCGCTCGCGGCGTAAGACCGGCATTGGACCAAGGTCCAATGGGACCTTGGTCCAATTACTCCCTGCGCGCCGACCTGATCCAATGACCGGATCGTGCCGTACGTCGCGATCGTCGATGACGAGGAGCCGGTCCGCAAAGCGCTGGAGCGGCTGCTGCGCGCCTCGGGACTCGAGGCCGAGGCCTACGCGGGCGGCAGGGACTTCCTCGAGGCCAGCCTGCTGCGCGAGCCCGATTGCGTGGTGCTCGACCTGCACATGCCGCGCATGACCGGGCTCCAGGTGCTGCGTGCGCTCCAGGCGGCGCACCGCATGCTGCCGATCGTGGTGATCACGGCGCACGACGCGCCCGAGACCCGCGAGCAGTGCCTGGCGGCGGGCGCCACCGCCTACCTGCGCAAGCCGCTCGAAGAGCACGAACTGCTCGACACCATCACGGCGGCGCTCGGCGCAAGGACGCGTTGACACTCTTACCCACGACAGGAACCGCTCGATGATCTGGAGATCCTTTTTCCTCGCCGTTTTCCTCGCCGCCCTGTCCGCGGCAGCGCAGGCCCAGGGCCGCTCCGAGTTCTACGCGGCGCCGGTCTTCACCGACAGCAAGAACTACACGTTCGAGGGCGGGACGAACGTGAAGACCGACACCGGCTGGGGCTTCACCATCGGATTCGCCCACGTCTTCAATCCGAAGCTCACCGGGGCCATCGAGCTCGAATGGACCACCAACGACTACCGCGCTACGGTCCAGCCGGGAATCGGCAACGGCGGTGCCGCGATCAGCGTGAACAGCAGCATCGACACGGGCACGGTGCGATTTCTCGGCACGTACCATTTCCTGGAAGGGCCCTTCAGACCCTTCGTGACCGGCGGCGCCGGCTGGAGCTACGTCGACACCAACATCCCCTCGGGCCTGCCGCAGAACGTGTGCTGGTTCTATCCCTGGGTCGGCCAGGTCTGCACGGGGGTCACGCCCACCTATTCCACCACCCGGTTCAGCTACAACGCCGGAGCCGGCCTGCGCTACGACTGGGGCCGCAACTACTTCGTGCGCGGCCTCGTGAACGAGCAGTGGATCGACTTCGGCGGCTCGTACGGCACCGCCGCCCTGACCCAGTACCGCCTCGACTTCGGCTTCCGCTTCTGATCGTCCGGCGGGTCGCCGCCCGCGACGTGCTGCATCAAGGA
The DNA here is from genome assembly GCA_036406675.1 of Burkholderiales bacterium. GTDB lineage: Bacteria > Pseudomonadota > Gammaproteobacteria > Burkholderiales > SG8-39 > SCGC-AG-212-J23. The sequence goes on from DASXAO010000157.1 coordinate 14,573, forward strand.
CGCCTTTGATGCTACCGTTGCGGACGACGACACGATGAAGCTCCTGACTGCCACGCTCTTCGCGGCCGCCTGCGCGCTCGCGGTGCCTTCCGCCCTCGCGCAGAACTGGGTCACGCTGCTCAAGAACACGCCCGCCGAGTCTTTCGACGACGAGGACCTGCGCCTGTTCCTCGATGCGGCGCGCAAGGTGCTCGACGGCGGCACGGCTGAAAACCAGCCCGTGGCCTGGGAGAACCCGAAGAGCCGCAACCGCGGCGAGATGACCGTGCTGCGCAATTTCGAGTCCAAGGGGCGCTCGTGCAAGGAGGTGCGCGTGCGCAACGAGTCCCGCGGGCGCAAGTCCGACAACCGCAGGATCCTGTGCAAGGTGGACGAGCGCTGGCGCCTCGTCAGCGAGGCACAGCTGAAAGGCAAGTGATGACCCAAAAAGCATTTGTTCTTCTGATCGCCACCCTGGCCGCGTTCGCTTCTTTCACCAGTCAGGCGCAAACCCTCGACAAGATCCGCAAGCAGGGCGCGATCACGCTCGGCTACATCGACGGCGCGGCGCCGTTCTCCTACGCCGACGCCAACGGCGACCCGCAGGGCTACTCGGTCGAGCTGTGCCGCGCGATCGCGGAGGGCATCGCCGCCCAGCTCGAGCGCCCCCAGCTCAAGACGCGCTGGGTGAAGCTCAGCATCCAGAACCGCATCGACGCGGTGCGCCGCAAGCAGGTCGACGTCGAATGCAGCACCACCACCTGGACGCTCGGGCGCCAGAAGCTGGTCGACTTCAGCCTGGTGACCTTCCTCGACGGGGCAAGCGTGCTGATGAAGCTGGACAACGAGGCGCGCAAGCTCGCGGACTTCGGCGGCAAGCGCATCGCGGTGATCGGCGGCACGACCACAGAGACCGCCCTGCGGCAGGCGCTCACCAAGGGCCTCGTCTCCGCGGAAATCGTCAAGATCAATACCCGCGACGAGGGCCTCGAGCTGCTCCGCCAGGGGCAGGTCGACGGCCTCGCGTCCGACCGCACCACGCTGATCGGCGTCGTCGTCAAGAAAGCGAGCGGCGGCGACGCCTACAAGCTCCTCGACGAGGATTTCTCGATCGAGCAGTACGCCCTCATGCTGCCGCGTGGCGATGCCGACTTCCGGCTCGCGGTGAACCGCGTGCTCGCGCGGCTCTACCGCAGCGGCGACATCCGGCGCGTCTACGACCGTTGGCTGGGACCGCTCGGCGCGCCGAGCCCGCTGCTTTCCGCCACGTACTTCATCCAGGGCCTCGCGGAATAACCGTGGCCCCGCGGCTGCGCTGGCTCGCCGCCCCGGTCGCGCTCGTCGCGGCGGTGGCCTCGGCCCAGGTCGACAAGCTCGATCTGCGGCTTCCCAAGTTTACGGACGGCGTCGTGGCCTCGATCCGTCAGGTGAATACGGGCTCCGAGGCTGCGCTCGCACCGCGCACGGGGCCGCCGCAGGTCGGCACGCAATCGGCGCTCGACCAGCCGCGGCTCGTCGGCGCGGTGGTGTTCATGCCGACCGGCCCGGCGAGCTCCGATCAATGGCAGTTCGGCGCCGCGGGCACCTCGGAGATGCAGCCCTGGCTCGCTCAAGGCGGCGTGGAAGTCATCGTCACCATGGACGACGGCGAGCGGCGCAGCTTCCGCCCGCGCGATCCGGGACGCTTCTACGTCGGGCAGCGCGTCACGGTGCGCGAGGGCGAGCTCGTGCCGCT
>DASXAO010000158.1:0-45862 GCA_036406675.1 Burkholderiales bacterium
CGGCCGGTCTCGTAAAGCTGGACCTCGTAGTACGGGTCGGAGGCTTCGGGAGGCACGAACCGCACCGGGTGGCCGCTCGCGGTGCGGACATTCAACTCATCGGAAAGGCGATTCAAGCGCTCGAGCGAGCGCTCGGCACCCAGGCGCTCGAGCCAAGGCCGCACCGCGTCGAAGACCGGATGGACTAGACGAGCTTCCAGGGAAGCGTCTCGCCGGCGCGCAGCGGAACCAGCTCGGCGTCGCCGAACTTCAGCCGCTGGGGGACGGTCCACTCCTTGCGCGCGAGGGTCACGCTGCCTTCGTTCGGGGGCAGCCCGTAGAAACGCGCCCCGAACTCGCTCGCGAAGCTTTCGAGACGACCGAGGGCGTCGACTTCGTCGAACGCCACCGCGTAGAGCTCGAGCGCCGCGTGGCCCGTGTAGACGCCGGCGCAGCCGCAGGCCGACTCCTTGTCGCCGCGCGGATGCGGCGCGCTGTCGGTGCCGAGGAAGAACTTCGGGTTGCCGGAAGTCGCAGCCTCGACCAGCGCCTCGCGGTGCTCCTCGCGCTTGAGCACCGGCAGGCAATAGTGGTGCGGCCGGATGCCGCCCGTGAAGAGCGCATTGCGGTTCATGAGCAGATGGTGCGCCGTGATCGTCGCTGCCACGTTGGGCCCGGTCACTTCCACGTACTGCACCGCCTCGCGCGTGGTGATGTGCTCGAGCACGACCTTGAGCGCGCCGAAGCGCTCGACCGTTGGGCCGAGCACTTCCTCGATGAAGGCCTTCTCCCGGTCGAACACGTCGATCGCCGGATCGGTCGATTCGCCGTGGATGAGCAGCGGCACGCCGAGCTCCTCCATCTTCTCGAGGGTGCGAAAGCAGCGCGACAGGCGCGTGACCCCGGCATCCGAGTGCGTCGTGGCGCCGGCCGGATAAAGCTTGATCCCGTGCACCCGACCCGAAAGCTTGGCGCGGGCGATTTCCTCGGGCGGGGTGTCGTCGGTGAGATAGAGCGTCATCAGAGGCTCGAACGCCGCGCCCTCGGGCAGCGCCGCCAGGATCCGCTCGCGGTAGTCGAGCGCTTCGTAGGTCGTGCGCACCGGAGGCTTCAGGTTCGGCATGACGATGGCGCGCGCGAACTGGCGCGCGGCGTCGGCGAGGACCGACGCCATCGCCGCGCCGTCGCGCAGGTGCAGGTGCCAGTCGTCCGGGCGCTTCAGCGTGAGGCGATCCATCGATTCGATTTTACTTCGATCGCTGTAGCGCTTTCTGATAGAGCAAGCGTCTGGGAAGCCCCGTGATCCGGGCCGCGATCTTCGCCGCTTCGCTGGGCGCCATGGCTTCGAGCAGCGCCTCGAGGATGCGATCCGCGTCCGCCGCCTGCGGCGCAGCCGGCTGGCCCGCGGCGATCACCAGGACGAATTCGCCTTGCGTGCGCTTGGGCTCCGCACGCAGCCAGCCGGCGGCGTCACCGAGCTTCATTCGGGCCATTTCCTCGAATTTCTTCGTGAGCTCGCGGCCGATCGCAATCTCGCGCTCGGGCCCGAAGCGTTCGGCGAGGTCCTGCACGGTCTGCGCGATCCGGTGGGGGGCCTCGTACAGGATCAGGGGACAGTCGACTTCCAGCGCTTCGAGAGCTTTCCTGCGGGCCGCTGTGGAAGCGGGCAGGAAACCCGCGAACAGAAAGCGGTCGGCGGCGAACCCCGCCGCCGAAAAAGCTGCGGCCGCGGCATTCGGACCGGGCACCGGGCTCACCTTGACGCCCGCGCGGTGCGCGGCTTCGACCAGCAGCGCGCCGGGGTCGGACAGCGTCGGCGTGCCGGCGTCGCTCACGAGCGCCAGGTCCTTGCCTTCCTTGAGGAGATTCAGAAGCTTGCCCGAGGCGGCGCGCTCGTTGTGCTGATGCAGGGCGACGGTCGGCGTATCGATGCCGTAGCGAGCGAGCAGGGTGCGGGTCGTGCGCGTGTCCTCGCACGCCACGAGATCTGCGGCGCGCAGCACCTCAAGGGAGCGCGGGCTGGCGTCGGCGAGGTTGCCGATCGGTGTGGCGACGACGAAGAGAGTCCCGGACATTGGGAGTAAACCGTGGCTGGGCCGTGCCGTTAAGCCTGCCATGAACCGCGCAGGGGCGCGAGCCGAAGACCGGTGTGCCGAGCTGATGCGGGGCTCCGGTCTGCTGCTCGTCGAGCGAAACTGGCGCTGCCGCCTCGGGGAAATCGACCTCATCGCCGAGGAGCGCGGGGTGCTGGTGTTCGCCGAGGTGCGCATGAGGCGCGCGTTCGCCTACGGCGGTGCGGGCGAAAGCATCACCGGGGCGAAGCGCGCCCGGCTGGTGGCGGCGGCGCGGCTCTACCTCTCGCGACGGCCGCAGGCGCCGTGTCGCTTTGACGTCTTCCTGGTCGACGGCCCGGCGGGAGACATCAAGTGGATTCGCAATGCCTTCGGCGAATAGATTGGCGCCTTTCCTCCTCGCGCTCGCCGTTGCCGCCGGCGCTCCCGCACAGGATGCGCCCGGCCACGTCCGACTGCTGGTCCAGAGCGCGCCGCTCGCCGGCTTCCGCTACCACGCCGCCGAGGAGGTGTGGCCCGAGCTGCGAGTGGGCGACGCCCTCGGGCTTGAGCGCGAGCCTGACAATCCGCACGACCCCAACGCGATCGCCGTGACCTGGCGCGGCCGCAAGCTCGGCTACGTGCCGAGGCGCGACAATGCCGCGCTCGCCTGGGGCCTCGATCGGGGCGCGCCGCTGCAGGCGCGCATCAGCCGCCTCGCGCCGCACCCCAATCCCGCCCGGCGCATCGAGTTCGAGGTGTTCGTCGAGTGACGGTGTAGAATCCGGCGCCGTGGACGAAGCACTTTCCGCTGCGCTCTCGGCGCGTGTCAGCGCGCAGTTCGCCGAGAGCGCGCAGCTCAAGCTCGAGGCGGCGCGCTCCCTGACCGAGCCGATCGCGCGGGCGAGCGCGCTGCTCGCCCAGACCCTGAAGCGCGGCGGCAAGGTGCTCGCCTGCGGCAACGGCGGCTCGGCCGCCGACGCGCAGCACTTCGCCGCGGAGCTCATCAACCGCTTCGAGATCGAGCGCGCGCCGCTCGCCGCGGTGGCGCTCACCACCGACACCTCGACGCTGACCTCGATCGCGAACGACTACGCCTACGAGCAGATCTTCTCCAAGCAGGTCCAGGGCATCGGCAAGCGCGGCGACGCGCTGCTCGCCATCTCCACCAGCGGCAACTCGCGCAACGTGGTGGCGGCCATCCAGGCGGCGCACGAGCTCGGCGTGCGCGTGGTGGCGCTCACCGGAGCGGGCGGCGGCAAGATGGCTGCGCTGATCTCGGCCGAAGACGTGAACATCTGCGTGCCGCACAAGCGCACCGCGCGCATCCAGGAGGTGCATCTGCTTGCGCTGCATTGCCTGTGCGACGGCATCGACTTCCAGCTCTCCCACAACCCCGCATGAGACTGCTCGCCGCGCTGTTCATCCTCGTTCCCGCATTGCTGCTGTCGGGCTGCCCGGCCGCCATCGTCGGCGCCGGCGCGCTCACCTACGGCGTGGCCGAGGACCGCCGCACCTCGGGCACCATGATCGACGACGACAACATCGAATCGCGGGTAAGCCGCGGGGTACGCGAGCGCTTCGGCGAGAACACGCACGTGAACGTCACCTCTTTCAACCGCTCGGTTCTGCTCACCGGCGAGGTGCCCGAGGACGCCAGGAAGGCCGAGATCGAGAAGCTCGCGCAGGGCGCGGGCAACAACGTGCGCAGCATCACCAACGAGCTGCAGGTGGGAGCGCCGTCTTCGATGAGCGCCCGCGCCAACGACTCCTACATCACCACCAAGGTGAAGGGGCGCCTCCTCGACAGCAACAAGGTGAACCCGATCCACGTCAAGGTCGTCACCGAGGCGGGCGTGGTCTACCTGATGGGCATCGTGACAGACCAGGAGGCGAACGACGCCGTCGAGGTCGCCCGCAACACCGGGGGCGTGGTCAAGGTGGTGAGGATCTTTGACCTGTGCAAGGCGGGCGATGGCATCTGCCCGCCTGCGAAGTGAAGCCGCCCGCCTTCGAAGACAAAATTCGCTCGCCCGAGCACCTCGCGCGCTGGACCGGTCAGCTCGCCCGGCCGCTCGTGTTCACCAACGGCGTGTTCGACATCCTGCATCGCGGCCATGTGACCTACCTTGCGCGCGCGCGCGAGCTCGGCGCGGCGTTGCTCGTGGCGCTGAACGGCGACGCGTCCGCCAGGCGGCTTGGCAAAGGCGCCGAAAGGCCGCTCAATCCGCTCGAAGACCGGCTTGCCGTGGTCGCCGCGCTCGCCGCGGTGGATGCCGTCACCTGGTTCGACGAGGACACGCCCGAGGCGCTGGTCGCGGCGAGCCGGCCCGAGGTCCTGGTGAAGGGCGGCGACTGGCCGGTGGAGCGCATCGCCGGCGCGGCCCACGTCCTCGCGCGAGGCGGGCGGGTGCTGTCGATCCCGTTCGAGCACGAGCGTTCCACCACGCGTTTGGTGGAGAAAATCAGGTCGAGCTAAAGCCTGCGCTCGAAGCAGGTCGCGCCGGGGGTAGGCCGAGCAAGGTAGGGCGCGGTCTCCCGGAACTCCAGGCTGAGATAGAGCTCGCGCGCCTCCCGCATCTTCGGCAGCGAGTCGAGCACGATTCGCTCGTAGCCCGCCTCGCGTGCTGCGCCGATGGCGGCCTCGGCGAGCCGGCGCCCGATGCCGCGGCCCCGGAAAGCGAGCCGCACGTACAGGCGCTTCATCTCCGCGGTGCTGCGATCGAGCTCGCGCAGGCCGACGCAGCCCGACGGGACGTCTTCTTCGTGGGAAAGAAACAACACCAGGTAGCCGCGTGGCAGCTCGGCCAGCTCCCGCTCGAGGCCGCTGAAGCAGCAGGGCTCGCCGACGCTTTGCGCATATTCGGAGAACAGGCTGCGCACCGCCTCGAGATCCGCGGGCGCGCTCGCTTCGCGGAGCCGGCCCATATACTATTCTTCCATGCGCCTGCATCAGCTCAAAGTCGACTACGACGCCGAGCAGGATCGCCTGCTGATGATGGTGGCTACGAGCGAAAGCGTGGAGCTGCGCCTGGCGCTCACGCGGCGCTTCGTGAAGCTCCTGTGGCCGCTCCTCGTGAAGCTGGCGGAAGAGGCGAGCCCGCGAATCCGCACCCAGGCGAGCCCCGAGGCGCGCAAGGCCCTGCTCGGTCTCGAGCACGAGTACGCGGTGTCGAAGGCGGATTTCTCCAAGCCTTACGACGCGGGCGACAGCGCACGCCCGCTCGGCGAGACGCCGCTCCTTCTCGCCCGCATCCAGACCGGCCACGACCGCGGCGGCCAGCCCGTCGTCGCGTTGCATCCTTCCGACGGCCAGGGCGTCACGTTGAGCTTCGATTCGGTGCTGCTGCACTCGCTCTGCCGCCTGCTGCAGGCGGCGGTCAAGAAAAGCGACTGGGACATGGAGCTGAAGCTCCCGGGCATCGAGCCCGAAGAACCCAGCGAGCGTCCAGCGCGCACATTGAATTGACTCGATCTGAATTAACTGAATTGACTTATAATTCAACACTATCGCTTCTGCATTTGAACAACTAGGCCTGATCGAGCCCCTCGCGCGAGCGGTCGCGGAGCTTGGCTACGAGAAGCCGACCCCCGTTCAGGAGCAGTCCATCCCGCTGGTGCTTGCGGCGCGCGACCTCATGGCGGGCGCGCAGACCGGCACCGGCAAGACCGCAGCGTTCGCGCTGCCGATCCTGCAGCGGCTTTCGGTGCACGCCAGCGCATCGGCGTCGCCCGCGCGCCACCCGGTCCGGGCGCTGATCCTTACGCCCACGCGCGAGCTGGCGGTGCAGGTGGCCGAGAGCTTCCGGGACTACGGAAAGCACGTCCCGCTGCGCAGCACCGTGGTCTACGGCGGCGTCGACATGAACGCGCAGATCGAGCAGCTGCGCAAAGGGGTGGAGATCCTGGTCGCGACGCCGGGGCGGCTCCTCGACCATGTGCAGAACAAGACGGTGATGTTCAACCAGGTGTCGATCCTGGTGCTCGATGAAGCCGACCGGATGCTCGACATGGGCTTCCTGCCCGACATCAAGCGGATCATCGCGCTCCTTCCCGCGCAGCGGCAGAATCTGCTCTTCTCGGCGACCTTCCCGGACGAGATCCGCAACCTGGTCAAGACGCTGCTGCGCACCCCGGCCGAAGTGCAGGTCGCGGCGCGCAACGCCGCCGCCGAGCTCGTCACGCACGTGCTGCACCTCGTCGCACGGGAGAAGAAGCGCGAGCTGCTCGCTTATCTGATCCAGACACGCGGCCTCAAGCAGGTGCTGGTCTTTACCGGCACCCGCATCGGCGCGAACCGCCTCGCCCACCAGCTCAGGCGCGACCACATCCACGCCGACGCCATCCACGGCGACAAGTCGCAGGCCGAGCGCGAGGCGGCGCTCGAGGACTTCAAGGCCGGGAAAACCTCGGTGCTGGTCGCCACCGACGTAGCTTCGCGCGGCCTGGACATCGAGGGGCTGCCCCAGGTGATCAACTTCGACGTGCCGCACTCGCCGGAGGACTACGTGCACCGCAGCGGCCGCACGGGTCGGGCGGGGCTTCCCGGGGAAGCGATCTCGCTGGTCGCGCCGGAGGACATGGACGCGGTCGCGGCGATCGAGCGCCTGATCAAGAAGCGCATCGAGCGCGTGCTGGTCCCGGGCTTCCAGCCGAGCGGCGCCACGGTCGCCGCCCTGATGGGTGATGAGCCGCGACGAAAGCGCGCCGAGCCGCCGCGCAAGGAGCGCCGCCCCGCGGCGGGTCATCCGCCCAAGCGCCCTGCGGACCCGATCTTCTCGACGCCTTACGAACCGGCTAGCCAGGCGAGCGAAGCTCCCAAGCCCGCGGAAGCCAACCCCAAGGGCAAGCGCAAGCAGCCGCAGGTCGCGGCCCTGCTCGGCGGAATGAAAAAAGCCTAGACGCAGCGAGCGCCGTCGACCTCGATGCACACGCCGCTCACGAGGCTCGCTTCCTCGGAGGCGAGGTAGAGGCAGGCGTTGGCGACGTCGAGCGGCGTCGAGAACCTTCCGAGCGGGATCGTGGCGAGAAATTTCTTCTTCGCCTCGTCGGTCACCGCGCCGCCGGCGAACTCGGCCGACAGGCTGGTGTCGGGGCTGAACACCGGGTTCACGCAGTTCACCCGGATCTTGTCGGGGCCGAACTCCGCCGCCATCGACTTGGACATGAGGATGACCGCGGCCTTCGAGCTGTTGTAGACCGTGAGGCCCGGGCGCGGGCGGACGCCGGCGGTCGAAGCGATGTTCACGAGGCAGCCGCCGCCGCGGCTCCTCAGCACCGGCACGGCGTGCAGCGCCGAGAGATAGACGCTCTTCACGTTGACCGCGTAGACCTTGTCGAACTCGGCTTCCGTAACCTCGACGTAAGGCTTGTTCCGGTGCGTCCAGCCGGCGTTGTTCACCACGATGTCGAGCGCCGGGCCCGCGGCGCGCACCAGCCTGGCCCAATCGGCGGCCTTGGTGACGTCGGCCTGGATGAAAGTACCGTGGATCTCCTTCGCCACGCGCTCGCCGCTCTTCGCGTCGATGTCGTTCACCACCACGCGGCAGCCTTCCTCGGCGAAGCGGCGCGCGATGCCGGCGCCGAACCCGGAGCCCGCTCCGGTGATTATGGCCAGCTTGTTGGTGAGCCGCATCGCGTCCTCCTAGGCCTTGAAGGGGCTATGGTCGCACAGCTCGTCGACGTAGCGCTGCACGCCCGCGCCCTCGCGCTCGAGGAACGCCTCGACTGCACGCGAGAAGCGCGGATGCGCCAGCCAGTGCGCCGACAGCGTTTCCACCGGCAACAGCCCGCGGAACAGCTTGTGCTCGCCCTGCGCGCCGCCTTCGAACACCTCGATGCCCTGGCTGATAGCGAACTCGATCGGCTGGTAATAGCAGCATTCGAAGTGCAATAGCGGCACGTGCTCGATCGCACCCCAGTAACGCCCATACAGCGTCTGCGCATCCCTGAGGAACAGCGCCGAAGCGATCGGCCGGCCCTCGCGCTCCGCGAGCACCATCGCGAGGCTTTCGGGCAGCCGCGAGCCGATGCGCACGAAGAACTCCAGACTCAGGTACGGGCTCGAGCGATGCGCGGCGTAGGTCGAGCGGTAGCAGCGGTTGAAGAACTCCCAGTGGCGCCGCTCGATCGCGCTTGCCTCGAGCCAGCGCAGCCGCACGCCGGCCTCCGCCACCCGGCGCCGCTCCTGCCGGATGTTCTTGCGCCGCGCGTGGCTGAGGCGCGCGAGGAAGTCCTCGAAATCGCGGTAGCCGTCGTTCCTCCAGTGGAACTGCACCGTGCGCCGCAGGAGCATGCCGCGCTCGTGCATGAGCCGGGCCTCGTCCTCCATCGGGAACAAGACGTGCAGCGACGAGCTCTGGCGGGCGAGCTCGAGCGCGGCGGCGATCAGGCTCGCCCGCTCGGCAGCGCCGGCGGCGAGGACCCTGCGGCCGCGGACCGGGGTAAACGGGATGGCGGCGACGAGCTTGGGGTAGTACTGAACGCCGTGCCGCTCGTGGGCGTCGGCCCACGCCCAGTCGAACACGTACTCGCCGTAGGAATGGGACTTGGCGAACATGGGCATCGCCCCCACCAGCGCCCCCGAGCGGCGCAGGAGCAGGAACTGCGGCAGCCAGCCGCTGCGGGCGGCGGCGCAGCCGCACTCGACGAGCGCCGAAAGGAATTCGTGGCGCACGAAAGGCTGGGGGCCGGCAAGCGCGTTCCACTCCGCCGCGTCTACGCGGGCGAGGGATTCGACGACTTCAAAGCTTTCCACGCTACAATGATCTCGCAACCCAGGGAGAACCGGTCATGAAGAAGATCGAAGCCATCGTCAAGCCGTTCAAGCTCGATGAAGTGCGCGAGGCGCTGTCCGAAGTCGGCGTAACGGGGCTCACGGTCACGGAAGTGAAGGGATTCGGCCGGCAGAAGGGGCACACCGAGCTGTACCGCGGCGCCGAGTACGTGGTCGATTTCCTGCCCAAGGTGAAGATCGAGGTGGTGGTCGCGAACAACCAGGTCGAGAGCGCGATCGACGCCATCGTGAAATCCGCGCGCACCGGCAAGATCGGCGACGGCAAGATTTTCGTCACCTCGGTCGAGCACGTGGTCCGTATCCGCACCGGCGAAACCAACGAAGCCGCGGTTTAGGGTTTCTCTCTTAGAAGAACGAGAACCGCACCGGCGCCGCCGTCTGCCGCCGGGGCTTGGCAGAACGCCAGCACCTCGTCGCGCAGCGCGAGCCACTTCCGCAGCTTCCCCTTGAGCACCGGCTCGCGGTTGCGCGAGCCCAGCCCCTTGCCGTGCACGATGCGCACGCAGCGGAAATGCCGCGCGCGACAGTGGCGCAGGAACTCCGCCACCGCGTGCGCCGCCTGAACCCGATTCATGCCGTGCAGGTCGAGCTCGTCCTGGACCACCCATTGCCCGCGGCGCAGCTTGCGCAGGACCTGGCGCGGGAAACCGTCGCGCAGGAACGCGAGCTCCTCGCCCGAATCGATCGCGTCGTCGATCGAGCGCGGGCCGGCGAGCGATTCCGCCAGCACGGCGCGCTCGTCGCGCCGGCTCTGCACCGGAACCGGGGCTGCCGGCGCGCGCGCGAGCCTGACCCGGCGCGGCGCGCGCAGCGGCTCGACGTCCCGAGTCGCGCGCCGGAACTCGTCGTCGTCAGGCGGAGGGCGCATCGAGATATTTCTCGGCGTCGAGCGCTGCCATGCAGCCGGTCCCCGCGCTCGTCACCGCCTGGCGGTAGACATGGTCCTGGACGTCGCCGGCGGCGAACACGCCTTTCACGCTGGTCGCCGTGGCGAGCCCCTCGCGTCCCCCGCGGGTGACGATGTAGCCGTTCTCCATCTCGAGCTGCCCGGCGAAGAGCTCGGTATTCGGCGTGTGGCCGATGGCGACGAAGAAGCCCTTCGCGACGATGTTCTCGAGCCCGCCGGATTTGAGCTTGCGCACGCGCACGCCGGTGACTCCGGTCGCGTCGCCCAGCACGTCGTCCACCGCGGCGTCGAGCACGAGCTTCACCTTGCCGTCGCGCACCCGCTGCATCAGCTTGTCGACCATGATCTTCTCGGCGCGGAACTTGTCGCGGCGGTGGACCAGCGTCACGCTGCGGCAGATGTTCGCGAGGTAGAGGGTTTCCTCCACCGCCGTGTTGCCGCCGCCGACCACCACGACGTCCTCTCCCTTGTAGAAGAATCCGTCGCAGGTGGCGCAGGCGGACACGCCGCGTCCCATGAACCTCTGCTCGGAGGCGAGGCCGAGGTATTTCGCCGTGGCCCCGGTGGCGATCACCAGCGCGTCGCAGGTGTACTGGCCGGCGTCGCCCTCGAGGAGAAAAGGCTTGCGCTCGAGGTGCACCTTGTTGATGTGGTCGTTGACGACTTCGGTCTCGAATCGCTCGGCGTGCCTCTGGAAGCGCTGCATCAGGTCCGGGCCCTGCACGCCGTCCGCGTCCGCCGGCCAGTTGTCGACGTCGGTGGTCGTCATGAGCTGGCCGCCCTGCGCGATGCCGGTCAGCAGGACCGGGCGCAGGTTGGCGCGCGCGGCGTACACGGCAGCGGTGTAACCCGCCGGGCCTGAGCCGAGAATCAGCAAGCGAACATGGCGCGTAGGCATTCGCGAAACGTCAAATTCAGATGAGTGGCGGGATTTTCAGGATGAGTGGCCGATTATAGGTGAGGCGGCCGCGCAACAGCCCGGAAGCGCCGAGGGAGTTCTGCTACCATAAATCCCGCAAAGGGAGGTATAAAAACGTGGCTATGACAACAACAGTCTCCACAGCGGTCCTGAAGGCAGTCCCGCTGTTCTCCAGTTTCCCCGAAGACGCGCTCCGCACCCTGACCAGCATGGTGGCCCGCAAGAGCGTCTCGCGCTCGACCACCGTGATGACCGGCGGCGACCCGACCGACTCGCTCTACATCGTGCTGTCGGGCCGGCTCAAGGTGATGATGAGCGACGCCGAGGGCAAGGAAGTGATCCTGACCATCCTCGGGCCGGGCGAGTTCTTCGGCGAGATGGGCCTCATCGACGACGAGCCGCGGTCGGCTACCGTGGTGGCGATCGAGCCCTGCGAGCTCCTCTACATCGCCAAGCGCGACTTCAAGAAATGCCTGGCCGAGAACTTCGACATGGCCATGGCGGTGATGCGCGGCCTGGTGCGGCGCCTGCGCGAGGCCGACCGCAAGATCGGCAGCCTCGCGCTGCTCGACGTCTATGGCCGCGTGGCGCGGCTGCTCCTCGACATGTCGGAGAACGTCGACGGCGAAAAGATCGTCACCAAGCGGCTGCCCAAGCAGGACATCGCCAAGATGATCGGCGCCTCGAGGGAGATGGTGAGCCGCGTCATGAAGGACCTGCAGATGGGCGGCTACATCGAGATGCGCGGCTCGAACATAGTCCTGCGCGACTCGATCGTTCTTCCAGAATAAGTGTCGTCCTAGAGCGACGGCAGAACCGCCGCTCGGGGTGCGCGTGGGGTAGAATCCCCACGCGCGATGGGCGTAGCAGAAAAAACAGCAACCCCCCTCCCCGCGAAGCTCGCCGGCCTGGTGCGCGAAGCGAAGTGGCTGGTGTTGGTCGCTCTCGCGCTGTACCTGCTGCTCGTTTTTTCGACCTTCCACCGCGCCGATCCCGGCTGGTCGCATAGCGCAACCGATGCCGTCGTCCGCAATGCCGGCGGGCTCGTCGGCGCCGTGGTCGCGGATTTCCTGCTGTATCTCTTCGGCGTGTCGGCCTATTGGTGGGTCGTGCTCTGCCTCTACCTCGTGGTGTGGGGCTACCGAGGGCTCGAGGCACGCCGCCTGATCGACCGGCGGCCGCTTGTGATCTCGTTCTCCGGGTTCATGCTGCTGCTCGTCTCCAGCGCGGCCCTGGAAGCCCTGCGGTTCCACAGTCTTGGCGTCGAGCTGCCGTTCGCGCCGGGCGGCCTCGCCGGCGCGGCCGGCGGCAAGGTGCTCGCGGCGGGCCTGGGGTTCACCGGGGCGACGCTGCTCCTGCTCACGCTCGCGGCGGTCGGGTTCAGCCTGTTCACGGGCCTGTCGTGGCTCGCTCTCTCGGAAAGGGTGGGCCATGCGCTGGAGAAGGGCTATGCCCTGGCCATCGAGTCCTGGGACCGCCATCGCGACCGCAAGCTCGGCGCGCTGGCGCGCGAGGAGCGCACCCTCGTGGTCCAGACCGAGAAGCGCCGCGAAGAGGACCATCCGCCGCTGCGCATCGAGCCGGCGATCGTCGAGATCAAGAAATCCGACCGGGTGCAGAAGGAGAAGCAGGCGCCGCTCTTCGAGGAGCTGCCCGACACGCCGCTGCCGCCGCTGAAGCTCCTCGACGAGGCGCGGCGCGAAGGCGCCGAGGTAGGCCCCGAAACGCTGGAATTCACCTCGCGGCTGATCGAGAAGAAGCTCTCCGACTTCGGCGTCGCGGTCAAGGTGCTCGCCGCCTATCCCGGCCCGGTGATCACGCGCTACGAGGTCGAGCCCGCGGTCGGCGTCAAGGGCAGCCAGATCGTCAACCTGGTGAAGGACCTGGCGCGCGCGCTGTCGGTGGTCTCGATCCGGGTGGTCGAGACCATCCCCGGCAAGTCGTGCATGGGGCTCGAGATCCCGAACCCTCACCGGCAGACGGTGCGCCTCTCCGAGATCCTCGGCTCGGAGGCCTACCACGCGGTGCATTCGCCGCTCGCGCTCGCGCTCGGCAAGGACATCGCGGGCAACCCGGTCGTGGCGGACCTCGGGCGCATGCCGCACCTCCTGGTCGCCGGGACCACCGGCTCGGGGAAATCGGTCGCGCTGAACGCGATGATCCTGTCGCTGCTCTACAAGTCGGAGCTGCCGCAGGTGCGCCTGATCCTCATCGACCCGAAGATGCTCGAGCTTTCGGTCTACCAGGACATCCCGCATCTCCTCGCACCGGTCGTCACCGACATGAAGCAGGCGACCAACGCGCTGTCGTGGTGCGTGGCCGAGATGGACCGCCGCTACAAGCTGATGAACTGGCTCGGCGTGCGCAACCTTTCGGGCTTCAACCACAAGATCGCCGAGGCGGAAAAGCAGGGCCGCAAGCTCGAGAATCCCTTCATGCTTGAATCGGCCGAGCCGCAGCCGCTCGCGCCGCTGCCCCACCTCGTGCTCGTGATCGACGAGCTCGCCGACCTCATGATGGTGGTCGGGAAGAAAGTGGAGGAGCTGATCGCGCGCCTCGCGCAGAAGGCGCGCGCCGCCGGCATCCACCTGATCCTCGCCACGCAGCGGCCGTCGGTGGACGTGATCACCGGGCTCATCAAGGCGAACATTCCGACGCGCATCGCGTTCCAGGTGTCGTCGAAGGTCGATTCGCGGACCATCCTCGACCAGTCAGGGGCGGAAGCGCTGCTCGGCTCGGGCGACATGCTGTACCTGCCGCCCGGCGCCGGGCTGCCGCAGCGCGTGCACGGCGCCTTCGTCGCCGACCACGAGGTGCACAAGGTGGTCGAGCATCTGAAGAGCCTCGCCAAGCCCGAGTACCTCGAGGAGGTGCTCGAGGCGGCGTCGTCGGAGGATTCTCCGGGAAATTCTTCCGGGGAGCCCACGGGCGAGAAGGACCCCCTCTACGACCAGGCGGTCGAGATCGTGGTGCGCACCCGCCGGCCCTCCATTTCGCTGGTGCAGCGCCACCTCAGGATCGGCTACAACCGCGCGGCGCGCCTCATCGAGGACATGGAGCGCGCGGGCATGGTCTCAGCGATGCAGTCCAACGGCAACCGCGAGGTGTTGGTTCCCGCGAAAGCGGAGTAACCTCGCCGCATGCGGTATCCGGTCCTTGCCCTGCTGTTGTGCGCGTTCGCGTCCGTGGCGCACGCCGACGCCATCGAGCGCTTCAGGAGCTTCCTCAAGACCACGCAGTCCGCGCGCGCCGATTTCGAGCAGAAGGTCTACTCGCGCGGCGGCAAGCTCACGCAGGAATCGAAGGGCAGCTTCGTGTTCCAGCGGCCGGGGCGCTTCCGCTGGACGTACGCCAAGCCCGTCGACCAGGTCATCGTGGGAGACGGCGAGCGCGTGTGGATCCACGATCGCGACCTCAACCAGGTGACCGTGCGCAAGATGTCGAAAGCCCTCGGCTCCACGCCCGCGGCGCTGCTCGCCGGGTCGAGCGACGTGGAGAAGGCGTTCGCGCTCTCGGAGGCGGGCACGCGCGACGGCCTGGAGTGGCTCGAGGCGAAGCCGCGCGACCCCGAGGCCGGGTTCGACCGCATCCGCATGGGATTCTCGGCCACCGGCATCCAGGCGATGGAGCTGGTCGACAACTTCGGCCAGACCACGCGCCTTCGCTTCCTCAACCTGCAGCGCAACCCGAAGACCGATCCCGCCGATTTCCGCTTCGAACCCCCGAAGGGCGCCGACGTACTCGGGGAGAAATGAGCGGGTCCAAATGAACGACCTGTTCGGCAAGCGGGAAGCCTCCGCGCCGCTCGCCGAGGCGCTACGCCCCAAGTCGCTCGACGACGTCGTGGGGCAGCAGCATCTCCTCGGCCCCGGCAAGCCGCTGCGCCTTGCGTTCGAGTCGGGCAAGCCCCACTCGATGATCCTGTGGGGTCCGCCCGGCTCGGGCAAGACCACCCTCGCACGATTGATGGCGAAAGCTTTCGACGCCGAGTTCGTAGCGCTGTCGGCGGTGTTCTCGGGCGTCAAGGACATCCGCGAGGCGGTGCAGGCGGCCGAAACGAGGCTCGAGGCCTCGGGGCGCCACACCATTCTCTTCGTCGACGAGGTGCACCGCTTCAACAAGGCGCAGCAGGACGCGTTTCTGCCGTACGTCGAGCGCGGGCTCATCACCTTCGTCGGCGCGACCACCGAGAATCCTTCGTTCGAGGTGAACAGCGCTTTGCTCTCCCGGGCGACGGTTTACGTTCTCGAGCCTTTGAAAAACCCGGATCTTCAAATCCTGCTGGAGCGCAGTGGTCTCGAAGCGGACGAGGAAGCGAAAGCGCGGCTCGTCGGCTTCGCCGACGGCGACGCGCGGCGCCTGCTGAACGCGGTGGAGATCCTCAAGAATTCGATCAGGCACGAAGCCGTGGACGGCGAGCTCGTCGAGCGCGTGCTGGCGCAGAACCTGCGCCGCTTCGACAAGGGCGGCGAGCAGTTCTACGACCAGATCTCCGCGCTCCACAAGAGCGTGCGCGGCTCCGACCCCGACGCGGCGCTCTACTGGATGGTGCGCATGCTCGACGGCGGCGCCGACCCGCTCTACATCGGCCGCCGCGTGGTGCGCATGGCGGTGGAGGACATCGGTCTCGCCGATCCGCGCGGCCTGAGGATCGCGCTCGATGCCTGCGAGACTTACGAGCGCCTTGGCACGCCCGAGGGCGAGCTTGCCCTCGCCGAGGCGGTACTCTACCTTTCCGCCGCCCCGAAATCGAACGCGGTATACGAGGCCTACAATGCCGCGCGCGCCTTCGTTGCCAAGGACCACACCCGGCCGGTGCCCATGCACCTGCGCAACGCGCCCACCCGCCTCATGAAGGAGCTCGGCTACGGCAAGGGCTACCGCTACGCGCACGACGAGGAGGGCGCCTACGCCGCGGGCGAGAGCTATTTTCCCGAGGGCATGCAGCCCGAGCAGTGGTACCGGCCCACCGACCGCGGGCTCGAGGCGAAGATCCGCGAAAAGCTCGAGCACCTGAAAAACCGCAAATGATCGACATCCAGACGCTGCGGAAGGATCCCGAGGCCGTCGCGAAGCGCCTCGCCACGCGCGCCCCCGGGGCATTCGACCTCGACCGGTTCCAGCAGCTGGAAAGCACGCGAAAGCAGCTCCAGAGCGCGGTCGAGCAGGCGCAGGCCTCGAAGAACCGCATCGCCAAGGACATCGGCACGGCGAAGGCGAAGGGCCAGGACGTGGCGCCGCTGCTCGAGGAGGCCGAGAAGCTCAAGGCGCTTCTCGAGCGCTCCGAGCAGCAGCTCCCCGTGCTCCAGCAGGAGGTGCAGGAATTCTTGAGGCGCGTGCCGAACATCCCGCACGAGTCAGTCCCGGTCGGCGCCTCCTCCGACGACAACCGCGAGGAGCGCCGCTGGGGCAGCCCGCGCAAGTTCGACTTCGCCGTGAAGGATCATGTCGACATCGGCGAGCGCCTCGGCGGGATCGACTTCGCCACGGGCGCGAAAGTCGCGGGCAGCCGCTTCGTCGTGATGCGCGGCCAGGTCGCGCGGCTCCACCGGGCGCTCGCGCAGTTCATGTTGGACACGCACACGCGCGAGCACGGCTACACCGAGGTCTACGCACCCTACATGGTGAGCGCCGAGTGCGCCGACGGCGTCTCGAGCCTGTCGAAGTTCAAGGACGATCTCTTCAAGGTCGAAGGCCGCGACCTGTACCTGATCCCGACCGCCGAGTACCCGGTGACGAACTTCGTCCGCGACGAAATTCTCGACCCGAAAAGCCTGCCGCTGAAGTTCGTGTGCCACTCTCCCTGCTTCCGCTCCGAGGCCGGCTCGGCGGGCAAGGACACGCGCGGGATGATCCGCAACCACCAGTTCGACAAGGTGGAGATCCTGCAGGTCGTGCACCCCTCGAGCTCCTACCAGGCGCTCGAGGAGCTCACCGGCAATGCCGAGACCATCCTCAAGAAGCTCGAGCTTCCGTACCGCGTGATGTCGCTTTGCACCGGCGACCTCGGTTTCTCCAGCGCCAAGACCTACGACCTCGAGGTCTGGCTGCCGGCGCAGAACGCCTACCGCGAGATCTCTTCGTGCTCGAATTTCGAGGCGTTCCAGGCGCGGCGCATGCAGGCGCGTTTTCGCAACGACAAGGGCAAGCCCGAGCTGGTGCACACGCTGAACGGCTCGGGGCTCGCGGTCGGGCGCACGCTGGTGGCCGTGCTGGAGAACTACCAGAACGCCGACGGATCGGTCAGCGTGCCGGCTGCGCTGCGGTCCTACATGAACGGCGCCGAGAAGCTCTCAGTATGAGAACGCGCCGCCGCGCTCCGGAAGCTTGACGGGGAACGGCGCGAACAGGATGCGCTCTCCGCTTTCGAGGTTGGTCATGCCGACGCGCATCTTCGGACCCTCCTCCGGGTAGAGGCTCAAAGAGGCGAAGAAGCGGTCCAGCCCTCGCTTCGGCGCGGGGACGGCGAAGAACATGATCCCGCGGTAGGTCTCGTTCGGTTGGACCAGGGTCTCCTTCAGCATCGCATCACCGTAGGACTTGGGCCTTGCCGAACCCATCACCTTCTCCACGGGGAGCGGATCGATGACCTCCTTGCCCTGGTAGAGCAGGACGTCCGACGGCTTGAGGAGCACCCGCTGCTTGCCGTAATTCGACACCACCACGCTCACCGGCAGGATGCCTTCCTTGAGGAGATCCGCCCCGAACAGGCGCTCGACGCGCTCCGCGTTCCTCATCTCGTCGACCGCCACCGTGACGCCGGCCTGCGTCTGCGCCTGCGGGTAGAGATCGGCGCCGTACTGCGGCAACTGGACTACGCGGTTAGAGCTGGCACAGGCCGAAAGGACCAGCGCAAGCAGCGGGAGAAGCACTCGAGCGGGCGTCATGGCGCAATCCTCCTATGGATCGCCCTCATCATACGGCGGCACAGCCCAGCCCGCCCTTGATAAAATCAGCCTCCTGTCGGGCCGCGGAGAGATGGCAGAGTGGTCTAATGCGGCAGACTCGAAATCTGTTGTACCCTTTCGGGTACCGGGGGTTCGAATCCCTCTCTCTCCGCCACTTTCCCGCACGCGAAAAAGAAGCGGAATAAGAACTAGAAAGGGCAGGCCGAGGCCATGCTCCAAATAATCGACCCCGCCGTCATAGGCGGGGCGCTTGCCGGCATCCTGTTTGTCGGCATCCTCATCGCGCTCGCGCTCGGCCGCTGGATCGGAAAGCGGACCATCGCCCGGCACGGGACGGCCGCGACGCCGAACATCGGCTCGCTCGAGACCGCGGTGTTTGCGCTTCTCGGTCTGATCATCGCCTTTACTTTCTCCGGAGCGCTGTCGCGCTTCGACACGCGCCGCGCGCAGGTGGTCGACGAAGCGAATGCGATGGGTACGGCGTACCTGCGCATCGACCTGGTACCGGCTTCTTCCCAGCCGAAGCTTCGCGACGCTTTCCGTAGCTACGTGGACTCGCGCATCGAAACCTATCGCCGACTCCCGGACGTTGCCGCGGCGAGGGTCGCTCTGGCACGCTCGCAGGAACTGCAGGGCGTGATTTGGTCGCAGGCGATAGCGGCGGTGCGCACGCCCGGAAGCCCGCCTGCAGCGGAGTGGCTTGTCCTGAACGCGCTCAACGAGATGTTCAACTTCACGACTGCCCGCACCGCGGCGACGTTGATCCATCCGCCGGTGATCATCTACGCCATGCTGATCGGTCTCGCGCTCGCTTCCGCGCTGCTCGCCGGCTATCAAACCGCGGGCGAAAAAGCGTACGACTGGGTGCACCAGCTCGGCTTCGCCGGCATCGTCGCCCTAACCTTGTACGTCATCCTGGAGATCGAGTATCCGCGCATGGGATTCGTTCGCATGGATGCTATCGACCAGGTCCTGGTGGACGTCCGCGCAGGCATGAAATAGGCGTTCGCGCAAGGAGGCATCGTGAAAGCAGCTCCGACTGTCATCGGGCCGAAGGCGCTCTCAAACAGTTTTCTCGGCGACCTGATCCAAGTCTGCGTCGTCACGCGAGACCATCGTCGCGCAATCGAAGGATTCGTCAACCTCGGGATCGGCCCGTGGACGATCCGTACGGTCGACACTTCCGACCCCTCGAGCCTCCGCGGCATCCATCGCGGCATGCCGGCGGACTTCGCTGCGAAAGTTTGCCTCGCCAACAGTCCGAACATGAACTGGGAGATCATCGAGCCGATTCGAGGGCGGTCGATCTACACGGAATTCTTGGAACGGCACGGCGATGGCGTCCAGCACCTTGCCTTCAATTGCAACGGTGCCGACTACGAGGAGCGGATCAGGAAGTTCCACGAGCGCGGATACGAGACGGTACAGCGCGGAGTCATCTTCGGTGGCATCGATTTTCATTACTTCACCGCCGAGGACGACTTGCACACGACGATCGAGATCTGGCGCGTGCCGCCTGGCTTCGCCTTTCCGCCACCGCAGGAGTGGGTTCCTGCGCCACCGCCATGACCGACGCCAATCTTGCCCGGACTACGGGACCCGCGTCGCTAGTTTGCTGGCCTTCGCCGGATCGGCGCGGCGGAACTGGTTGTAGTACGACCGCACCCCAACGACGTATTGCTGGGTTTCGGGGTAGGGCGGGATGCGGCGGCCGTACTTGAGGACGGCACCTTCCCCGGCGTTGTAGGCGGCGAGGGCGAGGCTGAGGTTGCCGTTGAACATCGCCATCAGGTCGCGCATGTAGCGCACGCCGCCGTCGATGTTCTGCGCGGCGTCGAAGCGGTTGTCCACGCCGTAGCGCATCGCGGTCTCGGGCATGAGCTGCATCAGCCCGACAGCGCCCTTCGGCGAGACGGCCTTCGGGTCGAAATTGGACTCGACCCGGATGATCGCGCGCACCAGCAGGGGATCGACGCCATGGCGCTTGGCGATCGCGTCGATCGGGTGCTCGGCGGGGGCTGCCGCGGGCACCGGCGTGGCCGGGGGAAACGGCGGCTCGTCGGTGATCAGCAGCGATCCGTCGGGCCGCACGAGCGTGAAGATCTCGGCGCCGCAGGGGGCGATTGCCGCAACCGAAGCGAGCGCGATCGATCCGAGCGCAACGAAGCGCTTGCACGCGCTGACGGTGATCCTCGAAACGCGCAATCCCTTCCTCCCGAGCCGATTTCTCCGGCGGCTGCATCATGCCACAGGGAATGAAGACAGCACCATCGCTACCCGGGAGCCTTGCACCGGCATCCGTGAGCGGACGCGGCGGGCCGGCCGATCGAAAAACAAGCCCGGACATGAGCTTGAACATGAACGCGGCGAATCTCGGTCAGGATCGAGGCCTTCGATGCGCTGATGCCTATGGACTAACGTAGACTTGGACCTTTCCGCAAATCCTCGTCCGCCTCCCTTGAATGACCTCGGTTCCGCTGCAGGTGCAGTTCGATCCCGCGTCGGCGCGATTCGGCACGGCGCGCTCGCAGAAGCGTCTCGAAGACGACCGGCTGCTCGCCGGCAAAGGCCTCTTTAGCGACGACCGCGAATTTCCCGGCCAGGCGTGGCTTGTCGTCGTGCGCTCCCCCCACGCGCACGCGAAGATCCTGAAGGTCGATTTGGCGGATGCAAGGAATGCGAAAGACGTGATCGGGGCATGGTCGATGGCCGACCTGCGAGCCGATGGCGTCGGGCCCATCCCGTTTCCGCCCGCCTTCAAACGCGCCGATGGCTCGCCGATGGCGGCTCCGGCGCGCACGCCGCTGGCGGAAGACAAGGTGTACTACGCCGGTCAGCCCGTCATCGCGGTGGTCGCCGAAGGCCGTGACGAAGCGCTGGACGCGGCGGAGCTCGCGGTCATCGAGTACGAAGAGCTGCCGTCCGTGGTCGACGCGGATGCGGCCGTCGCCGGAGGCGCGCCGCTCGTGTGGGAAAAGGCGCCCGGCAACGTCGCGGCGGAGGCCTCCTACGGCGACCCGGGGCTCATGGACAGGATCTTCAAGGATGCGGCGCATGTCACGCACCTGGAATTGCACAACCAGCGCGTCATCGCCATGGCGATGGAGCCGCGCGCCTGCATCGGGGTGTTCGACGGGGGACGCACTACGCTCTATACGCAGAACCAGACTCCGACTGGAGCGCGCGAGCTCCTGGGGGCCGTATTCAAGCGCAAGCCCGAGGAGTTCCGCGTCGTCAACGGCGACATCGGCGGCGGCTTCGGCATGAAGACCGGCCTCACGCCGGAGGACGCGCTCGTATGCTACGCGGCGCGCAAGCTCGGCCGCCCGGTGCGCTGGCGCGGCGAGCGCAGCGAGGAGTTTCTCGCCGCGCACATGGGGCGCGACCAGCGCGTGAAGGCGAGTCTCGCGCTCGATCGGGAAGGCCGCATCCTCGGGCTGCGCACCGAGGCGCTCGCCAACATCGGCGCGGTGCCGGTCGGCTCCTCGGCCATCATCCCGCTGCAGCTCACGCCCAAGGTCCAGACCACGGTGTACCGCGTGCCGGCGGTGCACTACCGCGTGCGAGCGGTGCTCACGCATACCATGGCGACCGGCGCGTACCGCGGCGCCGGCCGCCCCGAGGCGAACTTCCTCATGGAGCGCCTGATGGAAAAGGCGGCGCGCGAGATGAAGCTCGACCCGGTCGAGCTGCGCCGGCGCAACTTCATCGGGCCGGCCGAGTTTCCGTATCGCACGCACCTCGGCGACGTCTACGACAGCGGCGACTTTGCTCGCATGCTCGACCGCGCGCTCGCTGCGGCCGACTGGCAAGGCTATGCAGGCAGAAAAGCGGAATCGAAAGAACGCGGCAGGCTGCGCGGACGCGGCGTCTCGGTCTATCTCGAGTGGACCGGGGCGATTCCCACCGAGACGGTCGACATCGAAGTCGCAGCCGACGGAACGGTGACCGTATTCTCGGGCACCCAGGCGATGGGGCAGGGGCTCGAGACCAGCTACACCCAGCTCGTCGTCGAGCAGCTCGGCGTTTCTCCCGGGAAGATCAGGATCGTCCAGGGCGACACCGACCGCGCCACCGGCGTGGGCAGCGTCGGCTCGCGCTCGGCGTTCGTCGGCGGCTCGGCGCTCGTCGCCGCGGGGCGCAAGCTGATCGCGCGCGGGCGCGAATTGGCCGCCGAAGTCCTCGAGGCGGCGGCTGCGGACATCGAATTCCGGGGCGGACGCTTCTGCATCGCCGGCACCGATCGTTCGATCGCCCTTGCCGAAATCGCCGAAGCGCAGGAGAGAAAAATCGTTCGCGTTACCGCGACCGAGACCCCGTCGACGCCGTCGTGGCCGAACGGCGCGCAGGTCATCGAGGTCGAGCTCGACCCCCAGACCGGCGAAGCGACCCTCGCGCGCATCGCGAGCTGCGACGACATCGGCCGCATCATCAACCACCCGATCGTCGAAGGGCAGGTGCATGGCGGCATCGCACAGGGCGCCGGGCAGGCGCTGTTCGAGGCGGCGCGCTACGACGCGGACAGCGGACAGCTCCTGTCGGGATCGCTCATGGACTACTGCGTGCCGCGGGCGGACCAGTTCCCGCCGATGCGAGCGACGTTCGACGAAAGCGTTCCATGCCGGACCAACCTGCTCGGGGTGAAAGGCTGCGGCGAGCTCGGCACCATCGGCGCGGCGCCCGCGGTGGTGCACGCCGTGCTGGACGCCCTGCACGAGCGCGGCGTGCTCCACCTCGAGATGCCGCTCACGCCGGAGAAGATCTGGCGCGCCCTGCGGACGACCTAGGCGACGCGGGGTGCTATATTGGTCGGCCCAGTCCCGCCGCCCATGTACAGCGAGGAAAACCGAGCACTCAAGTACGCCATAGCGGCGTCTATCGTGCTGCATGGAGTGCTGCTCTTCGGCGTTTCCCAGCGCGATCGAGCACGCGTAGGCGAGTCGCAACTGCCGTCGATCCTCGCCCGGCTGGTCGAGGCGCCGGCCCCGGTGCCGGCTGCCGCACCGCCGGCGCCGCATGCGGCACCGGTGAAAAGGCCCGCGACGAGAGCAAAGCCCGAGCTGCCAAAACGGCTCGTTCAGCAAACGCCTGCACCAACCGCCGAACCGGCGCTCGAACCGGCCATCGTAGAAGCGCCTGCGGCTGATGGCCCGGCCGAATCGGTCGTGTCCGAGCCGTCGGCGCCGCAGTCGGTCGGAAAAGCCGAGGATGCCTCACCGGCTGCACCGGCGACGCTGGCGGCTGCGCCGGCTGCCGGGTCGATCGAGGACCCGGGTTTGCTGGAGAAGTATCGGCTGCAACTCAAAGTCGCCGCCGCGGAGTACAAGCTGTATCCCAGGGTGGCGCGCGACAACAACTGGGAGGGGCTGGTTGCCTTGCGCATGGCCTTCGGCGCGAACGGCAGCGTGGCATCGCTCAACGTGATCAGGACGTCCGGCCACGACGTGCTCGACCGTCAGGCGGTCGAGATGTTCAAGAGCGCGGCCGCGGCGGTCCCGGTGCCGCCGCTCCTGCGCGGCAAGGCGTTCGCGTTCGACGTGGCCGTGAGCTACGGGTTTTCTGAGTAATTTGGACGGCCTGCGGTCCACGACTTGCGTTTCAGCGCGTTGGTGGATGGAAATGGGGCTTAGCCGCGCGGTCTTCACGACCGTCTTGATCACTTTGGCGTCGAACGTTGGCGTGGCGGCCCAGGGTTCCCTCGAAATCATCCCATTGCGCCATCGCGCTGCCGATCAGGTCCTTCCGGCGCTGCGCCCGCTCCTCGAGCCCGGCGCCACGCTGACCGGCCAGGGGACGCAGCTCATCGTTCGCACGAGCCCAAGCAATCTCGACGAGCTCAGGCGCGCGCTGGACGAAATCGACCGGCCCCTGCGCCGGCTGCAGGTTTCGGTTCGCTTCGATGACGCAGGGGACGCTGCATCCAGAAGCGTGGAAACGAGCGGGCGGATCAGCAACCGCGGCTCGAGCGTCGAAGTGCAGGCGCAGGACGCCCGAAGCGCGGCGAGCGGGAGGGTCGACCAGCGCGTACAGGTTCTCGAAGGCGGGCGCGCCTTCATCGCCACCGGCCGCAGCACGCCGATTTACGACGGCTCGGTCACGCGCGAAACCGCCAGCGGGTTCGACGCGATACCGCGACTCGCGGGGGACAAGGTGCTCGTGGAGATCGCCCAGCGCCGCGACACGCCCGGACGCCAGCAGGCGCTTTCCACCACCGTAAGCGGCCGGCCGGGCGAATGGCTCGACATCGGCGACGCGCTCGAGGGCGCGGCCCGCGACGACAGGGCGTTCCTGTCGGCGCGCACCAGTCGCAGCACGCAGTCCGGCCGCGTCTGGCTCAAGGTGGACGAGATCAGGCCTTGAAACCGATCCTCGAGCGCACTTTCGCCGCCGACGGGCCGTTTGCCGAGCACGTCCCGGGCTTCAGGCTGCGCGCCGAGCAGCTCGAGATGTCGCAGGCGATCGCCGAGGCGATCGAGCGCACCGGCGTGCTGGTCGCGGAGGCCGGCACCGGCACCGGCAAGACCTTCGCCTACCTCGTGCCGGCGCTTCTCGCGGGCGGCAAGGTCATCGTCTCGACCGGAACCAAGACGCTGCAGGACCAGCTCTTCGACCGCGACCTGCCGGCGGTGCGCGCCGCGCTCGCCTCGGGCGCGACGATCGCGCTGCTCAAGGGGCGGGCGAACTACGTGTGCCTGTACCGCCTGCGCCGCGCCGCTCGAGAGGGCCGCTTCGCCACGCGCGACGAGCCGGCGCAGATCCGCAAGATCGAGCGCTTCGCCGCGGTCACGACGACCGGCGACCGCGCCGATCTCGCCGACGTGCCGGAGGACGCGCCGGCCTGGGCGCACGCCACCTCCACGCGCGAAAACTGTCTCGGGCAGGGCTGCCCCGACTACAAGGACTGCTTCGTAATGCGGGCGCGCAAGAATGCGCTCGCCGCCGACGTGGTGGTGGTGAACCACCATCTCTTTTTCGCCGACCTCGTGCTGCGCGAGGAAGGCATCTCGGAGCTCCTGCCCGCGTGCAACACGGTGATCTTCGACGAGGCGCATCAGCTTCCCGAGACCGCGCGCGTGTTCTTCGGCGAGACGCTCTCCAGCGCCCAGCTGGTCGAGCTCGCGCGCGACGTGCGCCTGGAGCTGCGCGCGGCCGGCGGCGCCTCGCCGGAGCTCGATCCGGTGGCCGCGCGGGTGGAGAAGGCGGCGCGCGATCTGCGGCTCGTGTTCGGCGACGCCGGCGCGCGTTTCGCCTGGAGCCAGGCGCTGCGCCTGCAAGGCTTCGGCGACGCCCTGGCGAAGCTGAATTCGGCGCTCCAGCTGCTCGAGCAGGCGCTCGCGGCGCACGAAGGCCGCGCCGAGGGACTCGACGCCTGCGCGCGCCGCGCGAGCACGGCGCGTCACCTTCTCGTGCGGCTGCGGGAAACCGAGGTGTCCGCCGAGGTGCGCTGGGTGGAAGTCTTCAGCCACGCGGTCCAGCTCCACGTCACGCCGCTCTCCTCCGCGGAGCTCTTCCGGCGCCAGATGGCAGACCATCCGCGCGCGTGGGTCTTCACCTCCGCGACCCTCGCGATGGGCGAGGACTTCGGCCACTTCACGCGCGAGCTCGGCGTGGGCGACGCCACCACCCGGCGCTGGGCGAGCCCGTTCGATTTCCGGCGCCAGGCACTGCTGTACGTGCCGAAGGCGCTGCCCGAGCCCGGCGAGGCCGGCTTCACCGAGGCGGTGATCGAAGCGGCGCTGCCGGTCCTGCGCGCGAGCGAAGGACGCGCGTTTCTCCTTTTCACTACGCTGCGGGCGCTGCGCCGCGCCCATGAGATCCTTGAAGGAAAAATCGACTATCCGCTGCTGGTTCAGGGCACGGGGTCACGCAGCCAGCTCCTGGCGCGCTTCCGTTCGCTCGGCAACGCGGTCCTGCTCGGAAGCCAGTCGTTCTGGGAAGGCGTCGACGTGCGCGGCGAGGCGCTCTCGCTCGTCGTGATCGACAAGCTGCCGTTCGCGCCGCCCGACGACCCGGTGCTCGCCGCGCGCATCGAGGGCGTGCGCAACGCGGGCGGCAACCCGTTCAACGAGCTGCAGCTGCCGCAGGCGGTGCTGCAGCTCAAGCAGGGCGCGGGCCGGCTGATCCGCGACGAGACCGACCGCGGCGTGCTGATGCTGTGCGACCCGCGGCTCGTGCACAAGCCCTACGGCCGGCGCATGCTCCAGAGCCTGCCGCCGATGACGCTTACGCGCGAGCTGTCGGCGGTGGAGCGCTTCTTTGCAGCTCGTCCTGCAGGTGGATGCGGATGATTTCGTCGAAGCTCGAGTCGGCGCGAAAGCCGAGCGCCAGCGCACGGCTGGCGTCGAAGTTCCGCGGCCAGCCGCTCACGATGCGCTCGATGAGCGGATCGGGCTCGCGCCGGATGAGCTGCGCCACCTTGTCGCCGGCGACCCTGCGCAGGGCTGCGATCTGCTCGCCGACCGTCGCGGAAATGCCGGGCATGCTGAGGTTTCTCCGGTTTTCCAGCACCTTGGTATCGAGTCGAGCGGCGTGGAGGAGAAAGCCGACCGCGGCGCGGGGCGATGCGAACCAGTGGCGCACGCTCTCGGACACCGGCAGCACCGCCGCCTCGCCCGCGAGCGGCTCGCGGATGATGCCAGAGAAAAAGCCCGAGGCTGCCTTGTTGGGTTTGCCGGGACGCACGCAGATCGTCGGCAGGCGCAGCCCGATGCCGTCGAAGAATCCGCGGCGGCTGTAGTCGGCGAGCAGGAGCTCGCCGATCGCCTTCTGCGTGCCGTAGCTCGTCAGCGGCGCGTTCAGGAACTCGTCGCCTATCGCCTCCGGAAACGGCGCGCCGAACACCGCGATCGACGAGGTGAATACGACGCGTGGCCGGTAGCCGTTCCCCACTTTGCGGATGGCCTCGAAAAGCTGCCGCGTCCCATCGAGATTGACGCGGTATCCCTTTTCGAAATCCGTTTCCGCCTCGCCCGACACCACCGCGGCGAGGTGGAAGATGAGCTCCGGGCGCGCCGCTACCAGCTTTTCGGCCTCGCCGGGCAGCGAGAGATCGGACACGACCTTGGTGTGCCGGGTTTCGAAGGGGACGACGTCGTGAAGCGTGAGATCGGTCGCCGCGGCGTCCGCCGAAAGGCGCTCGACCAGCTTGCGGCCGATCATGCCGGCCGCGCCGATGACGAGGGTCCGGCGGCTGACGGGGCCGCTCACCAGTTGGGGTCCCACAGGCGCCACCACGGCACGTCGACCTTGCGCGTGCCGCCCTTGAGGTAGATGCTGTTCGGGAAGTTCGTCTGGAGCACCCGGTCGGCGGAATCGCGCAATTCGGCCATGCCGAGCGCGTCGTACGCCTTCACCAGGATGGCCATCGCGTCTTCGACGGCCGGCGCCTGCGGATAGTGCTGGATCGCGTACTGGGCGCGGTTGGCGGCCGCCACGTAGGCCGTGCGCTTCATGTAGTAGCGCGCGACGTGGACCTCGTGGGAGGCGAGGGCGTTGACGAGGTAGCGCATGCGCAAGGAGGAGTCGGCCGCGTACTTCGAATCCGGGAAGCGCGTCACCACCTCCTTGAACGACTCGAAGGCCTCGCGCGAGGCCTTGGGATCGCGGTCGGTCATGTCGGGCGTCGTCACCGCCGTCATGAAGCCGGACGCGTCGTTGAAGTTGGTCAGGCCCTTCAGGTAGTACGCGTAGTCCACGTTGGGATGGTTCGGATAGAGCTTGATGAAGCGGTCGGCCGCGGCGATCGCGGAGGCGCGCTCGCCGTCCTTGTAATTGCAATACGCGACCTCGAGCTGCGCCTGCTGCGCGAAGCGGCCGTAGGGGAACCGCGCCTCGAGCTTCTCGAAATACTTGATCGCCTTCGCCCACTCCTTGCTCGCCATGGCGTCCTTCGCCTCGCCGTAGAGGCGCTGCGCGGACCAGCCGATGGTCTCGTCGTCCTCCTTGCCGGAGAACAGGCCGCAGCCCGCGAGAAGCAGCGCAAGCAGGGCAAGAAGTAAACTTGATCGCATGAGCGGGAAAAATTATAGCGTCGACGAGGACGCGGACTGGGAGGAAAGCTTCGTTGCGCCCATGCGCGGCACCGTGCCGAGCGAGCTGGGCGGGATGCGCTTCGACCAGGCGCTGGCGCGCTTGTTTCCGCAGTACTCGCGCAGCCGGCTGCAGGCCTGGCTGAAGGCGGGCCACATCCGGCTCGACGGACGCAGCGCCGAGCCGCGGCTCGCGGTCACCGGCGGGGAGCAGGTGGTCCTCGAGCCGCCGCCGGCGCCGGACGCGCTCGCGCCGAAGGCTCAGCGCATGCCGCTCAAGATCGTGCACGAGGACGCCGAGCTCATCGTGCTCGACAAGCCCGCGGGGCTCGTCGTCCATCCCGGCGCGGGGCAGCCCGATCGCACGCTCCTCAACGGCCTGCTCGCCTACGCGCCGGCGCTCGGCGCCGTGCCGCGCGCGGGTATCGTCCACAGGCTCGACAAGGACACGAGCGGCCTGCTGGTGATCGCCAAGACCGTCGAGGCGCAGGCGGCGCTCGTGAAGCAGCTCGCCGATCGCAGCATGCGGCGCGTTTACCTCGCCGTGGTGCAGGGCGACCCGCCGGCGGGCGGCACGATCGACGCGCCGGTGGGGCGCGACGTGCGCTCGCGGGTCCGGATGGCGGTAACTCACCGCGGCAAGCCCGCGCGCACCGCCTTCCGCGTCGTCGAGCGCTTCGGTCACGCCGCACTGCTCGAGTGCCGGCTGGAAACGGGGCGAACGCACCAGATCCGCGTTCACCTGCAGCACATCCGTCATCCGCTGGTCGGCGACTCGGTCTACCGCCGCGGCACGAGGCACGGGCTCACTTTTTCCCGGCAGGCGCTGCACGCCGCGGAGCTGAGCCTCCTCCACCCGCGCACCGGCCAGAAGATGACCTGGCGCGCGCCGCTGCCGAAGGACATGAAGCGCCTGCTGCAGCAGCTCAGGGACGGTCTTTGACCGAGCTCATTCGACCCGACTGGCCCGCGCCTCCGAACGTGCGCGCCGTCATGACCACGCGCAACACCGCCGACGCGGAGCTGCGGGCGTTGCTGCCGGGCGAGCCGGCGTGGCTGCGGCAGGTGCACGGCACGCAGGTCGTGCGCATCGACCAGACGGTTTCCACTCCCGAAGCTGACGCAGCAGTAACTGCAGGCAAGAACCGTGTTTGCGCCATCAAGGCTGCCGACTGCATGCCGGTGCTCCTCGTCGACGAGGACGCCACGGTGATCGGCGCCGCCCACGCGGGGTGGCGCGGGCTCTGCGCCGGCGTCATCGAGAACACGGTCCAGGCGATGGGTATCCCAGGCGCAAAGCTGCTGGCCTGGCTCGGACCCGCCATCGGGCCGAAGGTGTACGAAGTAGGCGACGAAGTCCGAGACGCCTTCAAGGAAAAGGATGCCTTCTCGCCGACCCGGCCGGGACACTGGCTGCTCGACCTCTACGCCGTCGCGCGGCAACGCCTGCGCTCGCGTGGGGTGGAGCGTATCTTTGGCGGCGGCTACTGCACCTATTCGGACCCGCAGCGCTTTTATTCCTACCGGCGCGACGGGACCACGGGCCGCATGGCCGCTCTGATTTGGTTGTCCGAGTAAAATCCCCGCCCCCATGACGATGACGCTCGGATGGATCCTCGCCGCCAGCTTCGTCGGCGGAACGCTGTCCGCCGGCCTGGCGGCCTTCTCCCTGCTGCTGCGCGCGAGCTGGGTGCCGATCCTGGTGTCGTTCGCGATCGGAGCGCTGCTCGGGGCGGCCTTCCTGGAAGTGATCCCGCACGCGTTCGAGCGGGGCAACACGCACGAGGCGGCGGCCGCCATCCTGGGCGGGATCTTCCTGTTCTTCGTGCTCGAGAAGCTGCTGCTCTGGCGCCATTGCCACACCGAGGACTGCGAAGCGCACGACCCGCACGGGGACGGACACGGTGAGCATGACCATGGCCGCAGCGGCCTGCTCATCATCGTCGGGGACACGATGCACAACTTCGTCGACGGCCTGCTGATCGCCGCCGCCTTCCTGCAGAGCACCCAGGTCGGGATCATTGCGGCGGTCGCCATCGTCGCGCACGAGATCCCCCAGGAAGTCGGCGACTTCCTGATCCTGCTGCACTCGGGCTACACGCGCGCGCGGGCGCTGGCGATGAACCTGCTTTCGTCCCTCGCCACGGTGGTGGGCGGCCTGATCGGCTATTTCGGGTTGCGCGCGGTGGCCGACTGGGAAGCCAGCCTGCTCGGCTTCGTCGCGGCGAGCATGATTTACGTCGCCGTGGCCGATTTGATCCCGGGTCTGCACCGCCGCCCCCATCTTCGCGACACCGCCTCCCAGGCCCTCCTCATCGCCTTGGGCATCGGCATGATTGCCGGGCTCCGCGTGGTGCTCGTCCAGTGATCGAAAA
Organism: Burkholderiales bacterium; assembly: GCA_036406675.1. Classification (GTDB taxonomy): domain Bacteria; phylum Pseudomonadota; class Gammaproteobacteria; order Burkholderiales; family SG8-39; genus SCGC-AG-212-J23. The sequence goes on from DASXAO010000158.1 coordinate 29,964, forward strand.
GAACTAACTTTCAGTAAGTTGAAATCATTTGACGGCGGCGTTTGTGCGGCGCAAAATGCGCGCGCGCATGGAACCTGGGTTCCCAGAGGCCGTCCTCGCGGCGATCTCGCAGTCCACCAACGAACTGACGCAGGGCTGGATGAGGCTGATGGCATCGGCCCCGCCGTCGGTCGACGCTTCGTGGTTCGGCGCAAGTTCGGCGCTTCAGGCGGGCTACCTGGAGAAGCAGGCGAAGCTTTGGGGCGCCTTGATGAACCGCAGCGGCGAGCAGATCGTCTCGCCGGAGGCGGGCGACCGGCGCTTCGCTCACCCGCAGTGGAGCGCGAACCCCTTCTACGACTACCTCAAGCAATCGTACCTGCTCGCTTCGCGCTATCTCGCCGAATCGGTCGAGCAGGCCGCGCTCGAGCCCCTCGCCAAGGAGCGTGCGCGCTTCGCGGTGAAGCAGTGGATCGACGCGATGTGCCCGGCCAATTTCCCCGCCACCAACCCGCAGGCGCTCGAGCAGGCGCTCGAGACGCGCGGCGAAAGCCTGGCGCGCGGGCTGGGCCAGCTTCTCGCCGACGTCCAGCGCGGGCGGATCAGCCAGACCGACGAGCGCGCCTTCGAGGTCGGCCGCAACCTCGCGGTGACCCCGGGGAGCGTGGTGTATGAGAACGAGCTGATCCAGCTCATCCAGTACGCGCCGAGCACCGCCGAGGTGGCGAAGCGGCCGCTGGTGATGGTTCCGCCTTGCATCAACAAGTATTACGTCCTCGACCTCCAGCCGGAGAACTCGTTCGTGGCGCACGCCGTCGCGAGCGGCCATACGGTGTTCCTGGTCTCCTGGCGCAACGTGCGCGCCGACCAGGGCCGGCTCACCTGGGACGACTATCTAGAGCTCGGCGTGTTTGCGCCGCTGCGCATCGCGCGCGACATCGCGCAGAGCGACCAGGTGAACGCGCTCGGCTTCTGCGTGGGCGGCACGCTGCTCGGCGCGGCGCTCGCGGTGCTCGCGCACAGGAAGGACGACCTCGTCGCGAGCGCCACGTTCCTCACCACGATGCTCGACTTCTCCGAGACCGGACAGATCGGCCTGTTCGTCGACGAAGCGATGGTCGCCGCGCGCGAGGCCACCATCGGAAGCGGCGGGATCCTGCCGGGCTCGGACCTCGCTTTCGTCTTCTCCAGCCTGCGCGCGAACGACCTGGTCTGGCCTTACGTCGTCAACAACTATCTCCTCGGCGAGACACCGGCGGCGTTCGACATCCTCCACTGGAACGCCGACAGCACCAACCTGCCGGGGCCGATGTACTGCTACTACCTGCGCAACACCTATCTTTCGAACAAGCTGCGCGAGCCGAAGGCGCTCACCAATTGCGGCGCGCCGGTCGATCTCGGCGCGGTCGAGCTGCCGCTCTTCGTGCTCGCCACGCGCGAAGACCACATCGTGCCGTGGCGATCCGCTTACCGGACGATGCATTTGCTGGGAGGAGCGGACAAGCAGTTCGTCCTCGGCGCGAGCGGCCACATCGCCGGCGTGGTCAATCCGGCCGCGAAGAACCGCCGCAGCTACTGGACCTCGGAGCGCTACCCCGCGGAGCCGGAGGATTTCCTGCAAGTTGCCACTGAAAACCGGGGCAGCTGGTGGCCCGCCTGGTCGCAATGGGCCGCACGCCATGGCGGCGGCATGCGTGCCGCACCTTCGGCGCCGGGAAATGTCCAATACAAACCCATCGAAGCGGCCCCCGGCCGCTATGTGAAGCAGCGAATCGATTAGGAGAACGTCATGGAAGAAATCGTCATCGTCGGCGCGGCGCGCACCCCCATCGGCAAGTTCGGCGGCAGCCTCGCGAAGACCCCGGCCTCCGATCTGGGCGCGCTCGTCCTGCGCAAGGTGCTCGAGCGCGCGGGCGTGGCGCCGGAGCAGGTGTCGGAGGTGATCCTGGGGCAGGTGCTCACCGCGGGCGTAGGGCAGAACCCGGCGCGCCAGGCGGCCATCAAGGCCGGCATCCCCTACATGGTTCCCGCGATGACCATCAACAAGGTGTGCGGCTCGGGGCTGCAGGCGGCGATGCTCGGGGCGCAGGCCATCGCGAACGGCGACTCGGAGCTCGTCGTCGCCGGCGGCCAGGAGTCGATGAGCCTCGCGCCGCACGCGCTCAACGGCTCGCGCGACGGCTTCCGCATGGGCGACGCGAAGATGGTGGACACCATGATCGTCGACGGCCTGTGGGACGTCTTCAACCAGTACCACATGGGCGTCACCGCGGAGAACGTGGCGAAGGAATACGCAGTCACGCGCGAAGAGCAGGACGAGTTCGCGGTCGCGAGCCAGAACAAGGCCGAGGCGGCGCAAAAGGCCGGCAAGTTCAAGGACGAGATCATCCCGGTCGAAATTCCCTCCAGGAAGGGACCGGTCGTCTTCGCCGACGACGAGTATCCGCGCCACGGCGCCACCCTCGAGGCGATGAAGAGCCTGAGGCCGGCGTTCGACAAGAACGGCACGGTGACCGCGGGCAACGCCTCCGGGATCAATGACGGCGCCGCCGCCGTGGTTCTCACTTCTTCCAGAAAAGCGAAGGAACTCGGGCTCAAACCCATTGCGCGAATCAAAGCGTTCGCCTCGGCGGGCGTCGATCCGAAATACATGGGCATGGGGCCGGTGCCGGCGTCCAAGCGCTGCCTCGCGCGCGCCGGCTGGGAACCGAAGGACCTCGATCTCATGGAGATCAACGAGGCCTTCGCGGCGCAGGCGATCGCGGTCAACCGCCAGATGGGCTGGGACACGAGGAAGGTGAACGTGAACGGCGGCGCCATCGCGCTCGGTCACCCGATCGGCGCCTCGGGCGCGCGCGTGCTGGTCACGTTGCTCCACGAGATGCAGAAACGAGACGCGAGGAGGGGCCTTGCGTCGCTTTGCATCGGCGGCGGCATGGGGGTCGCGCTTGCCGTCGAACGCTAGGAAAGGAAGACAAACAATGAAGCAAGAAGCAGACGTCATCGAAGCTGCGCAGGACGAAACATGGCGTGACCGCACCCGTCCGGTCATTCCACGCATCGCGTTCGTTTCAGGCGGGATGGGCGGGATCGGCAGCGCGATCTGCCGGCGCTTCGCGCAGTCGGGCCACACCGTGGTGGCGGGCTGCCTGCCGGGCTACGAGCGCAAGCAGGAGTGGCTCGACGCGATGCGCTCGCACGGCTACAGAGTGCACGCCGCCGAAGGCGACGTGGCCGACTTCGACTCGTGCGCCGAGATGTTCTACAACGTGCGCTCGGTGGTCGGGCCGGTCGACATTCTGGTGAACAACGCCGGCATCACGCGCGACTCGGTGTTCAAGCGCATGACCGAGCAGGACTGGATGGCGGTGATCAACACCAACCTGAACAGCGTGTTCAACGTCACGCGCCAGGTGGTGGACGGCATGTGCGAGCGCGGCTGGGGCCGCGTGGTCAACATCTCGTCGGTCAATGCGCTCAAAGGCCAGTTCGGCCAGACCAACTACTCCGCGGCCAAGGCCGGGATGGCGGGCTTCGCCAAGGCGCTCGCGCAGGAGGTTGTCAAGAAAGGAGTGACGGTCAACACCGTGTCCCCCGGCTACGTCGAAACCGACATGGTGATGGCGATCCGGCAGGAAATCCGGGACCAGATCGTCGCCGCCATCCCCATGGGCCGGCTTGCCCGGCCCGAGGAAATCGCCGCCGTGGTCGCCTTCCTGGCCTCCGACGAGGCCGGGTACATCACCGGGGCCAACATCTCGGTCAACGGCGGCATGCACATGATGTAATGATGTAGACTGGCCCATCCCAGAGGAGACAGGCCAGGAGACGCCATGGCAAAGCAGCGAATCGCCGTCGTGACCGGTGGCATGGGCGGCCTCGGCGAGACGATCTCGACCAAGATGGCCGACGCGGGCTACCGCGTGGTCGTGACCTATTCGCCCTCCAACACGAAGTACCGCTCGTGGCTGGAAGAGATGAAGGGCCGCGGCTACAGCTTCGCGGCCTTCCCGGTGGACGTGGTCGATTACGAAGATTGCGCGCGCAAGGTGCGCACGATCCAGGCCGAGGTCGGAGCGGTGGACATCCTGGTGAACAACGCCGGCATCACGCGCGACATGACCTTCAAGAAGATGTCGAAGGCCGACTGGGATGCGGTGATGCGCACCAACCTCGACTCGTGCTTCAGCATGACCAAGCAGGTGATGGACGGCATGGTCGACCGCGGCTGGGGGCGCGTCATCAACGTCGCGTCGGTGAACGGGCAGAAGGGCGCCTTCGGCCAGACCAATTATTCCGCCGCCAAGGCGGGCATCCACGGCTTCACCAAAGCGCTCGCGCTCGAGGTGGCGCGCAAGGGCGTGACCGTGAACACCATCTCGCCCGGCTACATCGGCACCAAGATGGTCACCGCGATACCGAAAGAAATCCTCGACTCCAAGATCCTGCCGCAGATCCCGCTCGGGCGCCTGGGCAAGCCCGATGAAGTTGCCGGCCTGATCATCTACCTCTGCTCCGAAGAAGCCGCATTCGTGACTGGCGCCAATATCTCGATCAACGGCGGCCAGCACATGTATTAAGGTAAGGAGTAGACTCGACCCATGCCGGCACCGCAGCCCACCCGCGATCCAAAGGTCGAGAACCACCTCCGGCTGATCAAGAAGTACCCCAACCGGCGCCTGTACGACACCAAGACGTCGAGCTACATCACGCTCGCCGACGTGAAGCAGATGGTGCTGAAGCAGGAGGAGTTCCAGGTGGTCGACGCCAAGAGCGGCGACGACCTCACCCGCCAGATCCTGCTGCAGATCATCCTGGAAGAGGAATCGGGCGGCGCGCCGATGTTCTCGAGCGACCTGCTGTCGCAGATGATCCGCTCCTACGGCAACGCCATGCAGGGCATGATGGGCGGCTACCTGGAGCGGAACGTGCGCGCCTTCCAGGACATCCAGAAGGCGTTGCAGGAGCAGTCGCAGCGCGTCTACGGCGACAACTCGCGCATGTCGCAGGACCTGTGGGCGCAGTTCATGAACCTGCAGGGCCCCGCGATGCAGAGCCTGATGCAGGCCTACATCGAGCAGAGCCAGAAGATGTTCGCGCAGTTCCAGGAGCAGATGCAGAGCCAGGCGCGCAACATGTTTTCGGGCCTTTCCTTCCCCGGTTTTCCGTCTGGGCAGCAGAAGAGCGACAGCGACAAAACCTGAATCTGCGGCGCGCAGCGCCGTCCCGCGGGTCGGTTTTGTCAGCCTGGGCTGTCCCAAAGCGCTCGTCGATTCCGAGCGCATCCTCACGCAGCTGCGCGCCGAGGGCTACGCCACCTCGCCGAGCTACGCCGGCGCCGACCTCGTCATCGTGAACACCTGCGGCTTCATCGACGCCGCGGTCAAGGAATCGCTCGACGCGATCGGCGAAGCGCTCGAGGAGAACGGAAAAGTGGTCGTGACCGGCTGTCTGGGTGTCAAAGGGAAGACAATCAAGGACGTTCATCCCTCGGTGCTCGCGATTACCGGTCCCCACGACACGCCGGCGGTGATGAAGGCAGTGCACGCGCATTTACCGAAGCCGCACGATCCGTTTGTGGATTTGATCCCGGGAACTGGGGTGAGGCTGACCCCGGGGCACTACGCGTACCTGAAAATTTCCGAAGGCTGCAACCACCGCTGCAGCTTCTGCATCATCCCTTCGATGCGCGGCGACCTCGTGTCGCGCCCGATCGGCGAGGTGATGCGGGAAGCCGAGAATCTCGTGAAGGGCGGCGTGAAAGAGCTGCTGGTCATCTCGCAGGACACCAGCGCATACGGCGTGGACGTGAAGTACCGCACCGGTTTCATCGGCGGCAGACCGGTCAAGACGAAGATGGCCGACCTTTGCCGCGCGCTCGGCGAGCTGGGGGTATGGGTGCGCCTGCACTACGTCTACCCGTACCCGCACGTCGACGAAGTCATACCGCTGATGGTTTCATCGTCCACCATCGGCAAGGTGCTTCCCTACCTCGACGTCCCGTTCCAGCACGCCGCGCCGCGCATCCTGCGGCTCATGAAGCGGCCGGCGAGCGCGGAGAAGGTGCTCGAGCGCATCCGCGCCTGGCGCGAGATCTGCCCGGAGATCACGCTGCGGAGCACCTTCATCGTCGGCTTTCCCGGGGAAACCGAGCAAGAGTTTTCCGAGCTGCTCCAGTTCCTGGACGAGGCGCAGCTCGACCGCGTCGGCTGCTTTGCGTATTCCCCGGTCGAGGGCGCTGCCGCGAACGCCCTGCCGGGCGCCGTTCCCGATGAAGTCAAGGAGGAGCGTCGGGCGCGCTTCATGCAGGCACAGGCGCGCATAAGTTTGACCAAGCTCAAAAACAGGGTGGGCAAAACGCTTACGGTGCTCGTCGACGGGCCAGGCGTCGGGCGTTCGCACGCCGAGGCGCCCGAGATCGACGGGGTCGTCCGCTTCAAGGGTGGCAACAGCGGAGAATTCGCCAAGGTTCTCATCGATCGTGCGGACGAGCACGATCTTTACGGGAGACTGCAATGAGTAATCGTGAAGTGGTGGTGGTATCCGGTGCGCGCACGGCGATCGGCGACTACGGCGGCTCGCTGAAGGAGCTCGCGGCGACGAAGCTCGGCGCGACTGCGATCAAGGAGGCCGTGGCGCGCTCGAAGGTTGCGCCCGAGAGCGTCGGCCACGTGGTGATGGGCAGCGTCATCCATGGCGAGGCGAAGGACATGTATCTCTCGCGCGTGGCCGCGGTCGAGGCCGGCATTCCGGTGGGCACGCCTGCCCTCACGGTGAACCGCCTTTGCGGCTCCGGCCTGCAGGCGATCGTCTCGGCGAGCCAGCACATCCTGCTCGGCGATTGCGATGTCGCGGTGGCGGGCGGCGCCGAGAGCATGAGCCGCGCCGCCTACTTCCTGCCCACCGGGCGCTGGGGCCAGCGCATGGGCGATGCCGCGGTGGTCGATGCGATGGTGGGCGCGCTGCACGACCCCTTCGGCCACGGCCACATGGGCGTGACCGCAGAGAACATCGCCGCGAGGTACGGCTTCACGCGCGAGCAGCAGGACGAATTCTCGGTCGCCTCCCACAGGAAAGCAGCCAAGGCTGTCGAATCCGGATATTTCAGGTCGCAGATCGTGCCGATCGAGCTCAAGACCAAGAAAGGCGTGGAGCAGTTCACCACCGACGAGCACGTGCGCAAGGACGTAAAGCCGGAGGACATGGCGAAGCTGAAGGCCGTTTTCAAGAAGGACGGCACCGTCACGGCCGGCAACGCTTCGGGCATCAACGACGCGGGGGCGGCAATCGTCCTCGTCGAATCTTCTTTTGCAAAGAAATCTGGCATTAAGCCAATGGCACGCCTCGTGGCCTACGCTCACGCGGGTGTCGAGCCGCAGGTGATGGGGCTCGGGCCGATCCCGGCGGTGCGGCGCGTGTTCGAGAAGGCCGGGCTCAAGCCCGCCGACATGGACGTCGTCGAGTCGAACGAGGCCTTCGCGGTCCAGGCCATGGCGGTCACCAAGGATCTCGGGCTCGACCCGGCGAAGGTGAACCCGAACGGTGGCGCCGTCGCGCTCGGGCACCCGATCGGGGCGACCGGCGCCATCCTGACGGTGAAGGCGCTCTACGAGCTCGAGCGCATCGGCAAGCGCTACGCGCTCGTCACGATGTGCATCGGCGGCGGCCAGGGCATCGCCGCGATCTTCGAGCGCGCCTAGCGAAACAGGGAAAAATAGGGACAGTCCCTATTTGTTCCGCGTGGGTTTGCGGATAAGCAGCTAGGATTTCGGCCATGCGCCGTAAACCACGCGTCGGACTTGCCCTGGGGTCGGGGAGCGCGCGCGGCTGGGCGCACATCGGGGCGATCCGGGCGCTCGAGGAGCGCGGGATCAAGGCGGACCTCGTCTGCGGCACCTCGATCGGCGCGCTGGTGGGGGCGGCCTACGCCTCGGGCGAGCTGGACCGCCTGGAGAAATGGGTCACCGGGCTCGCGTGGACAACGGTGGTCCGGCTGATGGACCTGACTTGGCGCGGCGGCCTCATTCGCGGGCAGCGCCTCTTCACGCTCTTCCGCACCATCTTCCAGGACCGCGACATCGACGGGCTGCCTATTCCGTACGGCGCGGTGGCGACCGAGCTCTATTCCGGCCGCGAGCTCTGGCTGCGGCACGGAAACCTGCTCGACGCGGTGCGCGCCTCGTGCGCGATGCCGGGACTCTTCACGCCGATGATCCGCGAGAACGAGGTGGTGGTCGACGGCGGCCTGGTCAACCCGGTGCCGGTGTCGATGTGCCGCGCGCTCGGCGCCGAGGTGGTGATCGCGGTCGACCTCTCCTGGGGCAAGCTCGGCCCCTATCGCGACCGCAGCAGGGCGGTCGCGCCGCGCGAGGTGCCGGGATGGCTGGCGCGGCTGCGGCCGGGCTGGGTGGAGAAGAAATCCAAGGTCGAGGACCGCACCGCGATCCCCTCGATCTTCGAGGTCTTCAGCACGTCGCTCGACGTGGTCGAAATGCGCGTCGCGAGGAGCCGCCTTTCGGGCGACCCGGCCGACGTGCTGGTCACGCCGCTGCTACCGGACTTCGCCACGATGGACTACCACCGCGCGCAGGAGGCGATCGAAGAAGGTCGCGCTGCAGTCGAGCGCATGGGCGCCCTGCTCGACCAGGTCGTCGGCTGAGCTTCCGATGGAGCTGACGCTGCCGGTGACGCTCGCCGTGCTCGCCGGTGCGCTGCTGCACGCCACCTGGAACACGCTGGTCAAGGCGTCCGCGGACAAGGAGCTCGACACCTACGCGGTCGCGGCCGGCTCGGGCGTTCTTGCCCTGCTCAGCCTTCCCTTTCTTCCGCTACCGGACCCGGCTTCCTGGCCGTGGCTCGCCGGCTCGGCGGCGGTCCACATCCTGTACTTCCTGTTTCTTGCCGGCGCCTACCGGTACGGCGAGCTCTCGTACGTGTACCCGGTGATGCGCGGCGGCGGTCCGATGATCGTGGCGGCGAGCGGCGTGTTCGTGTTCTCGGAAGTGCTGAGGCGAACGGAGTGGGCCGGGGTGCTGCTCATCTGCGGCGGCATCGTTGCCTTCGCTTCGGGCACGCACGACCGGCGCGCCACGATGTTCGCGCTCGGCAACGCGGCGGTGATCGGGACCTACACGCTAATCGACGGCGAAGGCGCGCGCGCATCGGCCGCGCCGGTGAGCTACACCCTTTGGTTCTTCGCGGCGAACGCCGTCTCGATCATGGCGCTCGGCATGGTGAAGCGCGGCAGTGCGGTGCCGCGCTACCTCGGGCGGCATTGGCTGCGCGCGCTTGGCGGCGGCGCGTGCAGCGTGGGGTCGTACGCCATCGCGCTCTGGGCCATGACACGCGCGCCGGTGGCGCTGGTCGCGGTGCTGCGCGAGACCGCGGTGATCTTCGCCGCGGTGCTCGCGGCGCTGGTGCTGAAAGAAAAGCTGACGCGCCGGCGGCTCTTCGCCACCGGCGCGGTCCTGGCAGGGCTGATTCTTCTGAGAATCTAGGCGGGCTGGAGCTTGCCGTCGATCAGCCTTACACGCTGCCCGGGCTGGTAGGACGGCGCCACGTCGCTGCGCACGGTCTGGTTCGTGCCGTCGTCGCGGCGCACGTCGACTTCCCAGTGCGTGGTGCCGCGCGCCTGCTTCTCGATCTCGTGGCCGGCGAAGGCGCCGCCCGCGGCGCCGAGCACCGTAATGACCTTCTGCGAGCCGTGGCCTTTGCCGACCTGGTTGCCGAGCACCGCTCCGGCGATGCCGCCCGCGATCGGCCCGAGCGCCGTGCTTTCGCCCGCGTCCTTGACCTCGCGGACCGCCTGGACGGTGGCGAGATTGGTAGGCTGCGCGACCGGCCTCGGCGTCTCGACGGGCGCGGCGGGGGCTTGCGCGTAAGGCGGCGGAGGCGGCGGAGTGCCGTAGTCGTTGTAGGCGACGTTGGTCGCCGGCTTGGGCGTGGTCTTGTGGACGACCGGCTTCTTGTGCACCGGCTTCGGCTCGGCTTGCGGCGCAGGCTGGGCGACGACCGGCTCCGCCGGCTTCGCGACTTCGACAGGAGCCTGCAAGGAAGCCTGCTCCTGCGGTAGCTCCGGTTTCTGCGAGCCGAACGAGTGCGGGATGAGGCCGGTGAGCGAGGCCACCCCGACCGCGGAAAACACGGTCACCGAGACCGCGGCGGCGGTGAGCAGCGGGTGGAGGCGGCGGGTGTTCGTTTCCATTGCTTGTTCTCCGTTGAATGCTGATCGAACAAGCGCAGGTTACGGAGAACGGCCGCCGCGTGCCGTAAGCGAGTGTTACCGGTTGTTACTCCGGCCGCATGTGGGGGAAAAGGATTACGTCGCGGATACTTGGACTGTCGGTCAGAAGCATCACCAGGCGGTCGACCCCGAGACCCGCCCCCGCAGTGGGCGGCAGGCCGTATTCGAGCGCTCGGATGTAGTCGGCGTCGTAGTACATGGCCTCCTGGTCGCCGGCCTCCTTGGCCTTGGCCTGCTCGAGGAAGCGCGCCGCCTGGTCCTCGGGATCGTTCAGCTCCGAGAAGCCGTTGGCGATTTCCTTGGCGTCGACGAAAAGCTCGAAGCGATCGACGATTCCCGGATCCTTGTCGTTGCGGCGCGCGAGCGGCGAGACCTCGGCCGGGAAATCGGTGATGAAGGTGGGCTGCACCAGGTGCTTCTCCGCCAGCGCCTCGAACAGCATGAGCTGCAGCGCCCCCCAGCCTTGATGTTTCTCGTATTGGATGTTGAGCGAATCCAGCTTTTTTGCGAGAAAGGCGCGGTCGCGCAGATCGCCTTCGATACCCTGCCGCCGGATCGCATCCGGGATTGAAAGGCGAGCGAACGGTTCCCCGAGCTCGATGGTCTTGCCCTGGTACTGAACCTGGGATACCCCGGCGGCGGCGCGCACCAGCCGCTCGGTGAGGTCCATCATGTAGGTCCAGTCCTCGTACGCGCAATACCACTCGAGCATCGTGAACTCGGGGTTGTGGCGCGTCGAGATTCCTTCGTTGCGGAAATTGCGATTGATCTCGAACACCCGCTCCATGCCGCCGACCACGAGCCGCTTCAGGTAGAGCTCGGGCGCGATGCGCAGGTACAGCTCCATGTCGAGCGCGTTGTGGTGCGTCTTGAAGGGCCGCGCCACCGCGCCGCCGGGAATCGGCTGCATCATCGGCGTCTCGACCTCGACATAGCCGTCCTCGAGCAGCGCGGCGCGGATGCGATGGATCACCTGCGAGCGGGTCTCGAATACCCGTCGCGACGCCTCCGTCGCGATGAGGTCGACGTAGCGCTGCCGATAGCGCATCTCCTGGTCCGCGAGGCCGTGGAACTTCTCGGGCAGCGGCCGCAGCGCCTTGACGAGGAGCCTGATCTTCGTCGCGTGGACGGTCAGCTCGCCCTTCATCGTCCGGAACAGGTGCCCTTCCACGCCCAGCAGGTCGCCGAGGTCCCAGTGCTTGAAGTCCTCGTAGCCGGGGACGTCCTGGGTGATGTAGGCCTGGATCTGCCCGCTGCCGTCCTGCAGCGTCGCGAAGCTCGCCTTGCCCATGACGCGCTTGAGCATCATGCGGCCGGCGACCACGGCAGGCGGCTTTTCCTTTTCCAGGTCTTCCTTCGAGCGCGAGCCGAAGCGAGAGATCAAGTCCCTGGAAAAATCCTTCCGCCGGAAATCGTTCGGGAAGGCGTTGCCCTTGGCGCGCAGCGCCTTCAGCTTCTCGCGCCGTTCTTCGATGAGCTTGTTGTCTTCTTCCATGTCAGCGGATGCGGTCGCGGGCGATGTCCATGACGAGCCGCGCGGCGAGATAGAGGCGCGGCTCGATGCTCGAGACGAGCACGTATTCGTCGTCGGTGGAATGCGCGCCGAAGCCGCGCAGGCCGAAGCGCTCGACCACCGCGTTCTTCGTCTTCAACGCGGCGAAGGCGGCGTCGGTGCCGCCGCCCTCGGCCACCGCGTCGGCGACGAGGTCTTTGCCGAGTTCCTTGTAGACCGCCTGGGCGTGCCTCGCCATCGCCGCGGAGGCAGGCGAGGCTTCGAGCGGCGGCCGGCGCCGCTCGAAGATCATCTCGACCTTCGCCTCGGGCACGAGCTGCTTCTTTATGCGCTCGCGCACCGCCTGCTCGATGCCGTCGTAGTCGGCGACGCGCAGCACGCGCACGTCGGCCATCGCCTCCGCCGCCGGCGGGATGACGTTGCGGCTCATCCCGGCGCGCGACAGGGTCCAGTTCATCTTGAGGCCGGTCGCCGGGTTCGACAGGTCGCGGGTCTGCAGGATCTGGTGCGAAAGCTCGTACAGCGCGTTCACGCCGAGCTGGGGCGCCGATCCGGCGTGCGAGGCCTTGCCCTGGACCTTGAGCGCCACCGAGGCGATGCCCGCGGTCGCGAGCGCGATCTTGTCGGACTCGATGCGCGAGCCTTCGAACGAGAGCGTTGCGTCGTGCTCGGCACCCAGCCGTGTAAGGAGCGAGCGCGACCCTGGCGAGGAGAGCTCCTCGTCGGCGTTGACGAGCACCGTGAGCGTGCCGTAGTCGCGGAACTCGAGCGTCCTCAGGATCTGGACTGTGTGCAGGATCACCGCGATGCCCTGCTTGTCGTCGGCGATGCCGAGCCCGAAGGCGCGGTCGCCGTCGACGCGGAACGGCTGCTTCGCGAGGAGGCCCCGCGGGTAGACCGTATCCATGTGCGCGATCAGGAGGATGCGCTTCGCGCCGTTGCCCTTGAACGTCGCGCGCACCATCCTGCCGATGCGCTGCGGCGTATCCTCCATCCTGTAGACGTCCGCCGGCTCCACCAGCTCGACCTCGCCGCCGAGGCTCTTCAGCCGCCCGGCGACGAGCTGCGCGATGCGCTCGAGGCCCTCGAGGTCGCGGCTGCCGGATTCGATCGACACCAGCTCCTTCAGCGTGTCGAGCAGCGGAGCCTTCTGCGCACGCGCCTGCGCCAGGACGGGTTCCAGCGGCTGTGCCGTCACCGAAGAAACAATCGAGCAAAAAACCGCGAGGACGGCAAAGCGGGCGATATTCACCTCGGCATTCACTTCTACACCCCTTGTTTAAGGCTGGCGCTGATGAAGTCGTCGAGCTCGCCGTCGAGCACGCGCTGGGTGTCGCCCTTCTCCACGCCGGTGCGCAGGTCCTTGATGCGCGACTGGTCCAGCACGTACGAGCGGATCTGGTGGCCCCATTCGATGTCGGTCTTGGCTGCGGCGAGCTTGTCCGCCTCGGCGGTGCGCTTCCTCAGCTCGAGCTCGTAGAGGCGCGACTTCAGCATCGCCATGCACTCGGCGCGGTTCCTGTGCTGCGAGCGGTCGTTCTGGCTCTGCACCACGATCCCGGTCGGGATGTGGGTGATGCGCACCGCCGACTCGGTCTTGTTGACGTGCTGCCCGCCCGCGCCCGAGGCGCGGTAGACGTCGACGCGCAGGTCGGCCGGGTTGATGTCGACCTCGATCGATTCGTCGACCTCGGGGTACACGAACACGCTCGCGAACGAGGTGTGGCGCCGCGCGTTGGAGTCGAACGGGCTCTTGCGCACCAGGCGGTGCACGCCGTTCTCGGTGCGCAGGCTCCCGTAGACGTAGTCGCCGGTGATCTTCAGGGTGGCGCTCTTGATCCCGGCCACTTCGCCGGGCGTCTGCTCGAGGATCTCGGCGCCGAAGCCCCTGCGGTCGCAGTACTTGAGGTACATGCGCATCAGCATCTGCGCCCAGTCCTGCGCCTCGGTGCCGCCTGCCCCGGCCTGGATGTCCATGAAGCAGTTGTTCGGGTCGAGCGGGTTGGAGAACATGCGGCGGAACTCGAGCGCCGCCACCTCCTGCCCGAGCTTCTCCAGGTCCTGCGCCACCCCGAGGAAGGTCGCGTCGTCGCGCTCGGCTCGCGCCAGCTCGAGGAGCTCGGCGGCATCGGCGAGGCCGCCGCCGACGCGCGAAAGCGTGCCGACGACTGCTTCGAGCGCCTTCTTCTCCTTGCCGAGCTCCTGGGCGCGCCGCTGGTCTCCCCAGACCTTGGGGTCGGAGAGACTCGCTTCTACCTCGGCCAGCCGCTTTTCCTTGCCCTCGAGGTCAAAGATACCTCCGCAGCTCGGCGGACCGGCTCTGCAGGTCGGCGAGCGAGGAGGCGATCTGGTTGATGCGTTCGGCTTCCACCGCGCTCGAGTCTATCGCGATTCCATGCGCTCGCCCCAATAGCGCACTTCCTGGCGGAAGCGCGCCTCGGCCTCGAGCCGGTCGAGCGGCATGACGAGGTTGCGGCTGGGGATGGAGACGAACGCCTTTTTCAGGCCATCGCGCACGGTGGAGAAGTAGAAATAAACCTGGTCGTCGGGCCGCTGCACCATGAACAGCATGAAATCGCGCTTGTCGTCGGCCGAGATCTGCGCGATGCGCAGCACGTCCTCGTTCCTGAACCCGCGCTGGCGCGCCTCCAGCACTTCCTCGGTGACCTGGCGCGGGATCCCCATCGCGTCGGCGACGTCCGCGCCGACGAAGCCATCGCGCCCGCTCTCGCGCAGCCACCCCGCGATGCTGCGCAGGCTCACGGCGTCCGGACTGGTGACCTGCTGGAACGAGGGCGCGACCTGCGCCGCATGGCCTGCGAACGGCAGCATCAGAGCCAGGTACGCAAAGACGGGTACTAGAACCGAAGCTGGGCGCCGCATGGGCCTCCCCAAAAAGCTTTCTTGTGACCTAGTTTACAGGGTCACACCCGCTTCGCGGCATACTCCTCGGCGATTTTGTCGTCAAAGAAGGTCGTCGGGTTGGGCGCGGCCATGAAGCGCCGGTAGACCTCCGGGTACACGCCCCCGTACTGGAACACCTGGCCGTTCGACATCTCGACCTCCAGGGTGCGCGTTTTTTCGTCGTAGCCGACCGAGCGCAGCTTCGAGGAATTGACGCGCTTTCGCTCCATCACGCCCTCTCTACGGTCAGGGTTTCTCCGCCTTTGACCGCCGCCAGCCGTTTCGGATCGCCCACGACTTTCCCGAGCACGTTGCAGCGGCTCGCGAGCTTCGGGCGCTCGTCGGTCGAGATCGGGGTCCTGCCGTAGGGAAGCGCGATCGCGTCGCCCTCGGTCCAGAAGCACACCGTTCCGGGCTCGACGACCTGGCGCGCGTCCTTCTCGAGCTTTGCCTTGACCGGCGTGGCGAAGTAGACCTCCTCGCCCCAGGTCTGCGCCCTTGCCTTGAAAGGCAGTGCCGCGAAGATCGCCTTGGTGGTCTCGGTCTCGACGAGATCGATTTCGAGCCGAAGCTGGGATTGAAAGAGAAGCGCGATCTTCATCCGCCCAGGGTCGCGCTCCACGGAACTTTCGCGCTGCCGTTTTCCATCACGCCCTCGATGCTCGATCCCTTCACCTGACCGCTGAACTCGCCGCGCCGGCCCGAGAGGCGGAATGTGAGGCGGTCGCCGCGCAGCTTCACGTCCTCGAGCGCCACTTCCTTGCCGTCGAGCTGGGCGCTTCCCGAGACTCGCGTGAGCTGCTGCTTCAGCTGCAGGGTGGCCGGCTGCTTGCTCACCGCGGGCGGCATCTGCGCGCTCCATCGTCCGGCCACCTTGGCCGGCACCACGTACAGGTAGATGAGCGTGGTGGTCACGCCGCTGATCTGGACCTTGTCCTCGAGGTCCATCTGCACGTACTTCTCGGGAATCCAGCCGGTGAGCGGATAGTCGTGCGACACGATGCGCGTGCCAGGCTTCAGCTCGCTCAGGAACTTGTCCTTGAGGAGGTTCACCGTGTCCGGAAGGAGGTACATGGTGATCACGGTCGCCTGCGACATGTCGGTCTTGAAGAGGTCCTGCTTCAGGAACTTGACGCGGTCGGCGAGGCCTTCCTTCTGCGCCGCCTCGTTCGAGCGGCGCACCAGGTCTTCCTTGATCTCGACGCCGAAGCCGCGCGCGCCGAAGATCTTGGCGGCGGTGAGCACGATGCGCCCGTCGCC
>DASXAO010000159.1:0-31345 GCA_036406675.1 Burkholderiales bacterium
AGCGCGCCCTCGTCGCGTCCGGCAAGCCACGGGAAGCGCTGCGCGAGCGCCTGCCCCGCGCTCGATTCTCCGGCCGCGTACGCGAGCTCGAAGGACGGATGGCCGGACACCAGGCGGAGGAGCTCGCCTCCGCCATAGCCGCTCACGCCGACGATACCGACCCGCGCCAGTCAGCCTCCTTTGCGCCATGGTACAGCGCCGGCGCGCGCGGCATCGCATTCGGCGCACGCGCCGCGCTCGTGCAGGAACACGGTTTCGTTCCGACGCAGGCGCTCGAGCGCGGCCGACACGATGTCGCGCGAGCGCGCGAGGCGCGCTTCCGCGTTGCCGACGCAGCCGCGGCGCTGGCGGCCGTCGGCCTCCAGCCACGAGTCGAGCAGGCGGAAGTTCTCGCAGCAATGGTCGGTCTCGCCGTACTCGTAGCGCTTCGGCCGTCCGTCCTCCGTGACGGTGGCGTGCTTCGGCTGGCAGTAGCGCACGCCGGCGATGTCCTCGGCGACGTGGATCGTCGTGTCGCAGTCGTGCCCTACACCGAGCAGCAGCACCTGGCCGTCGAGCTCGTGCACGCGTCCGGGAGGGCTGTCGAGGCCGTGCGGCACGTCCACGGGATGCGGCAAGGTGATTCGCGCGGCTTGCGGCCCGATCGCGGCGAAGGCGTGGGGGCTGTCGCTGCGCAGCACGCCGTGCATTCTCCAGAAGCTGTCGGCGAGCACCCCACGGCGCGGCAAGGCATGCTGCGGCGATCGAACGGCGTGTCGTCGTCGTCCGCCATGCTCGGCATGACCAGGGTTCCGCGTTCACCGAGCGTCGCGAGCAACGCCTCGATGAGGCCGCGCGGCCCGCCTTCCACCGGCGCAATCTGCGAGAACGCCGCGTGCACCAGTAGCACGCCGCCTGCTTCGACGCCCAGCAAATCAAACTGACGTATCAGTTGGCTTGTTGTCACCTGCGGGTCATATTGCACGTGTAGCGGTGAGCGCGCAAAGTGAAACCGATCCGTGCCCACGCGCCCCTAACGTGCGTCCTTTCGCCGCAACATCCGCGGCTTTTACGTAATGGAAAGGATCGCACCATGAGAAAAATCGCAGCCGCACTTCTGCTGGCGGGCTTTGCACTGTCGGCCTCGGCCTTCGACCTCGCCCGGGACACGGTCGCCAACCCGGTGGACTGCCCTGCCGGCACCGACGCCAGCGCAAACTTCAAGTGGCAGAACGGCCACCTGGTCCGCGACGGCTGGGTGTGCGAGAGTCATTCGAGCAACTGACGCTTTCGCATCGCAG
This sequence comes from Burkholderiales bacterium, assembly GCA_036406675.1. Classification (GTDB taxonomy): domain Bacteria; phylum Pseudomonadota; class Gammaproteobacteria; order Burkholderiales; family SG8-39; genus SCGC-AG-212-J23. Next base: position 1,281 of record DASXAO010000159.1, read on the forward strand.
CTCCGGCGCGGCGACGGTAACGGTCGGCGCGCCGGGCTGCCGTTGTACCATTGGCGGCGAACCTGCCAGGAGCCTCCGATGGACCTCAACGAAGAAAAGCCCGAAACCCCCGAACGCATCGAGGCGATCGCCGACCGCCTGGCCTTCAAGTCGCGCTTCGTCATGCTTTTCGGCGAAATCAACCACGCGGTGGCGCGCGCGACTTGCACGCGCCTCATCGCGTTGGCGGAGGATTCCGACGGGCCCATTACCGTGCTCATCTCGTCGCCCGGCGGCCACGTCGAATCGGGCGATGCGATCCACGACATCATCCGCTTCGTGCGGGCGCCGGTGACCACCGTCGGCACCGGCTGGGTGGCAAGCGCCGGCACGCACGTCTTTCTCGCCGCGTCCAAGGAGCGGCGCGTGTGCCTGCCGAACACGCGCTTCATGATCCATCAGCCGGGCGGCGGCGCGGGCGGCCCTGCGACCGACATCGCCATCCAGGCGAAGGAAATCCTGCGCACGCGCGAGCGCATCGCCAAGGTCATCGCCAGGCAGACCGGGCAGCAGCTGCCGAAGGTGCTCGGCGACATGGAGCGCGACTTCTGGATGAGCGCCGAAGAGGCGATCGAGTACGGCCTGGTGTCGAAGATCATCGAGAGCTCGCGCGAGCTCCGCTAGTACGGCTTCGTAGGATGGATTTGCATGCGCAATGCGCATGCACGGAATGCCGAAAGACCGTTTGAGCGGCGGCGCGGCGGCGCTCACAATCGCGTCCTCAACGCTCGATGGGACGCATTCCATGAACGCAGTCATCGCCGCCCGCCGCTTGCCAGCGCTTTCGTCGCTCGGCGGGCTTTTCGTCGTGCTCTGGAGCAGCGCGTGGATCGCCGGAAAGATCGGCCTGCCCTACGCTGGGCCGTTCACGCTCCTGGTGATCCGGTTCGCGGCTGCGGGCGCCGTGATGCTCCTGATTGCCCTCGCCACCGGCGCGCCGTGGCCGGACAAGCTCGTCGACTACGGCCACCTCGCGGTTGCTGGCGTGCTGATTCAGGGCTTGGCGCTCGGCTGCGCCTACTTCGGCCTGCAGCACGGCGTGAGCGCGGGCATGTCGGCGCTCGTGAACGGCCTCGCGCCGCTCTTCACGGCGCTCGGCGCCGTCCCGCTCCTCGGCGAGCGGGTCGGACGGCGCCAGTGGCTCGGGCTCGGCGCCGGGCTGGTCGGCGTCGCGCTCGTCGTCCTGGACAGGATCTCCCTCGGCGCAGCGACCTGGGAGGGCTACGCTGCAATCTTCGCCGCCCTCGCCGCCCTGGTCTGCGGCACGCTCTATCAGAAGAAGTACTGCAGCACGATGGATCTGCGCTCCGGCGCGCTCATCCAGATGGCGGCTGCCGGGGCAATCGTATTCGTGCCGGCGTTGCGGCTCGAAGGGCTTGAAGTCGAGTGGAGCTGGCAGCTGATCTTCGCCTCGTCGTGGCTCTCGCTCGTCAATTCGATCGCGGCGTTCAGCCTGTTGTTCGCCCTGCTCCGCAAGGGCGAAGCGAGCCGCGTGTCGGCGCTCTTCTATCTCACCGCGCCGATCACCGCGCTCATGGGCTTCGTCGCGTTTCATGAAACCCTGAGTGCCACCGCGCTTCTCGGTTTCGCCGTCACAGTCGGCGGCGTGTATCTCGGCACGCGGTCTTAGCGAATCGGTCTACCGCCCTGCGCGACGGCAGGCACGGCGCTTGCGTGCCGTCGCGATGTCATGGACCGCGAGCTGCGCATGACGGTGCTGCGTCGGGCGGCAGACATCACGGGCGGCCCCTCCGCCCTGCAGCAGCGCCTCAACGTCGAGCAACACGCGCTGGAGCTGTGGCTCTCCGGCAGAGCCACTGTTCCGGAATGGGTCTTCATGCTGGCGGTCGACCTCGTGGTGCACGACGACATCGCGCGCGCGGCGCAGGACCGCCGCGCGGCCCCGCGCGGAGAGCGCGAGCCCCCGGCGAATGAAATAGCGCAGTCATAACCGGGCCGCACAATGCGCGCCGGTGAAACTGTGCGCGCTCCTTGTGCTCCTCTACGCGCCCGACGCGAATGCGTGGGGCCTGCAGACGCATGTCTTTCTCGCGCACTACGCGCTGGCGGCGGTTTCGCTCGCCGACCCGGAATGGCGCGCGGCGGCGCAGGCTCTGCCGCGACTGGTGCTCGCCGGCGCGTGCCTGCCCGACCTCGCGATGGTCGGCCGGTTCTGGCTGCACAGCCCGGCCTTCCGCCGCTCGCACCTCTGGGCGACCTTGCGCAGGATCGCCGCTTCGCCGCGAAGCGACTACGACCGCGCGCTCGCGCTCGGCTATGCGACCCATCTCGTTTCCGACGTGGTGGCGCACAACGCATTCGTGCCGGAGCATGAGGCGCGCCTCGGGCGCACCGCGATGGTCGGCCATCTCGCGAGCGAATGGGCGATGGACCATTGGCTCCAGCAGAAGCTGGGGCCGGCCGAAGCGCTAGAGGAAGCGGGCGAGCACGCGGTGCAGTTCGTTGCCTCCGCGTTCCATTGCAGCGAAAGCTTCTCGCGGCGTGCGCTGCGGGTTCTCGCCCGAGGAGAGCGCGCATTGCGCGCCTCGCCCGCGCCCGCGCTCTGCCGTGCGGTGGTCGCGCTTCGGGTGCGCAGCAGCGAGCGGCGCTTCAGCCTGTATCTCGCGAGAACCACGCGGGTGCTGGAGGCGGTGGAAACCGCGCTCGCGGGCGGCTTCGAGGACTGGAGCGGGCTAGATCCGGAAGGAGGCCAGGGCGACGGCGGCGCCGATCGCCGCGCCGGCCAGCACGTCGCTCGGGTAATGCAGGCCCAGCACCACGCGCGAAGCCGCCGTGAGCACGGTGAACGGGATGAGGACGACGGCAAGGGCCGGGTAATAGGCGCAGGCGACGAGCGTGAACGACACCGCGTGAAGCGTATGGCCTGAAGGAAAGCTGAATTTGTCGAGCGCCGGCGCGCCGGCGGCGATGGTCGGCATCGCCTGGAAGGGCCTCGGGCGCACGGTCCCGCGCTTGAGCATCTTGTAGGAGGCGGTGCACACGGCGCCGACGAACGCCATGTGCAGCACGGGCAGCACCGCTTCGCCCCTGTGGATCAGAAGCAGCGCGAGCATCAGGCTGTACCAGAAGATGCCGTTGCCCAGCCAGGAGACGCCTTGCAGGGCGCGCACCAGGATCGCGTAGCGCAACATCTGGTTGAGCGTGGTGCAGAGGGCGCGGTCCCACCGCAGGAGCTCGCGCATGGTGATCTCAACGCGCGACATCCGCGAGCACCCCCTCGAAGTCGCCGACGATGCGGTTCCAGGTGAGCGATTGCGCGGCGCGCCGGGCGGCCTCGCCGAGGCGGCGCACCAGGCTCATGTCCTGCACCATGCGCCGTGCCGCGGCGATGAACGCCGCGGCGTCGTCGAACGGAGCGAGCAGCGCCGAGCGGTCGTGCTCGAGGTGCTGGCGCGCAGCGGCGTAGCGATAAGCGACGATCCCCAGGCCGCTCGCCATCGCCTCCAGCGTCACGTTGCCGAACGTCTCGGTGGTGCTGGGGAAGAGAAAAATGTCGCCCGAGGCGTAGTGCGCCGAGAGCTTGCCGTTTACCAGCCGCCCCGCGATGACGTAGCCGACGTTTCGCCTGCGCAGCGCTTCGCCGAGCGGGCCGTCGCCCACCAGCACGAGCTTGGCGTCGGGACGCTCGCGCCGCATCGCCTCGTAGGCCTCGATCACGAGCGGAAAATTCTTCTCCGGCGCGAAGCGGCTCACGCACAGCGCGACCGGCGTGGCCTCGTCCGCGCCCCACTGCGCGCGCAGCTCGGGCGAGCGCCGCTGCGGCGTGAATACCTCGGGATTCACGCCCCGGCCCACCACGCGCAGGCCGCGGTAGCCGCGCCCGCCGAGCTCGTCGGCGAGCTCCGCGGTCGGCACCATCGTGCAGTCGGCGCGGTTGTGGAAGCGCTTGAGGTAACCCATGACCGGCGCAGCGAGCCAGGCGAAACCGTAGTGGCGGCTGTATGCGTGGAAGTTGGTGTGGAAATCGGTCGCCACCGGAATGCCGAGCTTTCGCGCCGCGGCGAGCGCCGACCAGCCGAGCGGCCCCTCGGTCGCGATGTGAACGATGTCCGGCCGCAGCTCGCTCCAGGCGCGCACCAGCGCGCCCTTCGCCGGCAGCCCCATCTTGAGCTGCGCGTAGCGCGGGATCGGAATCCCGCGGGCGAGGATCTCCTGGAAGCGCGGCCCGCTCGCGGCGTGGTCGTGGCCGTTTTGGCGCGGACGCACCAGCTGCACGAAGTGCCCTCGCTCGCACAGGCCTTCGGCCATGAACCCGACGGTGCGCGCGACCCCGTTGACCTCGGGCGGGTAGGTCTCGGTCACCATGGCGATGGAGAGCGCCCTCATGGCGCGCAGCGTAGGCGCGCCATGTGACTGTATGAGGACGCTTTTCTTACCGGGCTGTTACCGCAGCAGCACGAGGAGCCACACCGCGGCCGCGGTCGTGATGGATAGCATGACGGCCGCGCTGCCGATGTCCTTCGCGCGCTTGGCGAGGCGATGGTTGTCGAACGAAATGCGGTCGACGGTCGCTTCGACCGCCGAGTTCAAGAGCTCCACTACCAGCACGAAGAGCACCGCCGCGACAAGAATCGCACGCTCGGGGCCATCGCGGCCGAGCCAGAGACCCGCGGGCACGAACAGCGCCGCCATGATGAGCTCCTGGCGGAACGCGTCCTCGTGGCGCACCGCGGCGGCGAAGCCCTCGAGCGAATTGCGCGTCGCGCTGAGGATCCTTCGCAGCCCGGTCTGGCCCTTGTAGGGACTTTCGGCTTCCACGCGGCGCGCACTGTATCAGAAATGACTGAAACAATTCCGTCATCTTGCGCGGCTACCCTTCACGGATGCAGGAAGCCCACACCTCGAGCGAGTTCGACGAGCTATTGCGTCGCGCCAGGCTGCTGCTTGCGCGCATGGGCGCCCGCGTCGAGCGCCAGCTCGGGGACGCGATCCAGTGCCTGGGCGCCGGCTCCACGGTGCTCATCGACCAGGTCATGCGCCACGAGATCGACATCAACGAGCTCGAGCGCTCGGTCGACGATCTCGTGGGCAGGATCATCGCGCGGCGCAAGCCCGCCGCGGGCGACCTGCGGCTCCTGCTCGCCATCATCAAGACCACTACCGATCTCGAGCGCATCGCCGACGAAGCGAAGAAGATCGCGCTGTGCGCGGGCAGGATCGCCGCGGACCGCTGGGCGAGCCGGCCGCGCCACCACGAAGTGGAGTCGATGGCGCGCGTCGCGACCGAGCTCGTGCGCCAGGCGGTCGGCGCGCTCGACGAGCTCGACGCGAGCCGCGTCGCCGACGCCGCGGCGCGCGAGGCGCAGCTCGACACCTCGCTGCGCGGCGTGCTGCGCAGCCTGATCAGCTACATGGTCGAGGACCCGCGCACCATCTCGAGCTGCCTCGACTATCTCTTCGTCGCCAAGTCCTTCGAGCGCATCGGCGACCACGCCACCAACATCTTCGAGCACGTGATCTACGCGGTGCACGGCGAGAACCTGCGCCACGCCGCGCCTTTCTCCTCGCAGTAGTTACAACGGCCCAGGCGCCGCAACCTCGCCGTCACAACGGAGGCTTACACTGTGCTGACCATCCGGCGGAATGACCGATCGCCGAGCGCGCGCGGATAGCGCGCCGGGGTCGGCGTTCCGATCGGACGGCCGGCCGCGCGGTTGGGCCTAGAATCCCGCCGTGCTTGCCACCGCCGTGCTTCCCACCGCCGCACTTCCCACCGAAGTCTCCGTGCTGATCGCCGGCGGCGGCCCTTTCGGCCTGATGCTCGCGAACGAGCTCGGCCGCCGCGGCATCACCGCGCTGCTGGTGGATGCCAAGGAAGGCACCACGCGCAACGTCCAGGCGAACGCCACCCAGGCCCGCACCATGGAGCACTACCGCCGCCTGGGGTTCGCCGACGAGGTGCGCGCGCTCGGCATGCCGGCGGACTTCCCGACCGACATCGCCTATTTCACCCGCTTCGCCGGGCACGAGCTCGCGCGCTTCTCGCTGCCGTCCGCGCGCGACGCACGGCAGCTCGTCAGGACGCTGTCAGGCTCCTGGAGCGCCGCCGAGCTGCCCCACCGCTGCAACCAGAAATTCATCGAGCCGGTGCTGCGCCGCCACGCCGAGCGCCTCGCCGGGGTGTCGGTGCGCTATGGCTGGCGCATGACGCGGTTCGAGGCGCTCGAGAACGAAGTCCGGGTCCGGGTCGAGCCCGCGGCCGGCGGTCCGTCGCACGCGGTGCGGGCCAGATATCTGGTCGGCGCCGACGGCCCGAGAAGTCCCACGCGCCAGGCGCTCGGCATCCGCTACGCCGGCGAGACGGGAGTGACGCGCGACTTCGTGGGCGGCCGCATGTACGCTGTCCATTGCCGCATCCCCGCCTTCTACCGGGACATTCCGCATGCGCCGGCCTGGATGAACGTGAATTTCAACCGCGAGCGCCGCTGCTTCATGCCGGCCGTCGATGGCAGGCAGGAATTCGCCTTCCATACGCAGCTCAAGCCGCACGAGGACGAGGCACGCGTGACCGACGAATCGGCCGTCGAGATGGTGCGCCAGGCGATCGGCGCCCCGCTCGCGGTCGAAGTGCTGGCGCGCGACACGTGGACCGCGGGCCATTCGCTGGTGGCGGAGCGCTTCGGCGCCGGGCGCGTCTTCATCGGCGGAGACGCGGCGCACCTTTTCACGCCGACCGGAGGGCTGGGCTACAACACCGCGGTCGAGGACGCGGTGAACCTCGGCTGGAAGCTCGCCGCCGTGCTGAAGGGCCAGGCGGCGCCGCGCCTGCTCGAAAGCTACGACGCCGAGCGCCGCCCGCTCGCGGTCCGCAACACTTCCTACGCCAAGGCCTTTGCCGACTCGCTCGGCATCGAACCGCCGCGCGAGATCGAGGAGGAGACCGCCGCAGGCGAGGCTGCGCGCAGGCAGGCCGGGGAGTACCTCGCGCGCCACGGGGCGGCCGAATTCAACATCCCGGGGATCACGTTCGGCGGCCGCTACGACGATTCGCCCGCGATCGTCCCCGACGGATCCGCGCCGCCGCCCGACCGGCCGAACGTCTACGTGCCGACGGCTTGCCCGGGAGGGCGACCGCCGCACCTATGGCTCGACGACGCTCGGTCGCTCTTCGATGCCTTCGGCTTCGAGTGGACCCTCCTGCGGCTCGGAAAGGCCGACGGCGCCGGGTTCGAGCGCGCAGCCCGGGCGTTCGGCCTCGATCTCACCGTGCTCGATGTCCGGAGCGACGAGGCGCACGAGCTCTATGGCGCCGAGCTCGCGCTCATCCGTCCAGACCAGGTGGTCGCCTGGCGCGGCGACGACGACGGCGCCGCGGAAAGCGTCCTCGCGAGGCTGAACGGCCGTGGCTGAGCATCATCATCACGATCATCATCACCACCATGCCCATCACGAGCGCGGGCACGCGCCTGCGCTGCACGGCGCCGCGGTCCTGACCCTCGCGTTCGGGGTCGTGGAAGCGGCGGGCGGGTGGTGGACCGGTTCTCTCGCCCTGCTGTCGGACGCCGGCCACATGCTGACGGATGGCGCGGCGCTCGGCCTCGCCGCGCTCGCCGCGTGGATGGCGCGGCGGCCGCCTTCTGCGCGGCATTCCTACGGCCTGGGGCGCGCCGAGGTGCTCGCCGCGCTGGTGAACGCCGTCACCATGCTGGTCATCGCGGCGGCCATCGCGTACGAGGCGCTGGGACGGTGGCAGTCGCCGCCGCCGGTCAAGGGCGGTGCGGCGGCGCTGATCGCCGCCGTGGGCCTCGCGATGAACCTCGTGATCCTGCGCCGGCTCACGCCGCACAGCCACGATCTCAACACGCGCGCCGCGATGCTGCACGTGGTGGGCGACGCCATGGGGTCGGCGGCGGCGCTCGCCGCCGGGCTGGTGATCGCGCTCTCCGGATGGCTGCTCATCGACGCCATCGCCTCGCTCGCGATCGCGCTGCTGATCGCCGCCTCCGCGCTGCGCCTGACGCGCGAAAGCCTCCACGCGCTTATGGAAGGCGTACCCCACGGCGTCTCGGTCGACGCCATCGGCCTCGAGATGGCGCGCGTAGAAGGCGTGGTCTCGGTGCACGACCTGCACGTGTGGACGCTTTCGGGGAGCCGCACCGCGCTCTCGGCCCACGTGGTGGTGGGCAGCATGCGCGAATGGGACCGCACGCTCGGCGCGCTGCAACGCCGCCTGCAGGAGAAGTTCGGGATCGACCACGTCACCCTGCAGCCGGAGTCGGACGCCCGGCCCTTGGTGCGCTATTAGGGTGCGCTACTAGGGGTGCGCTACCAGGCTAGCGCGGCCAGAAGGTGATGAAGGTGCCGGCGATGCCGGCGATGCCGATCAGGGCGATGATCGCCCCGGAGAGCTTGTGGCGGATCAACTGGAGCGCCATCGCGTGCGCGCCGGCGATGAAGCCCGTCGGGCGGAACTGGCGGTAGGCATCGCCGCTGTTCCTCAGCCCCGAGACGGTCTGCACCTTTTGCATGGGCTGCACAATAGTCTGGAATGGGAAATATCGCACTGGCATTAGGTCACGCTCGCGACCCATGCCTACAGAGTTTGACATCGCGCGGTCAACTGATGGTCCGCGACTGACGCTGCCGCTCGACGGGAAGCAGCATCAGGACGGTGAACGCCGCCAGGCCGAACCCGGCTGTCACGGTCAACGCGTACGTCCCGTAGCGCGCCAGCAGCAGATCGAAGACGAATGGGGCACTGGCGGAAAGCAGCCGTGCCGGCGCCATGAGCAGCCCCTGGCGCAGGCCGTAACCCGCCGCCCCGAACAGGGCAAGCGGCAGTGTGCCGACCGCGATCGTCATGACGCCGTTGCCCGCACCATGGACCACTGCGAACAGCGTCGCAGCCGGCGCGCCCGCCGCGATCAGGCCGGTTGCTGCCAACGGATGCGCCAGCGACGCGATGCGCGCCGAGACGATCGGGTGAACGTGGCGCATCAGCCAGAACTCGAGCAGGCGCGCCGCGACCTGGGCGGGCCCCACGAGCGCCGACGCCGCGACGGCGACCGCCAGCGTCGCGCCTGCTTCCTGCAGCACGCGCGGCAGGTGCGCGGCCATGGCCGTGCTGCCGAACCAGGCCGCAGCGAAGACGAACGACAGGCCCGCCATCACCGGCACGCGCCTTTTCCGCGACGCTTCGTGCGCTCCGGATGCGTTTGCCGGCTCGTGACGTCTCCCGGGCGGCAGAAGCAGGTTGAGCGGCAAGGCGACGATGAGGTGCGCGGCCGCCCACGCGAAGCAGGTGGCGCGCCAGCCGATCGTCACGTCCATGTACGCGGAAAGCGGCCAGCACACGGTGCTGGCAAAACCGGCGATCAGCGTGATGCCCGTGATCGCGCGACGCGCGTCGCGGCCGTAGATGCCCGCAAGGGTGGAAAAGGCCGCCTCGTACAGGCCGCAGCTCATGCCGAGGCCCATCACCAGCCACGCGGCGAACAGCGAGACCATTCCCGAGGAGAAACCGAGCAGCGCCAGGCCCGCGGCGATCAGCAGGTTGGACACCGGCAGCACGCGCCGGCCGCCATGCACGTCGATCAACCGGCCGCTGGCAGGACCGAGAAACGCGGACAGCAGCAGACCCGCGGAAAACGCGGTGAAGATCCACGGCGTGGCGATGCCGAGCTCGGCCGCCATGTTGTTGGCGAGGATCGCCGGGAGGTAATAGGTCGTGCCCCACGCGAGCGTTTGCGTGAGGCCCAAGGCAACAACTACATGAAAAGGCCTTTTCAGCGCGCCGCTTGCTTCACGGCGTCGGCGATGCTGTTCGCGGCCGACTCGATCGCTTCGCGCGGCTCGCCCTCGACCATCACGCGCAGCACCGGCTCGGTGCCGGACGGGCGCAGCAATACACGGCCCTTGCCGTTGAGCGATTGCTCTGCGGCATTGCTCGCCTGCTTGATCGACGGGTGGGCTTTCCAGTCGAAGCCGCGAGGCACTTTTACGTTGATCAGCACCTGCGGGTACATGACGAGATCCGCGGTGAGCTCGGCGAGCGAGGCGCGCGTCTCGCGAATGGCGTGCAGCACCTGCAGCGCGGAGACGATGCCGTCGCCGGTGGTGTGCTTGTCGAGGCAGATGAGGTGGCCCGAATTCTCCCCGCCGAGCTCCCAGCCTTTCTCGCGCATCAGCTCGAGCACGTAGCGGTCGCCGACCGCCGCGCGCCCGAACGGGATCCCGAGGCGCTGCATGGCGGTTTCGAACGCGAGGTTGGTCATCAGCGTGCCGGCCACGCCGCTCACGCCCCCCTTGCTCGCGCGGTGCTTCGCCACGGCGTACAGAAGCTGGTCGCCGTCGTAGAGGCGCCCGGCCGCGTCGATCATCACCACGCGGTCCGCGTCGCCGTCCAGGCCGATGCCGAGGTCGGCCTGCCGGTCGAGCACCTGCTGCCTGAGGGCGGCGGGCGCGGTGGCCCCGGTCTGGTCGTTGATGTTGAGGCCGTCGGGGCTCGCGCCGATGCTCGTGACGTCCGCGCCCAGCTCGTGGAACACGTGCGGGGCGACGTTGTACGCCGCGCCGTGCGCGCAATCCACCACCAGCCGCAGGCCCCTGAGGTCGAGCTGCGTCGGGAAGGTCGACTTGCAGAACTCGATGTAGCGGCCGCCGGCGTCGTCGACCCGCCAGACCTTGCCCAGCTTCGCCGCGTGGTTGCAGCCCATGGGCTGCTCCATTTCCGCTTCGATCAGCGCCTCGGCCTCGTCCGGGAGCTTGAAGCCGTCGCCGGAGAAGATCTTGATGCCGTTGTCCGGATAGGGATTGTGCGAGGCGCTGATCACCACGCCCGCGGAAAGCCGCAGGGCGCGCGTGAGGTAGGCGACGGCGGGCGTCGGTATCGGCCCGCACATGTGCACGTCGACGCCCGCGGCGGAGAATCCCGCCTCGAGCGCGGACTCGAGCATGTAGCCCGAGATGCGCGTGTCCTTGCCGATCAGGACCGCCGGATTCTTCACCCTGCCGGAGAGCACCCTGCCGCCGGCGTAGCCCAGCCGCAGGACGAAATCCGGCGTCATCGGGCTCGCGCCGACCGTGCCGCGCACGCCGTCGGTGCCGAAGTACTTACGACCCATGGAATGCCTGCCACACGGCGATCACGTCCCTCGTCTCCTTCACGTCGTGCACCCTCAGTATTTTCGCGCCTCCCTCGAGCGCAAGCAAAGCCATGGCGAGGCTGCCGGCGAGGCGCGCCTCGACCGGCCGCCCGGTGAGCTGGCCGAGGGTCGACTTGCGCGACAGCCCCGCGACCACGGGCTGGCCGAGCGCGGCGAATTCTCCCAGCTTTCTCAGAATCTCGAGATTGTGGCTGGCGGTCTTGCCGAACCCGAAGCCGGGGTCGACGACGATGCGCTCCGCGCCGATGCCCGCGAACCTCGCCTTTCTGACCGCGTCGCGCAGGAACGCCATCACTTCGGCGACCACGTCGTCGTAGCGCGGCTCGCGCTGCATGGTGGCGGGCTGCCCCTTCATGTGCATGAGGCACACGCCGCAGCCGGTGCCCGCCACCGCCTCGAGCGCATAGGGCTCGGCCAGCGCCTGGATGTCGTTGATCATCGAGGCGCCCGCGGCGAGCGCCGCCTTCATCACGGCGGGCCTGCGCGTGTCCACCGACACACAGAGATCCTTTATCTTCTCCAGGACGGGCAGGATTCGGTCAAGTTCCTGCTCCTCGGACACCGGCGCCGCGCCGGGGCGGCTCGATTCGCCGCCGATGTCGATGATTTCGGCCCCTTCCTGCGAGAGGCGCCGCGCATGCGCCACGGCCGCTTCCGGCGCGAAGAACCTGCCGCCGTCGGAGAAGGAGTCGGGCGTGACGTTCACCACGCCCATGACCAGAGGTCTGTCCAGCGGCAGCGAGAAGCGCCCGCAGCGCAGGACTGGCTTCGCGGTCTCTATGCGCTGGGCGCGGGCGCAGTCTCTCCCTGCGCCCCGCCGTCGTTCGTCGGCTTGGCGGGCTTCTGCGAGCTGCCGCCCGAGGGCTTGGGCGGACGCGGCGGCTTGCCGTCCATGATGTCGGAGATCTGGTCGGCGTCGATCGTCTCCCACTCGAGCAGCGCCTTGGTCATCGCCTCGACCTTGTCGCGGCTCTCCTCGAGGAGCGTGCGCGCGACGCGGTATTGCTGATCGATGATTCGGCGGATCTCGGCGTCGACCTTCTGCATGGTCGCTTCCGACACGTTCTTGTGCGTGGTGACGGCGCGGCCGAGGAAGATCTCGCCCTCGTTCTCGCCGTAGACCATCGTGCCGAGCTCGTCGGACATGCCCCACTGCGTCACCATGCGGCGCGCGATCTCGGTGGCGCGCTCGAAGTCGTTCGAGGCCCCGGTGGTCATCTGGTTCATGAACAGCTCTTCCGCGATGCGGCCACCGAAGAGCACCGCGATCATGCTGAGCAGGCGCGTGCGGTCCTGGCTGTAGCGGTCCTCGGTCGGCAACTGCATCGTCACGCCGAGCGCGCGGCCGCGCGGGATGATGGTGACCTTGTGCACCGGGTCGGTCTTGGGCAGGAGGCGCGCCACGATCGCGTGGCCCGACTCGTGGTAGGCCGTGTTGCGCCGCTCCTCCTCGGGCATGACCATCGAGCGGCGCTCGGCGCCCATGATGATCTTGTCCTTGGCGCGCTCGAAGTCGTCCATGTCGACGAGCCGCTTGTTCTGGCGCGCCGCGAACAGCGCCGCCTCGTTCACCAGGTTGGCGAGGTCGGCGCCCGAGAAGCCCGGCGTGCCGCGCGCGATGATGTCGGGCTTCACGTCGGGCGCAAGCGGCACTTTGCGCATATGCACTTTGAGTATTTCCTCCCGCCCTCTTATGTCGGGCAGAGGAACGACGACCTGGCGATCGAAGCGGCCGGGACGCAGCAGCGCCGGGTCGAGCACGTCGGGCCGGTTGGTGGCGGCGATGACGATCACGCCCATCGTCGCCTCGAAGCCGTCCATCTCGACGAGCAGCTGGTTCAGCGTCTGCTCGCGCTCGTCGTTGCCGCCGCCGAGGCCCGCGCCGCGCTGGCGGCCGACCGCGTCGATCTCGTCGATGAACACGATGCAGGGCGCGTGCTTCTTCGCCTGTTCGAACATGTCGCGCACGCGCGCCGCGCCGACGCCGACGAACATCTCGACGAAGTCGGAGCCCGAGATGGAGAAGAACGGCACTTTCGCTTCCCCGGCGATCGCGCGCGCGAGCAGCGTCTTGCCGGTGCCGGGCGAGCCCACCATCAGCACGCCGCGCGGGATGCGCCCGCCGAGCTTCTGGAACTTGGACGGGTCGCGCAGGAAGTCGACCAGCTCGGCCACCTCCTCTTTCGCTTCCTCGCAGCCGGCGACGTCGGCGAAGGTGACGGTATTGGTGGACTCGTCCAGCATGCGCGCGCGCGACTTGCCGAACGAGAACGCGCCGCCGCGCCCGCCGCCCTGCATCTGGCGCATGAAGAAGATCCACACGCCGATGAGCAGCAGCATCGGGAACCAGGAGACGAAGATGTTCATGAGGAGCGAGGGCTCCTCCTCGGGCTTGGCTTCGATCTTGACGCCGTACTTCAGCAGGTCCGAGACCAGCCAGATGTCGCCAGGCGAGTAGCTCGTGACGCGCTTGCCCTCCGAAGTGGTCGCCTTGAGCTGGCGCCCCTCGATGGTGACCTTGGCGATGCGCCCCGCCTTTACCTCCTCCAGGAACTGGGAGTACTCCATCGGCGCCTGCGCCGACTGGCGGGTGTTGAACTGGTTGAACACGGTCATCAGCACCAGCCCGATGACGAGCCAGATGACCAGGTTCTTGAGCATGTTGTTCAAGCGCTAACTCCGTGTCGTTAGTCCAGCGACTGCATCGCGACAAGTAACTGATGTTACAGGGCACCTACCCCACGCGCCACCACGTAAGTTTCCGCGGATTCACCCCGGGAAGCGAGGGGTTTTACGACTTTTACCTTCTCAAATGTCCTCCGAAGCAGCTGCAAGACCTCGTCGAATGCCTGGCCATGAAACGTCTTGAGGACGAAAACGCCCTCAGGTTTGAGCACCTTGCAGCAAAAATCGATCGCGGCCGTGACGAGTTCGAGCGCCCGCGTCTGGTCGACGTTGCCTATGCCCGACAAATTCGGCGACAGGTCCGAAAGTACTACGTCCACCCTGGCGCCTCCCAACGCTTGAAGCAGGCTTTCCGAGCGCAAATCGCCCTTCAGCACCGTCACGCCCGAGATGGGGGCGATCGGCGCGAGATCAATTGCAACGACGCGGCCCTTCGGCTTCACCTTGTCGGCGGCGACTTGCGACCAGCCGCCGGGCGCGGCGCCGAGGTCGACCACGAGCTGGCCGGGCTTCAGGATCTTTTCCTTGGCGTCGATCTGGAGCAGCTTGAAAGCGGCGCGCGAGCGATAGCCCTGCGCTCTTGCCTGGCGCACGTAAGGGTCCGTCACGTGACGCCGCAGCCACTGCTTGTTGCTTTTCATCGGCGTGCGAGCGAGCGGGTCTCGCCGTGCTTGAGGACGAAGAACTCGCCTTCGGCCAGGCCCGCTTTGCGCCGCGCCTCGGCGAGCCGCTGCGGCGGCTCGTACAGGCTCTCGTCGGTGAGCCCGTCGAAGGTGCCCCAGTGGATCGCGAGCGATTGCCGCGCGTGCACGTCCTTGTGGGCTTGCACCGCCTCGGCGGGCTCCATGTGCATGATCTTCATGAACCATCGAGGCTCGTAGGCGCCGATCGGGATCGCGGCGAGGTCGAATCCGCCGAAGCGCGCGCCGATGTCGGCGAAATCCCTGGAATAGCCCGCGTCGCCGGCGAAGAAGAACGAAAGCTCGGGATGGCGCAGCACCCAGCCGCCCCAGAGCGTGCGGTTCTCGTCGGTGAGCGTGCGCTTGGACCAGTGCTGCACCGGGACGAACTGCACTTCGAGCCCCTTGAAGCTCGCGCTCTGCCACCAGCCCAACTCGACCACGTCGTCGATGCCCTGGCGCGAAAACCATTCTTTGAGGCCGAGCGGCACGAAGAACCGCGGCGAGCCGCCCGGCTGCGCCGCGAGCTTCTTTACGCTGTCGAGGTCGAGGTGGTCGTAGTGGTTGTGCGAGATCACCACCGCGTCGATGTGCGGCAGGGCGTCGAGACCCGGCGCGGGCGGCACCACGCGCTTGGGGCCGGCGAAGCTCAGCGGCGAGGCGCGCTCGGAGAACTGCGGGTCGGTGAGGACGCTCAGCCCGCCGACGCGCAGCAGCACCGTGGCGTGCCCGATCCAGGTGACCGACGGATTGAGCGCCGGCGAAAAATCGCTCTTCACGACCTCGAAGTGATAGCCGCCCTCGGGCCGGTGCGGCAGCCCGTCGCGAAATTGCTCCCACTTCCACTTCCAGAAGCCGGTCTTCTCGGGATGTGGGTAGTTGTTGCGGAAGCGGCCGTCGCTCGAAGTCACGCAGCCAACCGACACACCGACTGCCAGGCCGGCCGCCAGGACGAGGAGCGCACGCTTCAATGCACCACGCGGGCGAGCGCCCGGGCCTCGCGCGCCGTCGGAAGCCGCAGGTGCGGCCTGAGCGGCAGCCGCAGGCAGCGCCGCGCGAGCAGGCTCTTGAGGTGATCGTCGTCCAAGGGGACGTCCGCGAGGCGGCGCAGCTCGCCGCCTTCGAGCGCCGCGATCGGCACGCCGTCTTTCAGCAGGAGCCGGTTGCGGTAGACCGAGGCGATGCGCGGCTGCGGCGTGAGGATCCCGACGAGGTTGAGCGGATCGGCCGCGCTCAGCACGACCAGCTCGTCCGCTCGCTCCATCTTGCGCACCGCCCGCAACCTGCCGACCGCGTCGGCCGCGGCGAACTGCTCGCCGCCGAAGCTCGCGACGAAGCGCCCGCCGCGGATCTCGCCGCGCGCCTCCATGCGCCGGTAGACGCGAACGAGCTCGCGCCAGGGCGGCAGGCCCGATTCGCGCTGCAGCATCGAGCGGAATACGACGCCGTAACGCTTGAGGAGCGTCTTCGCCACGGCCTCGACGTCGTCCGCGTGCTCGGAAGCAAGCAGCGACCACCGCCCCGCGGTTTCCACCAGATCTCTTCGCTTGTCGGGCGGCGCGAGCAGCGCCCGCAGCCCGGCGAAGCTGTCGGCGCTGGCGACGCCCGCGCCGGCGAGCTCGGCCAGGGCGCGCTCGACCACGGCCGGCAGCAGGCGAGTCGCGTTGACCAGCTCGCCGAAAAACGAGGCGCCTCGCTTCTGCAGCGCCTCTCGCACGGCCGCCGCCTCGGACGAAAATTCGGGGGCCGCCTTCTCCACGCTCCAATGCGCGACGTGCTCCCGCAAAAGCAGCGCGATCGGCGAAGTGCGCAGGGGCGCCTTGGCTCCCGGCGCGAGCCGTCCCCATGCGACGCGCCCGCTCAGGCACAGGCGGTCGAGCTGCTCGGCGCCGTAGTCCGCCACGCGCGCCGGCAGCACGTCGTGCTCCCACGCCGCGGCGGCAAGCTCGAAGCCCTCGAGCTGCTCGATCACGGCCGCGAGGCCTTCCGCGCCTTTCACCTGGTCCTCGCCCGCCACGTGCTGCCAATGCAGCAGGAAGCGCATGAAGTCCGCGGCACTGACCGGCTCGATCTCGGCGCGCAGGCGATTCAGCGTATAGCGGTGGATGCGTGCCAATAGCCTGCGATCGCACCACTCCAAATCGGGGTCAGAGCCCGAATTCTGATTTGCGTACGCGAATCCCGAATTCGGGCTCTGACCCCGATTTGCCGTAAAGCGTCCGCGCAGGATCCTGCCTTGCCCTTCCAACTGAAGAAGCACGGCGTTCGCGTCGGGAATTTTCAGTCCGCTTTCCGTCACGGGTCCAAGGACCTCGAGGCGACTCGCGAGGATCTCCCCCGGATCGTCGTCCTGGCGCTCGTAGGCGAACCAGGCGTCGCCCCGCCTGAGCGCCCTTTCGCCCAGCTCGGCCAGCAGCGCCGGCCAATGCGGCGCCAGCTCCGAGGTCTGCAGAAAACCCGCCACCATCAGCGCGTCGTACATCTCGTCCGCCGTGTTGGCAACCGGCCAAGCCTCTTCGCGCACGCGCTGGATGGCAGCCGGATCGAGCGCCCCGAGGTCGTCCGCGCTGCGCGGCTCGGTCGCGCGGCGCGTATAGACCGCACGGGTGCGGCGCTCTTCCAGCGGCGCGTCGTCGAGAAAGGTATAGACCGCGGAGTTGAGGAGCTCGTGGCTGAGGACCGAGGGTTCCGGCGTATCCCTCGCGACGGTGCTGATTTCACCTGCATAGAGGCGCCCGAGCTGGGTTTCCAGTCCTTGAAGATCCACCGCCTCTTCCAGCGCGTCGCGCAGCGCCTGGTTCACCAGCGGATGATCGGGGATCTCGCGCGCGCCCTGGAGGTTGTCCTGGCAGGCGACGGCGTCGGGGAACACCGCCTGCAGCAGGTCCTCGGCATACATGCGCTGGAGCTGGTTCGGAACGCGCGCGCCGCCGCGATTGCGCGGCACGGCGAGCGAAAGGGTCGTGCTCCAGCGCCAGCGGGTCTCGAAGATCGGCGACTGGAGCAACGCCTGCACCAGGGTCTCGCGCACGGTGTTCGGGTGCAGGTAGCGGAACACTTCCTCCAGCGCGAAGGAGTGCGAGGAATTGAGCGAAAGGATCACGCCTTCCTCGGTCGCCGCCGCCTGCAGCTCGAAGTTGAAGCCTTGACAGAACTTCTTGCGCAGCGCGAGGCCCCAGGCGCGGTTGACGCGGCTGCCGAAGGGCGCATGCAGGACGAGCTGCATGCCGCCCGACTCGTCGAAAAAGCGCTCCAGCGCGATCGTTCGGAGGGTCGGCACGACGCCGAGGCTGCGCTTCGCCTCGCCCAGATACGCGCTGATTTGTTCCGCAGCGTCCCTCGAAAGGGAATAACTCCGCATCAACAAATCGGTCGAGGGGTCGAGCTCGCCTTCCCGGCGCGGTGCCTCCGGTCCAGGAAGGACCGAGTCCGCCGCCGCGCGCAGGCGCGAGACTGCGGCGCTCATCTCTTCGCTGCGCGCGGGGGCTTCGCCGAGCCAGAACGGCATCGACGGCGGCTGGCCCGCCGCGTCGGCGACGCGCACCACGCCGTTGCCGATGCGCAGGATCCGCCAGGACGTGTTGCCGAGCTGGAACACGTCGCCGGGCAGCGATTCGATGGCGAAGTCCTCGTTCAGCGTGCCGATGAAGTGGCCTTCGGGCTCGAGCAGCACGCGGTAGTCGAAGACCTCCGGGATCGCCCCGCCGTTGACGATCGCGCTCATGCGCGAGCCCTTGCGGGCGCGGATCTTCCGATTGAGGCTGTCGTGGTGGATCAGCGCGCCGCGCCGCCCGCGGCGGGTGACGTAGCCGCGCGCGAGCATCTCCACGACCTCGAGGAAAGTCTCCTTCGCGAGATCGCGGTAGGGATAGCCCTGCCGGACGAGCGCAAGCAGGGCATCCTCGTCCCACTCTTCTTCCGCAGCCGCCTCGGCCACGATCTGCTGGGCGAGGACGTCGAGCGGCTGGTCGGGCACCGAGACGCGATCGAGCTCTCCGTCGCGCACTGCCTGGACCATGGCGGCGCATTCGATGAGGTCGTCGCGCGTGAGCGGGAAGATGCGGCCTTTCGGCACGCCGTGGATGGTGTGCCCGGAGCGGCCGACGCGCTGCAGGAACGTCGCGATGCGGTGCGGCGAGGAGATCTGGCACACCAGGTCGACGTGGCCGATATCGATCCCGAGCTCGAGCGAGGCGGTGGCGACCAGCACTTTCAGCCGCCCCGCCTTCAGTCTTTCCTCCGCGTCGAGGCGCGCCTCGCGGGCGAGGCTGCCATGGTGCGCGGCGACGTGCTCGGCGCCGAGCCGTTCCGAGAGCTGGTGCGCCATGCGCTCGGCGAGGCGACGCGTGTTCACCGTGATGAGCGTGGTGCGGTGCGAGCCGATCAGCTCCACCAGCCGCTCGTAGATTTCCTGCCACACTTCGTGGGACATCACCGCCTCGAGCGGCGAGCGCGGCACTTCCACGGCCAAATCGAGATCGCGCTTGTGGCCTTTGTCTACAACCGTGCATTCTCTTTGGGTGAGAAAGCGGGCGACCTCGTCGATCGGCTTCTGCGTGGCGGACAAACCGATGCGCTGCAGCTTCCTGCCGCAGACGTGGTTGAGGCGCTCGAGCGACAGCGCAAGGTGCGCGCCGCGGCGCGACTGGAGCACGGCGTGGATTTCGTCGACGATCACCGCGCGGGCGCCCTTGAGGATCTCGCGCGAGCGCGCCGCGGTCAGCAGGAGGTAGAGCGACTCGGGCGTGGTGACGAGGATGTGCGGCGGCGTGCGCAGCATCGCGGCGCGCTCACTCTGCGGCGTGTCGCCGCTTCTCACCGCCGCCGTGATCTTCGCCGCCGGATAGCCCATGGCCTCGGCGAGGGCGCGGATCTCCCGGCGCGGCTCGGCGAGGTTCTTGTGGATGTCGGCCGAGAGCGCCTTGAGCGGCGAGACGTAGATGACCCGGACCTCGTCGGGCAGGCTGCCTTTGTCCGCGCCTTCGCGGAACAGCTCGTCGAGCGCGGTCAGGAAGGCGGCGAGCGTCTTCCCGGAGCCCGTAGGCGCCGCGATCAGGGTGTCGGCGCCGCGCCGGATGGCGCGCCAGCCTTCGAGCTGGGCTGCGGTGGGCTCGCCGAAGCGGCTTTCCCACCAGCGCCGCAGAACCGGGTGAAAATCCTGGGGTAGCAAGGCGGTTATTTTGACATTAGATTTTCGGATTCATTCGCCGAAGAACGATGAACAAACCTAGAGGCATGCTCACGCCCGAGGCGCTGCGCGCCATGGTCGCCGCAGGAGAGATCGAGACCGTGGTCGCGGGCTTCACCGACCACTATGGCCGGCTGGTGGGCAAGCGTTTCGACGCCGAGATGTTCGTGGACGAGGTCGCCAAATCGGGTGGCCACGCCTGCGACTATCTCCTCACCGTCGACATGGAGATGGAACCGGTGCCGGGCTACGCCTTCGCCAACTGGGAGCTCGGCTACGGCGACGTGCACATGGTCCCCGACATGGCGACGCTGCGCGTGGCGAGCTGGCTGGACAAGACCGCCTTCGTGGCGTGCGACGTCAAGAGCGAGAAGACGCACGATTACGTGCCGGTGGCGCCGCGCTCGATCCTGCGCCGGCAGACGGAAGCGGCGCGCCAGGCCGGTTTCGCGGCGTTCGCCGCGACCGAGCTCGAGCACTATCTTTTCCGCACCAGCTACCGCGACGCCGCGGCGCAGGACTTCCGCAACCTCGAGCCCGCCGGCTGGTATCTCGAGGACTATCACATCCTGCAGGGCACGCGCACCGAGGCCTTCCACGGCGCCGCCCGCCGCCACCTCAAGCTCTCCGGCGTGCCGGTCGAGACCTCGAAGGGCGAATGGGGCCGCGGGCAGCACGAGCTCAACATCCGCTATGCCGAGGCGCTCGAGATGGCCGACCGCAACGCGCTATTCAAGCAGTGCCTGAAGGAGCTCGCCGAGGCCGCCGGCATGAGCGTCACCTTCATGGCCAAGTTCGCCGCCGACGGCGCGGGCTCGAGCTGCCACATTCACCTCAGCCTGTGGCGCGACGGACGCAATGTCTTTCCAGGCAGCGAGAAATGCGGACGCGCCAGCGTTTCGAGCGAATTCAAGTACTTTCTGGGCGGGTGGCTGGCGCACGTCCCGGAAGTGATGGTGTTCTACGCACCGACGGTCAATTCCTACAAGCGCTATGTCGACGCCTCCTGGGCGCCGACCCGCCTCGCGTGGAGCTACGACAACCGCACCGCCGGCTTCCGCGTGGTCGGCGAAGGCGCGAGCATGCGCATCGAATGCCGCATCCCCGGCGCCGATTGCAACGCCTACCTCGCCCTCGCCGCCGCGCTCGCGTCGGGACTCGACGGCATCGCCAACCGCATCGAGCCGCCCGCTTGCTTCGAGGGCGACGTCTACGCCGCCAAAGCCCTGCCGCGCGTGCCTTATACCCTGTCCGAGGCGGTGGACGCATTCGAGCTGAGCGAATTCGCCAAGCGCGCCTTCGGCAAGGATGTGGTGGAGCACTACGCTCATTTCTATCGAACCGAAGTCAGCGCCTTCAACAAAGCCGTCACCGACTGGGAGCGCAGGCGATACTTCGAGCGGATCTGAACCCAAAACAGATGAACCCAAAAACAGGGACAGACCACGTTTTTTCCCGCGCCTTGGACGAGCCTCGATGAAAAACGTGGTCCGTCCCTGATTGTGTCGTTCTACTAGAGGGCATATGAGACTCAAGGACAAAGTGGCGCTGATCACGGGCGCGGGAAGCGGCATCGGGCGCCAGTCGGCGCTGCTCTTCTCGCTCGAGGGCGCGGCAATCCTCGCCGTCGACGTCAACGAGCAGGCCGCGCAGGAAACGGTTCAACTCGTGAAGCAGCAAGGCGGCGGCCGAGCTGTTCATTTCAAGGCTGACGTATCCAAGGCGAAGGACTGCGAGCGGATGGTGGTCGCCGCCGAGCGCGAGTTCGGCCGGCTGAACGTGCTCTTCAACAACGCGGGCATCATGCACGCGAGGGACGACGACGCGATCGCCACCGACGAGTCGGTGTGGGACCTCACGCTCGACGTGAACGCGAAAGGCGTGTTCCTCGGCTGCAAGCACGGCATCCCGGCGCTGCGCCGCGCCGGCGGCGGCTCGGTGATCAACACCGCGTCGTTCGTCGCGCGCCTGGGCGCCGCCACGCCGCAAATCGCCTACACCGCGAGCAAAGGCGCGGTGCTCGCCATGACGCGCGAGCTCGCGGTGATCCACGCGCGCGAGAACATCCGCGTCAACGCCCTGAGCCCCGGGCCGCTCAAGACCGAGCTCCTGATGAGCTTCCTCAATACCGAGGAGAAGAAGAAGCGCCGCCTCGTCCACCTGCCGATGGGGCGCTTCGGCGAGGCGCACGAAATCGCCCAGGCGGCGCTGTGGCTCGCCTCGGACGAATCCTCCTACGTCACCGGGGCCGAGTTCCTGGTCGACGGCGGGCTGACGGCCGCTTACGTGACGCCGGAATAGTCCTCAGGCCCTTAGTTCCAGCCGCCGCCGAGCGCGCGGACGAGGGCGACGGTGCTCTGGTACTGCGCCGAGCGCACCTGCAGCGCCTGGCGCCGGTTGCGCAGCTCGCTTCGCTGCGCGTCGAGCAGCTCGAGCTGGCTGACGTAGCCGTTGCGGTAGCGCGTGTCGGACAGCGAGGTGGTGCGGCTTGCGCCTTGCACCGCGCGGCCCTGGGCCTCCGACTGCTCCGCGAGCAGGCGCAGCGAGGACAGCTCGTCTTCGACGTCCTTGAAGGCGACGAGAATCTGCTCGCGGTAGCGCACCACCTCGCCTTCGAGCTGCGCGCTCGCGCTTTCTATGCCGGCCTTGCGCCGGCCGCCGTCGAAGATCGGCATGGACGCGATCGCGCCCAGCAGCCAGGCGCGCGAGGACCATTCGAACAGATCCGAAATGTCGGTCGAGGCGTAGCCGGCGGTGCCCGTCAGGGCCACGCGCGGAAAGTACGCGGCCTTCGCCACGCCGACGCGCGCCTGCGCGGCGAGCATGGTCTGCTGCGCCGCCGACACGTCGGGGCGGCGCGTGAGGAGCGTGCTCGGAAGGCCGGCCGGGACGATGGGCAGCGCGCTGTTCCATTCCGCGACCGGAACCGAAAAGTTCGATGGGACTTCGCCCGCCAGCAAGGCGAGCGCGTGCTCCAGCGCGGCGCGCTGGCGGTCGAGCGCCAGCGCGTCGGACTCGGTTGCGGCGACCTCGGTGCTCGCGCGCGCCACGTCGAGCTCGGCGACGTCGCCCGCGCGCCAGCGCCGCTCGGTCAGCGTGAGCGTTTCGCGGTACGCGCGCACGGTGCTTCTGACCAGCGCGCGCTCGTCGTCGAGGGCGCGCAGCGCGAGGTAGGTCTGCGCGACCTGCGCCTGCACCAGGAGGCGTGCGCTCTGCAGCAGGCCCTCCTGGGCCTGGGCGTCGAGCGTGGCGGCGTCCGTGGCGTGCGACAGGCGGCCGAAGAGGTCCACTTCGTAGGAGAAGTCGACGCCGGTCGCGAAGATGTTGCGCGCCGGTCCGACGAACGTGCCGCCTACGATGCCCTGCGCACGCGTTGCGCTCGCGCCGACGCCGACCTGAGGCGAGCGCTCGGCATCGGTGGCGCGCACGAAAGCGCGCGCCTGCGCGAGCCGCGCGGCGGCGACCTGGATGCTCGTATTGCCGCGGTTCGCGCGCTCGACGAGATCGTCGAGCACCGGATCGGCGAAGGCCTTCCACCATTCCCCGCGCGGCTGCGCGTCGGCGGGCGGCGCCTGGGTCCAGCGGCCGTCGCCTTCCTTGAAGGCCGCGGGCGGCTGGGGCAGCTTCTCGGGCTCGATCTTCGGCAGCGACGTCGCGCAGGCCGCAAGCAGCGCGACCGTGAAAAACAGGGACAGACCCCATTTTCCGCCGGCAAGCATGGCTTCAGTGTTCATGTTCAGACCTCGTGCCTGTTGACGGGCGAGGCGGGGCTCGCCTGAACGCCGCCGCCGGCGAAGGCGGCCGCATCGTGAGGGACCTCTCCATGGTGCTTGAGCGGCCGGTTGCCGCTCAGGGCGCGCAGCAGCACGTAGAACACCGGCGTGAGGAAGATGCCGAAGGCGGTGACGCCGATCATGCCGGCGAACACCGCGATGCCCATTGCCTGGCGCATCTCCGCGCCGGCGCCCACCGAGTGGGCGAGCGGCAGCACGCCCATGATGAAGGCGATCGAGGTCATCACGATCGGCCGCAGCCGCAGGCGGCTCGCCTCGATCGCCGCCTGCACCGGCGTGCGCCCGGCGAATTCCAGCTCGCGCGCGAACTCCACGATCAGGATTGCGTTCTTCGCCGCGAGCCCCACCAGCACCATGAACCCGATCTGCGTGAAGATGTTGTTGTCGCCGTGGGTGAGCCACACGCCGGTCAGCGCGGCGCCGAGGCTCATGGGCACGATGAGGATGATCGCCATCGGCAGCGCGAGGCTCTCGTAGAGGGCCGCGAGCACCAGGAACACGAGGAAAATGGCAAGGGGGTAGACCCAGATCGCCGAGTTGCCGGCGAGGATCTCCTGGTAGGTGATCTCGGTCCACTCGTAGTCGATCCCTTTCGGCAGGGTCTCGGCGGCAATGCGCTCGATCGCGTCCTGCGCCTGTCCCGATGAGAAGCCCGGAGCGTTGCGGCCGCTGATGTCGGCGGCGAGGAAGCCGTTGTAGCGAATCGCGCGCTCGGGCCCTGCCGACGGCCGCACGTTCATCAGCGCCGACAGCGGCACCATCTCGCCGGTGGCCGAGCGCACCTTGAGGAGCCCGACATCCTCGGCGCGCGCGCGGTACGGCGCGTCTGCCTGCACGCGCACCGAGTAAGTGCGGCCGAACTTGTTGAAATCGTTCACGTACAGGCTGCCGAGGTAGATCTGCATGGTGTCGAAGATCTCGGTCACCGGCACGCCGAGCTGGCGCGCGCGCGTGCGATCGACGTCGGCGTAGAGCTGCGGCACGTTGACCTGGTAGGTGGAGAACAGGCCAGCGAGCTCGGGTGCCTGGTACGCCTTCATGAGGAAGGCCTTGGTCGCCTGGTCGAGCGCCTCGTAGCCGAGCGAGCCCCGGTCCTCGAGGTAGAGCTTGAAGCCGCCGGTCGTGCCGAGCCCCTGCACCGGCGGCGGCGGGAAGATAACGATGAAAGCGTCCTGGATCGAGGCGAATTTCTGGTTCAGCTGGCCGGCGATCGCGCCGCCGGAAAGATTCGGAGTTTTCCTCTCGTCAAACGATTTCAGGGCGGCGAAGACGATTCCCGAGTTCGAGCTGTTGGTGAAGCCGTTGATCGACAGGCCCGGGAAGCCGACCGCGTTCTCCACGCCGGGCTGCTTCATCATGATCTCGCCCATGCGCCGCATCACGTCCTCGGTGCGGTCGAGCGTCGCGCCGTCGGGCAGCTGGGCGAAGCCGATCAGGTACTGCTTGTCCTGCTGCGGCACGAAGCCGTCGGGCACCGCCTTGAACAGCACGCCGGTCACCGCGAGGAGCGCGACGTAGACGCCCAGCATCAGCGTCTTGCGCGTGAGCACGCCGCCGACGCCGCGGCTATAGGCGTTCGACGCCGCGCCGAAGTAGCGGTTGAAAATGCGAAAGAACGCGTTCTTCTTCGCCTCGTGTTTCCTCAGGAGGAGGGCCGCCAGCGCGGGCGAAAGCGTGAGGGAGTTGATCGCCGAAATGACCGTCGAGATGGCGATGGTCATCGCGAACTGCCGGTAGAACTGCCCCGACAGGCCGCTGATGAAGGCGAGCGGCACGAACACCGCCACCAGCACCAGCGCGATGGCGATGATCGGGTTCGTGACCTCGCGCATCGCCTGGTAGGTCGCCTCGCGCGGAGTGCGTCCCTCGGCGATGTTGCGCTCGACGTTCTCCACCACCACGATGGCGTCGTCGACCACGATGCCGATCGCGAGCACCAGGCCGAACAGGCTCAATGCGTTGATCGAGAAGCCGAACAGGTACAGGAGCGAGAACGTGCCGACGATCGAGACCGGCACCGCCACCAGCGGGATGATGGAAGCGCGCCAGGTCTGCAGGAACAGGATCACCACCAGGACCACCAGGGCCGTCGCCTCGAGCAAGGTGCGCACCACCGCCTTGATCGAGGCGCGCACGAACTGCGTCGGGTCGTAGACGATCTGGTAGTCCACGTCCTCGGGCATGTTCTTCTTGATCTCGGCCATCGTGCGGCGCACGTTGTCGGAGATCTGGATCGCGTTCGAGCCCGGCGCGGCGAAGATGCCGATAGCCACCGCCGGCTTGTTGTCGAGCAGCGAGCGCAGCGCGTACTCGGAGGCGCCGAGCTCGACGCGCGCGACGTCGCGCAGCCGCGTGACCGCGCCGTTGCGCTCGGTCTTGACGATGATGTCGCCGAACTCCGCTTCGCTCTGCAGCCGGCCCTGGGCGTTGATCGAGAGCTGCAGGTCGGTCTTGTCGGGCGCGGGCGAGGCGCCGATGATGCCGGCGGCCGCCTGCACGTTCTGCCCGCGGATCGCCTGCACCACGTCGTTCGCCGACAGGTTGTGCTCGGCGACCTTGCTCGGATCGAGCCACACCCGCATCGCGTAGTCGCCGCTGCCCCACATCAGCACCTGGCCGACGCCCTCGATGCGCGCCAGGCGGTCCTTGACGTTGAGCAACCCGTAGTTGCGCAGGTAGGTCATGTCGTAGCGCTCGCCCGGCGAGACGAGGTGCACCACCATGGTGAGGTCGACCGCGCTCTTGACCGTGGTCACGCCGAGGCGGCGTACTTCCTCGGGCAACCGGGGCTCGGCCTGCTGCACGCGGTTTTGCACCAGCTGCTGCGCCAGGTCCGGGTTGGTGCCGATGCGGAAGGTGACGGTGAGCGTCATCAGGCCGTCGGTGGTCGCCTGGCTGCTCATGTAGAGCATGTTCTCGACGCCGTTGATCTGCTCCTCGAGCGGCGTCGCCACGGTCTCGGCGATCACCTTCGGGCTGGCGCCGGGATAGCTTGCGCGCACCACCACGGAGGGCGGCACGACCTCCGGATACTCGGAGATCGGGAGCAGGCCGATCGAGATCGCTCCGCCGAGCAGGATCAGGACCGACAGCACGCCCGCGAAAATGGGCCGGTCGATGAAGAATCGGGAGAGGTTCATGGCTTCGACGCCTGCGCCGTGGCCTGGGCTTCCTGCGGCGCGAGGAGCGCCCCAGGCCGCACGCGCTGCAGGCCGTTAACCACGATGCGCTCGCCGGGCTCGAGGCCAGTAGTCACGATGCGCTGACCGTTCGCGCTGCCTCCGAGCGTCACCTGGCGCCAGACCGCCTTGTTGTCCGCGCCGACCACGAATACGAAGCGCTTGTCCTGGTCGGTGCCGATGGCGCGCTCGCTCACGAGGATCGCGGGCTCGGCCTTGGCCCGGCCCATGCGCAGCTTCACGTACTGGCCGGCGATCAGGCTGCCGTCCTTGTTGTCGAAGACCGCGCGCACGCGCACCGTGCCGCTCTTGGTGTTCACCTGGTTGTCGATGAGCTGGAGCCGGCCCTGCAGCTTGCGCCCGCCGTTGGTCACCGTTTCGGCTTCGACCGGCACGTCGCGCTTGCCGTCCGCGAGAACCTTGAGGACCGCGTGCTCGTCGGCGTCGAAGCTGGCGTAGATCGGGTTCACCGAGACCAGCGTGGTCAGGACCGGGGCGCCGGGCCCCGCCGGGACCAGGTTGCCGACGGTGACTTCCAGCCTGCCGACACGCCCCGCCACCGGGGCGCGCACCTGCGTGTACGAAAGGTTCAACCTGGCGGAGGTCAGCGCGGCCTGCGCCGCGCGCAGTCCTGCGTCGGCTTCCTGCTCGGCGTTGACGCGCTCGTCGAGCTCGCGCCGCGCGATCGCGCTTTCGTCCCAGAGACGCTTCGCGCGCTCGTGCTCGCTTTTCGTGTAAGTCAGGCGCGCCTGCGCCGACACAACTT
Source organism: Burkholderiales bacterium (assembly GCA_036406675.1). Classification (GTDB taxonomy): domain Bacteria; phylum Pseudomonadota; class Gammaproteobacteria; order Burkholderiales; family SG8-39; genus SCGC-AG-212-J23. Next base: position 28,738 of record DASXAO010000159.1, read on the forward strand.
GCGCCTGCGCGCGCTCTACTTCGGCGGCGTACGGATCGGGGTCGATCGTGACCAGGAGCTGGTCGCGCGTCACGAGCGCGCCCTCGACGAAGTGCACCGACTTGACGGCGCCTGCGACCCGCGAGCGCACGTCGACGCGCTCCACCGCTTCGAGGCGACCCGAGAACTCGTCCCACGTCGCCACCTCCTGCTTCTGGATGAGCTGGACCGGGACCGGCATGGCCTGGGGCGCGGCGTTCACCCCGTGGCCGGAGGCGGGCGCCTTGCTCTCGGCGTCGGTGGAACGCAGCGCGAAGCCCCCGGCGGCGAGCGCGACCAGCGCGGCCAGGGTCGCGGCGGTGATGAGGTTGCGTCGGCGGGCGAATTGAACCGTACTCATGGCGTGTCCTCCTGAACTTGGCAATGCATCGATGAGGCGCGACTCTAGGCGCGCTCTTCCCCCGCAGTCGTTTCACGCCCCGCGCCGTTCGCTACAGCTGTAATGAGCTTCGAAAGGGACCCGTCGCGACGCGGGTTTCGGCTGTAACTTTTCCCGGCTGCGTCGGCAATCGGCCCGTTACGCACGGCCGCCAAGCTGAGCACATGAAAGCCTTGCTCCGAGCCGCGCGTACCGCAGCCCCCTACGTTCTAGTGGAGATCGTGCTTCCCGGCGGGACGCTTATCGCGCTCGCGCTCTGGATTCTGCGAAACGAGGGCAAGGTCATCCCACCTCAGGCCCTCTTATGGATGCGCAGGATTACTGGCTCGATTCCATCGCTCTCGCGCTCATCGTCGCCCTGATCGTCGTTGCTTGAGCGCTTGGCGGGTGCTGTCGAGGATCTCATCGGCGATCGCCCCGTTCGGAACGGCGCGCGCCAGTGTCATCGCGCCGACCATAGTGGCGAGAGTGGCGATGGCGTTGCTGCGTGCCTCGGGCGTCGTGCTCCCTTCGGCGAGTGTCGCGAAGAGCGCTTCAAGCGCATTCGCGGCGGCGGCTTTGGTTTCGTCGCCGGCGTGTCGCAATTCGCTTCCGAAGGCCGCGAAGGGGCAAATGGGCGACGCCGAGTCGCGGTGCTTGGGTGACAGGTAGCCGGTGACGGCCGCGTTGACGCCGCCTGCGGCAGCATACTTCCTGAGCGTCATGAGGGTCTTCTCGCCCGCCGCCGTCAACGCCTCGGCGACAAGGTGCTCCTTGCTGCGGAAGTGCCGATAGAACCCGCCGTGGGTCAGGCCCGCGGCGGCCATTATGTCGGCGAGGCTCGCCCCGGCGATCCCCGTGCGGCGCAGATGATCGGTAGCTGTCTCGACGATGCATGCGCGCGTCTGCGCGGCTTCCTTGTTTGACTTCCTCAAGCCGGTCTCCCGTTTCTCCGCGACTGGGTCGCTTGACAGATTAGATGATAACCGACATCCTATTAGATGTCATTCAACATCTAAATAGGAGCAACACCCATGAGCGAACCATTTTTCCTGGTCACAGGAGCCACCGGCGCAACCGGTAGCGCCACGGCCGTGCAACTCCTCGAGGCCGGGCGCAGCGTTCGTGCGTTCGTCCACCGCGAAGACGAGCGATCGGATCGACTCCGGTCCCTCGGCGCAGAGCTGATCGTCGGCGATCTCCTGGATTTCGACGCGGTGCGCGCCGCGCTGGTCGGCGTCCGGCGCAGCTATTTCGTGTATCCGATCCGCCCGGGCCTCGTGCAGGCCACCGCGCAGTTCGCCCAGGCCGCGAAGGAGGCGGGTGTGGAAGCGATCGTGAATATGTCGCAGGTGTCGGCTCGGGGCGATTCTTCCAGCCATGCGGCGCGAGATCATTGGCTGGCCGAGCAGGTGTTCGGCTGGTCGGGCCTGAACGTGGCGCATATCCGGCCCACCTATTTCGCCGAGTGGCTGCTGTATCTTGCGCCGATGATCCGTCAGGGTCTGATGGCGGCGCCCTTCAGCACAGGACGGCACGCGCCGATTGCGGCCGAGGATCAAGCCCGGGTAATCGTCGGCATCCTCGAGAACCCGGAGAGTCACCGCGGCAAAATCTATCCGCTCTATGGGCCGCAGGAGATGACGCATACCCAGATTGCCGCCGTCGTCAGCAAGGTGCTTGGCCGGGAAATTCCCTATCAGTCGATGCCGATCGAGGATTGGGCCAAACTCGTTTCCGGGGCCAAGCAAGGCCGACCGCCGCGCAACGACGCGGGTTCACTTTATGCGGAAGCCGATCGCATCACGGGCCGGCCGGGCAGCGAATTCCTCGTGCAGCACTTGCGCGAGGTCGCGATCGACCACACCAACGGCATCTTCGCAGGCACCAACGACCTGGTCGAGCGGATCGGCGGCCGGCCGCCGATGACGGTCGAAGCCTTCGTTACGAAGCACCGCCAGGCCTTCGAAGCTTGAGGTGAACGGCGGCCCGGCGGTTCAGCGCCCAGCGGACTTCGCCTTCTGCAGGAGGTCGAAAATCCGGACGTAGCCGAGCAGCTCGGCCGCCTGCACCGGGGTCTTGCCGTCGCGGTTGGCGATGCGAGGGTCGGCGCCCGCGGCGAGCAGGCGCTTGACCTCGCGCAGGTCGCCGCTCACCACGGCACCGTGCAGCAGCGTGTTGCCGAAGGGACCCTGGTAATTGGGATTACCG